>NZ_PXWG01000165.1 GCF_003011965.1 Streptosporangium nondiastaticum
CGCCAGATGCAGCATGACGATGGAGTCCTTGCCCCCGGAGAACAGCAGCACCGGCCGCTCGAACTCCCCCGCCACCTCCCGGAAGACATGCACCCCCTCCGACTCCAGCACATCCAGATGCGACAACACGTACGGACTGTCCGGAACGCTCATGCCAGCCCCCTTCCCACCAGCAGCGCGTGCAGCGCCCCGGCCGACTCCGCGACGCTCTGCGCGTGCGCCTCGATCCGCAGGTCCGGATCGGCCGGCACCTCGTACGGATCGTCCACACCCGTCAGCCCGGACAGCTCACCCGCCGCCTGCCGCGCATACAGGCCCTTCACGTCCCGGGCCGAGCACACCTCCAGCGGGGTGGCCACGTGCACCTCCAGATAGCCCGTGCCCCGCTGCTGGTGGTGCTTGCGCACCGCCTCGCGGGAGTCCGTGTAGGGGGCGATCACCGGGACGAGCACCTTCACGCCGTGCGCGGCGAGCAACTGCGCGACGAAGCCGATGCGCCGCACGTTGGTGTCCCTGTCCTCGCGCGAGAAGCCCAGGCCGGCCGAGAGGAACTCCCTGACCTCGTCGCCGTCGAGCACCTCCACCCGGTGTCCCTCGCCGCTCAGCCGCGCGGCCAGCGCCCGGGCGATGGTCGTCTTGCCCGCGCTCGGCAGGCCGGTGAGCCAGATCGTGGCTCCGCTCATCCTCTGCTCCCGCTCCTGTGTCATCCGTGCAGCCCGCACTCGGTCTTGGCGAGCCCCGACCACCGGCCCGCGCGCGCGTCTTCTCCCGACGCGATCCTGCGCGTGCACGGAGCACAGCCGACGGAGGCGTAGCCGTCCATGAGCAACGGGTTGGTGAGCACGCCGTGTTCGGACACGTACGTCTCGACGTCCTCCTGGGTCCAGCGGGCGATGGGGGACACCTTCACCTTCCCCCGCCGCGCGTCCCAGCCGACGACGGGCGTGCCCGCGCGGGTCGGCGACTCGTCGCGGCGCAGCCCCGTCGCCCAGGCGTCGTACGCGGCGAGCCCGCGCTCCAGCGGCTCGACCTTGCGCAGCGCGCAGCACAGGTCGGGGTCGCGGTCGTGCAGCCGGGGCCCGTGCGCGGCGTCCTGCTCGGCGACGGTCGCGCGGGGCGTGAGCGTGATGACGTTGACGTCCATCACGGCCGCGACCGCGTCGCGGGTGCCGATCGTCTCGGGGAAGTGGTAGCCGGTGTCGAGGAAGACGACGTCCACGCCGGGCAGGGCGCGGGAGGCGAGGTGGGCGACGACCGCGTCCTCCATGGAGGAGGTGACGCAGAACCGTTTCCCGAAGGTCTCGGCCGCCCAGCGCAGTATCTCGGGCGCCGGGGCGTCCTCCAGCTCGCGGCCCGCCCGTTCGGCGAGCGCCTGCAGATCGGTGACGGTCATGACGTGATGTCCCCTTCGCCGGGTACGGGCGCGGGGCCCCGGCCGCGCGGGGCCAGCAGCCCGAGGAACGACAGGCGGAACGCGCGGCTGCAGGAGGTGCATTCCCAGGCCCCGTGCCCCTCCTCGGAGGGGCGCAGGTCCTCGTCGCCGCAGTAGGGGCAGTAGAAGGGGGCGGCGCGTCCGCTCATGACAGGTCCGCCTCCGTGGCGCGCGCGGCCCAGGCCGCGAACCGCTCGCCGTCCTCGCGCTGTTCGCCGAAGCGGGTGAGCACCCGCTCGATGTAGTCGGGGAGTTCGTCGGAGGTGACCTTCAGGCCGCGGACCTTGCGGCCGAAGCCGGCCCGCAGCCCCAGAGCCCCGCCCAGGTGCACCTGGAAGCCCTCGACCTGGCGGCCGTCCGCGTCCAGCACGAGCTGGCCCTTGAGGCCGATGTCGGCGGTCTGGATCCGGGCGCAGGCGTTGGGGCAGCCGTTGATGTTGATGGTGACCGGCTCCGCGAAGTCCGGCAGCCGGCGCTCCAGTTCGTCGATCAGCGAGGCGCCGCGGGCCTTCGTCTCCACGATCGCGAGCTTGCAGTACTCGATGCCCGTGCAGGCCAGCGTGCCGCGCCGGAAGGGGGAGGGCGCGACCTGGAAGCCGAGCGCCTCCAGTCCGGCGACGAGCGGGTCCACCTGCTCGCGCGCCACGTCCAGGATGATCATCTTCTGTTCGACGGTGGTGTTGAGCCGGTCCGAGCCGTGCGCCGCCGCGAGTTCGGCGAGCTTGGTGAGGGTGCTGCCGTCCACCCGGCCGACGCGCGGGGCGAAGCCCACGTAGAAGCGGCCGTCCTTCTGCTCGTGCACGCCCATGTGGTCGCGCCAGCGGTTGCTCGGCTCGGCCGGCGCCGGCCCGTCGGTGAGCTTCCGCTTCAGGTACTCGTTCTCCAGGACGTCGCGGAACCGCTCCGGGCCCCAGTCGGCCATCAGGAACTTCAGCCGGGCGCGGGTGCGCAGGCGGCGGTAGCCGTAGTCGCGGAAGATGCCGACCACCCCGGCCCACACGTCCGGGACGTCCTCCAGCGGCACCCAGGCGCCCAGCCGTTCGCCGAGCCGGGGGCTCGTCGACAGCCCGCCGCCCACCCAGACGTCGAAGCCGGGGCCGTGCTCGGGGTGCACGACGCCCACGAAGGCGATGTCGTTGATCTCGTGGACGACGTCCTGCGCCGGCGAGCCGGAGACCGCGGACTTGAACTTCCGCGGCAGGTTGGAGAACTCCTTGCTGCCGATGTAGCGGCGCTCGATCTCCCGGATCGCCGGCGTGCCGTCGACGATCTCGTCCGCCGCGATCCCCGCCACCGGCGAGCCGATGACGACGCGCGGGCAGTCGCCGCACGCCTCCGTCGTCGACAGCCCGACGGCCTCCAGCTTCTCCCAGATGGCGGGCACGTCCTCGATGCGGACCCAGTGCAGCTGGATGTTCTGCCGGTCCGTGATGTCGGCCGTGCCGCGGGCGTACGTCTGCGAGACCTCGCCGATCGCGCGCAGCTGGGCCACGGAGAGACGGCCGCCGTCGATGCGGATCCGCATCATGAAGTACTCGTCGTCCAGCTCCTCCGGCTCCAGGACCGCGGTCCTGCCGCCGTCGATCCCCGGCTTGCGCTGGGTGTACAGGCCCCACCAGCGCATCCGGCCGCGGAGGTCCGCGGGGTCGATGGAGGCGAAGCCTGCCTTCGAGTAGATCGTCTCGATGCGTGTCCGCACATTGAGACCGTCGTCGTCCTTCTTGAACTGCTCGTTGCCGTTCAGCGGGGTGAAGTGGCCCACGGCCCACTGGCCCTCGCCGCGGTGGCGGCCGGCCTTGCGGCGGGTCGGGGCGGCGGCCGGCGATGTGTCAGAGGTGGCAGCCATGGCGGTGTGTCCTTCGGTGGCCTGCGGGTAGCCCGCGGAGCCCGGCCCGGCGGGTGCGGGGCGGCGGGCTGCGGCGGAACTGCGAGGGTGCGCAAGGGAGACGCTCGTCCGCGGCATCGGGGACGGCGGCAGAGCGGGCGAATGTCAGGGAGCGGCAGTGCTGGTGCGAAGTGGTGCTGAGACGTCAGCCCGCCGGACAGATGGCGCTGGACACGCGGACGAGGTCGACGTGACGCCGACTCACCAAGACGATTCCAGCTCCGGACATGACGGCAGCGTGGCACGGCGGGATCCGGCCAGTCCACCGTTGTCCGTAATGCGGACGAACCCGTCCCGGATGGCGGGACGGGTTCGTCGGTGGGGTCGGTCTCCGGTCAGGCGTGGGCGCCCGGCCAGGGGCCCGGGGTCGCCGCTTCCGGCTGCTCCTCGGACTCTGTTTTGAACACGCGGAAGCCGCGGCGCTCGTAGTTGGCGACCGCGTGCTCGCCGTCCAGGCTGCAGGTGTGCACCCAGACCCGCTTCGTCGGCGCCAGGTCCGGCCAGCGGTCCGCCAGGTCCCACGCGCGGGCGGTGCCGTACGAGAGCAGGTGCCCGCCGATGCGGCGGCCCCGGAACGCCGGTATCAGGCCGAAGTAGACGATCTCGACCGTGCCTTCGCCCTGGGCCTCCAGCTCGATGTAGCCGGCCGGCGTCCCGTGCTCGTACGCCACCCAGGTCTCGACCCCGGGCCGCGTCAGGTGCGCGCGCCAGGTCTCGTAGGGCCACGGCAGCCGGTCGAGCCACGTGATGTCGCCGCCGACGGCCGTGTAGAGGAAGCGGCTGAACTCGGGCGAGGGCGCCTCGGCGCGGACGATCCGGATGCCGGACGCGCTGTCCGGCTCTTGGACGGCTACGAGGTCGCCGGGCGAGGTCTGCTCCAGCGACCAGGTGGTCACGGTGGTCGTACGGTTGCTCATGCCTCCAGCCAACCACGGCCGGGGCGCGGGGGGCGCGGGGCCGCCCCAGGGTGCGGGGCGGCTCGGCCGCCGGTGGCTTTCGTTCCGCCGCAGCGGCGCCCAGCCACCGTGGTGGTGTCCGGCGGTGCCGTGCGGCCTCGGGTGGTCCGGCACCGCCGGAAGCGTCGCAGCGGGCTGGTCGCCGTCGCGGCGGAGGGTGTGGCCGGGGCTGGGGCCGGCTGGCTCGGGCGGGCCGCCGGTGGTTGTCGTTCCGCCGCAGCGGCGCCCAGCCACCGTGGTGGTGTCCGGCGGTGCTGCACGGTTTCAGCGGTCCGGCACCGCCGGAAGCGTCGCAGCGGGCCGGTCGCCGTCGCGGCGGAGGGTGTGGCCGGGGCCGGGGCCGGGGCCGGGATGACTCGGGCGGATCGCCCCGCCCCCGCCCGCTCGTCAGCGGCGGGCCCGGTCCGCCAGGACGACCGGGGCCGTTGACGCGGGGAGGAGGTCCGCCGGGCGGGGCGGTACCAGCAGGCGGACGTCGACGTTTTCCGCGAAGCGGTACGGGCGGTGGCTCAGCACGCCCGCCAGCGTGCGTCGCATCCGCGACATTTCGGCCCGTACCGTCACCGTCCGGGACGCGTCCCCGAACAGGTCCGCCGCGAGCTCCGCCGCGGACCGCCCCCCGGGATGCCGGGCCAGCACGTACAGCAGCTCGGCGTGGCGGGGGCTGAGCTCCTGGGACCACTCGCCCGCGGCGCCGGCGACCGTGACCGTCCAGCGGCGCGGCCCGCTCACGTCCAGCACGACGCGGCTGGGCACGAGCTCGGCCCGGGGCGCCTCCTCCACCCGCACCAGCCAGCCGTCCGGCAGGGGCGCGAGCGAGCACAGCCCCAGCGACGGCAGCCACGCCCGCCCCGCCTGGACGGACTTGGGCAGCGCGACCCGGCCGACCGGCCCCATGCCCGTCACCGCCGCCGCCCACCCGTCGCGGTCCACGACCAGCGCCCGGCCGCCCACCCGGGCCAGCATCGGCGCCGCGACCGCCCGCAGCCGCTCGACCGACTCCCAGTGCCGGACCCGCAGCTCCCCCTCGCCGACCTTGGCGACCGCCGTGACCAGCGGCAGCGTGGCCGGGTTGAAGGCGGGCGCCGGACCGCTCACGTTCAGCACGCCGAGCAGCCGCCCGTCGCGCGGGTCGTGCAGCGGGGCGGCCGCGCAGGACCACGCGTGGTGCGTGCGGACGAAGTGCTCGGCCGACCGCACCTGCACCGGGCGCCGCTCCACCAGGGACGTGCCGATGCCGTTCGTGCCCACCAGCTCCTCGGCCCACGACGCGCCCACGTCGAAGCCCAGCCGGTCGGCGCCGCGCAGCACGCCCCGGTTCCCCTGCCGCCACAGCACCAGGCCCTCGGCGTCCGTGACGGCCATCAGGTGCCGCTCGACGTCCACGACCGAGCCCAGGCCCTCGCGCAGGTGGGTGAGCAGGCCCCCGAGCGGCGAGCGCTGCCGCCGCTCCTCGACCTCGTCGGTGGCCAGCCGCGGGGAGGAACCGCCCGTCTCCGGGTCGACCCCCCGCAGCCGGACGCGGTGCCAGGACTGCCCGATCAGCGGGCGCGGCGGGACCGGGGGACGCGCGTCCCCCAGGCAGGCCTCCCGGACGGCCGGCAGCAGGGCTTCGTCGGTGGTTCCGCGGTTCACGTTGCCATGGTGCCGTTCCGCGGGCCCGCCCGCGGGGCATCCACGGGATTGCAACTCCATGCAACCGTTGCGCGGGGCCGCGCCGCGGGCGGATGGTGAGGGTGAGCGGCCGGAGGGTGGTGCCGAGTCGGCGCAGCATCACCCTCCACCGGACGCTTTTCCCGCCCCCGTCGCCCGCCTGTTCGGCCGCTGTGCGATCCCGGGTGGCCAGGGCGGATACGGTTAGACCGTGCAGGCAGCAAATGAATCACCGGGGCGTCGGGCCGGCCGGCTGCACAGGGCTCGCGTCCTGTACCGAAATGTCTCGAAACGCAGGATGGCGTGGCTCCTTCTGAAGGACACCGTCAACTCCTGCATCGAATACCGCGTGACCGGGCTCGCCGCGGAGGCCGCGTTCTTCACGCTGCTCTCCCTGCCGCCGTTGCTGCTCGGCCTCCTCGGCCTGCTCGGCTACCTGGACGCGTGGACCGGCACCAACACCATCGGCTCCATCCAGGAGAACATCCTCAAGGCGTCCGCGACGGTCCTCAGCGACAAGGGCGTCAACGAGATCGCCCGGCCCCTGCTGCGGGACGTCACCAAGGGTCGCCCCGACGTGATCTCCGTCGGCTTCGCCATCGCCCTGTGGTCCGGCTCGCGCGCCGTCAACGTCTTCGTCGACACCATCACGATCATGTACGGGCTGGAGGGCAAGCGCGGCATCGTCCGGACCCGCCTGCTCGCCTTCCTCCTCTACGTCGTCGCCCTCCTGATCGGCGCGGTGGCCCTGCCGCTGATGGTCGCCGGGCCCGAAGCCGTCGAGGACGTCGTGCCCTGGAGCGGCGACGTGGTGCGGTTCCTCTACTGGCCCGTCGTCATCCTGCTGTCCATCGTCTTCCTCACCACGCTCTACCACGTCTCCGTGCCGGTCCGTTCGCCCTGGCAGGAGGACATCCCCGGGGCGCTCGTCGCCCTGACGATGTGGGTGCTCGGCAGCTTCCTGCTGCGGATCTACCTCACCCACACGGTGGAGGGCCTGACCATCTACGGGTCCCTCGCCGCGCCCGTCGCCGTCCTCCTGTGGATCGGCGTCTCGGCCTTCGCGGTGCTCGTCGGCGCGGCCGTCAACGCCGCGCTGGACCGCGTGTGGCCCTCGGTCGCCACCGCCGCCGCGCGCGCCGACGTCGACCGGCTGCGGGCCGCGGCCGCGGCGCAGGAGGCGGCCGAGCGCGCGGCCCGCGCGATGGAGGCGAGCCTCGCCGACGACCTCGACGAGGACGGCCCGGACGAGGGCGTGATCGGCCAGGACCGCGAGCCGCCCTCGGAGTTCCCCGAGCGGTGGGCGCAGTTCCTGCCCCCGGACGACGTCCGCTCCCGGATCCAGAAGGAGACCCACCAGCCGAAGCACGCCAAGCGGCGGGACTGACCGAACCGGAGAGCCGGAGCAGGGGCGCGCGAAAAACCCTTCGCGCGCCCCTTTCCGCTGCGCCTAGGATCACCCCACCGCGAAGGACGCGTGTCCGCAAGGACGTACGGAGAGGAGGCGAGGACCGATGACTGCCACGGCCCGCACCCGGACGCCGATCACCTCGATCACCTCCCTCTCCTCCTTGAAGGAACACCGTCTTGAGTTCGCTCTCCCACTCTCTCGCTCCCTACGGCTGGGACGAAGGGTTCGCTGACAGCTACGCCCCGCACGCCGCCGAGGGCGTCGTCCCCGGCCGGATCGTCCGCGTCGACCGCGGCCGCTGCGACGTCGTCGTCCCCGCGCCGGACGGCTCCGGCGTCCGCACCGTGCAGGCCGACGCCGCGCTCGTCACCACCGGTGACCCGCTGTCCGTCATGTGCACCGGCGACTGGGCCGCCGTCGACACCGTCCGCGGCTACGTCCTCGCCCTGCTGCCCCGCCGCACCGCCTTCGTGCGGTCCACGTCGTCGAAGCGCTCCGAGGGCCAGGTCCTCGCCGCCAACGTCGACCACGCCGTCGTCGCGGTCTCCCTCGCCGTCGAGCTGGACCTGGGCCGCGTCGAGCGGTTCCTCGCCCTCGCCTGGGAGAGCGGTGCCGAGCCGCTGGTCGTCCTCACCAAGGCCGACCTCGTGCCCGACCCCGTCACCCTGGGCCACCTCGTCGCCGACACGGCCGCCGCGGCGCCGGGCGCCCAGGTGCTCGCCGTCAGCGCGGAGACCGGCGAGGGCCTCGACGTCCTCGCCGCCTCCCTGGCCGGCGGCACCTCCGTGCTCCTCGGCCAGTCCGGCGCCGGCAAGTCCACGCTGGCCAACGTCCTGGCCGGCGAGGACGTCCAGGACGTCAACGCCGCCCGCGACCGCGACGGCAAGGGCCGCCACACCACCACCACGCGCACCATGCTCCGGCTGCCCTTCGGCGGCGTCCTGATCGACACCCCGGGCCTGCGCGGCGTCGGCCTGTGGGACGCCGGAGGCGGTGTCGCGCAGGCGTTCGCCGAGGTCGAGGAGCACGCGGCGAGCTGCCGCTTCCACGACTGCGGGCACGCCGGGGAACCGGGCTGCGCGGTGCTGGCGGCCGTCGCCGACGGCGCGCTCGCCCAGCGCCGCCTCGACAGCTACCGCAAGCTCCTGCGCGAGAACGAGTGGATCGCCGCCCGCACGGACGCCCGCCTCCGGTCGGAGATCCGCCGCGACTGGAAACGGAAGACGGCGGAGGGCCGCGAGGCCGCTGCGCGGAAGCGGGGCGGGCGGTAGTCCCTCCGTACGGGCCGGGGCGGGCTCGGCACCGCCGGTCCGCGCCGTCGTGGCTGGTCGCCGTTGCGGCGGGATCTTCTCCGCCGCGACGGCGGGACGTCCGGCGGCGGTCGTCGGCGGTGCCGGAACCACCCCGGCCCGCGGGGCCGTACCGTGCGCCGCGCGGGGTTCGGCACCGCCGGCCCTCACCCCGGCCCGGGGAGTCCATGACGCGCCCCGCGGTCGCGACGCCGCCGTCCGATTTCCGCCAGTCGCCCGCGCGGCGATACCGCAGACTGGAGCCATGGACGACGAGTCCCGCTACCAGGCGGTACACAGCAGAGACGCCCGCTTCGACGGCGAGTTCTTCCTCGCCGTGAAGACCACCGGCATCTACTGCCGTCCCAGCTGCCCCGCCGTGACCCCCAAGCGGCAGAACGTCCGCTTCTACCCCTCGGCCGCCGCCGCCCAGGGCGCCGGCTTCCGCGCCTGCCGCCGCTGCCGCCCCGACGCCGCCCCGGGCTCCGCCGAGTGGAACGTCCGCGCCGACCTCGTCGGCCGCGCCGTGCGGCTCATCGGCGACGGCGTCGTCGACCGCGAGGGCGTCGCGGGCCTCGCCCGCCGCCTCGGCTACAGCTCCCGCCAGGTGCACCGCCAGCTCACCCAGGAGCTCGGCGCCGGCCCCATCGCCCTCGCCCGCGCCCAGCGCGCCCACACCGCCCGCGTCCTCCTGCAGACCACGGACATGCCCGTCACCGGCATCGCCTTCGCCGCGGGCTTTGCGAGCGTCCGCCAGTTCAACGACACGATCCGCGAGATCTACGCGGCCACCCCCAGCAGCCTGCGCGTCCGCAAGGGCCCCCGGCGGACCGGCGCCGGCATCCCCCTGCGCCTGGCCCACCGCGGCCCGTACGCCGCCGCAGAGATCTTCGGCTACCTGCAGAAGCGCGCCGTCCCCGGCGTCGAAGAGGTCCTCGGCGACCCCGGCGCCCGGCTCTACCGCCGCACCCTGCGGCTGCCCTACGGCACCGGCGTCGCCGAGGTCCGCGAGCCCCGCCCCGCGGGCGGCCGGCACGGCGCCTGGCTCGACTGCCGGCTCCACCTCACCGACCCCCGCGACCTGGCCACCGCCGTCCAGCGCGTCCGCCGCCTCTTCGACCTCGACGCCGACCCGTACGCCGTGGCCGAGCGCCTCGGCGCCGACCCGCTGCTGCGCCCGCTCGTCGCGGCCCGGCCCGGGCTGCGCTCGCCCGGCGCCGCCGACGGCGACGAACTGGCCGTGCGGGCCGTCCTCGGCCAGCAGGTGAGCGTCGCGGCCGCGGTGCGCCTCGGCACGGACCTCGTCGCCGCGTACGGCAAGCCGCTGCCCGCACCCGACGGCGGCCTCACCCATCTCTTCCCCGACCCCGGCACCCTCGCCGACGCCTCCCTCGACGGCCTCGGCATGCCGGACACCCGCAAGCACGCCCTGCGCACCACCGCCACGGCGATCGCCGACGGCGCCGTCCGCCTCGACCCCGGCGCCGACCGCGACCACGCGACGCAGGCCCTCCTGGAGCTCCCCGGGATCGGCCCGTGGACCGCCGGCTACATCCGCATGCGGGCCCTCGGCGACCCCGACGTCTTCCTGCCCGGCGACGCCGGCGCCCGCCACGGCCTCGCCGCCCTCGGCGCGGACCCCGCCGCCGCCGAAGCCTGGCGCCCCTGGCGCTCGTACGCCCTCCACCACCTCTGGCAGGCGGCCGCCGGCCCGGCCCCCGGGCCCGCTTCCGCCACCCCGAACAGCAAGGACTCCTGAACCATGACCACGCTCCACACCGAGATCGCCAGCCCCCTCGGCCCGCTCCTCGTCACCGGCCGGCCGTCCGCCACCGCCCCCGGCGGCACCGCCCTCACCTCCCTGTCCGTGCCGGGCCAGAAGAACGCCCCCGCACCGGACGGGATCCGCGACCACGCCGCGTTCGCCGAGGCCGAGCGGCAGCTCACCGCCTACTTCGCCGGCGAAGCCCGGGGCTTCGACCTCGAATTCGCCGTGGAGGGCACGGAGTTCCGCCGCCGCGTCTGGGACGCCCTCGACGCCGTCCCCTACGGCGCCACCACCACCTACGGTGAGCTCGCCGCCCGGATCGGCGCCTCCCGCGCAGCCGTCCGCGCGGTCGGCGGGGCCGTCGGCGCCAACCCGCTGCTCGTGCTGCGCCCCTGCCACCGGGTGATCGGCGCGGACGGCTCGCTCACCGGCTACGCGGGCGGCCTGGACCGCAAGCGCGTGCTGCTGGCGCTGGAGGCCGCGGGAGCGCCGACGACGGCCTGAGCGGCGCCCGGACCCCGGCCCGGCCCGGGCTCGTCAGCCCCACACGACCGCGCCGATCCACCCGCCCACCACCAGCAGGCACGCGAACAGCTCCACCAGGACGCTCGTGCCCAGCGCCCGCATCACGTTCCGCGTGGACGCCCACGCCGCGCCGTGCCCGCCCAGCCGCTGCCGCTCCACCCCGTACAGCCCGCCGACGAAGCCGGGCACCGCGCCCAGCACCGGGAGCACGAAGAAGCCGGCGATCCCGGCGACCCCCGCCACCAGGAAGGCGCGGCGCGTGATGCCCGCGCCCCTGAGCCGGCGGGGCGGCAGCAGCCAGCTGACGGCCTGCTCCAGCAGCAGCACCCCGGTCGCCCCCGCGAGCACCGCCCAGGCCAGGGCGGACCGGTCGGTCATCGACCACCACAGCACGCCGGCCCAGACGATCGGCGGTCCCGGCACCCCCGGGGTGACGACGCCGAGCAGGCCGAGCAGCATCACGAGGCCGACGAGGAGCAGCTGCCACGTCCCCATGCACCAAGGTTGCCGGAAGGCGGGCGGCGGCGCTCCCGGACGAATGCGGCCACCGTGGCCGACACGTGCCCCGGCCCGTCCCCGGCCGACCTCGGCTCTTTACGGCTTTTCACGGCCGTCCCGGCCGGTGCGTGTCGTCTCAGCCCTGCGGCCGGCGGGCGGTCGTCCAGCCGTACGCCGCCGCGTGCCACCCCAGCTGCAGCCGGGTCGTCACCCCGGCCAGCTCCATCAGCCGCTTCACCCGGCGCTGCACCGTCCGCAGCCCCAGCCCGAGCTGCTTGGCGACGCTCGCGTCCGTCAGCCCGTCCATGAGCAGGGAGAGCACCTCCAGGTCCAGCGCGTCGGGTCCGGCGGGAAGGCCGGCGGGAAGGGCCTCCACCGCCCGCCGCCGGGCGGCGTCCGCACAGACCCGGACCGGGAGGGCCTCGTTCCAGATGTCCTCGAACAGGTTCACCAGCGTCGAGAGCAGCGGGCCCCGGTGGACCACCAGCGCCGCCGGCTCGGGCACCTCGCGGAGCCCGGCCGTACCGGCGGTACGGGGCGTGAAGGGGAGTAGCGCAATTGCGCGGTCGGCAATCACCAGTTCGGCAGGAATGCGGTCCGCAACACGTATCAGGGTGGGATCCCCGGCATCCGGCAGGGCGGTGAGCCCCGTACGTTCGACGACCGTGCGACGGGGTATGCCGGAGCCTGTGTCAGACGAAGCGGATGGACTTCCCGCGAGCAGCGTGCATATTTCCACGGTCGCCCCGCGGCGCAGGCGCACGAGCCGTTCGTCAACGGCGCGTGCTCCCGTCACCAGTTCCACACCACCGTGTCCGGCGGACTGCCGCCGCTCCTTTTCCGTCCCCCCGCAGCGGCTCATCTCCCGGACTGCGGAAGGCACTTCCCGTTCAATGTCCAGTCCAATGGCGCCAAGCACACGACATCCCTCCCCGCGACCGCTTTTCGACTCGGTCATCATCCCCGGGTGAGGTCCGCCGTGCACTCTTCCCGTATGCCCCAGAGTATGGACAATAAGGGCATGAGCCAGCAGGGGGACCCGCGCACCGGCCAAGAGGACGCCTGGTGGGGCGAGTTGTACGACAAGAATGCACCGGACATCGGATCCGCCGCCGGGGACGACAGCAGCCTCGACGAGCGATTCACCTCCGCCTCGGCGGTGGTGCGGGCGGAAGCCCGTGGTGAACGGCCGAAACGCACGCAGAGGGCGGTGCGGGCGCCCAGAGCGGAGCCGCCCGATCCACCGCGGCCCCCGGATCCGGTCGCCGTTCCCCCGAGCGGTCTTCCCTCCTTGCCGAAGGGATACGGCGCGCCGCGCGCCCGGGGTGTTCCGGGGCGTTCGGAATTCACGCCGCCGCCCCCGCCCTCGGGTGCGGAACGCCTCTCCGACGGGCCGGTCCCCGGCCGTACGGCGCGCGTGCCCCTGCCGAGGATCCCCAAACCACCGGATCTGCACAGTGCGGGACTCCTGCCGGAGCTGCTGGAGAAACCGCAGAAGTGGCGGAAGGCGGATCCGCGCAGGCCGTCCGAAGTGCCGCGGCAACCAGAGGATTCCGCTCCGCCGGAGCGGAGGGATCCCCGGGACCGGCCTGACCGCCCGGATCTCCCGGATCGCCCCGACCGGCGGACCGGGGCGGCCCAGCCGCCGGGATCCATGGGCGCGTCCGCCCCGGCGGCCCCCGCCCGGCGGACGAGGCCGGCACCGGACGGCGCGCTCCCGGAGCCCCCCGCCGCCCGCGCCCCGCGCCCGGCCCGCACCGAGCGTCCGCCCAGCACCGAGCGTCCGCCCCGCTCCGAACGCACGGACCGCTGCGAAGGCGCGGACCTCTTCTTCGGCGGCCGCACCCCGCGTCCGCCCCGCCCCGAACGGGCCGAAGGCGCAGACCGGGCCGAGCGCCCGGAAGACCGCGCAGGCACCGGCCGCGCGACACGCCCCACAGGACGGAACGCGCCCCGGTCCGGGGCCGGTGACGACCGCGCGGAGGACCCCGGCACCACGGAAGCCACCGGCCGCGCGCCTCGCACCGGAGACCGGAAAGGCACCGGTGCCGGGTACGGACGGGCCGAGGGCCCGGACGGTACGGAGCCGGCCGGCGGCCGGCACTCGGAGGACGCCTCCCCGGACCGCCTCGCAGGCCCGGAGGAGCCCGGCTGTCCGGATGGCGGCGAACCGGCGGAGAGTCACACCGACACGAAGCCCGCCGCTCGCCGGAACCCTCCCCGCATCCAGGTGGACGTCCATTCCCCGGGCCGGGCCGAGCTCCCTGAGGGGGCCGGTTCCGCTCCTGACGGCGACGGGTCCCCGGAGCGCCTTGCCGGCACGGACAGGGCCGGATACGCGGAGGTCGCCGAGCAGCCCGGGAGCCGGAACGAGGCCCGGCCCGCCGATCCTGGTCGCGACGGGCCCGGGAGCTCCCTCAGCCCGGCGCCGGGCCGGTCGGCGTTGCCGGAGCGGCCGGAGCGCCTCAGGCGGACCGGGCGGCTGGAGCGGCCGACCAGGCCCGTACGGGCCGAGCGTCCCGTACGCCCGCCGAGGCCCCCCAGGCCGGAGCCGCTGGAGCCGCCCGCGCCGCCCGACACGTACGAGCGCACCGAGCTCCCCGGCCAGTCCCTCCCGGCCGTGCCGGCGAAGCCCGCCCCCGGGGCGAGCCCCTCGCGGACCCGGGGCGCCCAGC
>NZ_PXWG01000166.1 GCF_003011965.1 Streptosporangium nondiastaticum
CCACGCGACCGTGCCGCGGGCCCGGGCCGCGGCCAGCGCGCGGACCGCGGACCCGTTCGCCGTCTGCGCCACCTGGCGGTGCGTACGGGCGTCCCACTCCCGTACGGTCCCGTCCTCGCCCGCCGACAGCAGCCGCTTCCCGCCGGGCAGCCAGGCCACGGCCAAGGCGCGCTTGCGATGGCCGGTCAGCCGCCCGGCGTACGGCAGCGCCTGCGTGCTCAGCACCGCGCTGGCCGCGGCCGCCGTGTGGGCGTCGCGCCACGCGCCCGTCGCGAGCAGCATCGCCTCCTCGGGGCGGGGCGCACCGCCCGCGACGGCGCGGAAGGCCAGCTCCTGCGAGTGGGCCACGTGCCGCTCGGCCTCCGCCCGCAGGCTCTGGTGCACCGCCGTCGCCCCGCCCGCCAGCGTGAGCACCAGCAGGACGGCCAGGGACACCAGCAGCCGGTGCAGCCGCCGCGCCCGGCGGTGCTCGGTCTCCTGCTCGGCCGCCGCCAGCGCGGTCGCCGCCTCCAGGAACGCCCGCTCGGTCCGGCCCACGGCCGCGAGCGGATGCCCGGCCACTTCGCGGGCGGCCACCAGCCTGCTGCCCCGCGGCAGCAGCGCCGGGTCGCGCCCCTCCGCTTCCCACTGCCCGGCCGCGGCGCCCAGCTGCTGCAGGCCGTGCAGCGCCGCGGCGTCGGCCTCGATCCACCCGTGCAGGCGCGGCCATGCCCGCAGCACCGCCTCGTGGGCCAGCGTCACCCGGTCGGCGTCGACGGACAGCAGCCGCGCCCGGGTGAAGGCCTCCACGACCTCCAGCGCCGCCCCCGCCTGCGCGCCCAGGTCCTGCGACAGCCGCTCCTGCGACACCCTACGGCGCGCCGACCGCCCGTCCTGGTCGACCCGGACCAGCTGCAGCAGGACGGCCCGCGCGGCCTCCCGGCAGCCGGGGGACAGCCGCCCGTACGCCCGCTCCGCCGTCGCCGCGACCGCCCCGGCGATCCCGCCCGCCTGCTGGTAGCCCTCGACCGTCAGCAGCCGGCCGCGGCGCCGCTGCCACGTCGCCAGCAGGGCGTGGGACAGCAGCGGCAGCGCACCGGGCTCGTAACCGCCGCCGTTCTCCCCGCCGTTCTCCCCGAGGCCGTCGCCGCCCGCCCCCAGGTCACGCAGGATCAGCTCGGCCAGGCCCGGCTCCAGCTCCAGGCCCACCGCCAGGGCCGGCCGCACCACGGCGTCCCGCAGCTCCTGCGCCCGCATCGGCTCCAGGGGCAGCTGCCCCGCCCGCAGCGCGGCCGCCAGCTCGGGGAAGGCCAGGCACCTGCCGTAGAAGTCGGCCCGCATGCCCAGGACCACCAGCGCCGCGGAGCCGCCCCGGCCGCCGGCGGGCTGCGGGCCCGTCGCCAGCGCGTGCACCACGCGGACGAAATCCGCGCGCTCCCGGGGGTCCGGGCACAGCGTGAACCAACAAGCCGCAGGTGAAGACCCCCAAGACCTTCCCCGGCGCCGAGCAGGAGGGCGAGCGCCTGCAGAAGGTGCTGGCCCGTGCCGGCATGGGCTCGCGCCGTGCCTGCGAAGAGCTGATCGAGATGGCCCGCGTCGAGGTCAACGGCCGGATCGTCACCGAGCAGGGCCTGCGGGTCGACCCCGAGAAGGACGAGATCAAGGTCGACGGCCTGACCGTCGCCACCCAGTCCTACCTGTTCTTCGCCCTCAACAAGCCGGCCGGCGTCGTCTCCACCATGGAGGACCCCGACGGCCGCCAGTGCCTCGGCGACTACGTCACCAACCGCGAGACCCGGCTCTTCCACGTCGGCCGCCTCGACACGGAGACCGAGGGCATCATCCTGCTCACCAACCACGGCGAGCTGGCCCACCGGCTGACGCACCCGCGGTACGGCGTGCAGAAGACCTACCTCGCCGCCATCACGGGCCCGCTGCCGCGCGACATCGGCAAGCAGCTCAAGAACGGCATCGAGCTGGAGGACGGGTACGCCCGCGCGGACAACTTCCGCGTCATCCAGCAGACCGGCAAGAACTACCTGGTGGAGGTCACCCTCCACGAGGGCCGCAAGCACATCGTGCGGCGCATGCTCGCCGAGGCGGGCTTCCCCGTCGAGAAGCTCGTCCGCACCGCGTTCGGCCCGATCTCCCTGGGCGACCAGAAGTCGGGCTGGCTGCGCCGCCTGACGAACACGGAGGTCGGCATGCTGATGCGCGAGGTCGACCTCTAAGCGGTCGGGATCGCGGCTCGCCGCGGCGGCGTGCGGAGCGCCGCGGCGAGGTCGTCGCCCACCAGGGGCGCGGCGTCCGCCTAGCCCGCCGAGGCGCGGCGCACGCGTATCAGGAAGTCCTCCACGCGCGCCCGGTCCGGCTCCTCGGGCAACGGGCTCGTGCGGGCCGCCTCGGCGGCTTCCTCGGTGAGGCGGTTCAGCCACGCCTCCGCCTCCCGCCAGGGAACCTCGCCCCGCCGCACGGCGAGCAGCGGTTCGCGCAGGTCGCCGACGTCGAGCACGAGCGACCCCGTGCGCAGCAGGTCGCGGCCGCTGATCAGCAGCCGCAGCGCGTGCATGACGGGCTTCCACCGCCGCGGCGTGCCGTGCGCCCGGACGTCCGCCGCGAACTTCTTGCACTGGTCCGCCGCGTAGCCCGCGTACGTCCGGTGGACCCGGCGGGAGAGGAACGCCTCCCGCAGGGCCAGCAGCTCGCGCCCGGTGGCGTCGGCGTGTTCGACGAGGGGGGAGTGCAGGCACTCCAGGATGTTCGGGTTGCCCCGCAGCGCCAGCTCGCAGAACCGTTCCAGCTCCCAGGAGAACTGCTCCTCGGCCGGCCCCTCCACGTGCGGCGGCGGCTTATCGAAGCCCCAGAACAGCGGCGTGGGCGCCACGTACACGCCGCGCCGGTCCGTGTCACTGCCTTCCCTGGCCAGCCCGAAGGCGCGCGAGCCCATCACGCACGCGTAGACGGTGTGCTCGGTGACCAGCGCGACCGGGGGCACGGACAGCCTCACGACCACACCGCCAGGCCCGTCGCCCGGCCGTCCTCGTCGCGCTCGATCTCCATCATCCCCTCGACCGCGTCGCGGTTGATGCGGCCGAAGACGTGCGGGAAGCGCGTGGCGGGGTCGACGCCCGGCGGCGGGGCCGGGTCGGCCGCCTCCCAGCGGACCAGGACGTCCAGCTTGTGCTCATCGATCAGGAGGACCATCAGCGGACCGCGCACGTCCCTGTAGAAGGCCGTGGCCACGGCGAGCGTCGTCTCCTCGTCGGGCGAGCAGTGGACGAAGCCGTCCTCGGAGAGGGAGGCGGGGGAGTACGGGCGGTCGGGCACGGCCAGCCAGTCGTCCAGGGGCACCACGTGGTAGATCATGTGCATGGTTGTACCGGACGCGGGCCCGGCAGTCCCGCAGGGCGCCCGCCCCGCCCGGCCGGAGGAGCGGCTGGATAGGCTGGCCGGGCCCGCCCTCCGTCACGCTCCACGCACCCGCAAGGACTCCCCGTGAGAACCGCCCTCGTCATCGGCACCGGACTGATCGGCACCTCCGCCGCGCTCGCCCTCGCGGGCCGCGGGGTCCACGTCCACCTCAGGGACCACGACCCGGACGCGGCGCGGACGGCCGCGGCCCGGGGCGCCGGGACGGACCAGGCCCCCGAGGGCCCGGTCGACCTCGTGATCGTCTCCGTGCCGCCGGCGCACGTCGCGGCCACGCTCGCCGCGGCGATCCGGGACGGCCTCGGCCGCGGCTACATCGACGTCGCGAGCGTCAAGGGCGGCCCGCGCCGCGAGCTGGAGGCGCTCGGCGCCGACCTCTCCGGCTACCTCGGCACGCACCCGATGGCCGGCCGTGAGCGCTCCGGCCCCATGGCCGCCACGGCCGACCTCTTCGAGGGCCGCCCCTGGGTGCTCACGCCCACCCGCGACACCGACACCGAGGTCCTCAACCTCGCCCTCGAACTCGTCGCGCTGTGCCGCGCCGTGCCCGTCGTCATGGACGCCGACGACCACGACCGGGCCGTCGCCCTCGTCTCGCACACCCCGCACCTGCTCTCCAGCATGGTCGCCGCCCGCCTGCGGGACGCGGACGAGACCGCCGTGCGGCTGTGCGGCCAGGGCATCCGCGACGTGACCCGGATCGCCGCGTCCGATCCCAGGCTGTGGGTCGAGATCCTCTCCGCCAACCCCGGCCCCGTCGCCGAGATCCTCGCCGCCGTCGCCGCCGACCTGGACGAGACGGTGCGGGCCCTGCGCGCGCTGGAGGCCGCGGACGACGACAAGCGGGAGGAGGGCGCGGCCGGTCTGGAGGACGTCCTGCGGCGCGGCAACGCGGGCCGCAGCCGGGTGCCCGGCAAGCACGGGGCGGCTCCGGCCGCGTACGAGACGGTCACCGTCCTCATCGGCGACCAGCCGGGCGAGCTCGCCCGCATCTTCGCCGACGCGGGCCGGGCCGGCGTGAACATCGAGGACGTCCGCATCGAGCACGCGACGGGGCAGCAGGCGGGCCTGATCCAGCTCATGGTCGAGCCGGGCGCGGTCGCGTCCCTGACCGCGACCCTCCGTGACCAGGGCTGGTCACTGCGCCAGTAGCGAGGGGCGCGGGCCCGCGGGGCCGATGCCGCTCCCGCGAGCCAGTAACCTTGTCGGAGGCTGGTATGAGCCGCCCGTTCCCCACCCCGTGCACAAGGAAGGTGTCTGACACCGTGGAAACCGCCGCCCGGACCGCTCCGGCAGCAGTCATCGTCGGCATCGACGGCCCCTCCGGCACGGGCAAGTCCAGCACGTCCAAGGCCGTCGCGGCCAAGCTCGGCCTGCGCTACCTGGACACGGGCGCGCAGTACCGCGCGATCACCTGGTGGATGCTGAGCAACGGCATCGACGTGAACGACGCGGCCGCCGTCGCCGAGGCCGCGGGCAAGCCCGAGATCGTCTCCGGCACCGACCCGTCCGCGCCGACCATCACGGTCGACGGCGCCGACGCCGCGGGCCCGATCCGCACCCAGGAGGTCACCTCCGCGGTCAGCGCCGTCAGCGCCGTCCCGGAGGTGCGCACGCGCCTGACCGAGCTGCAGCGGACGATCGCCGCCGAGGCCCCGGCCGGCATCGTCGTCGAGGGCCGCGACATCGGCACGACGGTGCTGCCCGACGCCGACCTCAAGATCTTCCTGACGGCGTCCGCCGAGGCCCGTGCGGCCCGCCGCAGCGGCGAGCTGAAGGGCAAGGAGGCCGCCGACCTGGCGGCCACCCGGGCCGCCCTGGTCAAGCGGGACGCCGCCGACTCCGGCCGCAAGACCTCGCCGCTGGCCAAGGCCGGCGACGC
The DNA here is from genome assembly GCF_003011965.1 of Streptosporangium nondiastaticum. Lineage (GTDB taxonomy): Bacteria > Actinomycetota > Actinomycetes > Streptomycetales > Streptomycetaceae > Streptomyces > Streptomyces nondiastaticus. The sequence continues at coordinate 5,291 of NZ_PXWG01000166.1, forward strand.
GGTCGAGGTGGACACCACGGAGCTCACGCTGGAGCAGGTCATCGAGTGCGTGGTGACCCTTGTCGAGGAGCGCCGGGCGGCGTGACCGCTTCCCTGGGGGGTGCCGCCGTCGGGAGGCGGATCGGCATAGGCCTGATGTACGGGCTGTGGAAGCCGCGCGTGCTGGGCGCCTGGCGGGTGCCCGCCGCGGGGCCGGTCATCCTGGCCGTGAACCACTCCCACAACATCGACGGCCCGATGCTCATGGGCACCGCGCCCCGGCCGGTGCACTTCCTGATCAAGAAGGAGGCGTTCGTCGGCCCCCTCGGCCCGTTCCTGGAAGGGATCGGCCAGCTGAAGGTGGACCGGTCGAGCGCCGACCGCACCGCGATCACCGAGGCGCTGGGCGTCCTGGAGCGCGGCGGGGTCCTGGGGATCTTCCCCGAGGGCACCCGGGGCGAGGGCGACTTCGCCTCGCTGCGCGCCGGCCTCGCCTACTTCGCGGTGCGCTCCGGCGCGCCGATCGTGCCCGTGGCGGTGCTCGGCAGCGCCGAGCGCAGGGGGCGCCTCGTGCGCGGCCTGCCGCCGTTGCGCAGCCGGGTCGACGTCGTCTTCGGGGACGCCTTCGAGGCGGGCGACGGCAGCGGCCGGCGCACGCGCAAGGCGCTGGACGAGGCGACCGTCCGGATCCAGCAGCGGCTGGGCGCGCACCTGGCGGACGCCAAGCGGCTGACCGGCCGCTGAACGAGACTTAGTAGCGGACCCGCGGGTCCGCCGACCATACGAACGAGGAACGGACTTCATGAACGACCAGATCCACGGCGACGAGCACGGTGAGCTTGGCGACGCCGAGTACGCGGAGTTCATGGAGCTCGCGGCGCAGGAGGGCTTCGAGGCCGACGAGGTCGAGGGCGCCCTGGGCGAGGCCGGTCACGGCCCGCTGCCCGTGCTCGCCGTCGTCGGCCGCCCGAACGTCGGCAAGTCGACGCTCGTGAACCGCATCATCGGCCGCCGCGAGGCGGTCGTCGAGGACCGCCCGGGCGTCACCCGCGACCGCGTCACGTACGAGGCCGAGTGGGCGGGCCGCCGCTTCAAGGTCGTCGACACCGGCGGCTGGGAGCAGGACGTCCTCGGCATCGACGCGTCCGTCGCCGCCCAGGCCGAGTACGCGATCGACGCCGCCGACGCGGTCGTCTTCGTCGTGGACGCCACGGTCGGCGCGACCGACACCGACGAGGCCGTCGTCAAGCTGCTGCGCCGGGCCGGCAAGCCCGTCGTGCTGTGCGCCAACAAGGTCGACGGCCCGTCCGGCGAGGCCGACGCGGCGATGCTGTGGTCGCTGGGCCTCGGCGAGCCGATGCCGGTCTCCGCGCTGCACGGCCGCGGCACCGGCGACATGCTGGACGAGGTCCTCAAGGCCCTGCCCGACGCCCCGGCCCAGCGCTTCGGCACCGCGGTCGGCGGCCCGCGCCGCATCGCCCTGATCGGCCGCCCGAACGTCGGCAAGTCCTCCCTGCTCAACAAGGTGGCGGGCGAGGAGCGCGTCGTCGTCAACGAGCTGGCCGGCACCACCCGCGACCCGGTCGACGAGCTGATCGAGCTCGGCGGCGTGACCTGGAAGTTCGTGGACACCGCGGGCATCCGCAAGCGCGTCCACCTCCAGGAGGGCGCGGACTACTACGCCTCCCTGCGCACCGCCGCCGCGGTCGAGAAGGCGGAGGTCGCGGTGATCCTGATCGACGCGAGCGAGACCATCTCCGTCCAGGACCAGCGCATCGTCACCATGGCCGTCGAGGCCGGCCGCGCGATCGTCATCGCGTACAACAAGTGGGACACGCTCGACGAGGAGCGCCGCTACTACCTCGAGCGCGAGATCGAGACCGAGTTCCAGCAGATCGCGTGGGCGCCGCGGGTCAACGTCTCGGCGCAGACCGGCCGGCACATGGAGAAGCTCGTCCCGGCGATCGAGACGGCGCTGGCGGGCTGGGAGACGCGCGTGCCGACCGGGCGGCTGAACGCCTTCCTCGGCGAGCTCGTCGCGGCCCACCCGCACCCGATCCGCGGTGGCAAGCAGCCGCGCATCCTCTTCGGCACGCAGGCGGGCACGAAGCCGCCGCGGTTCGTGCTCTTCGCCTCCGGCTTCATCGAGGCGGGCTACCGCCGCTTCGTGGAGCGCCGCCTCCGCGAGGAGTTCGGCTTCGAGGGAACGCCGATCCACATCTCGGTGCGGGTGCGCGAGAAGCGCGGCAGGAAGAAGTAGGGCGAGCGCTGCCGGGCCCCCGGCTGGGGGTCCGGGGGTGATCCCCCGGGGAAGCACAGCCGGTGCGGGTGCGCGAGAAGCGCGGCAGGAAGAAGTAGGGCGAGCGCTGCCGGGCCCCCGGCTGGGGGTCCGGGGGTCATCCCCCGGGAAAGCACAGCCGGTGCGGGTGCGGGAGAAGCGCGGCAGGAAGAAGTAAGAGACCGCGGGGGCCGCAGGGCCCCCGCAGTCTCTGCGCGCTAATAGCCGCGCATGCGGCCGTCACGCGGTGCGGGCGGCAGCGCGGGCACGTGCCCGCGCTGCCGCCCGTAGTGCGTGTCCCAGGCGGTCTGGTAGCCCGACGGGACCGGGTAGCCCAGCTGGCCCGCATAGCCCTGCTGCCCGCCGTACTGGCCGTAGCCGAGCTGTGGATGCGGACCGAAGCCCACGAACCTCAGCTCCTCCTCGCCGGAACGGTCGAAGGGGAGGGCCCGGAACGAGCGGCGGTACTCGGAGTAGAGCGCATCGTAGATCGGGGTGACCGAGACGGGATGGCTCTGCGGGGTGGTGTCGCGGGGTGGGCGCATACCGGGGATGTGGTTCGGGTACGGAATCCGCGGGGCAGGCTCGTATGAGTGCACATACGAGCCAACGAGTCCGTGGCCCGGGGGATGCGGGCCCGGCTCGTAATGGCCCGCCGGAGCGTGGCCGGCGGGGTGCACGGGGTGCACGGTGCTCGTCACGTACCGGCGAGCGGCATGGACGCGGCGACGAGCCGGCCGGCGGCCGCCGCCCGGTCGAGGGCCTCGCGCAGCAGGTCCTCCCGCGGCTGCGAGCCGATCGTGCCGACGGGCGCGGCGAAGACCAGCACCCGCTTGGTCTTGTTCACCGCGGAGCGCCACTCGGGCGCCACCTGCATCGCCTGGTGCGCCTGCCACCACGCGCTGGGCTGGGAGCCCGCGACGCCGGGCATCAGGATGGCGTGCAGTTGCCCCATGGCGAGCAGCACCGACCAGCCCGGGGTGGGCGGCGGCACCTGCTCCACGGTGGCGACGGGCGCGAAGCCCTGCTCGATCAGGAGCGGCAGGAAGACGTCGACCGGCCCGCTCGTGCCGGGGCGGGCGATCGGCCCGAGCGGCTCGACGACGAGCGCCGGGTGCAGGTCGCCCTTGATCAGCACCAGGCCGCTGGTGACGCCGAGCTCGGCCTGGACGGGCCCGTCGGGCGCGGTGGGCATCGTGGGCATGGCGGCGGGCGCCGGCAGCTGCGGCGCACCGGCCTGCTCGCCCTCGCCCTGGATGGAGCGCACGGCGCCCTGCAGCTGTTCCTCGGAGACCGCGACGACCTGGGAGGGGATGCAGGCGGCGTGCGCGAAGGCGAGCACGGCCGTCTCCTCGCCGACGAAGAGCACGGTGCTCGTCCGCTCCCGGTCCGTGTCGCCCGGTGTGCGGCAGGACGTGCAGTCGTAGCTGCCCGGGGCGGTGACGCCGCCCAGCAGTCGTTCGGCCTCTTCGTCGCCGATCTCGGCGCGGACGTCGTCACTGACGTCGAGCATGCGCGGCACGGGTGGCTCCTAGATATCGGTGCGTATCACACGGGGGTTCCCGGTTCGTAAGAGCACAACGGGCGATCCGCGGCGGGGGTCACGCGTAACGAGTTGGCGATCGGGGCCAACCTCCCGGCCCGTACCACGGTCTAATCTTCCGGTAGGCGGGCTGGAAGGAACGTCCGCGGCAACCGGCTGGGGACGAATGCACATCTCATTCCTTATTCACAACGCGTACGGCATCGGCGGGACGATCCGGACCACGTTCAACCTCGCGAGCACCCTCGCCGAGCAGCACGACGTGGAGGTCGTGTCCGTCTTCCGCCACCGGGAGGAGCCGGTCTTCTCGCCCGGCGGGAAGGTGCGCCTGCGCCACCTGGTCGACCTGCGCAAGGGCACGCCGGGCTACGAGGGCGACGACCCGGAGTACGAGCGGCCCGCCACGGTCTTCCCCGCCGCCGAGGGCCGCTACAAGCAGTACAGCGCCCTGACCGACCGGCGGATCGCCGAGCACCTGCGCACCCTGGACAGCGACGTGGTCGTCGGCACCCGCCCCGGCCTCAACGTGCACATCGCCCAGCAGGCCCGCCGCGGCCCGGTCCGGGTCGGCCAGGAGCACCTGACGCTGAGCACCCACTCCCAGCCGCTCAAGCTGACGCTGCGCACGCACTACCCGCGGCTGGACGCCGTCACCACCGTGACCGAGGCCGACGCCGCGACGTACCGCAAGCTGATGCGGCTGCCCGGCGTGCGGGTGGAGGCCGTGCCCAACAGCATCCCCGCCCCGGCCGTGGCCCCGGCCGACGGCACCGGCAAGTGGGTGGTCGCCGCCGGCCGGCTGGCCCCCGCCAAGCGCTACGACGTGCTGATCCGCGCCTTCGAGAAGGTCGTGGCCGAGCGCCCCGACTGGAAGCTGCGGATCTACGGCGCGGGCGCCGAGCGCGCCAAGCTGCGCGCCCTCATCGACAAGCGCGGCCTCTACAACCACGTCTTCCTCATGGGCCCCGCCAACCCCCTGGACCCCGAGTGGGTCAAGGGCTCCATCGGTGCCGTCACCTCCAGCCTGGAGTCGTTCGGCATGACGATCGTCGAGGCGATGCGCTGCGGCCTGCCGGTGGTCTCCACCGACTGCCCGCACGGCCCCGGCGAGATCATCGACGACGGCGTGGACGGCCTGCTGGTGCCGGTCGGCAAGGTCGACAAGATCGCCGCCGGCCTGCTGAAGCTGATCAACGACGACGAGCTGCGGCAGCGCATGGGCCGGGCGGCGCTCGCGAGCTCCGCCCGCTTCGACCCGGCCGAGGTCGCCGGCCGCTACGAGCGGCTCTTCGGCGACCTGGCGGCCCGCGGCGCGCTGCGCGGCTCGCTGCACCGCACCCGCGGTGCGCTGCTCAGCAGCGCGTTCAGGACCACGGACGCGAGCCGCTCCGCCCTGCGCCGGGTGCGTGCCGCATGACGCCCGAGCACCGCCGTAAACCCTCCGCGAACGCCGCCGGTCCCGGCGGCTCCACCACCCCCGAGGAGAGCACCATCGTGTCTGCCCCGGCACCGCCGCGCGCCGACTGCATCGCGGACTCCGCGGGCGGGCTCACCTTCGACCTCGACGCCCCCGGCTCCGGCGCCGACCTCAGCGAACCGGGCCACTGGACCGCCGCGCTGGTCCTGCGCCGCCGCGGCGACGACGAGGCCGAGGAGGTCCGCCTGCCGCTCGCGCCCGACGGCGAGGGCCGGCTGCGCGCCGTGCTGCCCAGCACCGTCGCGCTGCCCGAAGGCCGCTGGGACGTCTACGCCGCCTTCGCCGACGCCGAGCCCCGCCGCCTCGTGCCGGGCCTCGCCGACCTCAGATCGCTGGTCGACCGCAGACCCGGGCCGAGCACCTCGCCGCTCGCGGTCCGCATCCCGTACGCGACCAAGCACGGCAACCTCTCGCTGCGCAGCTGGCTGCGGGCCCCGCACGCCGAGGCCGGCGACCTGCACCCGGACGCCTCGGGGCTGACCGCCCACGGCCGCCTGCACCGCGTCGCGGACCCGGCCGGCTGGCTCGCGGGCGCCGTCGTGGAGGCCCGCTGCCGCCGCGCGCCCGACCTCGTCGTCACGGCTCCGGTGACGCAGGAGAAGTCGGCGGACGACGCCCCCGCCGAGGACGGCGGCCAGGACTTCTCCTTCACCTTGGACTACGCCCGGCTCGCCGCGGAGTGGCGGGGCGGCCTGGACGTCTGGGACCTGTGGCTGTGCCCGGCGGACGGCTCGGCGCCGGCCCGGCTCGCCCGCCTCCTCGACGACATCGCCGACAAGCAGCAGATCTTCGTCTACCCCGCGCTGCCCGTCGACGCCGAGTACGCGCCCGCCCAGGCCGGCCCGTACTACACGGCCGACAACGACCTGGCGGTCCGGATCGAGGAGCGCCCGCCCGTCGCGGGCTGATCCGCAGGAGACCGCAGGGCCCGCCCCGGGCGCCGCTCACGACGGCCGGGGCACGCGACGGCCGGGGCCCCGGCGGTCAGGGCGCGGCCGCCCCGGGCGCTTCCGCCGTCTGCGGGGCGGCGGCCCGGGCCACCTCGGGGTGGTGCAGGTCGAAGGCGGGTGACTCGGAGCGGATCCGGGGGAGTGCCACGAAGTTGTGCCGGGGCGGCGGGCAGGACGTCGCCCACTCCAGCGAGCGCCCGTAGCCCCAGGGGTCGTCGACGCCGACGGGCTTGCCGTACCTGGCGGTCTTCCAGACGTTGTAGAAGAACGGCAGGTTGGACAGGCCCAGCAGGAACGCGCCGATCGTGGACACGGTGTTGAGGGCCGTGAAGCCGTCGGCCGCGAGGTAGTCGGCGTAGCGGCGGGGCATGCCCTGGGCGCCCAGCCAGTGCTGGACGAGGAACGTGAGGTGGAAGCCGAGGAACAGCGTCCAGAAGTGGACCTTCCCCAGCCGCTCCTCCAGCATCTTGCCCGTGAGCTTCGGCCACCAGAAGTAGAAGCCCGCGAACGTCGCGAACACCACCGTCCCGAACACCACGTAGTGGAAGTGCGCGACGACGAAGTAGGTGTCCGTCACGTGGAAGTCCAGCGGCGGCGACGCGAGGATCACCCCGGTCAGACCGCCGAAGAGGAAGCTCACCAGGAACCCGACGGCCCACAGCATCGGCGCCTCGAACGACAGCGAGCCGTGCAGCATCGTGCCGATCCAGTTGAAGAACTTCACGCCGGTCGGCACGGCGATGAGGAACGACATGAAGGAGAAGAAGGGCAGCAGCACCGCCCCGGTGGCGAACATGTGGTGCGCCCAGACCACCAGTGACAGGGCCGTGATGGCCATGGTGGCGCCGATGAGCGACAGATAGCCGAAGATCGGCTTCCGGGAGAACACCGGGATGATCTCGCTGATGATGCCGAAGAACGGCAGCGCGATGATGTAGACCTCGGGGTGGCCGAAGAACCAGAACAGGTGCTGCCACAGCAGCGCCCCGCCGCTCGCGGAGTCGAAGACCAGGGACGAGAACCGCCGGTCCGCCTCCAGCACCAGCAGCGACGCCGCCAGGACGGGGAAGGCCAGCAGGATCAGGACCGAGGTGAAGAGCACGTTCCAGGTGAAGACGGGCATCCGGAACATCGTCATCCCGGGGGCGCGCATCCCGATGATGGTGGTCAGGAAGTTCACCGCGCCGAGGATCGTGCCGAAGCCGGAGAGCGCCAGCCCCATGATCCACATGTCGGTGCCGATGCCGGGGGAGCGGACCATGCTGTTCAGCGGGGCGTAGCCGGTCCAGCCGAAGGTGGCGCCGCCCTGCGGCATCAGCAGGCTGGACACCACGATCAGGCCGCCGAAGAGGTACAGCCAGTACGCGAACATGTTGAGCCGCGGGAAGGCCACGTCCGGCGAGCCGATCTGCAGCGGCATGATCGCGTTGGCGAAGCCGGCGAAGGCCGGGGTGGCGAAGAGCAGCAGCATGATCGTGCCGTGGGCCGTGAAGGCCTCGTTGAACGATTCATTGGTCATGAACTGCAGCCCCGGCCGGGCCAGCTCGGCGCGCATCAGCATCGCCAGCAGGCCGCCCGCCAGGAAGAAGGCGAACGAGGTGATCAGGTAGAGGTTGCCGATGGTCTTGTGGTCGGTGGTCGTGAGCCAGCCGATGACGAGCCTGCCGGGCCGGCGCTCCCGCACCGGGCCGGTGGTCGCCTGCGCGGTGTCCGTCCCCATCTGCGCTCCCTCGATCGCTCGGTCGTGCACCTCGACGGGCTTGCGGGCTCCCGCCATGATGCTCGTCCCGCGCCCGGCGCGCGAGGGTGCCTCGGATTCGGAATTAGTTATTCCGGATACTTCCGGACCGCATCATTCCCATGACCGTGAACACGGATCCGCAATATCCGACGGGTCCCTTGTGTACTCATTCGGGCCCCCGTCCGCGGGTTTTCCGGGAGGGCCCGGAAAAGGAGCCGTGCATTTCCCGCCCACGCTTTGTGAAGACGCCCCGCCCGACGCGGAAAACCCCGTAGGGGTGAAACATTCCGCGGCAAACCACACCGCGTTCTCTGTGACAGAAGTGTGACCGCCGGGGCACGGCGGCGGCATGCCGGCGTGCTGCCGAGCCGCCCGCTACCCGCCCGCTTCCGCTTCCGCCCGGCGGCGGGAGCGGCCTACGGTGACGGGCATGGCACCTCTACCGCACCTCCCCGCCGACCCCGACGACGACCTCACCGCCTACGTGGGCCTGCGCGCCGCGGCCGCGGCCGAGCGGGCCCGCGCCCGCGGCTGGGCCACCGTGCGCACCCTCGCCCCGGGCGCGATCGTCACCATGGAGTACATGGCCGGCCGGCTGAACTTCGAGGCCGAGGACGGCGTCGTGAGGCGCTGCTGGAAGGGATGACCGGCGGCGCACGGACGACGGCGGCCCCGGAACCTCCGCGGAGGTTCCGGGGCCGCCGTCG
>NZ_PXWG01000167.1 GCF_003011965.1 Streptosporangium nondiastaticum
GCGCCGGCCCGCCCTGAGGCGAGCTCGCAGCGGCGCAGCAGGGCGCGGTAGGCGGCGCCGGCGGGCCCTGCGGTGGGGACGGCGCTCAGGGCGCGGAGCGCGTCGAGGTCCTCCGCGTGCGGCCGGTAGCCCGCCGCGAGGGCGTCCTGGAGGCGTTCGGCGTAGCCGGAGGCGGCGCCGGGGAGGGCGGCGCGGTAGCGGGCGAGGTCGGCGCGGAGGAAGGCGCGCAGCCTTCCGCTCTCCAGGACGGCCTCGTCCACGGCCTGGGCGAGCCGGAAGCAGTCGCGCACCTCCGCGGCGCGCTCGGGGCCGGGGCACCCGGGGACGGCATGGGGGTGGAGGGCGATGGCGAGGGCTCGGCGCAGCACGCGCAGTTCGTCCGCGCTGAACGCCATGCCGCCGCGGGATCCGTATGGCGTGGGCATGCGCCGACTTTAAGTGCTAAACGGACAATTTTCGCCTAGCGGATGTTTTACGGCGTGGCACGTGCCGTGCTGGCGGGCCCGGCACCGGCGGTCCCTCGCCGTGGTGGCGCGAGCCCGCGGGGCTACCGCTTGCGGCGGCTCACGCCGAAGGCGATCGCGCCCGCCGAGACCGCGGTGCCGGACGTCGTGGCGAGCAGGAGCGTGCTGTTCGTGGCCGGCGAGGCGGGCCGCGGCGGCTCGGGCGTGCGGTCCACGACCTCGACGCGGATCGGCGCCGTGTCGTTGGCCGGGTCCGGGTCGGGGGACTCCTCCCCGTCGCGGTCGAGGACCCGGACCAGGCCCTCCGCTCCGTCGACCTTCTCGTCGATGCGGACCCGGAAGCTGAGCGTGTCCCGCTCGCCGGCGGAGAAGTTCTCTGCGATGGAGCAGATGTACGAGCCCGGCGCCGCGTCCGGGCCCACCGCCGCCACGCACGGCTGCCGGGCGCCGCTGTGCGGGGTCGCGACGATCGCCGTGCCCGGCGGCGGCGTCACCTCGTACGTGCCCGCGCCGTGCCCGGGCCGCCCGCCGGCCGGGCCGGGGCCGCCGTTCCTGACCCCCAGCTCGACCTCGACGGTGTCGCCGACCCGGCCCACGACGGGGTGGGCGACGGCCTGGTAGTCGGCGCGGGGTGCCGGCTCGGCCTGCGCCGGGGCGGCGCACAGCCCCAGCCCGGCCGCCAGCGCCGCGGCGGGGACCGCCGCCCACCGCATTGTCCGCTTCATTCCCATACGCCTCACGCCCGTCGGATGCAGGATCAGGTTCCGCAGCTGACAGGACAGTTGAAACGGACTGTTGGTTGCGTGCGGGCCCGGACCGTCGCCCTGGACACGTCACGCCGGACGCGTCACGCGAGCCGCCTCACGCCGGACACGTCACGCGGGCCGCGTCGCCCTACGTGCGGGAGACGTTCCGCCTACGTGCGGGAGACGTTCCGCTCGTAGACCAGCCGCAGGCCGATCAGCGTGAGCCACGGCTCGTGCTCGTCGATGACCGAGGCCTCGCCGAGGACCAGGGGCGACAGCCCGCCGGTGGCGATGACGGTCACCTCGTCCGGATCGTCGGGGGCGAGCTCGCGGGCCATCCGCTCGACGACGCCGTCCACCTGCCCGGCGAAGCCGTAGAGGATGCCGGACTGCATGGCCTCGACCGTGTTCTTCCCGATGACGCCGCGCGGGCGGGCCAGCTCGATCTTGCGGAGCTGCGCGCCCTTGACGCCCAGCGCCTCCACCGAGATCTCGATGCCCGGGGCGATCACCCCGCCCGCGTACTCGCCGCGGGCGCTGACCGCGTCGAAGGTCGTGGCCGTGCCGAAGTCGACGACGATGCACGGGCCGCCGTAGAGCTCGACGGCCGCGACGGCGTTGACGATCCGGTCGGCGCCGACCTCCTTGGGGTTGTCCATCAGGATCGGCACCCCGGTCTTCACGCCCGGCTCGACCAGGACCGCGGGCACGTCGCCGTAGTAGCGGCGGGTGACCTCGCGCAGCTCGTGCAGGACCGCGGGGACCGTGGAGCAGATGGCGATGCCGTCGATGCCGTCGCCGAGCTCCTCGCCGAGCAGCGGGTGCATGCCCATCAGGCCCTGGAGGAGGACGGCCAGTTCGTCGGCGGTGCGGCGGGGGTCGGTCGACACCCGCCAGTGCTCGACGATCTCCTCGCCGTCGAACAGGCCGAGGACCGTGTGGGTGTTGCCGACATCGATGGTGAGCAGCATCAGGCGGTTTCCCCCTGCGCCTCGTCCTCGTCGCCCTCGCGCAGGTCGAGGCCGATGTCGAGGATCGGGGAGGAGTGGGTCAGCGCGCCGACCGCGAGGTAGTCCACGCCGGTCTCGGCGTAGGCGTGGGCGTTGACGAGGGTGAGCCGGCCGGAGGACTCCAGCAGGGCGCGGCCCGCGACCAGTTCGACGGCCTCGCGGGTCTGCTCGGGGGTGAAGTTGTCCAGCATGACGAGGTCGGCGCCCTCGGCGAGGACCGGCTCGATCTGGTCGATCCGGTCGACCTCGACCTCGATCGCCAGGCCGGGGCAGGCGTCCCGGACGGCCTTGAAGGCCTCGGCGACACCGCCGGCCGCGACCACGTGGTTGTCCTTGATGAGGGCCGCGTCCGACAGGGACATGCGGTGGTTGACGCCGCCGCCGCAGCGGACCGCGTACTTCTCCAGGGCGCGCAGGCCGACCGTGGTCTTGCGGGTGTCGCGGACGGCGGCCTTGGTGCCGTCCAGCAGGTCGGCCCACTCGCGGGTGGCGGTGGCGATGCCCGACAGGCGGCACAGGATGTTGAGCGCGCTGCGCTCGGCGGTGAGCAGGTCGCGGGTGCGGGTGCGGACGGTGAGCAGCTTCTGGCCCGCGGTCACGCGGTCGCCGTCCGCGACGTGCCGCTCGACCTCGAACTCCTCGGTGCAGACGACCGAGAGGATCGCCTCGGCGACGTGCAGGCCGGCGACGGTGCCGTCCATGCGGGCGGTGAAGTCGCCGGTGGCGACGGCGTCCGCGGGGATGGTGGCCAGGGTGGTGACGTCCTCGCCGCCGTCGAGGTCCTCCTCGATGGCGAGGTGGGCGATGTCCTCGACCTGCAGGGGGTCGAGGCCGGCGGCGGCGAGGAGGCGCGCGAGGTCGGGGTCGAGGCCGCACTCCATGGCGTCCTCCGCGAACGTCTCGCCGCAGCCGCAGCCGTCACCGCAGCCGCCGGTGGCCGTTTCGAGGTTCACCTGGATGTCCTGGCCGATCTGGTGGAGGGGGAGGTCGTTCGGGGTGGTCACGTGGTGCTCCTCGGTTCGGCGCCGTTCGTGGGCGGGTGGGGCGTCGGGGCCGCTGCGGGCGGGAACGCGGCGGTCTCGGTGGTGGAGACCGAGAGCGTACGGTCCGGGCGCAGGGTCACCAAGAGGTGGCGGCGCCAGGCATCGTCCCGGTCGGGGGCGTCCTCGCGCCAGTGGCAGCCGCGGGTTTCCTCGCGGCGCAGGGCCGCGGCGACGAGGACGCGGGCGACGAGCAGGAGGTTGGTGGCCTCCCAGCTCTCCGTGCCGGGCGACTCCGGCGCGGCGGCGGCGTCCTCGGCGATCCGGGCCAGCTCTTCGGCCGCCCGTTCGAGGCTCTCCCTGGAGCGCAGGACGCCGGCGCCCTCGCTCATGATGCGCTGGATCTCCGGCCGGGCCTTCGGACCGGCGAGCACCGTGCCGGTGGCGGTGCCCACGGCTGCCGGTTGCGGGGACCCGGCCGGCTCCCGGAGGGTCTCCGTGACGTCCGCGGCGATGCGCTCCGCGAAGACGAGGCCTTCCAGCAGCGAGTTCGACGCGAGGCGGTTCGCACCGTGCACGCCCGTGCAGGCGACCTCGCCGCACGCGTAGAGGCCCGGCACGGTCGAGCGGCCGGCCAGGTCCGTGCGGACGCCGCCCGAGGCGTAGTGCGCGGCGGGCGCGACCGGGATCGGCTCGGTGACCGGGTCGATGCCGTGCGCGCGGCAGGCGGCGAGGATCGTGGGGAAGCGGTGCTCCCACATCTCCGCGCCGAAGTGGCGGGCGTCGAGGAACATGTGCTCGGCGCCGAGCTCCTGCATGCGCCGCATGATGCCCTTGGCGACGATGTCGCGCGGGGCGAGCTCGGCGAGCTCGTGCGCGCCGACCATGAAGCGGTGCCCGTCCGCGTCGACGAGGTGGGCGCCCTCGCCGCGCACGGCCTCCGACACCAGCGGCTGCTGCCCCTCGGCGTCCGGGCCGAGCCACAGCACGGTGGGGTGGAACTGCACGAACTCCAGGTCGGAGACCTCGGCCCCGGCCCGCAGGGCGAGGGCGACGCCGTCGCCGGTGGAGACGGCCGGGTTCGTCGTCGCGGAGAAGACCTGGCCCATGCCGCCGGTCGCGAGGACGACGGCCCGGGCCCGTACGGCGCCGACGCCGTCGCGCTCGCCCTCGCCCATGACGTGCAGGGTGACGCCGGCGGCCCGGCCCTCCGCGTCCTTGAGGAGGTCGAGGACGAGGGCGTGCTCGATGGTCTCGATGCCCGCCGCGCGGACGGCCTCGACGAGGGCGCGGGAGATCTCGGCGCCGGTCGCGTCACCACCCGCGTGGGCGATGCGGCGGCGGTGGTGACCGCCCTCACGGGTGAGCAGGACGGCACCGGTCTCGTCGTCGGTGTCGAACCGCGCGCCCGTGGCGATGAGCCGGCGCACCGCGTCGGGGCCCTCGGTGACCAGGGTCCGCACGGCCTCCTCGTCGCAGAGGCCCGCGCCGGCGACGAGCGTGTCGTCCAGGTGCTGCTCGGGGGTGTCGCCCTCGCCGAGCGCCGCCGCTATGCCGCCCTGGGCCCAGCGGGTGGAGCCGTCGTCGAGGAGCGCCTTGGTGACGACGGTGACGTGCGCGCCGGCGGCGGCGCAGCGCAGGGCGACGGTGAGCCCGGCCACGCCGGAGCCCACGACGACGACGTCCGCGTCGACGGACCAGCCGGGGCGGGGCGCGTGGAGCCGTATGCCGGTCATCGCCGCGCTCCGGTGGCCGGGCCGACGGTCAGGGGGACGTTGTCGATCAGGCGGGTGGTGCCGACCTTGGCGGCGACGGCGAGGACGGCTTCGCCCGCGAAGTCGCCGGGGACGTCGGTGAAGTCGGCGGGGTCGACGAGGGCCGCGTAGTCGAGGTGCAGCGGGGGGTCGAGCCGGGCGGCCTCGTCCAGGACGGCGCGGGCGGCTGCCAGGGCGGCCGGGGCGGTGGCCTTCTCCTGCTCGGCCGCGGCCAGGGCGCGGGACAGGGCGAGGGCCGTCTTCCGCTCGGCGGCGGACAGATAGCGGTTGCGGCTGGAGAGGGCGAGGCCGTCGGCCTCGCGGACGGTCGGCACGCCGACGATCTCCGTGCGGAAGTTGAGGTCGCGCACCATGCGGCGGATCAGGGCGAGCTGCTGGGCGTCCTTCTGGCCGAAGAAGGCCAGGTCGGGGCGGGTGAGGTGGAGCAGCTTGGCCACGACCGTGAGCATGCCGTCGAAGTGCCCGGGGCGGGAGGCGCCTTCCAGGCGCTCGCCCATGGGGCCCGCGGTGAGGCGGACCTGGGGCTCTCCGCCCGGGTACACCTCCTCGGCGGAGGGGGCGAAGACGGCGTCCGCGCCCGACGCCTCGGCGATCTTCAGGTCGGCGTCCAGCGTGCGCGGATAGCGGTCCAGGTCCTCGCCCGCGCCGAACTGCAGGGGGTTGACGAAGACCGTGGCGATCACGAGGCCCTTGCGGCCGACGCGCTCGCGCGCGGCGCGTATGAGCGTGGCGTGGCCCTCGTGGAGCGCGCCCATGGTCATCACGACCGCGGTGCGGCCGGGGACCGCGTAGTGGTCGAGGAGGTAATCGAGATCCTCGACGGCGGGTACGAGCTCGAAGGCGGGCTCGCGGTCCCGGTCCTTCAGCCACTCGGCAAGCGTCACGGCCGTCCTCCGTCGGACAGTACGCCGAGCAGGTCCTCGGCCAGTTCGGGCTTGAGCAGGCCGGCCGCGAGGGCGCGGTCGGCGGTCGTACGGGCCATCGCCAGATAGCCGGCGACGGCCTGGGGCGCGTGGGCGCGCAGCTCGGCGACGTGCGCGGCGACCGTGCCGGCGTCGCCGCGGGCCACGGGGCCGGTCAGGGCCGCGTCGCCGCTGCGCAGGACGTTGTCGAGCGCGGCGCCGAGGAGCGGGCCGAGCATGCGGTCGGGCGCCGAGACGCCGGCGGTCCGCAGCAGGTCCATGGCCTGGGCGACCAGGGTGACCAGGTGGTTCGCGCCGAGGGCGAGGGCCGCGTGGTAGAGGGGGCGGGCCTCTTCCGCTATCCACTCGGGCTCGCCGCCCATCTCGATGACCAGGGCCTCCGCGGCGAGCCGCAGCTCCTCGGGCGCGGTGACGCCGAAGGAGCAGCCGGCGAGGCGGTCGACGTCGACCGGGGTGCCGGTGAAGGTCATGGCGGGGTGCAGGGCGAGCGGGAGGGCCCCGGCGCGGCGGGCGGGGTCGAGGACGGCGGTGCCGTGCCGGCCCGAGGTGTGCACGAGGAGCTGGCCCGGGCGCACGGCGCCCGTCTCGGCGAGGCCGCTGACCAGGCCCGGCAGGGCGTCGTCGGGCACGGTGAGCAGGACCAGCTCGGCGCGCGCGAGGACCTCGGCGGGCGGGACGACCGGGACCTCGGGCAGCAGGGCCGCTGCCCTGCGCACCGAGGCGTCGGAGACTCCGGAGACGGCGACCGGGCGGTGCCCGGCGAGCCGGAGCGCGGCGGCGAGCGCCGGGCCGACGCGGCCCGCGCCGACGACGCCGACGGTGAGCCGGGCGGGGCGGTCCTGGGGGCTCGGGTGCTCCGGGAGGGTGTGTGCGTTCACGCGGCGATGGCCTTCCGTTCCAGTCCGCGGGGGGTACCGGACGATTCATTCGTCATGCTACGTGAGGCGCGAGAGGCCGTCCCCGACCGTCCCCAGCCTTGTGGATATCGCCGGACATGTGGATAACTCGGCCACACGTTCGAGTGATCGGCGGCAAGAAGACCGCCGATCTTCAGTGGCAGGAATTAGCCTGATGTTCTCAGGTAGAGGGAGGCCTGCCGTGACCGCACTGGATGAACGGCCGCACACGGATGAACACATGCTGACCGAGCAGTTCGAGCTCCTCGCCGAGCTGGCCATACGCGAGGCCGAGGGGCTGCGTCTGGAATTCATCGGCGGAAAGATGGGGGTCAAGGCCGTGCCCGATGGGCTCCACGAGACGATCACGATGTGGCTCGTCCGGCAGTGCCTGCAGCACCAACCCTCCCTGGATCTTCACACCGGACAGGGCCTCAAGATCGAGACCTACCGCAAGGGGCGTGCCCGCCCCGACGGGACCCTCGCCCCCACCGGCCATTTCGTCCAGGCCGGAGAGTGGGCCGAGCCGGACGGCGTGCTGATGATCGTCGAGATCACTTCGCACGACTACGACACGGACAAGCGCGACCGCGTCGAGAAACCCCGCGCCTATGCCGAGAGCGGCATCCCCGTGTACTTGCTCGTCGACCGGGACGCCAACGAGATCACCGTGTACAGCGACCCCGTAGAGGGCGCCTATCAGGACCGCCACACCGCTGCCTTCGGCAAGAGCATCGAGCTGCCCGCGCCGGTCGGGTTCACCCTCGACACCGAGCCCCTCAAGGCATGGACCGCCGCCCAGGAGAACGCCGGGTAGTCACCGTCGGCGCGTCAGCACTCGGCTGGACGGCCGCAGGCGTCCGGGACGCGGCGGGTGGAGTCCTGCACCGGATACGGGCGGACGGCGACCGGGCGGGGCGCTGACGGGCGGCGCGGGCTGCGGAGCAGGAGGAGGCTGAGCAGTTCCGCGCGGCGGGCGCGGCGGGCGGCTACCCGCTCGTCGACGACGCCCTGGAAGGCGCGCCAGGTGCGGAAGGAGCGGTAGGCCTCCACGTCCCCGGTGCCGGGGGCGGGCGGGGCCGGCTGGTCGAGCTGGGCGGCGCGGTAGAGGTCGAGCATGTACTGCTGAGCTGCGTTCATGTCCTCAACGGTGCGCCGGTGAGGGCCGGCCTGCCTCGTCAATTGACGAGAGCCGTCAAGTGACGGCCGGACCCCCGTGAAGGAAGGCACGATGGGCACATGAGCGTGGAGATCAACATCGCCGGGCTGCCGCACGACCGCATCGTTTTCAACCCGTCGCCGCTGGCGGAGCTCGGTGCGATGCTGCACGTCCTGGCGGAGCCCGGCCACCACCCCGGGCTGCACGGCTGGGCCACGGCGACCGCCTCCGGGCTCCGGCCCGACCTCGCCGACCGGCTCACCGAGGCCGACTTCCTGTGGCGCTCGGCCCGCTCCGACCTGCTGCTGCCCGCCGCGCCCCGGGCCACGCTCGCCGAAGAGCTCGACGACCTCGACCGCATGGACGACGAGAAGTTCGTGGCCGCGGCCTTCGAGGTCACCTGCAGCTCGCAGCCCGAGCCCTCCCCGCTGGTGGACGCCGGGCAGCGGGCGCGGGTGCGCGAGCTGTCCGCCGCCCGGGGACCGCGGCAGGCACAGTTCACCGACCGCATGCTGGAGAACCCGGCCGCGCTGCGCGCCTGGCTGCGCAGGCTCATGGAGGACTGCGAGGAAGCGTTCTTCGCCGACAACTGGCAGCGCGTGCGGGTGCAGCTCGCCGCGGACGCCCGCCACAAGGCGGACCTGCTGCGGCGCCATGGCCTCGCCGAGGCCATGGCCGCGGTCTCCACGGCCGTCTCCGTCGGCGCGGACGGCACGCGGATCGTCTTCGACAAGCTGCAGGACGGCCGGGCGACGGCCTACGCGGACGGCCTGACGTTCATCCCGACCGCCTTCGGGTGGCCGCACCTCATCGTCCTGAACCGGCCCGGCTGGCAGCCGATGGTGCAGTACCCCGTGGCCGCGCCCGAGCTCCCCAAGGGCCCGGCCCTGCAGCTGATGCAGCAGCGGATGGAAGCGCTCGCGCACCCCGTCCGGATGCGGCTGTGCCGCACGCTGGCCCGCGGCCCGCACACCACCGGCGAGCTGGCCACCGTCTTCGACCTGACGCCGCCCGAGGTGTCCCGGCACATAGCCGTGATGAAGAAGGCGGGCCTGATCTCCACGCGCCGCCGCGGCCGCTACGTCCTGCACCAGCTGGACCTCCCGCTGGTGGCGCGCCTGGGCAGCGACTTCCTGGAGACGGTCCTGAGGTAGGGCCCGGGGGGAGCGCACCCCCGTGAGTCCGCCGCGCGGGGCATGGGCGCCCGCACCCGTGAACCGCCGCGACGGCGCCCGGCCCCCACGGGCGAAGGACCGGCCAAGACCGGCCAAGGCCGCCGCCGCGGCGGAAGAAGCTGCCGGACCCGCAGGGGGAGCAGGCGCGGGCCCCGCGGTCAGCGGACGCCGTAGACCCGGCCCGTCTGGGCGCCCTCGATCGCGCGGACGTACGCCGTGGCCACCCGGCTCGCCGGGACCGCTTCCATGCCGGGGAAGAACGGGGCGTAGCCCGGGAGGGACTCCTCGACCACGGTCGGGCTGACCGCGTTGATCCGCTGCGGCGCGATCTCGATCGCAGCGGCCCGTACGAACGCCTCCACCGCCCCGTTCGCCGCGGAAGCCGCCGCCCCCGCCACGATCGGCTCGTCCGTGAGCACCCCGCTGATCAGCGTGAACGACCCGGTGGGGGCCACGTGCGCCACCCCCTGCCGCACCAGCTCCACCTGGCTGAGCGCCTTGCCGCGCAGCGTCGCCGCGAAGTCGTCCGCCGTCAGCTCGCCCAGCGGCTTGAAGACCGCGTCACCGGCCGCGACCGCCACCGCGTCGAGGCTCCCCACCTGCGCGTACAGCCGCCCGACCGCCTCCGGGTCAGTGACGTCGCAGATCACGTCCCCGCCGCTGCGCCCGACGCCGATCACCTCGTGGCCCCGCGCGGCCAGCGCCTTCCGCACCGCGCCGCCCAGCGTCCCGCCCGCGCCCACCAGAAGGATCCTCATCGCTCCACCGTCCCCATTCCCGCATCGGATATCGCTTGCAGAACAGACGCTACGGAGCCGCGCCCGCCCCCGGAAATGCCTTCTGCACAGCGACTATGCTTCCCGCGCATGGATGTGGAGCTGCGTCACCTCAAGGCCTTGGCCGCCATCGCGGACGAGGGCACCGTCACCGCCGCGGCGGCCCGGCTGCACGTCACGCAGCCCGCCCTCTCCCGGACGCTGGCCCAGCTGGAGGCCCGCGTGGGCGTGCGGCTCGTCGACCGTTCGTCCCGGCACCTGGACCTCACCCCGGCGGGAGTCACCCTGCTCGGGCACGGCCGGGCCATCCTGGCGCACGTCGACGCCGCACTCGCGGACACCAGAGCCGTCGACCGGCCCCTGCGTCTGGGCTACACCTGCGCGGTCCTGGGGCAGCAGACCGTTCCCCTGCTGCGCTCGTGGCGCCGCTCGCACCCGCACGTGCCCCTCGAAGTCGCCCGCCGGGACAACAGCACGGCGGGCCTGGCCACCGGCGACGCCGACGTGGCCGTGCTCCGCACCCGTCCCCGCGACCCGCGCATCCGCAGCGAGGCCCTCTACACCGAGGACCGGATCGCCGCCCTCCCCGACGACCACCCGCTCGCAGGGCGCCCCCGGGTGCGCCTCGCCGAGCTCACCGAGGCCCCGGGCCTCCCCCTCGCGATGTGGCCCGAGACGGGCACCGCCTCGCCGGACCTGTGGCCCCCGGCGCAGCGCCCGTCCCGGACGATCGAGGTGCACAACGTCGACGAGTGGCTGAACCTCATCGCCACGGGCGACGCGTTCGGCCTCGCGGCGGCGGGCACCGGGGAGAGCCACGGCCACCCCGGTGTCCGCTTCGTCCCGGTGGAGGACGCCCCCGCCGCGACGGTGTACCTCGCCAGCCCCGCTCACCCCACGCACCCCCGCACGGAGGAGTTCCTGGCGGCGGTGCGCGAGATCGTCAGCCGGTAGCGGCGCGCCGCCGAGCCGGGCGGCACACGGACCGGCAGCGGCACGGCAAGGGGCTGCTCGCGGGAAGGGGCTACTGCTGCGCCGCCCCGCCCCCGGCCCGCACGAGCCCGCTCTCGTAGGCGAGCACCACGACCTGCACCCGGTCCCGCAGCCCCAGCTTGGTGAGGATGCGCCCCACGTGCGTCTTGACCGTGGCCTCGGACAGCACCAGCCGCGCCGCGATCTCGCCGTTGGACAGGCCCTGCGCGACGAGCAGCATGACCTCGCGCTCGCGCTCGGTGAGGCGCGCCAGCTCCGCCGTGGCCGGTTCGTTGCTCGTGCTCGGCAGCATGGGGGTGAAACGATCCAGCAGCCGTCGCGTCGTGCTCGGCGCGACCACCGCGTCACCGCTGTGCACGGCCCGGATGGCCCCCAGCAGCTCGGCCGGCGGCACGTCCTTGAGCATGAAGCCGCTCGCGCCGACCTTCAGCGCCGAGAACGCGTACTCGTCCAGGTCGAACGTGGTCAGGATGAGCACCTTCGGCGCCCCGTCCTGCGCGCAGATGCGCCGCGTCGCCTCGACGCCGTCCAGCCGGGGCATGCGGACGTCCATGAGGACGACGTCCACGTCCGTGCCGGCCAGCACCTCCAGCGCCTCCGCGCCGTCCCCGGCCTCGGCGACGACCTCCATGTCGGGCTGGGCGGCCAGCACCATGCGGAAGCCGGTACGGAGAAGTACCTGGTCGTCTACGAGCATCACCCGGATGGACATGCAGAGGTCTCTTTCCTCGATGGGGCAGGTGTGAAGGAACTCGGTGTGAAGGAATTCGGTGTGAAGGAACTCATCGTCAGCGGCCGCCCGGCTTCACCGGCAGCAGCACGCTGATCCGGAAGCCGCCGCCCGGCCGCGGCCCCGCGTCCAGCGTGCCCCCGACCATGCCGACGCGCTCGCGCATGCCGATCAGGCCGTGGCCCATGCCGTCCGCGCCGCCCGCTTCGTACAGCTCGTGCTGCGCGCCGCGGCCGTCGTCCTCGACGAGCAGGCCGAGCCCGTCGTCGAAGTAGGTGAGGCGCACGCTCGCGCCGGCCTCCGGGCCGCCGTGCTTGCGCGTGTTGGTCAGGGCTTCCTGCACGATGCGGTACGCGGTGAGCTCCACACCGCTCGGCAGCGGCCGCGGCGCGCCCTCGACCTCGTACTGCACGGGCAGGCCCGCGCCCCGCACCTGCTCCACGAGGTCGCCGATCTGCTCGACGTCGGGCTGCGGCACGTAGTCCCCGCCCTCGGTCGTGCCCTCCTCGGTGCGCAGGACGCCCAGCAGGCGGCGCATCTCGGCGAGCGCCTGGCGGCCCGTGCCGGAGATCGTCTCCAGGGCCTGCTTGGCCTGGTCGGGCGAGGCGTCGAGGACGTACGCGGCGCCGTCGGCCTGGACGACCATCACCGAGACGTTGTGCGCGACGACGTCGTGCAGCTCGCGGGCGATGCGCGCCCGCTCGGCGGTCACGGCCATCCGGGCCTGCTGCTCGCGGTCCTTCTCCAGGCGGGCGGCGCGCTCTTCCAGCTGGGCCCAGTAGGCGCGGCGGGTGCGCATGGAGTCGCCCAGCACCCAGGCGAGGACGAAGGGGGTGGTGAGGGAGGCCACCACGATGGCGAACTCGGCGGTGTTGCGCGAGTGCACCGGCCAGCGCGCCAGGAAGAGCACCGGCGCGGCCAGGCCGCCCGCCAGGGCCAGCCGCGACGCCCAGCGGACCGGGCCGGACGCGACGGTGTAGACGATCACCAGCATGGCGAGGTCGCCGGTGTGCACCTGCACGTCGGCCGCTATCTGGGCGAGGCCGCTCACGATCGTCACGAGCAGCATCGCCACGGGCGCGCGGCGCCGCAGCGCGATCGCCAGGCAGAGGGAGACCATCGTGAGGAGGAGCACGGCCGTCTGCGTCGTCGAGGCGCCGTGCTCCTCGGCCGCGGCCAGCAGACCGAGCCCGAGCAGCAGGAGGGCCCAGAAGCTGTCCACTCCGGTCGGGTGCCTGCGGAGAAAGTCGTAGAGGCGGTGCACGTCACCCAGCGTAGGCATGCCGCGTACGTGCCGGGGTCAGCCCGGCGATCGATCCGGTGACACTCCTTCTACTCCGCAAGGTGGAGGCGGCGTGCCCGCGAAGGGCGCATAGCGTGTGCGTATGGCAAGCGGAACGAGAACTTGGAGCGCTGCGACCGAGGCCGCGCTCTACGGCCCGGGCGGCTTCTACCGGCGCCCCGAGGGCCCCGCCGGGCACTTCCGCACCTCCGTGCACGCCTCGGCGCTGTACGCCGGTGCCGTCGCCGAGCTGCTGCGCCGGGTCGACGAGGCCCTCGGGCACCCGGCGGAGCTCGCGTTCACGGACGTCGGCGCCGGGCGCGGCGAACTGCTCACCGGCGTCCTCGGGCAGCTGCCGGCGGACGTGGCCGCGCGGGTGCGCCCGTACGCCGTCGAGCGCGCCGACCGCCCGGCCGGGCTGGACGCGCGCATCACCTGGGTGGGTGACATCCCGGACGGCACCGAGGGCCTGCTGTTCGCCAACGAGTGGCTCGACAACGTGCCCGTGGACGTCGCCGAGACCGACGCGGAGGGCGTCGCGCGCCAGGTGCTCGTCCAGGAGGACGGCGAGGAGCTGCTCGGGGAGCCGGTCGCGGGCGAGGACGCCGCGTGGCTCGCCCGCTGGTGGCCCGTCGAGGGCGCGCCGCCCGGCACCCGCGCCGAGATCGGCCGGCCCCGCGACGCCGCCTGG
>NZ_PXWG01000168.1 GCF_003011965.1 Streptosporangium nondiastaticum
AAGGGGCTGCGGGGATGGACCCGGGTCCCGATCCTGGTCCTCTCCGCCCGCCACACCTCCGACGAGAAGGTCGAGGCGCTGGACGCCGGCGCCGACGACTACGTCACCAAGCCGTTCGGCATGGACGTCCCTGCTCCGTGTCCGCGCCCTCACGTAGAGTGCCGAACGTGCTCGACCGACCCCGTAACTCTTTCGGGTGACCGTCGTTGAGAGGGCGAGGCGGTTGACGGATGAAGCAGTCGGGCAGGTGTCCGACCCGGCGCCAGAGTCGTCGATCGCACAGGTGACGATCAGTACCAGCCTGGAGGCTCAAGGTGACGCGCATCAGCTGCGGAGGACGGCCATGACATCCGTCCTCGTCTGCGACGATTCCCCGCTTGCCCGTGAGGCGCTCCGCCGTGCGGTGGCGACCGTGCCCGGCGTCGAGCGTGTGACGACGGCAGCCAACGGCGAGGAAGTCCTCCGCCGCTGGGGAGCCGATCGTTCGGACCTGATTCTGATGGACGTACGCATGCCCGGACTCGGCGGTGTCGAGACCGTCCGCCGGCTGCTGTCGGCGGATCCCGGGGCCCGCATCATCATGCTCACCGTCGCCGAGGACCTCGACGGTGTCGCGCTCGCGGTCGCCGCCGGAGCGCGCGGTTACCTGCACAAGGACGCCTCGCGCGCCGAGCTGCGGGCCACCGTGACGCAGGCCCTCGCCGACCCGACCTGGCGGCTCGCCCCGCGCCGGCTGCGCTCGGCCGAGATGGGTGCCGCCCCCACGCTCACCGCGCGTGAGATCCAGGTGCTCGAGGGGATGAGTCACGGCCGCTCCAACGCGGAGATCGGGCGGGAGCTCTTCCTCTCGGAGGACACCGTCAAGACACACGCCAGGCGCCTCTTCAAGAAGCTGGGTGCCTCGGACCGGGCGCACGCCGTGGCGCTCGGTTTCCGCTGGGGCCTGGTCCGCTAGGGCGCGGCGTTGGCGCGCAGCGTCGTGAGGTCGCGGTGCGCGCCACCCCCGTGGGCGATCCGCACCGCGGCCCCACCGCACGGCGCCCGACGCCGAAACTCCGAGGGATGCCGCATCCTTGGAGTGTGACTCCTCCCCGGCAGGAGCCGAGGCTTCGCACTCGGCCCCAAGAGACCTCATGACGGAAAAGCCTTGCCCCGTGCCGTGCGGCGCGGGCACAAGCTATCGGTGGAGTCGTGAGTGCTGGGGCGGGCATACCCGAAAGGGGAGGCGCTAGACGTGAGTGCGAGGACACCGACGCGTAACGGTTCTACGGGCAACCACGAGGGTGGTGCCGAGGAAGCTGCCACGCCGAGGCACCATGGACCGATGCGCGAAGACGACACCAAGGGGCCCCCCGCGGCGGCCGCCCCGGGAGAGATCGGCGCCCTCGTCGCCCGCGCTGTCGAGGGTGACCGGCGGGCCACTCACGATCTGCTCGCCCTGGTGCACCCGCTCGCGCTGCGCTACTGCCGCACCCGGCTGTCGCGCCTGCCGGGTGATGCCCGTCACTTCGTGGACGACCTCGCGCAGGAGGTCTGCCTCGCCGTCCTGTGCGCCCTGCCGCGCTACCGCGACACGGGGCGCCCCTTCGAAGCCTTCGTCGTGGCCATCGCCGCGCACAAGGTCGCCGACCTCCAGCGGGCCGCCATGCGCCACCCCGGCAGCACGGCCGTGCCCTCCGACGAGATGCCCGAGCAGCCGGATGATTCGCTCGGGCCGGAGGAGCGGGCCCTGCTCAGCAGCGATGCCGAGTGGGCCAAGAAGCTCCTCGCCAGCCTTCCGGAGAACCAGCGCGAGCTGGTGCTGCTGCGCGTCGCCATCGGCATGACCGCCGAGGAGACGGGTCAGATGCTGGGCATGTCGCCGGGTGCGGTGCGCGTCGCGCAGCACCGGGCGCTCAGCAGGCTGCGCGCGCTGGCCGAGCAGTAGGACCGCCCAGGGGCCCCGCCGCCCCTCCTCGTACGAATCTCCCCCTCCTCGTAGAAAACTCCAAGTGACGCGATCCTCAGCCGTCGTGGAATGGGACACGTGTGACGGCCGTTAGCATGGGAGTCCGCGCTGGGGCAAGACCATTTGGGAAGGTGTCATGACTGACAACGTCGACGGAATGCCCGGGAAATTCGCGATGCTCGGTCTGACTTATGACGACGTCCTGCTGCTGCCGGGCGCTTCGGAGGTCCTGCCGAACGCCGTCGACACCTCCTCCCGGGTCTCGCGCAACGTCCGGGTGAACATCCCGCTGATGTCGGCGGCGATGGACAAGGTCACCGAGGCGCGCATGGCCATCGCCATGGCCCGTCAGGGCGGCGTGGGCGTCCTGCACCGCAATCTCTCCATCGAGGACCAGGCCAACCAGGTCGACCTGGTCAAGCGCTCCGAGTCCGGCATGGTCACCGACCCGATCACGGTCCGTCCGGACGCCACCCTCGCCGACGCGGACGCCCTGTGCGCGCGCTTCCGCATCAGCGGCGTCCCGGTCACCGACGCGGCCGGCAAGCTGCTCGGCATCGTCACCAACCGCGACATGGCCTTCGAGCTGGACCGCAGCCGCCAGGTGCGCGAGGTCATGACGCCGATGCCGCTGGTCACGGGCAAGGTCGGGATCTCCGGCGAGGACGCCATCGAGCTGCTCCGCCGCCACAAGATCGAGAAGCTGCCGCTGGTCGACGACTCCGGCGTGCTCAAGGGCCTGATCACGGTCAAGGACTTCGTCAAGGCCGAGCAGTACCCGAACGCCGCCAAGGACGCCGAGGGCCGCCTGATCGTCGGTGCCGCCGTGGGCGTCGGCGACGAGGCCTACGACCGCGCTCAGGCGCTCGTCGAGGCCGGCGCCGACTTCCTGGTCGTCGACAGCGCCCACGGCCACAGCCGCGGCATCCTCGACATGATCGCCAAGGTCAAGTCCAACATCAGCGTCGACGTCGTCGGCGGCAACGTCGCCACCCGCGACGGCGCCCAGGCGCTCATCGACGCCGGTGTCGACGGCGTCAAGGTCGGCGTCGGCCCGGGCTCGATCTGCACCACCCGCGTCGTCGCCGGCATCGGCGTCCCGCAGGTCACCGCGATCTACGAGGCCGCGCAGGCGTGCCACGCCGCGGGCGTCCCGCTGATCGGCGACGGCGGCCTGCAGTACTCGGGCGACATCGCCAAGGCGATCGCCGCCGGTGCCGACACGGTGATGCTCGGCTCGCTGCTCGCGGGCTGCGAGGAGTCGCCGGGCGAGATGGTCTTCATCAACGGCAAGCAGTTCAAGTCCTACCGCGGCATGGGCTCGCTGGGCGCCATGCAGTCGCGCGGCCAGGCCCGCTCCTTCTCCAAGGACCGCTACTTCCAGGACAACGTCCTCTCCGAGGACAAGCTGGTGCCCGAGGGCATCGAGGGCCAGGTGCCCTACCGCGGCCCGCTGGGCTCGGTGGCCCACCAGCTCATCGGCGGCCTGCGCGCCTCCATGGGCTACGTCGGCTCGGCCAGCATCCAGGAGCTCAAGGACAAGGGCACCTTCGTGCGCATCACGTCCGCGGGCCTCAAGGAGAGCCACCCGCACGACATCCAGATGACGGTGGAGGCGCCGAACTACTCGCGCCGGTAGTAGTTCGCGTTTAAACAGCTTTATGGAGCCCGCGACCGCTCAGGCCGCGGGCTCCGCCGCGTCGGGGATACTGGATGCGGCA
This sequence comes from Streptosporangium nondiastaticum, assembly GCF_003011965.1. Lineage (GTDB taxonomy): Bacteria > Actinomycetota > Actinomycetes > Streptomycetales > Streptomycetaceae > Streptomyces > Streptomyces nondiastaticus. The sequence continues at coordinate 3,670 of NZ_PXWG01000168.1, forward strand.
GGACGTAGAAGGAAAGGCCACACACGTGACTGAGATCGAGATCGGGCGCGGCAAGCGCGGCCGCCGGGCGTACGCATTCGACGACATCGCCGTCGTCCCGAGTCGCCGTACCCGCGACCCGAAGGAGGTCTCGATCGCCTGGCAGATCGACGCCTACCGCTTCGAGCTGCCGTTCCTGGCCGCCCCGATGGACTCGGTCGTCTCGCCCGAGACCGCCATCCGGATCGGCGAGCTGGGCGGTCTGGGCGTCCTCAACCTCGAGGGCCTGTGGACCCGCTACGAGGACCCGGAGCCGCTGCTCGCCGAGATCGCCGAGCTGGACGAGACCGCGGCGACCAAGCGCCTGCAGGAGATCTACGCCGCCCCGATCAAGGAAGAGCTGATCGGGCAGCGCATCAAGGAGGTCCGCGACTCCGGTGTCGTGACCGCCGCCGCGCTCTCCCCGCAGCGCACCGCGCAGTTCTCCAAGGCCGTCGTCGACGCCGGCGTGGACATCTTCGTGATCCGCGGCACCACCGTCTCCGCCGAGCACGTCTCCGGCGCCGCCGAGCCGCTGAACCTCAAGCAGTTCATCTACGAGCTCGACGTGCCGGTCATCGTCGGCGGCTGCGCCACGTACACCGCCGCCCTGCACCTGATGCGCACGGGCGCGGCCGGTGTCCTCGTCGGCTTCGGCGGCGGCGCCGCGCACACCACCCGCAACGTCCTGGGCATCCAGGTCCCGATGGCGACCGCCGTCGCCGACGTGGCCGCCGCCCGCCGCGACTACATGGACGAGTCCGGCGGCCGCTACGTGCACGTCATCGCCGACGGCGGCGTGGGCTGGTCCGGCGACCTGCCCAAGGCCATCGCCTGCGGTGCCGACGCCGTCATGATGGGCTCCCCGCTCGCCCGCGCCACCGATGCGCCGGGCCGGGGCTTCCACTGGGGCATGGAGGCCGTCCACGAGGACGTGCCGCGCGGCAAGCGCATGAACCTGGGCACGGTCGGCTCCACCGAGGAGATCCTCACCGGTCCCTCGCACACCCCGGACGGCTCGATGAACATGTTCGGCGCGCTGCGCCGTGCCATGGCCACCACGGGCTACAGCGACCTCAAGGAGTTCCAGCGGGTCGAGGTGACGGTCGCGCCGTCGCAGCACGACAAGCGCTGACGCGGAGCAGTTCACCGGAAGGGCCCGTACCGCCGCGGCGGTACGGGCCCTTCGACGTGCCGGGGCAGAGGCGCGGCCGCGGCCGTCAGGAGCCGAGCTTGCGGGCGGTCTGGAACGCGCCCACGGCGCCGAGTATGAAGAAGACCGCGTCGATCGGCTCCAGGTACTCCTTCCACGCCTTGTTCAGTGCGTCGAAGTGCTCGGTGAACACCTGGCTGACCGGGATGTTGGCGATGTCGCTCAGCTCCAGGGCGATGCCGAAGATCTGGCCCAGGTAGACGCCGAGCACGCCGAGGAGCACGCCGACCACGGGCAGCGCGGCGTTGCGCCCGCCGACCTTGCCGAGGGCGGCGCCGATGAGGGCGCCCGTGCCGATGGCGAGGTAGCCGATCTGGGCGCCGTCGGAGGCCTTGAGGATCCCGCCGTAGATGCCGGCGCCGACGAGCATGGCCACGATGCCGAGGACCACGGCGAGCGCGGGGTTGCCCCGGCGGACGGGCGCGGGCGGCGGCGGGAAGCCGCCGGGGGCGCCGTACGGCGGCGGCTGCTGCCCGTAACCGTACGGCTGCTGGTGCGGCTGGGGCTGGTGCGGCGGGTACGGCTGCGGCGGCGGCTGGCCGTACGGGTTGTGCTGGGGCGGCTGCTGCGGCTGCTGCCAGGGCTGGCTCATGTGCGATGTCCCCCGAATGTCCTGGGTGTTGAGTAAGGCCCGAGTAAGGACCAAGTAAGGGCCAAAAGGTATCAGCGTGCTACGACGGCAAGCTGTCACCCACAGCGAGCGCGCGGCTGTGAACGCCGTATAAAAGTTCGACCGTAAGGAATAATGGCAACTTATGGCGCAAAGCAAGTCGTTCAGCGGCAGGGACATGGGGATCGACCTCGGCACGGCGAACACCCTGGTGTACGTGCGCGGGAAGGGAGTGGTGCTCAACGAACCGTCAGTCGTCGCCGTGAACGCGGATGACGGCGGCGTGCTCTCGGTCGGCTCCGAGGCCAAGGAGACCATCGGCCGGACCCCCTCGAACATCGTCGCGGTCCGGCCGCTGCGCGACGGCGTCATAGCCGACTTCGAGATAGCCGAGCGCATGATGCGGCACTTCATCAAGAAGGTCATGGGCAACCGCTTCTTCGCCCGCCCGCGCGTCGTGGTCTGCGTGCCCTCCGGCATCACCGGCGTCGAGCGGCGCGCCGTCATCGAGGCCGCCTCGCGCGCCGGCGCCCGCCAGGTGCACCTCGTCGAGGAGCCCATGGCCGCGGCCATCGGCGCGGGCCTGCCCGTCAGCGAGCCGACCGGCTGCATGGTCGTCGACATCGGCGGCGGCACCACAGAGGTCGCCGTGATCTCCCTGGGCGGCATCGTCACCGCCCGCTCCGTCCGTACGGCCGGCGACGCGATGGACGCGGCGATCATCTCGTACGTGAAGAAGGAGTACTCCCTCGCGATCGGCGAACGCACCGCGGAGGAGATCAAGATGAACATCGGCTCCGCCGCCCCGACCGGCTACTGGTCCGCGGCCGGGCTGGCCGCCCTCGCCAAGCAGCTGGAGAAGGACACCGGCCTGGAGGAGGTCGGCGGGGACCCGGAGGAGACTCAGGGCCTCAAGCCGCCGGAGCGCTGCACCATCCGCGGCCGCGACCAGGTCAGCGGCCTGCCGAAGACGCGCGAGCTGACGGCCGACGAGATCCGGCACGCGCTGTCGGAGCCCGTCGACGCCATCGTCATGGCGGTCCGCCAGACCCTGGACGAGACCCCGCCGGAGCTGTCCGGCGACATCATGGACCGCGGCATCGTCCTCACCGGCGGCGGCGCGCTCCTGCGCGGCCTGGACGTGCGGCTGAGCAAGGAGCTCGACATCCCGGTCATCATCGCCGACGACCCGCTGGACTGCGTGGCGGTCGGCACGGGCCGCTGCGTCGAGGACTTCGCGTCCCTGAGGACGGTCTTGGACGCCCCGAACAGGGCACTGGGGCTGGGGAGGCTGTAGCGAGGCCGGGCTGCTCAAGTCCTCAAGCGCCGGGCCGGGTGAAAATCCAGCCCGTCCGGCGTTTGAGGACAGCGCCGTCAGGCGCTTCACCTGACGCCCGCGCGGGGTTGCCGCCCTTACAACCGATGCCCCGCGCCAGCGGGAATCGCTCCGCGCGTGTCCAGCAGCAGCTGTGCCTTCACGGCAAGCCCCTGCAGGTCGTACGTGCGGTGGTGCTGCAGCAGCACCGTGAGGTCGGCCGCGGCCGCGGCCTCGTACACGCTGTCGGCCCGCGGCACCGGCCGCCCCATCACCCGCCACTGCGCCACGTGCGGGTCGTGGTAGCTGAGCTGGGCGCCCAGCTCCATCAGCCGTGAGGCGATCTCCCGCGCGGGCGCCCCCTGCTGGTCGGAGACGTCGGCCTTGTAGCTGACGCCCAGGAGCAGCACCCGCGCGCCGCGCGCCGACTTGCCGTGCTCGTTGAGGAGCTTGGCGCACCGCTGGGTGACGTACCGCGGCATGCGCCCGCTGACCTCCTGCGCGACCTCCACCATCCGCAGCGGATAGCCGAGGCTGCGCCCCTTGTACGAGAGGTAGTTGGGGTCGATGGGGACGCCGGGGCCGCCCACCCCGGGGCCCGGGCGGAAGGCCTGGAAGCCGAACGGCTTGGTCTCGGCGCAGCGCACGACGTCCCACAGGTCGACGCCGATGTCGTGGCAGAAGACGGCCATCTCGTTGACGAGGGCGATGTTGACGTACCGGTAGTTGGTCTCCAGGACGCGGACCGCCTCCGCCTCGCGCAGGCCGCGCGCGCGGACGACCTTCTCGCAGACGCGCCCGTAGAAGGCGGCGGCGGCCTCCGTGCAGGCGGGGGTGAGGCCGCCGATGACCTTGGGGATACCGGCGTAGCCGTGGCGCTTGCTGCCGGGGTCGACGCGGCTGGGGGAGTAGGCCAGGTGGAAGTCGTGGCCGGCGCGCAGCCCGGAGCCGGATTCGAGCAGGGGGCGCAGGAATTCTTCCGTGGCGCCGGGGTAGACGGGGGACTCCAGGAGCACGGTGGTGTGCGGGCGGAGGCGTACCGCGAGGGCGCGGGCGGCGGCCGCGACGGGGCCGAGGTCGAGGGCCCGGTCCTCGCCGAGCCGGGCGGGTGCGCAGATGACGGCGGTCCGGACCCTGCCGAGCTCGGCGTCGGCGGTGGTGGGGCGGAAGCCCGCGGCGAGCATCCGGCGGACCTCGGCGGCGGTGAGGCAGCCGTCGGCGCACTCGGGGGGCAGCCGTCCGGCGCGCAGCTCGGCGACGGTCTGGGGGTCGGGGTCGTAGCCGATGGTCTCGATGCCGGCGGCGGTCGCGGCCTGGGCGAGGGGGAGTCCGAGGTGGCCGAGTCCGATGACGGCGAGATCTGCGGGCATGGCGAGGCGGTCCTTCCCGGGGAGCCGGGGGTCTTCGGCACGCGTACGAGTTACATCAGGTTAAGCGGATATATGACTGTTATTCGGGAGCAACGCGGCCCGGGCTCGCTCCCATGCGCCACCGGCGCGGCCAAACCGGCGGATCTGGGGCAGCATCGAAGGAGCAGCAAGGGAAGCGCGGGGACCAGCGGAGCGACCGGCGGCCGAAACGGAGGCAGCGGTGAGGACAGCGACACTCGGGCCGGACGAGCGTGGTGCGGCGCTCGCCCGGATGGCGGAGCGGGAACTGGACGTCCTGGTCGTGGGCGGCGGCGTCGTCGGTGCGGGCACCGCGCTCGACGCGGCCACCCGGGGGCTGACGACCGGCCTGGTCGAGGCGCGCGACTGGGCCGCGGGCACCTCCAGCCGTTCCAGCAAGCTCATCCACGGCGGCCTGCGGTATCTGGAGATGCTCGACTTCGCCCTGGTGAGAGAGGCCCTCAAGGAGCGCGGGCTGCTGCTGGAGCGGCTCGCCCCGCACCTGGTCAAGCCCGTCCCGTTCCTCTATCCGCTGCAGCACCGCGGCTGGGAGCGCCTCTATGCGGGCACGGGTGTGGCGCTCTACGACGCGATGTCGGTCTCCTCGGGCCACGGCCGGGGCCTGCCCACGCACCGCCACCTCACCCGTAAGCGGGCCCTGCGCGTCGCCCCCTGTCTGAAGAAGGACTCCCTGGTCGGCGCGCTGCAGTACTACGACGCCCAGATGGACGACGCCCGCTACGTCACCACCATCGTGCGCACTGCCGCCGCATACGGCGCCGACGTCGCCAACCGGGCGCGGGTGACGGGTTTCCTGCGCGAGGGCGAGCGGGTGGTCGGCGCGCGGGTGCGAGACCTGGAGCAGGGCGGCGAGTTCGAGATCCGGGCCCGGCAGATCGTCAACGCCACGGGCGTGTGGACGGACGACACCCAGAAGCTCATCGCCGAGCGCGGGCAGTTCCACGTACGGGCCTCGAAGGGCATCCACCTGGTGGTGCCCAAGGACCGCATCCACTCCACCACCGGGCTGATCCTGCGCACCGAGAAGAGCGTGCTCTTCGTGATCCCCTGGGGCAGGCACTGGATCGTCGGCACGACGGACACCGACTGGGACCTGGACAAGGCCCACCCCGCCGCCTCCAGCGCGGACATCGACTACCTGCTGGAGCACGTGAACGCCGTCCTGGCCGTGCCGCTGACCCGGGACGACGTGCAGGGGGTGTACGCGGGGCTGCGTCCCCTGCTGGCCGGCGAGTCGGACGCGACGAGCAAGCTCTCGCGCGAGCACACCGTGGCCCACCCCGTGCCGGGGCTGGTGGTCGTGGCGGGCGGGAAGTACACCACGTACCGCGTGATGGCCAAGGACGCCGTGGACGAGGCGGTGCACGCCCTCGACCGGCGCGTGGCCGAGTGCGTCACGGAGGACGTGCCGCTGGTCGGCGCCGAAGGCTACAAGGCGCTGTGGAACGGGCGCGCCCGGATCGCCCAGCGCACCGGCCTGCACGTCGCCCGCGTCGAGCACCTGCTCAACCGGTACGGCTCGATGGTGGACGAGGTGCTGGAGCTCGTCGCCGCCGATCCGTCCCTGGGCGACCCGCTCACCGGCGCCGAGGACTACCTGCGGGCCGAGGTCGTCTACGCCGCCTCGCACGAGGGCGCGCGCCACCTCGACGACGTCCTCACCCGCCGCACGCGGATCTCGATCGAGACGTTCGACCGCGGCACGCGCAGCGCCCGGGAGGCCGCCGAGCTGATGGCGCCGGTGCTGGGCTGGGACCGCTCCCAGGTCGAGAAGGAGGTCGAGCGCTACGAGAAGCGGGTGGAGGCGGAGCGCGAATCGCAGCTGCAGCCCGACGACCTGACGGCCGATGCGGCACGCCTGGGGGCGCCGGACGTCCAGCCGATCTGATCCTCTGATGCCCTGTTGGGGCAGTTGTGCCCTGTGAGCTCTGATGAGCATCATGTGACAGCTCCGACGCGCCGGGAACCGCCCTGTCCGAAACCGGGTCCTGTAAAGGCAACGGATCCGTGTGACACCCGGTGCAGGTGCCGCACCGGGCGTCGCCGGGCCGCCGCGGCGCAGGTCGGCCAGGTCAGCGCGGCAGCGGTGCGGCAACGGCCGCCGTGCACCGGGCGGAGGGCGCCGGGTGACGGGTTGCCCGTATTGTCCACAAGCCCGTGGACCCTGGCCTTCCGCCGGTCTGTGGATGAGAGACAATGGTGGCTCTGCCAGGGTCGGTTGGTCGCAGAGCTGATTGCCAGAGGGGACGCATGTCGGAGGCGGAGCAGACGCAGGGCACGGCAGGGCGCCTCCTGGCCGGGCGGTACCGCCTCGGGGACGTCCTCGGCCGCGGCGGCATGGGTACGGTCTGGCGGGCGAGCGACGAGACCCTCGGCCGCACGGTGGCCGTGAAGGAACTGCGGTTCCCGGCCAACATTGACGAGGACGAGAAGCGACGCCTCATCACGCGCACGCTGCGCGAGGCGAAGGCCATCGCCCGGATCCGCAGCGCGGGCGCCGTCACCGTCTACGACGTGGTGCACGAGGACGACCGGCCGTGGATCGTCATGGAGCTCATCGAAGGCCGCTCCCTCGCCGACGTCATCCGTGAGGACGGGCCCCTGAAGTGGCGTCGCGCCGCCGAGGTCGGCCTCGCCGTCCTCGACGTGCTCGGGGCGGCCCACCGCCAGGGCATCCTGCACCGCGACGTGAAGCCGTCCAACGTGCTCATCTCGGACGACGGCCGCGTCGTCCTCACCGACTTCGGCATCGCCCAGGTCGAGGGCGACCCGTCCGTCACCTCCACCGGCATGCTCGTCGGCGCCCCCTCGTACATCTCCCCCGAGCGCGCCCGCGGCCACAAGCCCGGCCCGCCGGCGGACCTGTGGTCCCTGGGCGGCCTCCTCTACGCGGCCGTCGAGGGCGTCCCCCCGTACGACAAGGGGTCGGCCATAGCGACCCTCACCGCCGTGATGACCGAGCCGCTCGGCCCGCCGAAGAACGCCGGCCCGCTCGCCGAGGTCATGTACGGGCTGCTCGCCAAGGACCCCGAGAAGCGCCTCGACGAGGCCGGCGCCCGCGCGCTGCTCACCGACGCGGTCAACGCCCCCGACGAGCGCCTGCCCCCCAAGCGGCAGCCCTCGGCCCCCGACCTGGACGCGACGCAGGCCATCGCCGTCCCGCCCATACCGGAAACGGCCGCCCCCGCCGCTCCCGCCAGGCCCAAGCCCTCCGCCTCCCCGGTCTCCTCGGCGAACCGGCCGGGCGCGTCCGTGGGCCGGCCCTCGGACGCTCCTCCGGCGCATGGTTCGGCCCCCGGAGCGATGCCCGGAGTGCCGCCGCGTGCCGCGGAGGCCACGAAGTCCACCACCCGTCAGTTCACCGGCGGCGCGGCCGGCGGACCGGGTGCCACGGGCGGCAGCCTGCTCGGCGCACAGCCGGGCATCAACGTGCGGAAGCCGCTCCTGGAGACCGTGCCGCGCCGGACGCTCGTCGTGGCGGCGGTCGTCGTGGTGCTGGCCGTGCTCGGCACGGTGCTCGCCTTCGCGCTGAGCGGGGACGGCAGCGACGACAAGGAAGGCAAGAAGCCGGGCAAGTCCGTCACCGGGCACTCGGCGTCCGCCGGAGCCCCCGGCAAGGCGGGCGGGGAGCCCCAGGTGATCAAGTCCGAGTCCGCCGCAGCCGTCTCCGGCGGTAAGGACGGCGGTAAGGACGGCAGCAAGGACAAGGGCGCGGACGGTGCCGGATTCCGGCACATCGAGAACGACGAGTACCACTTCGGGATCTCCATCCCGCAGGGCTGGAAGCAGACCGGCACCGCCGGCGAGCACTCGGGCGCCATCTACAGCGCCTCCGGCGGCTTCCCGCGCATCCAGGTCGACTTCGGCGCCGAGCCGAAGGACGACGCGGCCAAGGCGTGGCGCGACGCCGAAGCCGGCGCCAAGGGCAGCATGCCCGGCTACAAGGGGCTCTCGATCCAGGAGATCAGCGGCTGGGTGGGCCACGACTACCCGACCGTCGCGGACTGGTCGTTCGAGCGCGACCAGAACGGCAAGCGCGTCCAGGTCCTCAACCGCGGCTTCAAGGTGGACGACGAGCACGGCTACGCCATCATGATCACGTGCGAGAAGGGCAAGTGGGGCGACGCCGACTGCCGCTCGCTGCGTGACCAGGCCTTCAAGACGTTCTCGCCCGAGGACTGAACCTCAGGGTCTGAGAACTGAACTTCAGGGTCCGAGGACTGAGCCTCAGGAATGAACCTGACGGGTGAACCTGACGGGGCTGAACCTCGCTGAACCTCCTTTCGGCGATACGCACATCCGAAACCCGAGTGACCCGGGGGAGCGGATTTCACTCGACGGACGGGTGTGACGAGGCGGACTCCACCCGGTCGATCCACTGAGCGACGTACTGAGCCGTACGCGCCCGAAGGGGTGGGTTCGGCACGTATCGTGAGGTGTCATGGACGGTGCGCAGCCGCAATAGGCAGCCGATTGACCGCTGTTGGCGGTTGTCCGGGCATTCGGGCGAAGTGTGGATCGCGCGCTTGGGGAGGCGTCGTGGACGACTACGCGGGTCGGATCCTGGCCGGCCGGTATCGCCTTCCGTTACCGCCCTCCGACGTTTTCGAGCTCGTCGAGACCCGCGCCTTCGACACCCTGAGCGGGCAGGAAGTCCTCGTCCGGCAGATCCCGCTGCCGGAGGTCGTGGACGCGGAGGTGGTGGACTCCTCCGGCGGCTGCCCGGGCCTGGGCCAGGGCCCCGGCCCGGCCGCCCACGGTGCGCGGCGTACGGGGAGGGGGCCTGCCGAGGATCCCGCGGTGAGCCGCGCGCTGGCCGCGGCCACGGCCGCCGCCCAAGTGCCCGACCACCCCCGGCTCGACCAGGTCTTCCACGTCTTCGCCGAGGGCGGCAGCCTGTGGGTCGTCAGCGAGCTCGTCCCGGCCCGCCCGCTCGCCGCGCTCCTCGCCGAGCGGCCCCTCTCGCCCCACCGCGCCGCCGAGGTCGCCGCCGACGTCCTCACCGCTCTGCGCGCCCTGCACGCCCACGGCTGGACCCACCGCAACATCACCACCCGCACGGTCCTCATCTGCGACGACGGCCGCGCCGTCCTCACGGGCCTGGCCGCGGGCGCGGCCGAGGAAGCCCTGTGCGGCTACAACCCCGTGCCGGAGGGCATGGACCCGCCTACGGGCGCGAGCAGTGGAACGGGCTCGGCGAGCGGCGGGGCGGGCATGAGCGCCGGGGCGAGCATGAATGCCGGAGGCGGAATGCCGTCGCCGCGGCGGGCGGCACGCGGGGCGGCGGGGCTGCAGGGGCCACCTGGGCAGCCGGGCGGCTCGGCGGCGGGCAGTTCGGCGGCGGGCGGT
>NZ_PXWG01000169.1 GCF_003011965.1 Streptosporangium nondiastaticum
CCCCGGCCCGCCCCGCCCGCGCCCCCCGCGCGGCGGGCGACCGCCCGGTCCGCCGCACGCGCACGGCGGGGGAGGGCTCGGCGACCCAGACGGAGGCCGCGGCCGCCCCGGTCCGTCGTGCCCGCAGTGCGGCGGACGGCTCGGCGAGCCAGGCGGAGGCCGCCGCGGCGCCGCGTCGTGCCCGCAGTGCGGCGGACGGCTCGGCCAGTCAGGCGGAGGGCGCGGCCCCGGCCCGTCGTACGCGCAGTGCGGCGGACGGTTCCGCCAGTCAGACCGAGGCGGCCGCCGCCCCGCCGCGCCGCACCCGCAGCGCGTCCGAGGGCTCCGCGAGTCAGATGGACGGCGCTGCCGCCCCGGCCCGGCGCACCCGCAGTGCGGCGGACGGTTCGGCGAGCCAGGCACCCGAAGACACGGCCTCGGCCCGCAGCGCGGCGGACGGTTCCGCCAGTCAGCCGGGGGAGCCCGCCCCGAGGCGCGCCCGCCCGGCGGCCACCGGCTCCTCCGACGCCCCGTGGCATCACGCCCGCCCGGCCTTCGACGAAGCACCCGAGAAGAAGCCGGAGGAGCCCGGAGCCCCGGAAGACTCATCCGAGCCGCAAGCCTCCTCCCGCCGCGACGGTGCCCAGCCCGAGCGGCGGAGCCCGGCGGTGCCGGAGTCACCGTCCGGTGAGGCGGAAGCGGAAGCGCCCGGTGCCCCGGAGTCACCGTCCGGTGAGGCCCCCGGCGCCGAGCCGGCAGCCGGCACCCCCGGCGGAGCCGAAGACGCGCCCGGAGACGGCGTACCCCAGAACGACACGAACCCCGCCGGAGGCGACCCCGCATGAGCGACACTCTCGACGTCGTCCTGCGCCTCCTCGCCGTCTTCGTCGTCTTCCTCGTGCTGCCGCTGGTCATCGGCCAGACCGAGCACAAGGTGATGGCGCACATGCAGGGCCGCCTCGGCCCCATGTACGCCGGCGGTTTCCACGGCTGGGCGCAGCTCGTCGCGGACGGCGTGAAGTTCGCGCAGAAGGAGGACGTGGTCCCGGCGGGCGCGGACCGCCGCGTCTTCCAGCTGGCGCCGGCCGTGGCCCTCCTCCCGTACCTCCTGGTGCTGGTGGCGATCCCGGTCGGACCGGGCAACGCGGTGGGGCAGATCGTCGACGCGGGCATCTTCTTCGTCCTCGCCGTGATGGGCGTCGGAGTCCTCGGTTCGCTGATGGCGGGCTGGGCGTCGGCCAACAAGTTCTCGCTGCTGGGCGGCCTGCGCACGGCCGCGCAGCTCATGGCGTACGAGCTGCCGATGCTGCTGGCCGCGGCGAGCGTGGCGATGGCGGCGGGCACGGTCTCGCTGCCGGGGATCGTGGACGCCTTCCACTGGTGGTGGGTGCCGTGGCAGATCGTCGGCGCGGTGGTGTTCTTCGTGGCCGGCCTGGCCGAGCTGCAGAGGCCCCCGTTCGACATGCCGGTCGCCGACTCGGAGATCATCTTCGGCGCGTACACCGAGTACACGGGCCTGCGCTTCGCGCTGTTCCTGCTGTCGGAGTACGCGGGCATCGTCGTGCTGTGCGGCCTGACCACGGTCCTCTTCCTCGGCGGCTGGCACGGCCCGTTCGGCGCGGACGGCCTGGGCTGGGTGTGGACGCTGCTGAAGACGGCCGTCCTCGCCTTCGTCGTGATCTGGCTGCGGGTGACGTACCCGCGCCTGCGCGAGGACCAGCTGCAGAAGCTGGCCTGGACCGTCCTCATCCCCCTCGCCCTGGCGCAGATCGCGCTGACGGGCGTCGTCAAGGTGGTGACCCAGTAGTGGGCATTCCCGGCTCCGGCCTCGCCAAGGGCCTCGCCGTCACGCTCCGCACGATGACGCGCCGCGCGCACACCGCGCAGTACCCGGACGTCCAGCCCGAGCTGCCGCCCCGTACGCGCGGCGTGATCGGCCTGTTCGAGGAGAACTGCACGGTCTGCATGCTGTGCGCCCGCGAGTGCCCGGACTGGTGCATCTACATCGACTCCCACAAGGAGACGGTGCCGCCGGCCGCCCCGGGCGGCCGCGAGCGCAGCCGCAACGTCCTCGACCGCTTCGCGATCGACTTCTCGCTGTGCATGTACTGCGGCATCTGCATCGAGGTGTGTCCGTTCGACGCGCTGTTCTGGTCGCCGGAGTTCGAGTACGCCGAGACCGACATCCAGGACCTGGTCCACGAGCGGGACAAGCTCCGCGAGTGGATGTGGACGGTGCCGGAGCCGCCCGCGCTCGACCCGGCGGCCGAGGAGCCGAAGGAGATCGCGGCGGCCCGCAAGTCGGCGGAGAAACTGAAGGCCCAGCAGGAGGGAGAGGCATGACCGGCACCGGTACCGCGACGCTCGCCGCGAGCACGGCCGCGCACGGCTTCCTCTCCCCGACCGGCGTCGAGATCGTCTTCCTCCTCGTCGGCCTGGTCACCCTCGGCGCGGCCGTCGTGACCGTCACGACCAAGCAGCTCGTGCACGCCGCCCTCTGGCTGGTCGTCGCCCTCGGCGGGCTCGCCGTGGAGTACCTGCTGCTGACGGCGGAGTTCATCGCCTGGGTGCAGGTCCTGATCTACGTCGGTTCCGTCGTCGTCCTGCTCCTCTTCGGGCTCATGCTCACCAAGGCCCCCATCGGCCGCTCCCCGGACGCCGACTCCGGCAACCGGTGGGCCGCCCTCGGGGTCGCCGTGGCCGCGGCCGCCGCCCTCGTGTGGGTGGTCGCGGACGCGTTCCGCACGACCTGGATCGGGCTGGACGGCGACGCCCCCCAGGGCACGACGAAGGTCTCCGGAGAGATCCTCTTCCGGCACTGGGTGCTGCCCTTCGAGGCGCTGTCCGTGCTGCTGCTCGCCGCGCTCGTCGGCGCGATCGTCCTCTCCCGCAAGAGAGGCAAGGAGGAGAAGCGCTGATGCACCTCGTCTACCCGGCCGTCCTCGCGGCCCTCCTCTTCTGCACGGGCCTGTACGGCGTCCTGGCCCGGCGCAACGCGATCCTGGTCCTGATGTCCGTCGAGCTCATGCTCAACGCCGTCAACCTCAACCTCGTCGCCTTCGACGTCTGGCTGCGCGACGAGCTGCACGCGGGCCAGGCCCTCACCCTCTTCACCATCGCCATCGCCGCCGCCGAGATCGGCATCGGCCTGGCGATCGTGCTGCAGGTCCACCGCAACCGCGGCACCGCCGACGTCGACCGCCTGCGCGACCTGCGCGACGACGCCCCCGACGCCGGATCCGACACCGAACGCGCAGACCGCGAGGAGAAGGCCGAGGCCGCCGCGTGAGCACCACGACCACCGCCGTCCTCGTCCCCCTGCTGCCGTTCCTCGGCGCCGTCGCGGGCCTGCTGACGGGCCGCCGCGCACCCGGCTTCGTACGGCCCCTCGCCGTCCTGCCGACGCTCGCCGCGGCCGTGCTCGCCGCCGTCGTCGCCTGGCGGCAGGGCGGCGGGGACGCGATCGACGCCGCCGGCCGGCTCACCCCGACCGGCTCCGTGCCGATCGACCTGGCCCTGCACCTCGACGGCTTCGCCGTCCTCGTCGCGCTCCTCGTCGGCGTCGTCGCCACGTGCGTCCAGCTCTACTCGACGGCCTACCTGCGCGACGACCCCCGCTACCCCTCCTACGCCGCCCTCGTCTCCCTCTTCACCGCGGCCATGCTGCTCGTCGTCTACTCGGGCGACCTCATGGTCCTGCTGGTCGGCTGGGAGATCATGGGCATCTGCTCGTACTTCCTGGTCGGCCACTACTGGGAGACCGAGGCCGCGCGCAGCGCCTCCCTCAAGGCCTTCCTGGTCACCAAGCTCGGCGACGTCCCCTTCCTGATCGGCATCCTCGCGCTGGCCGCCGACGCCGGAACGTTCCGGATCAACGGCATCCTCACCGCCGTCACCTCCGGCGGCATCGACCACCCCACGCTGATCGCGCTGCTGCTCCTGGCGGGCGTCGCGGGCAAGTCGGCGCAGTTCCCGCTGCACACGTGGCTGCCCGACGCGATGGCCGGCCCCACGCCGGTCTCCGCGCTGATCCACGCCGCGACGATGGTCGCGGCCGGCGTCTACTTCGTCGCCCGGCTCCTCCCGCTCTTCGCGGCCTCCACGGCCGCGCTCGTCGTGCTCGCCGTGATGGCCGCCGTCACCATGGTCGGCTCGGGCCTCGCGGCCCTCGCCCAGGACGACATCAAGCGCGTCCTCGCCTACTCGACCGTCGGCCAGCTCGGCTACATGACCGGCGCCCTCGCCGTCGGCGACCGCGACGCGGCCGTCTTCCACCTCGTCTCGCACGGCGCGTTCAAGGCCCTCCTCTTCCTCGGCGCGGGCGTGATCATCCACGCCGCCGGCACGAACTCGCTCGCCGCGATGGCCCGCACGGGCGGCCTCGCCAAGCGCATCCCCGACGCGTACTGGACGATGACCGTCGCCCTCCTCGCGCTCGCCGCGATCCCCCCGTTCAGCGGCTTCTTCTCCAAGGAAGCCGTCCTCGGCGCGGCCGAGCACGCCGCCTCCGGCGACGCCAAGGGCATCCCTGGCGCGGCCGGCTGGCTCGTCCTCGCCGCGGGGCTCCTCACGGCGCTCCTCACCGCCGCGTACGCCACCCGCCTGTGGCTGATGGCCTTCCGCGGCACCGGCCCCGAGGCCGCCGACCACGGCAAGCAGCCCGCCGCGATGAACACCGTCCTGTGGATCCTGTTCGTCCCCACGCTCGCGCTCGGCCTCGCCGCCTGGAAGCTCCCCGACTGGTTCGACGGCGGGTCGCTCACCCCGACGCTCACCACCTCCGTCCTCTCCACCGGCTGCGCCCTCGCCGGCGCGATCGTGATGTACGCGGCCTGGCGCCGCACCGCCGCGCTCGCCGCCCGCACCCCCCTCGGCGCCGTCGCCGCCGACCCGGACGCGGCCCCGTACGTCTCCGAGGAGGAGAGCATCGCCACCCACGAGGCCGCCTACGGCGACATCGCGGCGGCACCCGACCCGGCCGACCCCGGCCGGGCCCTCCTCGGTCCCCTGCACCGCCACGCCGCGGCCGGCTTCCACCTGGACGCCGTCTACTCCGCCCTGTTCGTCCGGCCCACGCGCGCCGCCGCCCGCCTCGCCCGGTTCCTCGACCGCGAGGTCGTCGAGACCTACGTGCGCGGCACGGCCGGCGCACCCCGCCTGCTCGGCGAGGCCGTCCGCCGCGCCCAGACCGGCAACGTGCAGACGTACCTGAGCGCCCTGTTCGCAGGCGCCGTCGTCCTGGCCGTAGCGGCCGTGCTCGTAGCCAACGGAGCCTGACCGTGAGTCACACAGCCCTGCAGTACCTCCTCGCTGCGATCGTCGTCCTCCCCCTCGTCGGAGCCGTCGCCTCCCTGTTGCCGGCCCCGCCCGGCCTCAAGGGGAAGAGCCCCGAGCAGGCCGTGCTCCGCCACGGCGTCACCGTCACCGGCGTCGTCCTCGCGCTGAGCATCGCCCTCGCCACGGGCTTCGACCACGACAGCCCGGCCCGCATGCAGGCGACCACCGACATCAGCTGGATCCCGGCCCTGAACATCCGGATCCACCTGGGCGTGGACGGCGTCTCGCTCCCCCTCCTCGTCCTGACCGCGCTGCTGACCTTCCTCTGCGCGCTCTACAGCTACTTCAAGATGCCGTCGGGCCCGTCTCCCAAGGCATTCGTCGCACTGCTCCTCGTGCTCGAGTCCGGCACCCTCGCGACCTTCGCCGTCCTCGACCTGATGCTGTTCTTCCTGGCCTTCGAGATGGTGCTCATCCCGATGTACTTCCTCATCGCCCGCTGGGGCGGCGAGGGCAGGGAGCGCGCCGCCTGGCGCTTCATCCTCTACACGCTGCTCGGCTCCGTCGTGATGCTGCTCGGCCTCCTCCTGGTCGGGCTCAAGGGCGGCACGTTCGACATGGTGGCACTCGCCACTGACAATGGTTCCAAGCTGAGCCACACCACCCAGCTCATCGCCGTCCTCGCCATCGGCCTCGGACTGGCCGTCAAGGCCCCCATGTGGCCCCTGCACAGCTGGCTGCCCGACGCGCACACCGCCGCCCCGACCGTCGGCTCGGTCCTCCTCGCGGGCGTGCTGCTGAAGATGGGCACGTACGGTTTCGTGCGCATCGTCCTGCCCATCGCCCCGGACGGCGCGCACACCTTCGCGCCCTACCTCGCCGCCTTCGCGGCCGTCGGCATCATCTACGGCTCGCTGGTCTGCCTGAACCTCGCCCGCCGCGGCGCCAAGGGCGACCTCAAGCGCCTCATCGCGTACTCCTCCGTCGGGCACATGGGCTTCGTCCTGCTCGGCATCGCGACGCTCACCCCCACCGGGCTCAACGGCGCCCTCTTCGCCAACATCGCCCACGGCCTCATCACCGGCCTCCTCTTCTTCCTCGTCGGCGCGGTCAAGGACCGCTACGGCACCAGCGACCTCGACGCCCTCTCCGGCCGCACCGGCGCCGCCCTCTACGGCAAGGCCCCCCGCCTCGGCGGGCTCCTCGCCTTCGGCGCGATCGCCTCCCTCGGCCTGCCCGGCCTCGCCGGCTTCTGGGGCGAGATGCTCGCGATGTTCGGCGCCTTCCGCCCGGCGGAGGGGCTCAGCCGGCCGGCGTTCCTGACGTTCATGGCCCTGGCCGGCCTCGGCACGCTCCTGACGGCCGCCTACATGCTCGTCGTCGTCCGCCGCGTGTGCATGGGCGGCGACGGCGGCAGCTCCCGGCCGCTGACCGCCGGCACCGCGGAGAACGCACCCGCCGACGTGCTGTCCTACGAGTTCGCCGCCTGGACCCCCCTCGTCGCCCTCACCGTCCTCGCCGGACTCTGGCCCGCGGCCCTCCTCGGCCTCACCGACCCGGCCGTTCAGCAGCTCCTCCGAGGAGGCAACTGATGGGCTCCCTGATCCAGTCCGTCGACTGGCTCGCCATCGCGCCGCCCACCGTCACGGCCGTCGTCGCGCTGGCCGTCCTGGTCGCCGACCTGCTCCTCCCCGAGGGCCGCAAGCCGCTCCTCGGATGGTTCTCCGTCGCCGGGCTGCTGCTCGCGGGCCTCTCCCTGCTGCCGCTCCTCGACGGCGACCGCGCCCCCCGTTCAACGTTCTGCCTCACCGGGGTCTCCGACCGCGACGCGTGCAGCTACACCGCCGACCACTTCACGCTCGTCATCCAGCTCCTGGTGCTCGGCGGCGCGCTCCTGACGGCCCTGCTGTCCATGAGCGCCGTCCGCGACCAGCGACTCCCCGAAGGGGAGTTCTGGTTCCTGCTGCTGTCCTCCGCCGCGGGCGCCGCCCTGCTGCCCGCCTCCCGGGACCTCGCGACCCTCGTCGTCGCCCTCGAAGTGGCCTCCCTGCCGGCCTTCGCCCTCGTCGGCATGCGCCGCGGCGAACGCCGCTCCTCCGAGGCGGCCCTGAAGTTCTTCCTCTCCTCGGTCACCGCGACCGCCGTCACCCTCCTGGGCGTCAGCTTCGTCTACGCGGCCACCGGCACGCTGCACCTCACCGAGGTCGCGGACAAGCTCGGCCACGTCGACCCGCGGCTCGACACGCTCGCCCAGGCCGGCGTCGCCCTCACCCTCGTCGGCTTCGCCTTCAAGACCGCGGCCGTGCCCTTCCACTTCTGGGTGCCCGACACCTACGTGGGCGCGCCGCTGCCCGTCGCCGCGTACCTCTCCGTGATCGGCAAGGCCGTCGGCTTCACCGGCCTCATCCTCGTGACGGTCGTCGCCTTCCCGTCGTACGCGTCGGTGTGGGCACCGGCCCTCGCCGTCCTCGCCGCGCTGACCATGACCGCGGGCAACGTCGCCGCGCTCCGCCAGCGCCCGGAGCGCCCCCACAGCGCCGTGCGGCTGCTGGCCTGGTCCTCCGTCGGCCAGGCGGGCTACCTGCTGGTGCCCATCGCCGCCGCCGGCTACGCCGACGACCCCGCGCACGCCGTCGGCTCCACCGTCGCGTACGCCCTGATGTACGCCGCCGTGAACCTCGGCGCGTTCGCCGTCGCCGCCCTGGTGGCCCGTACGAGCCCGCAGAACCGCATCACGGACTACCGGGGCCTCTACGCCCGCCGGCCCCTCGCCGCGCTCGCCCAGGGCTTCTTCCTGCTCTGCCTCGCGGGCCTCCCGCCCGGCATCATCGGCCTCTTCGCGAAGGTCACGGTCTTCACCGCGGCCGTCGACGCGGGGCTGGGCTGGCTGGCCGTCGTCATGGCCCTCAACGTCGTGATCGCGCTGTACTACTACCTGCAGTGGACGGCGATCCTCTTCCGCCCGGCGGAGGAGACCGGGGAGGCCGGGGCCGGGGAAGGGGCGCGTGTTCCGGCCCCTCTGAGCGTGGCGATCGCGCTCGCCGCAGTGGCCGGCATCGCCCTCTCGGGCGCCCCGCAGCTGGTCCTCCGCTTCGCCTCAGGGGCGCTCCTCTAGGGGACGGCCCGCGGGCCGGGGCCGGCGATCGCCGCCGGTCTGCGCCGCGGCTGGGAACCGCCCGCAAGAACGCTCCGCCGCGACGGCGGGAAACCCCCGCGGCGAGGGTCCGGCGGAATACGCAGCCGGCCGGAACCGGCGCGTGCCCGGCGAGCCGTCGGCGGCCGGGCACGCGCGCATATTCGGCGAACCCGCCCGGAGGGCACCCGTCACCCGGACGGACCGGCGGCGCCCCCGCGCACAAGGGAACCCGGGACCTTCGTCTGGCGTTGACCGGTCAGGAAGGTTCCACTGGAAACTCCGCACGACAGCGCAAAGGGTTCCCCTGCCGCACCGCTTGGAGGGCGTACCGTGCACCGCCGGCACAACGGGCTCAGGACCGCAGTCCTCCTCGGGGGGCTGTCCGCACTCATCATCGTCATCGGCAGCCTCTTCGGGCGGACGGGCCTGATCGTCGCCGTCCTGGTGGCGCTGGGCACGAACGCCTACGCGTACTGGAACAGCGACAAGCTGGCCCTCCGGGCCATGCGCGCCCGCCCGGTCAGCGAGTTCGAGGCCCCGGCGCTCTACCGCATGGTCCGCGAGCTCTCGACGGCCGCCCGCCAGCCCATGCCCCGGCTGTACATCTCGCCGACGGACGCCCCCAACGCCTTCGCCACCGGCCGCAACCCCCGCAACGCCGCCGTCTGCTGCACGGACGGCATCCTGCGCCTCCTGGACGAGCGCGAGCTGCGCGGCGTGATCGGCCACGAGCTCAGCCACGTCTACAACCGCGACATCCTCATCTCCTCGATCGCGGGCGCGCTCGCCTCGGTGGTGATGTTCCTGGTGAACTTCGCGTGGCTGGTCCCCTTCGGCAGATCGGACGACGACGAGGGCCCGGGCATCGTCGGCATGATCATGATCATGCTGCTGGGCCCGGTCGCGGCGTCCCTCATCCAGCTCGCCGTCAGCCGCTCCCGCGAGTACGAGGCCGACGCCTCCGGGGCGCGCCTGACGGGCGACCCCCTGGCCCTGGCCTCGGCGCTCCGCAAGCTGGAGACGGGCACGCAGCGCCTGCCCCTGCCTCCCGAGCCGCGCATCGAGACCGCGAGCCACATGATGATCGCGAACCCGTTCCGCGCGGGCGAGGGCATGACCAAGCTGTTCTCCACGCACCCGCCGATGGGGGAGCGCATCGCCCGCCTGGAGCAGATGGCGGGCCGCGGCGGCCGGTAGCCAGGTCCGCCGGCCCGCCGATGAGCCTTCCTGTCAGTTCGCCCGTCAGCCGGCGGGTGAGCCGCCGGAGTCGTCGAGATCGCCGATGGGCATGCCGTCGTACGTCCCTCCCCGGCACACCAGCACCGGCCCGAAGTCGTCCCCGATCGTCACGTCGAGCGTCCCGCCCCCGTTGAAGCACTGGGCGATGGACACCCCTGTGGGCGGAGGCGGCGGGTCGTCGGCCCGGGCGACCCCCGCGCCGAGCGTTCCGGCGAGCATCGCGGCGGAGGCCGCGGCGCCGATGGCTTGTCGCGTACGTGTGCGCATGGGGGGCTCCTCACGCTCGTTGCGCGTCCCCCGGACGGCGGACGCGGCGGACAGCCCACGATGAGGGCGGAGGGGCCGCGCGGCACGCGGCGTTAGGCCGTTCGGGGGACGGACAGGTCATCTACGGATCCTGGCAACCGCAGGTCAGAGGCCTTGCGTCCCATTCGCTGAGGGCTACGACGCGTGGGAGGCTGTTTTCATGAGGTTCATCCTGAACATCATCTGGTTGATCTTGTGCGGGTTCTGGATGGCGATCGGCTATGTGGTCGCCGGCCTGATCTGCTGCGTACTCATCGTGACCATTCCGTTTGGCATCGCGTCCTTCAGGATCGCGAGCTATGCCCTGTGGCCGTTCGGGCGGACGACCGTCGAGCGGCGGGACGCGGGCGCCGGGTCGCTGATCGGCAACGTGATCTGGTTCGTCTTCGCCGGCTGGTGGCTGGCGCTCGGCCACATCGTCACGGGCGTCGCGCTCTGCTGCACGATCATCGGAATCCCGCTGGGCATCGCGAACTTCAAGCTGATCCCGGTCTCGCTCTTCCCGCTGGGCCGCGAAATCGTCCCGACGGACCAGGCGTTCGCCGGCTACCGCTGAACCGGCCGCGAACGAAGGTGACTTAACGAGACCACAGGGCCTCCTCGGCCGCGGGGGTGAGGGCGAGGGGGCCTTCGCCGTGCGTCCACACCGCGCGGATGTCGAGGCGCCGGAAACGCCAGCCCGCGGGGGTGCGCACGACCTCGCCCGCGAACGTTCCGCCGACGGTGAAGTGGTCTCCGGGGCCGGATCCGCGGGCCTCGCGGGTGGAGGCCAGGTGGACGTGGGTCATGAGGGCGTTCCAGTGCACCGTGGCGCGGTCCCCGGTGATGTCCAGCACGTAGTTGGTGCCGATGTGCTGCGTGCGCTCGAACTTGGCCAGGGTGGCGGCCTGTGACGCGGCCAGGCCGCCGGTGCCCTCGTGCTTGCCGACCGGCGAGGTGATCCGTACGTCCGGGGTGAAGAAGCGGCGGGCCCAGGCGTCGTCGAAGCGGCGGGTGTCGAGGCTCAGCAGGTAGCGGTCGATGAGGTCCGTGAGGGCGGCGCGGTCGGTGAGGGCGTCGATGCGGGCCTGCAGGGCGGCGGTCTCCCGAGCAGCTCCCCGAGCGGTCTCCTGAGCGGCCTCCCGGACGGTCTCCCGAGCGGTCTCCGGGGTGAACTCCGGGGCGAACTCCGGTGCGGTGAGGGTCATGGCGGCGCTCCCTGGGTCGGTGGACGGGCCCGCTCCGGGGCGGGCCGGGCCGTACACCAGGACGCTAAAACCTCGACATAGCTTGAGGTCAAGACCGCCGGGCGGGCGCGGCCCGGGAACGCCGAAGGCGCGTCGGAAAGGGTCCCTTCCGACGCGCCTTCGGCGTGACTGGCGTCAGCCGTCGTTCCCGGGTCAGCGGTAGTTGACGAACTGGATCGCGAAGTCCAGGTCCTTGCCCTTGAGGAGGGCCTGGACGGCCTGGAGGTCGTCACGGCTCTTGGAGCTGACGCGCAGCTCGTCGCCCTGGACCTGGGCCTTGACGCCCTTGGGGCCCTCGTCGCGAATGATCTTGGCGACCTTCTTGGCGTTCTCCTGGGAGATGCCCTCCTCGATCGAGGCGAAGATCTTGTACTCCTTGCCGGAGGCCTGCGGCTCGCCCGCGTCGAGGGACTTCAGCGAGATCCCGCGCTTGACCAGCTTGGTCTCGAAGATGTCGAGAACCGCCTTCACGCGCTCCTCGGCGTTGGCGCGCATCTCGATCTTCTCGCCGGACCAGGCGATCGAGGCGCCCACGCCCTTGAAGTCGTAGCGCTGCGAGATCTCCTTGGCGGCCTGGTTGAGGGCGTTGTCGACCTCCTGCCGCTCGACCTTCGAGACGATGTCGAAACTGGAGTCGGCCATATTGAGTTGGCTCCTCATACGTAGATCCATCGGGGTGTGCGGTCCGGACTGCCGCCGGCTCCGGGCCGGCGGCGGACCGCCCCGTCAGCCTAGCCACCCCGGGCCCGTTCTCACGGGCGATGAACCGAGTGGCGGACCACCCCAGGTCATCGGGTATGGTTTACGTCGTTGCCCCGGCGCGAATCGAAAGAGAGCCCGAGGTGACACCCCATGGCGGTGTGCCCGAGTGGCCAATGGGAGCGGACTGTAAATCCGTCGGCTTAGCCTACCCAGGTTCGAATCCTGGCGCCGCCACGGAACGAGGCCCCTGACCTGAAAAGGTCAGGGGCTTCTTTCGTTTTCCAGAGCCTTCCAGGCAGACCTTCAGCCGCCCGCCGCGGCCTTCACGGCCTCCGCCACCGGCGTGTCCCCGCCGATCAGCTCCAGCGTCCGCCCCGCCGTCCCCGGCTCGTCCAGCAGCGCCGCGAGGACCGCCGCGACGTCGTCCCGGGTCACCTCGCCCCGCCCGGTGGCCTCCCCGAGCGTCACCCGGCCCGTACCGGCGTCGTCCGTGAGCCGTCCCGGCCGCAGGATCGTCCAGTCCAGGCCCGCCCGCGCCCGGATGTCCGCGTCCGCCGCGCCCTTCGCACGCAGGTACGCGGCGAAGACCGGACCGGTGCCCTCCGGGGGCTCGCGGTCGGCGCCCATGGAGGAGACCACGAGGAAGCGGCGGACCCCGGCGGCCTCGGCCGCGTCGGCGAAGAGGGCGGCCGCCCCGCGGTCCACGGAGTCCTTGCGTTCGATGGTGCTGCCCGGCCCCGCTCCGGCCGCGAAGACGGCGGCGTCGGCGGACTCCAGGTGCTTCACCAGATCCCCCACGGAGGCCGACTCCAGGTCGCACACGACCGGTTCGGCACCGGCCGCCAGGAGGGCGCCGGCCTGCTCGGGCCTGCGGATGATGCCCGCGATCTCGTCCCCGCGCGCGTGCAGCAGCCGCTCCAGCCGCAGCGCGATCTGACCATGTCCACCAGCGATGACAATGCGCATGATCCGACCGTACGCCGATCACCGGAATCCGACAGAGGGCCTCGCCGGACCCCGCCCCGGGGCCCCGCGTCAGGACGGCTCGCCCCCGCCGCGCGAGGACTGCCGGGGCAGCTCCAGGGCCGCCGCGGCCGACCCGTCGCAGTACTCCCGCACCGCGCTCGTACGGGCCACCACGCGGCCCTGGTGCACCACGAGGCGGCTGTACGCCATCGAGAGCACGCCCTCGACGCGCTCGCCCCGCACGGCCAGCAGCTCGGCCGGAAAGCCCGCCTCCACGCGCACCCGCGGCAGCCCCATGGCCGCCCGCGCCCACCCGCTGACCGCCTCGTACGCCTCCTCGGGCCGCAGTTCGCCGTGCGAGGCCAGCAGGAACGCGGCCTCCAGAGGATCGCCGCGCCCGACCGGATTGGCCGCGTCGCGCAGGGCGCCGCTGCCGGCCGCCACCCGCACCCCCGCCGCCCGCAACAGCCGCACCGGGGCGCAGCGCGAGACGCGGCCGCCGCGCTGCTCCAGCGTCCCGCAGTCGCCCTGCGGCAGGCAGACGACGGTCACTCCGGCGGCGGACAGCTGCCCGGCCGCCCGGACGGCCAGCTCGCGGGGGAGCCGGGCGAGGCCGCCGCAGGGGCCGAG
>NZ_PXWG01000016.1 GCF_003011965.1 Streptosporangium nondiastaticum
CGGCGGCGGGGGTCCCGCCGGATCCGGGAAGGACGCCGGGACGGCCACGGGGCCCGGGCCGCTGGAGCGTGCGATCGCGGCCGAAGCCGCCGCCCTGCTGGCCGTCGGCCGGACCGGTTCCGTGTCGGTCGGCCTCGACGGGGCGCGCTGCGGCGACCCAGTGACGGTCCTCGTGGAGTCGTGCCTGCCGCCCCCGCGCATGATCGTCTTCGGGGCGGTGGACTTCGCCGCGGCGCTCGTACGGGCCGGCAAGTTCCTCGGCCACCACGTGACGGTGTGCGACGCGCGGCCCGTGTTCGCGACGCCGGGACGCTTCCCCGAAGCGGACGAGGTCGCCGTCGACTGGCCGCACCGCTACCTCGACGCCCAGGAGGCGGCGGGGGCGCTCGACGCCCGGACCGTCCTGTGCGTGCTGACCCACGACGCGAAGTTCGACGTGCCGCTGCTGACACGCGCCCTGCGGCTGCCCGTCGCCTACGTCGGCGCGATGGGCTCGCGCCGCACGCACGAGGCCCGGCTGGGGCGGCTGCGCGAGGCGGGCGTCGGCGAGCGCGCGCTGGGCCGGCTGCGCTCGCCGATCGGCCTCGACCTCGGGGCGCGGACCCCGGAGGAGACGGCCCTGTCCATCGCGGCGGAGATCGTCGCCGTCCGGCACGGAGGGACGGGCGCCCCGCTGACGGGTGCGCGCACGCCGATCCACCACGAGCCGCGGCGGGGGCTGGGGCCGGTGGCCTGACGCGCCGCTGTCAGGGGCCTCTGATAGAACATGAGTCGCATTTTTGAGCTGTTCATGTTCATGTCCCACCAGCACGATGAGGCCCTTTGTCTCCCTCGTCTCACTCCAGACGGATCTGGACCCTCGCCCTGGCCGTGGGTCTGACCACGTGCGGCACCGCCGCCACGGCGGTCGCCGCGCCTTCCCCGGCCGGACCGTCCCCCGCCCCCTCCGCGGCCGCCGCGGCCCGCTCCGCCGAGACGTACTGGACGGCCGAGCGCATGGCCGGGGCGAAGCCCCTCGACGCGGGCAAGGCCACGGCCGGCGCGGGGAAGACCCCGGCCGCCGGCAAGGCTCCGGCCCCGGCTCTGGTCGCGCCCCGTACGTCGGCGGCCTCGGGCCCGGCCCTGGTCGCGCCCCGTACGTCGGTCGCGTCGGTCGCCGCTCCGGCACCCGCCGGCACGCCCCAGGGCACGTACGGCGACGGCATACCCATGGTCGGCACGTTCTTCAGCAGCGACCCGACCGGGACCACGTACTGCACCGCGAGCGTCGTGCAGAGCCCCGGCCGCAACCTGGTCCTCACCGCCGGGCACTGCGCCCAGGGCCTCGCCGGGCGCACCCAGCAGATCTTCGTGCCGCAGTACCGCAAGGGCCTCGACGCGGCCCACCAGCCGTACGGCGTCTTCCCCGTCGAGCGGGTCTTCGGCGACCCGCGGTACACCCGCAACAGCACCGGCCCCGACTCCGACCTGGACGTCGGCTTCGCGCGCCTCGGCCCCAACTCCCGCGGCGAGCAGGCCGAGACCGTCACCGGCGGGCTCCGGCTGACCCCCACGCCCCGCTGGACGAGCACCGTCACCGTCGTCGGCTACCCCGGCTCGCACAACACCGACCAGCGGGCGCTCAGCTGCACCGTGCCGACCTCCCGGCTCTCCGGCCAGCACCAGCTCCAGATGAAGTGCGGCGGCTTCTACGGCGGCACGTCCGGCAGCCCGTGGATCGTGGGCTACGACGCCTCCGCCCGCACCGGCGACATCATCGGCAGCCTCGGCGGCTGGAACGGCGGCGGCACCCTCACCGGCGAGGACTGGATCAGCTACGCGCCCGTCTTCGGCAGCGAGGTCCGGGCCCTCTACCAGGACGCGATCGCCGACCGCACGCCCGTCCGCACGGCCTACCAGCGCCCCTCCGACAGCGCCCGCCTCCCCGGCGCCGCCTCCACCTGGACGCACGCCAAGCACCTCGTCTCCGCCGACTTCACCGGCGACGGGCGCGACGACCTCCTGACGATCTGGAGCGACGGCGAGGTCAGCCTCTACCCGGGCGACGGCCGCGGCGGCTTCGGCGCCGAGCAGCAGCTCGCGCGGTCCGACAGCTTCTGGAAGCGCGCCGTGACCGTCACGGCGGGCGAGTTCAGCGGCACCGGCAAGCCCGACCTCATGGTCCGCTGGGACACCGGCAAGCTCTCGTACTACGAGGACTTCCAGGCCGGCGGCTCCGGCCCCGAGTACACGCTCGGCGCGGGCGGCTCCTTCTGGAAGTACGCCTCCCAGATCACCGCCGGCCGTTACAACTCCACGGACAAGACGGCCGACCTGGCCGTGCGCTGGGTCGACGGCAGCCTCAGCGTGTACGCGGGCGCCGGCCCCTCCGGCCCCGGCACGGAGCGCCGCCTGATGGACGCCGGCTCGTACTGGAAGTACGCCACCGCCCTCAGCAGCCCCCGCCCGGCGGGCCAGGACCGCAGCACGCTCCTCGTCCGCTGGTCCGACGGCTCCCTCGGCTCGTACGCCACCACCGGCACGGACCTCGGCAAGGGAACCCGCCTCCAGGCCCCCGACCCGTCCTGGACGGACACCGCCATGACCACCGGCGACCTGAGCGGCTCGGGCCGCCCGGACGACCTCGTCGTCCGCTGGTCCGACGGCGAGACGTCCCTGTACGACGGGGTGGGCGGCGACGGACCGGGGGCGTGGACGCCGCTGGTGAACAACGGCTGAGACCCTTCAGCTTGCTGCTCGGCGGTTCGCGGCCCGGGGTCGCGGATCGCCGAGCGAGCCGGGCCGGCCGGTCAGATCCGCTTGACGAGCGACTCGAACACGGGGGAGTTGTCGAAGGGCTGGATATCGCCCAGCTTCTCCCAGCCCCACGCGTAGTAGGCGGAGCGGGCCGGGATGTTCTTCGGGTCGACCAGGATGGTCCCGAGCTCCTCAGCACGACTCGCGATCAGCCTGTCGTGCAGCAGACGGGCGATGCCCCGGCGGCGCCAAGCCGGCCGGACCATCAGCTCCGAGATCGCGAAGACCTTGCCCTGCCCGGTCAGACGGCGCACCTCTTCGGGGAGTTCCCCGCGGAAGCCGCCCCACCAGGACCCGGCGGGAGCGATGGCGAAGCCGAAGACGTACCCGACGAGTGCGCTGCCGTCCTCCGACGCCACCAGTTCGAAGCCCGGGCGCTGCACGTAGGCCGAGAGCCGGTCCAGGAAGGCCGGTCGTGAGCGGAAGGCGCCGTCCAGCTTCTCGGCGTAGGCCTCCTCGTAGACGTCGGCCAGCACCTCCCGCTCGCCGTCGGCTTCCTTTCCGCTCAGCCGGCGCAGCTTCAGGTCAGCCATGGCTCTCCTCTTCTCTCATGCCACGAGGGGCCGGGATTCCGTCAGGAAGTCCCGCACCGGAACGTCGTCCTTGTGCATGGCCACGCTGCTGCGGAACGCCGCGAGCCGGGCCGTGGTACGTGCCGAGGAGACATCCGCGATCAGCGGAAGCGCGCTCCGGGCCACCTCGCAGGCATCGTGGACATCGCCCTTCTGCACGTGCAACTCGGCCAGTACCACCGTGTACCAGGCCCGGTTGCGGCCGTACCTGTGGCTCATGGTCGCCAGCGTCCGCTCGGCCAGCCGCTGGGCCACGGCGGTTTCGCCGAGCTCGGCGTGGCACGTGGCGGCGAGCCCGTCCAGCTCCGCCAGCGAATAGAAGTCGATCCACGGAGGGTCTTCGTCCGAGGCGCCGTGGTCGAACGACCTGTACGCCCGCGCGAGCGCCGACCGGCACTCCTTGGAGTCCCCCAGCATGGCCCAGCCCCAGGCCTCGCGCAGCGTCAGGAGCGACATCAGCCGCGGCGGCACGTGGCGGGCGCTCACGCGCTGCCCCATCCTGGCCAGGTCCACGGCGTCACGAGGCATCCCGTTCCGCGCCGCGGCCATGGACATCTGTGCGTAGGCGTGGACTTCCACCTCGGGGTCTTCCGCCATGCGGGCCTGGTACAGCGACTGGTTGTAGTAGGCCCAGGCGTCCTCGACACGGCCGGCGTCATAGCTCAGCCACCCGGTGAGCACGGCCAAGTCGCCGTACACCGAGCGCAGTTTCCTGCCGGTCGACTCCGCATACCGGGCGGTGTTGATGAGCCGGTTGAGTGCCCCCAAGGCCCGGCGGGCGTCCACGCTGAGGTTGTCTCCGCCCATGCGTTCATCGAGCTGCTTGAGCTTGCGCACCGTCTGCCGGACGGTCCTCACCTCGGTCGATCCGATCTTCCGGGGCGTACCGCGCTCGGGGCAGAACCCCAGAGCCGCGAGCCCCGAGACGAAACTTCGCCGGTCCACTCCCTCCTCCTGGTCGTCGACCTGATCCGACGTGAAGACCGTACGCCGCACCGGGCTTCGCGGGGAAGAGAAGCCGAGGGCGAGGAGGCTCTCTCCGGTGAGCGCGGCCAGGATCCGCCGGTACACGGGGCGCGGGCAGCTCACATCACCGTCCTCCCACGTGGCGACTACGCGGGACGTGCATCCGGTGTTCTCGCCCATCCGTGCGCCCTGCTGGTTGACCAGGCGGGCGAACTCCGAGCGGCTCATATGGAACCGCTCCTCCCGGACAGCCCTGATCTTCGGGTTGGGCACCTTCTTACCGGCCATCCCCTCGCCCCCTGGCGTCGGTGACTGTTGCTCGCCGACCGTAGCGCCGACAGCCCGTCCTGGCGGTGCCGAACGGCCGACGAGATCTCCTGAGGCCGCGTAATTGCATCGGAGTTGCATCGCCGGGCCATCGAGCGTGCGCGCACGGCGCCCGTAGCGTCAGTGCCGCCTCAGCCACCCAGCACTCAGGGACTGCCATGCACACGAAGTCACCGGACGGCGACGTCAGCGCCTGCTCTCCTGCCGCGAGGCAGCCGGGCAGCCAGGAGATCGACGTGTCCCGGATCGGGCGCGACACCGAGCAGGCGTTCAACTGCCACGCCGTACTCCCCGCGCACCAGGACCTCGCCGTGCTGGAACAGCGACTGCGCGAGCACATCCGCCGCCTGACCCCCGTCGTCGAAGCGCAGGCCGCCGCCATGGACCCCGAGTGGGCCGGGCACGCCCTCCGCCGGTCCCTGCTCACCCGCGCGGAGCAGACGCTCGCGCAGGGGCCCGGCGACGGGCTGGTGTCCGCCGCGGAGCACGTGTGCGCGCTCGCGCGGGTGTGCCGGGCCCTGCTCGGTCACTGCTCCGGAAGCCCGTGACCCGGCCGCTCACCCGTGCAGCACCGCATCCACCACCAGCCCCCGGTGGTCCGTGCCCGCCAGGTCCAGGAAGCGGGCGTGGCGGGGTGCGAGGGCCGGGCTGAGGAGGACGTGGTCGATCTGGGCGCCCAGCGGGGGAGCGGTCAGGGACGGCCACGTGGGGGTGCGGGAGCGGCCCAGGGCGGCCGCGCTGTCGCGGACGCCCGTGTCCAGGACGGCCCGGAAGGCCGCGTGGTCCTGCGAGGCGTTGAAATCGCCCGCGATGACCGTGGGGGCCTCGCCGCGCGCCGCGGCCATGGCGCGGACGCGGCCCAGCTCCGTGCGCCACAGTTCCACCCCGCCCGCCACCGGCGGCATCGGGTGCACCACCTGGAACAGCAGCCGCGCTCCCGCCACCCGTACCAGCGCCCGGGGCATCGCCAGCGTCCCGGGCACGGACCCGTCCGGCTCCAGCGGGAACCGGCTGAGGAGCGCCGAGCCCTGCGCCCTGCCCCCGCCCACGACGATCCGGTACGGGTACGCGGCCCGCACCTGCGGGCGGTCCAGGGCCGGTGCGCACTCCTCCGGGGAGCACTCCTGCACCGAGACCAGGTCCGGCCGCTCGCGCCGCAGGGCCTCCAGCAGGGCCGGCGTGGCCTCGCCGAACTCCAGGTTCGCGGTCAGGATCCGCAGCCGGGCCACCTCCGGGCCGGTCGCCGCCGCGCCTCCCGCCGCGTACGGGGGCAGGAAGTACAGCGTCCCGAGCACCGCCGCCAGGCCCCACGCGCAGCCCGCCGCCCACCGCGTGCCCGCCGCGAGCACCAGCGCGGCCCCGGCGGGAGCGAGCAACCAGGGCAGGAACGCCAGCAGTTGGGGAACGGGCGTGACGCCGTCCACGTCGCAGGCGCGGCACAGCAGCGGCCCGCTGACCAGCGCCAGGAGCAGGCCCGCGGCCCAGCGGGCGGCCTTCCGGCGCACGCGCGGGGGCGGTCCGTCCGGGCCGGGCGGTGCCGGGATGGTCCCCTCCATGCTTTTGACCTTGGTATTACCTTCTGATTGCGGACGGCTTGACGTCATATGGCAAGCTAGACGCTGAAGGTGCCGCTCCGGCCGCATTTGGCGCGCTTTTCGCGCGGTGCCGCATCGTGTACGTACGAGCGAGGAGGTGATCGGGATGACCAGTCGGAGTCCCGAGGGAAGTCCTCGCCAGTGCGTATCCGCTCGCGCGGCGCTCTGATTCGCTGAGCACTCTGATTCGCTGAGCGGTCCGCCGAGCTGACCCATGGGGCCGTGCGCCCCGGCGCTGTGGCGAGCATTTCCCCCTTTTGCAGGCCTGTACCAGGCCTTTTCCCGGTCGCTGTCCGGGCTGTCCGCACCGCACCGTCGATTCCGGGCGTGCCCACGAGGCTTTCGCCTGCCCTGAGACAGCCGTAGCGACTCCATAGCGCCACCGAATAGCACCACCGACTTTTCCGTGCCCACGGCCCGGCCGCGCCGCCATGCCGCCATGCCGCTGCGCCGTCGCGCCGCCGTGCCCGGAGAGAGGTTCCGCCATGACCAACACCACCCTCACCCCCGGCAAGCTCGCCCCGCCGGGCCGCACCCGCCGCGAGCGCAAGGCCGCCGAGCTGGAGGCCCGTACGCGTGCCGCCGGCGACCGGCTGGCCCGGATCAGCGGCTGGCCGGCCGCGCAGGTCCTGCAGGACTCCCGCGCCACCCCGCACGGCCTGCGCCAGGACGACGCCGAGCTGCGGCTCGCCCGCGGCGGTGCGAACGTCGTCGCGCACGACACCGGCCCCCGCTGGTACGCGCAGCTCGCGAAGGCCTTCTGGAACCCGTTCATCGGCATCCTGGTCGCCCTCCTGGCGGTCATGTACGTGCAGTGGCTGCAGGCCGCCGATGAGGAGCCCTTCGACCCCAAGATCCCCATCATCGGAGCGATGGTGCTGGTCAGCGGCCTGCTGCGGTTCTGGCAGGAGCACCGCTCGGCGGGTGCCGCGGCCGCCCTGCGCGCCCTCGTGACCACGACCACCGCCGTCCAGCGCCGCGCCGACCGCAACGCGGCGCCGGCCACCGTCGAGATCCCCATGGACCGGGTCGTCGTGGGCGACATCGTCCGCCTCGCCGCGGGCGACCTCGCCCCGGCGGACCTGCGGCTGCTCACCGCCAAGGACCTGATGGTCAGTCAAGCTGCGCTGTCGGGCGAGTCGCTGCCCGTGGCCAAGGCCGACACCCGCACCCACGACTACGGCCAGTCGACGACCACGGACCCCGTAGAGGCCGACAACCTCTGCCTCATGGGCACCTCGGTGACCTCCGGCACGGCCACCGGCGTCGTCGTGGCCACCGGCGCGGACACCTACTTCGGTTCGATGGCGGGCTCGCTCGTGGGCGAGCGCCCGGAGACCAGCTTCGACGCGGGCGTGAAGAAGGTCAGCTTCCTGCTGATCCGGTTCATGCTCGTCATGGTGCCGCTCGTGTTCGCCGTCAACGGCTTCACCAAGGGCGACTGGGACGAGGCGTTCATGTTCGCCGTGGCCGTGGCCGTCGGCCTCACGCCCGAGATGCTGCCGATGGTCGTCACCACGAACCTCGCGCGCGGCGCCGTCGCCATGGCGAAGCGCAAGGTCGTCGTCAAGCGGCTCAACGCCATCCAGAACCTGGGCGCCATGGACGTGCTCTGCACGGACAAGACCGGCACGCTCACCGAGGACCGGATCGTCCTCGACCGCTACCTCGACGCGCACGGCCGGGAGGACACCGAGGTCCTCGAATACGCCTACCTCAACAGCCACTTCCAGACGGGGCTGCGCAACCTCATGGACCGGGCGGTCATCGACCGCGTGGCCGAGGCCGAGGAGGTTGTCGTCGACGCCCGCTTCACCAAGGTCGACGAGATCCCCTTCGACTTCGCCCGCCGCCGGATGTCGGTGGTCCTGAGCCGTAACGAGGTCGCCCGCAACGACGCCGGCGACACCGCCGCCACCACCGAGCACGTCCTCATCACCAAGGGCGCCGTCGAGGAAGTCCTCGCCCTGTGCACCCACATGACCGACAACGGCCGCCGCGTCCCGCTCGACGCCGCGCTGCGCCGCCGCGTGACCCGCACCGCCGAGGACAACAACCGGCAGGGCCTGCGCGTGCTGGCCGTCGCGACCCGCACCTTCCCCGCCGGCCTCCCCCATAGCCTGAACGGCATGGGCGGTACCCCCATCGCCTACACGGTCGCGGACGAGGACGGCCTGACCCTCGTCGGCTTCCTCGCCTTCCTCGACCCGCCGAAGGCGGACGCCGCGGCGGCCCTGCGGGCCCTCGCCGACAAGGGCGTGGCCGTCAAGGTCGTCACCGGCGACAACGAGCTCGTCGCGGCGCGCGTCTGCGCCGACGTCGGCATCGACGTGGGGGCCGTGGTCACCGGCGCCGAGGTCGACGCCCTGGACGACGGGGAGCTGCGCACCCTGGTCCGTGCCACCACGGTCTTCGCCAAGACCAACCCGGTCCAGAAGGCCCGCATCGTCCGGGCGCTCCGGGCCGAGGGGCACACGGTCGGCTTCCTGGGCGACGGCATCAACGACGCCGCCGCGCTGCGCGACGCCGACGTCGGCGTCTCCGTCGACACGGCCGTCGACATCGCCAAGGAGTCGGCCGACATCATCCTGCTGGAGAAGGACCTGATGGTCCTGGAGCAGGGCGTCGAGCAGGGCCGCACCACCTTCGGCAACACCATCAAGTACATCAAGATGACGGCGAGCTCGAACTTCGGGAACGTCTTCTCGGTCCTGGTGGCCAGCGCCTTCATCCCCTTCCAGCCGATGCTGGCGATCCACCTGCTGGTGCAGAACCTCGCCTACGACGTCTCGCAGCTCGCCACGCCCTGGGACCGGATGGACCCGGAGTACCTGCGGGGGCCGCGCACGTGGGACGCCAAGGGCATCGCCCGGTTCATGCTCTTCATCGGGCCGATCAGCTCGGTCTTCGACATCACCACCTTCCTCGTGCTGTGGAACGTGTTCGGGGCGGACAGCGACGCGAGCCAGACGCTGTTCCAGTCCGGGTGGTTCGTCGAGGGGCTGCTCTCCCAGACCCTCATCGTCCACATGATCCGCACCCGCAAGGTGCCGTTCATCGGCTCCCGGGCCTCGGCGCCGGTGATGGTGATGACCGCCGTGGTGATGGCGTTCGGCCTCCTCCTGCCGTTCTCGCCGCTGGCGCCGGCGCTGTCGATGGAGGCGCTGCCGATGAGCTACTTCCCGTGGCTGATCGCGATCCTGCTCGCGTACTGCGCCCTGACCCAGGCGGTGAAGACCTGGTACATCCGGCGATTCAACACCTGGCTGTGACCGGCCGATAGGGATACCGACGAGGAAGGTGGATCATGGTTGTGGTCAACGAGTGGCACATGGCGGGCAACATCGCGGCCGGCCTGGGCTTCGGTGCGGTCATCGGGCTGGAGCGGCAGTGGCGGGCCCGGATGGCGGGTCTGCGCACCAACGCGCTGGTCGCGGCCGGATCCGCCCTCTTCGTCCTGCTCTCGCAGTACGGTTTCGCCGCCGCGACGAGCACCACGGGCTACGACGGCTCCCGCGTCGCCGCGCAGATCGTCTCCGGCATCGGCTTCCTCGGCGCGGGCGTCATCATGCGGGACGGGCTGAGCGTGCGCGGCCTCAACACCGCGGCCACCCTGTGGTGCTCGGCCGCCGTCGGCGCCCTCGCCGGGACCGGGCTGTACGTGGTGGCCGGGCTCGGCACCGTGGGCGTCGTCGGCGCCAACACCCTCCTGCGGCCGCTGGCCCGCGGCCTCGACCGGGGCCCGCACGGCGGCGCGGAGGTGGCCACCGACTACCACTTCGAGGTCGTGTGCACCGAGCCCGAAGAGGCCCACGTCCGCACCCTCGTCGTCCAGGCCGTCGCCCGCCCCGGCTTCCGCCTGCGCTCGGTCTACAGCGCGGACGCCGAGGCCCCCGGCAAGGTCACCGTCTCGGCCGACCTCACCACGGAACGCCGCGACGACAGCCTGCTGGAGGAGGCCGTCAGCCGCCTGTCCCTCGAACCCGCCGTCTCCGCCGTCAGCTGGACGGTGCTGCAGGGCCCCGACGACGAGTCCGACGACGACTACACGGCCGAGCGCCGCAGCCGCCGCCGGGTCAGGGACTTCTTCACGGGGCGGTGAGCCCGGGCCGGCCGAGGACCACGGTCAGGCCGGAGCACCGGGCCGGCCGAGGACCTCGGTCAGGCGGGAGTAGCCGTCGGCGCCGTGGCCCTCCTCGACGGCGCGGCGGGCGGTGGCCCGGGCGGCCCTGAGGAGGGCGGCGTCGATCCCGTGGTGCTCGGCCGCCTCGATGACGTGGTCCATGCCGGCCGCGGCCGAGGCGATGCTGGAGACGTGGCCGGGGTAGGCGCCCGCGTCGACCTGCTCCGCGTAGTCGGACATCGTGCCGGCCAGCAGGTCGCCGATGCCGCGGGCGAACGGCGCCAGGTCCTTCGCCGCGATGTCCTCCGCCTTGGCGAGGGCGAAGGCGTGGGCGACGCCGCTCATCGCCGTCCAGAAGATGTCGAGCAGCGCCACGTCGTGGGCGGCGGCCCGGCCGGGGTCGGTGCCGAGGTGCACGCCGCTGCCGCCCAGGGCCGCCAGGGCGGGCCGGTGGTCGGCGTAGAGGGCCTCGGGGCCGCTGTAGAGCACGACGGCGGAGGGTCCGCCGATGCTGTAGGCCGGGGTCATGATCGCGCCGTCGAGGTAGCCGATGCCGTGCCCGGCGGCCCACGCGGCCGTCTCGCGCGCCTTCGCGGGGGTGTCGGCGGTGAGGTTCACCAGGGTCCGGCCCCGGAGGGCGTCCGCCGCCGGGCCGAGGATCGCGTGGACGGCGTCGTAGTCGATGACGCAGGCGACGACCAGGGGAGAGGCGGCGACGGCCTCGGCGGCTGTCGGGGCGAGCACGGCGCCCTGCTCCACCAGCCCGGTGGCCTTGCCGGCCGAGCGGTTCCAGACGGTCGTGGGGTGACCCGCCTTCAGGAAGGCGCCGGCCAGGGCCTGGCCCATGGGGCCCAGGCCTATGACGGTGACGGGTGTGCGTGCAGGGGTGCCGGTCATCGCGGTTCCGTTCGTTCGGGGTGGTCCTCACGAGCGTCGTCCGCGGACCGGGAGGTCCTCAAGTACGCACTTGGAAGTAAGTGGTTACCTGCAGGTCATCGCAGTCCGTGCCGTGTGCGTCACCCACCGTCGTTTCGGCAAATCTCCACAACCTCCGGGTACCCGCGGTAGCCCCTCCATGCGGCACCTCGATATGCCGGTTATGCCCGACGCGCTTGGTGGGCGTGTGTCCATTTATGTTCCGCGAGGATCTTGGTGCCCTTGTATCTGTTACTCGATCTTGTGAAGAACTTGTGATGATCCCGCGAAGGAATGAGAAAGCCGGCTCTTGTGAAAGGCGCCGGAGCGGCAACACGGTTGGCCCCACCACCCGTTCCCGTGCTTATATCTGCGGCACCGCGGCGGTTCTTTGAACGGTGGCCGGTGACGGCCGTGCCGGCGCGGAATGCCTGGGCGGCAATGCCGACGTGGCAATTGAGAAACATTCAGACGAACGAAGGGTGCGCACATCATGCGTGACAACCTCGAGACCCGTGAGATCGCCGACGCCGAGCTGGACGCCGTCTCCGGCGGTGTGAGCATTTCCGGTGGCCTGCTCGGCGCCGTGACCGGCGACGTTCACAACGTCCTCGGCACCGTGACCTCGCTGAACACCGTTCAGGCCGTCCCGGGCGTGGCCGGTCAGGTCGAGGGCATCGTCGGCGTGCACGCCGGCATCGCCGGTCTCTGAGGACCTCTGAGAATCTCCGAGATCCTCTGAGAATCTCCGACAACCTCTGAGAAATACGCCGCCTGTGAATCCCGGAACTCCTCCCCTGTTCCGGGGTTCACGGCTGCCCGCATTTCCGCGGCAGCTTTAGGTACTCGTTTCACGAGTGCAGTCGAAGGAATAGTCCGTGCAGTTCCGCCAGCAGGCGCTTTCCAAGCTGCAATCACCCGAAGAACTCGATCTGCCGGTACGGTTCGCGCGCCCGCAGGGGCGGCTCGTGCTGGCCGTCACCCTTGCCGTCGTCACCGCCGCGGCTTTCTGGGCGTTCACCGGTTCCGTGACGTCCAGGCTGACCGCGCCGGGCATGCTCACCCGCGCCGAGGGCAGTTATCTGCTGCAGAGCCCGTACGCGGGCCAGGTCACCGGAGTCCTCGCCCGGGAGGGCCAGCTGCTGGCCCCGGGCGCGCCCCTGCTGCGCGTCAGCACGGAGCGGGGCGAGCGGACCGTCAGCGTCGTGGCCGGGGGACGGGTGACGTCCCTGGTCGCCAGGACGGGCGCGGTCGTGACCACCGGCGCGGACGTGGCGACCGTGGAACGGGTGACGAACCCGGACGACCCGCTGGTGGCCATGCTGTACGTGCCGGGAGACAGCGGCGGCACGATCCCCGTGGGCGCCTCCGTCGACCTCAGCGTCGAATCCGTCCCCCGGGAGAAGTTCGGCGTGCTGCGCGGCCGCGTCCAGGCCGTCGGCCGGGCGCCCCAGTCCACGGCGCAGATCGCCGGCTTCCTCGGCGACAACAGGCTCGCCGACCGGTTCACCCGGCAGGGCAACCCCGTGGCCGTCCTCGTACGGCTGGAGCGCTCGTCCGCCACCGCGTCCGGCTACCGCTGGTCCGTCGCGAGCGGACCCCCGTACGCCGTCGACTCCCCGGCACCCGTCACCGGCGCCGTCCGCCTCGCCGACCAGCGGCCCGTCGACTGGCTGCTGCCGTGACCGCCGCGCGCCGCCGCCGGGCCGCGCCCGCACCCGCCGCCGGCCGCCGGAACGCCGCACGCGCCTCCAAGACGGCGCGCACGCCCAGGACCGTGCGCACCCCCACCGTCCTGCAGATGGAGGCCGTCGAGTGCGGCGCCGCCGCGCTCGCCATGGTGCTCGGCCACCACGGCCGCTTCGTCCCCCTCGAAGAGCTCCGCATCGCCTGCGGCGTCTCCCGCGACGGCTCCCGCGCCAGCAACCTCCTCAAGGCCGCCCGCAGCTACGGGCTGACGGCCAAGGGCATGCAGATGGACCTGGCCGCCCTCGCCGGGGTGCGCGCCCCGGCCGTGCTGTTCTGGGAGTTCAACCACTACGTCGTCTACGACGGCACGGGCCGCAGGTTCGGCCGCCGGGGCGTCTACGTCAATGACCCCGCCAAGGGCCGCCGGTTCGTCCCGATGGAGGAGTTCGACTCCGCCTTCACCGGCGTCGTCCTCACCTTCGAGCCCGGCCCGGACTTCCGCCGCGCCGGCCGCCGTCCCGGCGTCATGGGCGCGATGCCCTCCCGGCTGCGCGGCACGTCCGGCACCATGCTCGCCGCTGTCCTCTCCAGCCTCCTGCTGGTGGTCGTCGGGGCGGCCGTGCCCGCGCTCAGCCGCACGTACATCGACACGTTCCTGATCGGCGGCCGGACGTCGCTGCTGGGCGTGCTCTTCGCGTCGATGGCGACCGCCCTCGCGCTCACCGCCACGCTCACCGCACTGCAGCAGGCCAACCTGCTCCGCGGCCGCATCATCTCCTCCACCCTGGGCAGCGCCCACTTCCTGCGCCACCTGCTCAGGCTCCCGGTCACCTTTTACGCCCAGCGCAACCCGGCCGACCTGGTCCAGCGGCTGCGCTCCAACGACGCGGTCGCCGAGACCCTGGCACGCGACCTCGCCGCCGCGGGAGTCGACGCGGTCGTCGTCGTCCTCTACGCCGTGCTGCTGTGGACGTACGACCCGCAGCTCACCGTCGTCGGCATCGGCATCGCGCTGCTCAACGCCGTCGCCCTGCGCGTCGTGGTCCGCGTGCGGGCCACCGGCACCCAGAAGCTGCGCGCCGAGAGCGCCCGGCTCACCAACACCTCCTACAGCGGCCTGCAGCTCATCGAGACGATGAAGGCCACCGGTGGCGAGAACGGCTTCTTCCGCCGCTGGGCGGGCCGGCACGCCGTCACCCTCGACGTCCAGCAGCAACTCGGCGTGCCCAGCGCCTGGCTGGCCGTCGCCGCACCCGCCCTCGCCGCCCTCAACAGCGCGCTGATCCTCGCCATCGGCGGCCTGCGGGCCGTCGAGGGACACCTCTCCGTCGGCCTCCTCGTCGCCTTCCAGGCCCTCGTCACCGGCTTCACCGCACCGATCACCCGGCTCAACGGCGTGGCCGGCCGCATCCAGGACTTCGCCGCCGACGTCGCCCGCCTCAAGGACGTCGAGAACTTCCCCGTCGACCCGGTCCACGCGCGCCGCGACGGCGCCGCCACCCGCCGCCTCAAGGGCCACGTGGAGCTCGACGGCATCACCTTCGGCTACAGCCCCCTCGACGCCCCGCTGCTCAAGGACTTCTCGCTCTCCGCCGGCCCCGGGCAGCAGATCGCCCTCGTCGGCGGCTCCGGCAGCGGCAAGTCCACCGTCTCCCGGCTCATATCCGGCCTCTACGCCCCCTGGGAGGGCACCGTCCGCATCGACGGGATGCGCCTGGAGGACATCCCGCGCGGCGCGCTCGCCGCCTCCGTCTCCTTCGTCGACCAGGACGTCTTCCTCTTCGAGGGCACCGTCCGCGACAACGTCGCCCTGTGGGACCCCTCCGTCCCCGACGACGCCGTGGTCGCCGCCCTGAAGGACGCCGCCGTGTACGACGTGGTCGCCCGCCGCCCCGGCGGCATCCACAGCCGCGTCGAGCAGGACGGCCGCAACTTCTCCGGCGGCCAGCGCCAGCGCCTGGAGATCGCCCGCGCGCTGGTGCGCCGCCCCAGCGTCCTGGTCCTCGACGAGGTGACCAGCGCCCTCGACGCCGTCACCGAGCAGACCGTCATGGACAACCTGCGCCGCCGCGGCTGCGCCTGCGTCGTCATCGCCCACCGGCTGAGCACCGTGCGCGACAGCGACGAGATCCTCGTCCTCGACCGCGGCACGGTCGTCGAACGCGGGCGCCACGAGCACCTGGCCGCGGCGGGAGGCCCGTACGCCGAACTGGTCAGGGAGCACTGACGTGACCACCCCGTACCCCGTCTCCACCGTCACCGACCCGGTCGTGGCGGCCCTCGGCGCGCTCGGCACGGCCGTCGACTGCACGGGCCTGCGCAGCCTGGACCTGGAGGGCCCGCTCGTCCTGTGGCTCGTCGTGGACGGCGAGCTGGACCTGTTCGCCGTCGACGCCGCCCGGGCCGGGCACTGGCACTTCCTCGGCCGGCTTGCCCCGGGCACCCTGCTCCTCGGCCCGGCCGACGGCCCCGAGCACACCCTGCTCGGCCGGCCCCTGCAGGGCTGCGCGCTGCGCCGCATCGACCTGCACGAGCTGCACCGGCAGGAGCACGCGGGCACCTGGCACGGCGACACCTGGCAGCAGGACGACTCCTGGCAGTACGCGGACTCCTGGCGGCAGGATGACTCCTGGCAGTACGGCGAAGCGTGGCAGAACGCCGCCCCCGGCGCGGCGCTCGGCCCGCTGGAGAACGCCTTCGCCCTCGGCATCGGCCGCGGGCTGCGCGTCCTCTACCAGGCGCCCCTGGAGAACCGCGCGGCCCAGGGCCCGGGCGGGGCCGACGAGGACGTCCTGTGGATGCAGATCACCCCCGGCAGCGTGCAGTACGGCGCTCCGTACGAGGGCTGCACCGCCGGGAGCCTGCTCGTCGACCCGGCGATGTGGCAGGGCAT
The DNA here is from genome assembly GCF_003011965.1 of Streptosporangium nondiastaticum. Taxonomy (GTDB): domain Bacteria; phylum Actinomycetota; class Actinomycetes; order Streptomycetales; family Streptomycetaceae; genus Streptomyces; species Streptomyces nondiastaticus. The sequence continues at coordinate 15,877 of NZ_PXWG01000016.1, forward strand.
GGTCGACCAGCAGTACCGGCTGCTGTACGCCCTCGACCGCTGGATCGAGCAGGCCGAGCGCGCCCACGAGGACCGCGCGACCGCCGGCATCGAGGCCGGTGAGGCCGCCCGCACCCGCGCGGACCAGGCGCTCCTGGCCTCCATCGGCCGCCCGGGCCGGGCACGGCGCCGCGGCGCGGAGGACGACGACGCGACGTTCGCCGCGTGCCGCCTGGTCGCCGAAGAGGCCCGCATCGCCCTGACCGAGCCGACCGGTCCGGGCCCGGCCGACGACCGGACGGACCCCGTCGAACGGATCGCGCTCGCCTCGCGCATCCGCACCCGCACCGTCGCGCTCAGCGGCCGCTGGTGGCGCGACAACAGCGGCCCCCTGATCGGCCGGCGGGCGGACGACGGGGCGCCCGTCGCGCTCCTGTGGCGGCGCGGACGCTACGAGGCCGTCGACCCCGCCACCGGCAGGCGCGAGCGCATCGGCAAGGACGGCGAGGACGCGTACGAACCGCGCGCCGTCATGCTCTACCGCCCCCTGCCCCCCGGGAAGCCGCGCCTGCTGCCCCTGCTGCGCTTCACCCTGCGCGGCACCGGTCAGGAGCTGCGCAGCCTCGCGCTGGGCGGGCTCGTCACGGTCGCCCTGGGCGCGCTCGTGCCCGTCGCCACCGGCAAGGTCCTCGGCCGGTACGTGCCCGAGGCCGAGAGCGGCCTCATCGTGCAGACGGCCGTGGCGCTCGTGGCCACGAGCGTCGTCTCGGCCGTCTTCATGCTGCTGCAGAACATCGCGATCCTGCGCCTGGAGGGCCGCATCGAGGCCACCCTGCAGCCCGCCGTGTGGGACCGGCTGCTGCGGCTGCCGGCGAAGTTCTTCACCGGCCGCTCCACGGGCGAACTGGCGGGCGCGGCCATGGGAGTCAGCGCCGTCCGCCGCGTCCTGTCCGGCACCGCCCCCGTGGTGCTGCAGGCGGGCACCGTCGGCGCCGTGAACCTGGTCCTGCTGCTCGTCTACAGCGTGCCCCTCGCCATGGCCGCGCTCGCCCTGCTGCTCGGCATCGCCGCGGTGTTCCTGGGCCTCGGGCTGTGGCAGCTGCGCTACCAGCGGCAGCTGGTCAGGCTCGGCAACAAGCTCGACAACCAGGCGTTCCAGACCCTGCGCGGGCTGCCCAAGCTGCGCGTCGCGGCGGCCGAGAGCTTCGCCTACGCCGCCTGGGCCCGGGAGTTCGCCCGCACGCGCGAACTGCAGCGGCGCATCGGCCGCATCAAGAACGTCGTCACCGTGCTCAACGCCGTCGCCCTGCCGCTGTGCACGCTCGTGATGTTCATGCTGCTGGCCGGGCCCGCCCGGGGCAGCATGTCCGCCGGCGACTTCCTCACCTTCAGCACCGCCGTGACGATGCTGCTGTCCTCCGTCACCCAGCTCACCGGCGCGCTCCTCTCGGCCGCCGCCGTGCAGCCGATGTTCGAACAGATCAAGCCGGTCCTGGAGGCCGCCCCGGAGGTGCGCGGCTCCGACGTCCAGCCGGGCGAACTCGGCGGCGCCGTCGAGGCCGCGGGCCTGTCCTACCGGTACGCCGACGACGGGCCGCTCGTCCTGGACGACGTGTCGTTCGCCGTGCGGCCGGGGGAGTTCGTCGCGGTCGTCGGAGCCAGCGGCTGCGGCAAGTCGACCCTGCTGCGCCTGCTCATCGGCTTCGACAAGCCGGCCTCCGGCAGCGTGCTCTACGACGGCCAGGACCTCGCGGCGCTCGACCAGGCGGCCGTCCGCCGGCAGTGCGGCGTCGTCCTGCAGAACGCCCAGCCGTTCTCCGGCTCCATCCTCGACTGCATCTGCGGCGCCGGGACCTTCACCCTGGAGGAGGCGTGGGAGGCCGCCGCCATGGCGGGCCTGGCCGAGGACATCAAGGCCATGCCCATGGGCATGCACACCATGCTGTCCGACGGCGGCGGCACCGTCTCCGGCGGCCAGCGCCAGCGGCTGATGATCGCCCAGGCCCTCGTCCGCAAGCCGCGCGTCCTCTTCCTGGACGAGGCCACCAGCGCGCTGGACAACGAGGCCCAGCGCGTGGTCATCGAGTCCACCCGCGCCCTGCGCGCCACCCGCATCGTGATCGCCCACCGGCTGTCCACCGTCATGGACGCCGACCGGGTGATCGTCATGACGGAGGGCCGGGTCGTGCAGCAGGGCCCGCCCGCCGCACTGCTCGCCGACACGGACGGGCTCTTCCACGACCTGGTCCGCCGCCAGATGAGGTGAACCGCCGGGTGAGGTGAAGCGCGCCGGCACCAGGTGAACCGCCCCGGCACCAGGCGATCCGGCGGCGGATCAGGTGACCGGGCTGCGCCGGGCCGTCCGTTCCGTCCGCTCCGCCCGCTCCGCCGACGGGGAGGGCAGGGCGACGCCCTGGGCGGCGGCGTGGCAGGTGGCGCACAGCACCTGCCGGGCCGGGGCGGGGCTGTGGGAGACACCCGTGCCGTTCACCCGGTGGACCACCGGGCGGGTGATGCGCAAGTGGCCCGGGCAGAGGCCGGAGTTGCAGCCGTGGCACACGGCGACGGCGGCGGTGTCCGCGCCTTCGGAGGCGTGGCAGTCGTAGCAGTTCATGCGGGTTCCCTTCGGGTCGGGGCGTGGCGGGCTGCTGCCCCGGACAGCGGGCTGCTGCACCAGAAGCGGGCTACTGCGTCACAAGGGCGGGTTGCTGCACCGGGTCGCAAGCGGGCTACGGCACGGGGTCACCAGCGGGCTACGGCACCAGGCAGCCGCATTCCGCTTCCATGCCGCCGGGTTGGCCGACCTCGCAGCACGCCGCGACGAACCGCGCCGCCAGGCCGGGGTCCTGGTCCTCGCGCCAGACCACGGCGACGTCCGTCCGCGGCCCGGGCACACCCAGCGGGCGCAAGCGCACGTCCAGGCTGAGGCTCATCCATTCGGCGATGTCGCGGTCCATGTACGACACGCCCGCGCCGGAGGCCACGGCAGCCGCCACGTTGATGTAGTCGGGCTCCTCCCACGCGACGTACGGGGACAGCCCCCGCGGGGACCGCTCCTGCCGGACGATGGTGAGGATCTTGTCGTGGAGCCCGGGGGCGTGCGTGCGCGGCCACATGATGAGCGGCAGGTCTCCGGCGCTCCGGTCCTCCGCCGTGCGGCCGGACGCGCCGTCGCCCGGGAGGCCGTCGCCCGGAAGGCCCTCGCCCGGGAGGAGTTCGACCAGCTCCACCTCTCCCACCACGGCCATCCGCAGGTCGTCCGCCTCGATGGGCGGTCTGACGAACGCGAAGTCGACCCGCCCGGCGCGCACTTGCTCGATGTTCCGCTCCGACCAGCCGGACTCGACGGAGACCGGGACGGCGTCGCGCGCGCGGAACTCCGCGACCATCTCCCGCTGGCGCAGGGCGTGTCCGGAGCGGCTGAACGCGACCCGCACCGGCCGGCCGGGGCCCGCTGCCGCCTCCTTGATCCGGGCCTTGATCGAGTACGTCCGCTGCAAGAGCTGCGGCGCCTCCTCCTGCAGGGCCCGGCCCGGCGGGGTCAGCGACATCCGGCGGCTGCCGCGGCTCAGCAACTGGGCCCCCAGCTCCTTTTCCAGCACCTTCAGCTGGTGCGAGAGGGTGGGCTGGCTCACCCCGCAACGCTGTGCCGCTCTTCCCAGATGGAGTTCGTCGGCCACGACGACGAAGTACTCCAGACGACGCAATAGACCGGAGAGGCTGAGTAAAGGCTCCTGGTCTCCCCGCACGTGTGACCTCCCGCCAGGGTTATTCCCATTACGAAAGTTTACTTTCCGGGTGCTTCGCGAGTGTAGCAACCTTAGACGAAGTCCAGTCAACGCCTCAGCAGGCACTTCGTCCGCCGGACACCCTCTCGGCCGACGGGCCGTCAAATAAAAGGCGGGCCATCCGGTTTGTGATCCGCGCCACGTCAAGGGGGGTATGGATCCCGTTTGACCTGCGGTGTTAGCGGTCGTCTATGCGTCCATAGATCAACTTTATTGGACGGCCGGGGTGGCGCATGGAAACGTCACTGTCGCAAACGGGCATCGAAAACCGGCGGGCGAATGCCGGCCAATTCGATGAGAGCAGTACTTCCTTTGTGTCCGGACTCTGAGCCGTCCTGTCCGTCCAGTCGCCCCCGGAGTGACCCCCCTCGGATGCAGGAGGTAGGATGATCAGCGAGCTGATCAGCAAGGACGATCGATTCCAGGAGATCCTGGAGCGCCTCAACCGCAAGTCGGTCGAGGACTACTACAACCCTTACCGGATGTTCGACTGGCCGGATTCCCTGCCGGAACACCGGTGGTGGATGAGCCCCGAGCTCACGACCACCTTCGGGACCGATATCGCCGCCGAACTGAGCGAGGAACAGCTCTACCGGCTCTCCCGGTTCGAGAGCATCAACTTCTACAGTCTGAATGTGGACGGCATTCGCGATCTCATTGTCGAAGTGACCCGGCGCATTCACACCCGGGGCTTCGAGGTACCGTCCGAGTTCTTCCACCACTTCATCGGTGAGGAGAACGAGCACATGTGGTTCTTCGCCGAGTTCTGCCTGCGGTACGGAAACAAGATCTACCGCCAGCTGGAGCCGGCCGGGGACGGGGAGACGTGGTCCGACGAGGCCGCGAGCTTCCTGGTGTTCCTCCGCATCCTCCTCTTCGAGGAGCTGGTCGACCACTTCAACAGCACGATGGCGGCCGACGAGCGGCTCCACGACACCATCCGGGCGGTCAACCGGATTCACCACCAGGACGAGTCCCGCCACATCGCCTTCGGCCGCGAACTGGTCTCCCTGCTCTTCCGGGACCTGACGGCCAACGGCTCGCAGGAGGAGCTCGAGCGGGTCCGCGCGTACATCAGGCGCTACCTGAACTACAGCTTCGAGTCCCTGTTCAACCCGCACGTCTACCGGGACGCCGGCATTCCCGAGCCGTTCGCCGTCCGGCGGCGCCTGCTCGCCCACCCGCGCAGCGCGGAGTTCCAGCAGCAGGTCTTCCGTAAGCCGCTCAACTACCTCGTCAAGACCGGGATCCTGCCCGACAGGGAGCTCGGTTTCGCCCGGACGCCCGTAGGACGGGGGAACGCGTGACCGCGACGCTCTCGACGGCCCAGGGCGGTGCGCTCACCATCCTCGGCCCCGACCAGACCGACCTGCTGCGCGACCTGGACCGCACCCTCACCGGCTGGGCCGCCGAGGCCGGCGCGCGGGAGATCATGCCGCCGCCCGTCTACCCGCTGCGCGACCTGGAGAAGTTCGACGTCTACGCCAACTTCCCGCACCTGCAGTTCGTCGGCGGCCCGCTGGACGTCACCGGAGCCCCGCCGGCCCCGGTGGGAGGCGCCTTCTCCAGCCGCGACGTCGACCCCCCGTTCCTCGGCCTGCCGCACTCCAGCTGCTACGGCGCCTACCTCTACTTCGAGGGGCAGTCGGTGGCGCCCGACACCACCATCACCCTCATCAACCGGTGCTTCCGCAACGAGCAGAAGTACGAGGGGCTGAGGCGGCTGCTCAGCTTCCAGATGCGCGAGATCGTGGCCATCGGAACGTACGAGCACACCCAGGACGTCATCGCCCGCTTCACCGACCGGATCGAGCACTTCGCCAAGGAACTCGGCCTGGAACTGCACAAGGAGGCGGCGTCCGACCCGTTCTTCGAACGGGACGGCGGCCGGGCCCTGCTGGCGCGGCTCAGCCCCGTCAAATACGAGTTCCAGGCCGACGGGCTGGCCATCGCCTCCGTCAACACCCACCGCAACTTCTTCGGCGAACGGTGCGCCATCACCGTCGGCGGCACCGGTGAGCACGCCTTCACCGGGTGCGTCGCCTTCGGCCTCGAACGGTGGCTGGCGGTCCTGGGCGACCGGTTCGGCGGCGACCTGCAGGAGGCCCGCGCCGCCGTCAACGCGGCCGCCGCGTGAGCGGGACCGCGATCCGGGTCGGCGTGGACCTCGTCCCCCTGACCCGGGTGCAGGCCATGACGGACGCCGGCGACGACGCCCGGCTGCACCGGATGCTCACCCCCGCGGAGATCGCCCTGAGCCGGTTCCCCTCCGGCTGGGACCTGCACGGAGTCGCCGGCCGGCTCGCCGCGAAGGAAGCGGTGTTCAAGCTGCTCCACGTCCCCGGCCGGCCGCTGCCCTGGCAGTCCATCGAGATCCTCAAGAGCCCCGGCGAGTGGCCCTGCGTCCGGCTCAGCGGGCCCGCGCACCGCTGGGCCGCCGACGCCGGCATCGAGGCCGTCGACGTCAGCATCTCCCACGAAGAACTCTTCGCCGTCGCCGTCGCAGCCACGGCGGCGGCACGCCCCGGGCACCCGCACATGCCCACGCACGCGCACGCGCATACGCACAAGTCCGTGCCCGTGCCCGTGCACACGCACACGCACACGAACCCGCACATGCACCCGCACAAGGAGGAAACCCATGCCGAGCACCACCTCGTCCAACCTTGACACCGTGCGGAACTGGCTGCTGGCCAAGCACCCCGAGCGCACCTCCATCGCCGCGGACGAGGACCTCATCAAGGCCCGTCTCGTCGACTCGCTCTCCTTCGTCGAGTTCGTCCTGACGGTCGAGGAGGCCAGCGGCGTGGAGATCGACCACGAGACCATCGACCTCGAGGACTTCCGCACCCTGGAGGCCATCGAGCGGAAGTACTTCTGATGGGCCGTCTGGTCCACGCCGAGGACTACACGATCGGCAGCACGTTCGACCTCGGGTCGCACAAGGTGACGGCCGAGGAGATCACCGCCTTCGGCCGCACCTACGACCCGCAGCCGTACCACCTCGACGAGGAGGCGGGGCGCGCCTCCGCCTTCGGCGGCCTCATCGCCAGCGGCTGGAACACCGCCGCGATCTGGATGCGCCTGTACGTGACGACGCTGCTGCCCGACGCCGCGGCCGAGGGCACGGTCGAGGGCTCCCCCGGCGTCGACGAGGTGCGCTTCCTGCAGCCGGTCCGCCCGGGCGACGTGCTCACCGGCACGTGCGAGATCGCCGGCGTCCTCCCCTCCCTCTCCGCGCCCGACTTCCGCATCGTCCGCAACCGCGGGCGGCTGGTGAACGCGGCCGGGGACGAGGTCCTGACGCTGATCCTCAACGCCCGCTTCCGGTGCCGGCCCAAGCACGCCTGACCAGACCCTTCCCGATCCCGAGAACGGAGCCCGTCATGGAGACCGTGTCCTACACGTCGCAGTGGACCGCGGCCGCCCGCGCCCTGGAGAGCGAGCGGAGCGACGCCCTCTTCGTCGACCCGCTGGCCCGCGCGCTCGCCGAACCCAAGGGGTTCGAGCTGCTCGACCACTACGGCGGCGGCGGACTCGTCGAGTTCGTGGCCGTCCGCACCCGCTACCTCGACGACGCCATCGGCGACGCGGTGCAAAAGGGCATCCGGCAGGTCGTGCTGATCGCGGCCGGCATGGACACCCGCGCCTACCGGCTGTCCCTCCCCGACGACGTCCGGGTGTACGAGGTCGATCACCAGGCCCTGATCGACGAGAAGGAGAAGCGCCTGGCCCAGCTGGGCTCCCCGGCGCCGACCGTGAACCTGCAGCGGGTCGGGGCGGACCTCGCCGGGGACTGGTCCGCGGCGCTGCGCGCCACCGACTTCGACCCCGCGCAGCCCACCCTGTGGATCCCCGAGGCCCTGCTCTTCTTCCTGACCGAGGAGCAGTCCGCCACGCTGATGCGCACCTTCGCGGCCAACTCCGTCCCCGGCAGCCAGGTAGCGGTGGACATCCTCAGCAAGGCGCTCCTGCGCAGCCCGGCCACCCAGATCTTCCTGTCCTCCCTCAACGAGGACGGGATCCCCTGGCTCTTCGGGACCGACGAGCCCGAGGAGTTCATGGCCGGCACCGGCTGGACCGTGCGCGAGCTCAAGGAGCCGGGCGAGCCCGGCGCCGGCGAGGGCCGCTGGCCGTACGCCGTCCAGCCCCGCGAGGTCAAGGGAGCGGCCCGCAACTGGCTGCTCCGCGCCGAACTCGCCTAGTCACGACGAGCGAAGCGGCACGGCCCCGGCGGGCCGTGCCGCTCTGCGGCGTCGTGCCGGTCCACCCGGCGTCGGACCGTCCGGCGTTTCCGATCCCCGGCCGTCCGGACCGCCCGTCGTCGTCCCATCACCCGTCAACGAAGGGAACGTGCCATGACCGACAGTCGTCCCGTGACGACCACGGACAGCGGTATCCCGGTACCGAGCGACGAGTTCTCCCAGTCCGTGGGGGCCGACGGCCCGCTGCTGCTGCAGGACCACTACCTCATCCAGAAGCTCGCGCACTTCGACCGCGAGCGCGTGCCCGAGCGGGTCGTGCACGCCAAGGGCGGCGGCGCCTACGGGACCCTGGAGATCACCGAGGACGTCAGCCAGTTCACCAAGGCCGACGTCTTCCGGCGCGGCAAGCGCACCGAGCTGTTCCTGCGCTTCTCCACCGTCGCCGGCGAGCTCGGCTTCGCGGACACCGCCCGCGACCCGCGCGGCTTCGCGGTCAAGCTCTACACCGAAGAGGGCAACTACGACATCGTCGGGAACAACACCCCGATCTTCTTCATCCGCGACCCGCAGAAGTTCCCCGACTTCATCCACTCGCAGAAGCGGCGCGCCGACAACCACCTGCACGACAACAACATGCAGTGGGACTTCTGGACGCTCTCGCCCGAGTCGGCGCACCAGGTCACGATCCTGATGTCGGACCGCGGCACCCCGTACTCCTGGCGGCACATGAACGGCTACGGCAGCCACACCTTCCTGTGGTACAACGCCGCCCGCGAGAAGTTCTGGGTGAAGTACCACTTCAAGACCGACCAGGGCATCAGGAACTTCACCGGGACCGAGGCCGCGGCCGCGGGCGCCGAGGACCCCGACTTCCACATCCGCGACCTCCACGAGGCGATCCGGAAGGGCGACCACCCGACCTGGACCCTCCAGGTGCAGGTCATGCCCTTCGAGGACGCGGCGGACTACCGCTTCAACCCGTTCGACCTGACCAAGATCTGGCCGCACGAGGACTACCCGCCCATCGACATCGGCACCCTCACCCTCAGCCGCAACCCGGAGAACTACTTCGCCGAGGTCGAGCAGGCCGCCTTCGAGCCGTCGAACCTCGTCCCGGGCGTCGGAGCCTCCCCGGACAAGATGCTGCAGGGGCGGCTGTTCAGCTACCCCGACACCCACCGCTACCGCATCGGTGCCAACTACCTGCAACTGCCGGTCAACCGGCCCAAGAACGCGGTCCACTCGTACAACCGCGACGGCTCCATGCGCTACGACAACCCCGGCGACCCCGTCTACGCGCCCAACAGCTTCGCCGGCCCGGTCGCCGACCCGCTCCTGCTCGCCGGCGAGCACTACGAGGTCACCGGCGAGATCGTGCGCAGCGCCCACCGGCTGCACGCCGAGGACGACGACTTCGGCCAGGCCCGCGCCCTGTGGGAGAAGGTCATGGCCGACACCGACCGCGATCACCTGGTGGCCAACATCGTCGCGCACGCCTCGGCGCCCGAGGTGCGCACGGAGACCAAGGAGCGCGTCGTCGACTACTGGCGCAGCGTCCACAAGGACCTGGGTGACCGGGTCTCCCGCGGCCTGGGCGTCACCGGGCAGTGACCACCGACAGCGGCACGAGGAGCACACCATGAGTTCGGCCGAGACCGTCACCCTGCGGCGTCTCGCCTGGGCCGGCGTCGAAGTGGCCTCCGGAGACGACCGGATCGTCATCGACGCCCTCAAGAACCCCGCGGACCTCGCGGGGTTCCAGGGCATGCCCCGGCGGCCCCTCCCCAGCATCGAGGCGTCCCCGGGCGTACGGACCCACGCCTTCGTCACCCACCTCCACCCCGACCACTGCGACCGGCTGCTGCTCGCGGAGTACGCCGCCACCGAGGGCTGCACCGTGGGCTGCCACACCCCGATCGTGGATGTCCTCGGCGGGATGGGGATCACCGCCGTCGCGCAGGACATGGGGGAGCGGCGGAAGATCGGGCCGTTCACCACCATCCCCGTGCCCTCCCACGACTGGCGCGGCGACGACCAGGTCGCGTGGATCGTGGAGGCGCCCGGGCTGCGCGTCATCCACTTCGGCGACACCATCTGGCACGGCAAGTGGTGGGAGATCGCGCGCGAATACGGGCCCTTCGACGTGGCGTTCCTGCCCATCGCCGGGGTGATGGCCCGCCGCGAGGGCATCACGCCCACCAACCAGCCCGCCACGCTCACCCCGGAGCAGGCCGTCGAGGCGGCGGTCGTGCTGGGGGCGTCGACCGCCTGCGCGATCCACTACGACCTCTTCAACAACCCGCCCTACTACACCGAACAGCACGACGTGCGCGGGCGATTCCTGCGGGCCGCCGAGGCCCGGGGCATCAACGGCATCGCCCCCGGCGACGGGAAGCCCGTGCCGTTCGCGGCCGCCGCTGCCTGACCGCGGCCGCCGCTGCCCGACCAGAACCGGAAGGATGGTTCGTGACCCCACCCCCTGAATCGGAGACCACGGTTTCACCGCCCCGCGGGACGGCGGCCGAGCCGGGGCCCGGTCCCGCCCGCAGCGCTCCGGGGAATCGCCGCCTGCTCTGGTACGCGCTGGCGGTGCTGCTGGTCGGGATCAACATGCGGCCCGCCATCGTTGCCGTCTCGCCGCTGCTGGACGAGATCCGGCACGTCACCGGCCTCTCCAACGGCGGCGCCGGCGCGCTGTCGACGCTGCCCCTGATCTGCTTCGGCATCTTCGCCCCGCTCGCGCCCCGGCTGGCCCGCCGCTGGGGCATGGAGCGGACCCTGGTCGCGGTGCTGGCGGTGCTGCTCGCCGGCAGCGCCGTGCGGCTCGTCCCGGAGCTGTTCCCGCTGTTCGCCGGGACGTTCCTGGTCGGCACCGCGGTGGCGATCGCCAACGTGGTCATCACCGCACTGATCAAACGGGACTTCCCGCAGCAGGTCGGGCTGATGTCCGGCCTGCACACCACCATGCTCGTCGGCGGCGGCGCCGTCACGGCCGCGGCCACCGTGCCGCTGCGCGACGCGCTGTCGCTCACCTGGGCCGGCGGCCTGGCCGTCTGGGGCGTCCTCGCCCTCGCGGCACTGCTGGTCTGGGCACCGAAGCTGCGCCGGGACCGTGCGCAGCCCCCGGTGGCGGCACAGGCGGGCGGCTCGATCTGGCGGAGCCGCCTGGCCTGGGCGGTCGCCCTCTTCTACGCCTTCCAGTCGCTGCTCTACTACACCGCGACCACCTGGCTGCCGTCGTTCTACATCGACCACGGCTGGAGCGAGGGCGGCGCCGGCGTCCTGCTCGCGGTCTGCATGGGCTCCGCCATGGTCACCTCACTGCTGGTCCCGGTATGGGCGCAGCGGTCCCGGAAGCAGAGCTACCTGGCGGTCATCGGCACCGTACTGTGCATGGCCGCCTTCGCCGGCCTGATCGCGGCCCCGACCGGGGCGGCGGTGCTGTGGGCCGCCGTCCTGGGCCTCGGCCTGGGCGCGGTGCTCTCCCTGGGCATCGCCTACATGTCCATGTGCGCCCGCACCACTCACGACGCGGGCCTGCTGTCCGCGATGTCCCAGTGCGTGGGCTACCTGCTGGCGGCCCTGGGCCCCACGGCCTTCGGCGCCGCCCGCGACCTGACCGGCGCCTGGACCACGGGCCTGATCGCCCTGGTGATCCTGGCGATCCCGATGGGCGTCACCGGCGCCCTGGCCGGCCGCGGCGGCCAGGTCACCCGCTAGGAACGGCGGGGTGCGGCGCGCCGCACCCCGCCGCTTGAAGATGAAGTACGGGCTCGTACACACCACGGCCATCAGCAGCATGGAGAACCGTAGATCGTGCCGACGAGGGTGGCCGTCCGGAGTGAGGGCGTGGATCAGATCTTCTCGACGGCCACACGGATGTGAGGGGCAGTGAGCATGGCGATGTCCTCCACATCGGACGTCAGGATCGTCACCCGGCCTGGCTGAGCCAGGGCCGTGGCGCAAAGCATCGCGTCGATGGCGTACTTGTGGCCGTGCAGCCCGGCCGTGCGGAGCAGGGTGGCGGCGGACTGGGCGACGGCCTGGGTGACCGGCTCGACCCGCAGCCGGGACAGCGTCCACTTCAGAGCGGCGTCGTTGATCCGGGGGTGGACCACCTCGACGAGAACCGCGGCCGAGGTGATCACGGGAAGGTCGGCGTCACGGGCGGCGGTGAGCCATTCGTGGACCTCGCGGTCGCGCTGCACGGCCTTGGCCAGGCCCTCGCTGTCCAGAATGAGCGCGCCACTCACGCCGCTGCCCCGGCCCCGGAGGAGGGGCCGCCGGTGAGCTTGGCCCGCTTGGCAGCCACGGCCTCCGGGTCGGCGGGGCCGTGGGTCTTGTCGAAGTCGGCGATCAGCTCGTCCAGGTTGTCGCGCTCGATCTGCCGCTGGGCGGCCCTCTCCAGGTACGCGGACACGCCACGCTTGCCGACCCGCTCGCGGATCGCTTGCAGGGTGCCGGCGGTCAGGGAGACGGAGATGCCGCTGCTGGGACCGTCGCCGGGTGGGAAGTCGGTGTCGTCGTCAGCCATGACAGGAGTATGGCATTTTGAATGCCATACGGTGAGCCTTGCCGACCGGAGGGCGTGCGGTAGGCACTGCCGGTGGTTACTCACTGTGATGTGAAGCGTCCTACTCCGCTGAGCGGGACCAGCTGCCCGGTGCGGCAGCGGAGCCCCGATACGGCGGCAGGGCCCGGACCGTGCGCCGCGGTCCGGGCCCTGCCTCGTGGGGTGCCGCCCTGCGGCGGCCGTGCGTCAGCTCTGTGCGGTGTCGTCGCTCGCCTGCCCGGCGGCCTCGGCTGCACGTGCCTTTTCGCGCATCTTGCGCACCAGCTCCGCCTTCTGGGCGGCGGCGTTCTGGCGGTCGAGGTTGCGGTGCGGACCGTTGTTCTGCCGCTCGGCGCGGGACAGCTTCTTGCGCTGGCCGCCGCCCTGGCCCACGGGGTTGTTGATGTTCTTGCTGTCGGTCACGGGTTCTCCCGGTGGTGATGTGAAGTGATCTACGGATTCATCGGTGGGGGACGGGCGCGGCGACATCGGGGGACGTCAGCGGGGGCCCGTCACGCTCTCACTCGTAAATCGGCGTCTGGAAGAACATGACAAGGACGTTACCTGGTTCCGTCCGCCCCGCGCACCAAACTTTTCGCCGCCCCGACGCCGGCCGGACCTTCGGCGAGCGCCCGGGGCCGCCTTCCCTCCAGGAATCTCGGCACTGCCCGCACCCGCTGATGGCCGCCGCACGCCCGGGACAGGCCCAGTCGTTCCCATGCGGGAGAAGGGGAAGCGCTGGAAGGCGTCCCGCAAGGACGGCCTGGTCGCGGCCTGAGGAACGGGTGGCACAGCGCATGCTGTGCCACCCGTTCTCGTTGGCGCGTCGCGGCGCATGTGTCACGCCGCTCGACGCCACGGCAAGCGGGAGCCTCTGGTGGGCAGCGAGAGCAGTTCGTGCAAGGGCCTGCCCTTGTGGGCCCAGCGGTCCAGCCGGTCGCGGTCCACCCACCGCACACCGTAACGGTCGCCCCAAGCCATGGCGTCGCGAGTGAACGAGCCGTTGGTAACGACGACCGCGTGGTCCGCCCTGTGCGCGGGACCTGCCGTGCCTTTCACCTGGTACATCACTGATGAGCCGACCTTGCCGCCGACGCGGGTGTGTTTTGCCTGCACCACGATCCGCCCGAGGGGTATTCGGACGCCGATCACGTCCGCGGCCTGGTCCCCGCCACGGCCCACCTTCCTGGCCGCCCAGCCGTCGCGGACGAGGAGGTCGCGCAGCGCGTGCTCGAACTGCTCGTCGTCCATCGCATCGAACTCCGCCAGGGTGATGCGCAGACGAGCCAGCCGTTCACTGTCCGCGCGATCCCGGCGGCGGCCCCGTATCCGGAGGCCGGCCACGGCGACGGCCGAGGCGAAGACGGTCAAGACCAGCAGCGGCCAGGCCGCAGCGGCCCTCGCGATCAGGTTCGATACGGCCTGCGCCAGGGCGACCATGACCGCGAGGGCCACGGCTGCCGCACCCAGGGCGTCCCCGGTGCTGCGCGGTCGCCACTGGAGCCTTCGCCGCGATCGGGCTGTCACTGCCCGCCCGCCGACGCGGAGACGGCAGGCTTCGGGGCGGGCTGCTGCTCGGCGTCGCTGTCGCCGAACCCGAAGATCTGACCCCAGAGCCATACCACCGCACACAAGCCGGCCACGGCCCAGACGCTCAGCCCCTTGGCGGACTTCGGCGTCGGCTTGCGGCGGAGGTGGCTTCGTACGCGCACGTATCCGTCCGGAACCTTCGGCATGCTGCATCCCCTCCCTATCGGTCCGCGCTGCGCAGACCTCCAGTTCGGTTGTAGCGGTGGCCACTGACAGAACCTGATGCCCCGTCATGATCGTGCGGGAGGCAAGAGTGCAAGTCGGCCATGCCTTCGCGAGTTTCTACCGACCCTCACGGTCCTCTGGCCTGCGCGGAGGCTTTCCGGCTGGGTGCCGTGCTACGGAATCGCAAGGCGTTCCGAATGGCCAGTTCTTGCGGAGTGCGGCGAGCAGCGCCTGCGCCGGGCGCCGCCTCTCAATGAGGTGGAGACACTGAACCCCGGGTCGGCCCGCTGGCGTGCGTTCTCCCCAGGGGGCCGGGAGTCGTCCTCGGTTTCTTTCGCGCACTGAAGTTGATCAGGGGGTCGTGCCCTCGCTGCTACAGCCAGTCGCGCCGCTTGAAGATGAAGTACAGGCTTGTGCACACCGCTGCCATCAGCAGGATCGCGAAGGGGTAGCCGAAGGCCCAGTGCAGCTCCGGCATGCGGTCGAAGTTCATGCCGTAGATCGTTCCCACCAGCGTGGGGGCAAACAGGATGGCCGCCCACGACGAGATCTTCTTGAAGTCGTCGCCCTTGGGGCGCTGACCTGCGGAGATCGAGTGGATAGGTGCCCTGACCTGCGGCGATCCGTCTTTCCGGCCCTTTCGTCGTGCTGCCACTTTGTGCGGCTGCCTCTCCCCAGCCAGGGTCGGCTCAGCCTATTCCCTCGCGTGCGGCCTTCAGGTCGTCCACGAAGAACACGTCTTGACGCCACTCCCCGGGCCATGCAGCGAGTACGAGATCTTTCGGTCCCGCCTGCGCCAGCAGGGCCCGCTTGTCAGTGATGCGGGTTGCTTGGGAGACGACCCCTTGGGCATCGATCCGGATCAGGGTCACGGTCTGTCCGCGCCAGGGGAACCCGGCTTCTACAGAGCTGGTGCGGCGGAGGCTCGAAGCGTTGAACTCGGCAAATCTCGGCATGATGTGCAGCTTACTGTTGCCGTTGAGGGGGTACGGGTTTTTGCGTACACCAGTGCGCGGCTCGCAGCTCATGCAGCAGGCCAGACATCGAACGTCTCGCTCGCGGGAATGCCTGAGAGCCATCGCGCGGCCCAGGTGTCGGCGCTGTCTCGTCTCTTGGCGTGCGCTGTTGCCTGGGACTCGCCTTCGAGCAGCGCACTGAGGCTGTCCATGAGGCCGGTGCCCGCCAGGAAATGGGCGAGCGGTGCGACCGACGCAGCCGCCTCAAGTGTGACGGGGCCGCCATGCGCGAGTGAATTACGTACAGATCTCAAGCGATTGAGGGCACGTGACCAGCGGTCATTGCACGCCTCGTACCAAGCGTGCATGCCTTCACCTCCCGCTACTCGCCTCGCCAGGCTCTCCGCACGCCGGCGCTGCTTGCTGTGTGTGGGGTAGACCAGCACAAGGTCTGGCAACCTGGAGATGACCTTGTGTATGTCGGTGCGGAAACCCATACCCTCGTACTGCACCATCTCCCTGCGCAGCGCCTCGGCGGCCTGGCCGACGTCCGGCGTGAAGTGCCCCAGGTCATCGCGGGCGTGCCAGGCCACACGCATCAGTGCGTGGGCGATCTGATGCTGGATCCAGGCGTTCTTATGGAAGTTGTCCAAGTAGACGTACCACTCCTGGCCCGAGACCCTGCTGGCGAGCAGTTCGAGGATCCTCACGTCCAGGACGACCGCCGGCAGGGAAGGCTGTGCGCTGGAGGCTTTCCACCAGCCGACCGCGTCGATGACATCGGACAGGTCCGAGCTTGCTCCGGGGAGATGCGGAGCAACACGAGGGGCCATACGGTTCAAGCGCTTTGCCGTGGCATCCATTTGGAGGTGTGGTGTCGCAAAGTCTTCCTCGGTCAGGCGGAATGCCTCGTTGGAAGTGCAGATGCCGTTGACAGCATGAATGTACCCCTCGTACATCTCCCAGCCGCGGAAGTCCTCCGGGAATGTCGCGGCTAGGACCATGGACCGTGCCTGTAGACGAGAGACGGCTGGAGCGTCTGCGGCTGCTACGACGCCGAGATCGACGCGTACGAGGACTACGTGAGGTCCCTCCGGAAGCCAGTCCGTGGGGAAGAAGGACTCGGCTCCGGTCACCTCGTGCGGCAGTTGGTCTCGGTGAGGGCCATCCCCGGTCGCATTGCCATGAAACCAGTCCCGGTCATACAGGGTGATAGATCCGAACGTCTGCACCATGCCCGCGATCCGCGCCTTCGCGAAGGCGTGCCACACTACGTGATGGGCCCGACGCGGAGGAATTGTCAGCAGTCGCACAGAGAGGTCGAGCCGGGCCTCTTCGGACAGGCCGGCTGATGCCTTGGCATCCTGACGCGGCAGCGTGCTCAGGTCCGCGATGTCCCCCAGACTGAGGTGAGCTACCCGCACGTCTATCGGCCGGTCGAGTAGGACCCCGGTGATGGAGCGCATCACTTCTGCGGATCCTCGCTGAGAACGCTTCAGGAGGGCGAGGAGCAAGCCAGTACGCATGCGGATGACCTCGTAGTCCTGGCCGCCTCTGACAGCGGATACGACGTCCCGCCAAGCGCGGATCAACTGGCCGTCTGAGCAGGCTTCCCGGGCGAGGGAGAGTAGCAGCTGACTCGCCCGTGCCACGTGCTCTTCGGCCCCTGCCGCAGGCAGGCCCTCCATTGCGGAACGGAAAGTGTCCACCTGGACGGTCAGCCCCTGTCTGTACTCCGGTCCCAGACGGCTGACGCCGTCGTCGAAGTCGTTCATGGCGGCCTGCCAGTAGAACCGGTGCCGCCTTTCGAAGTCGCGCGAGTCGTCAAGCCAAGACCGGAGCTGGTCCAGCGTCGCGGGGAACGTCAGGTCCACCTCTTCCTTCTCATACCAACGGTCGCGGAGGGCCTCCGCCAGCTCGAAGCTCCACGATGGGTCGACTACGACATCCCCGAAGAACATGTGCTTCAGTTTGCCCCCTTACAGCCCGGGCCGGTCGCACAGGCGGCTGACACGCAGCTGGAGGTTGCTGCACTCATGCCCGGAGCGGGACCTGCGTCGAGGGTGGACGAGTGTATGGACCACGTCGACGGCCTCATCTCCGCGCTCTACGCTGCGTCACCTCCGGGATGTGCAAGCACCTCGGGTCTTGCGTCGTAAGGATGCCGTGCCTTGAGGTACTGGAGCATGCCGAGAGATTCAGCCCTGAGGACTTCCGTGACGCCAAGGGCCGACCTTCATGCCAGGTAAGCCGGAGGCGGTTTCGGCCATTCCCGAGCCAACCAGCGCACTTGCGCACATTGTCGTGTTTGCGGTCTGGCGGTTCTTGCTGTCCGCAGTGAAGATGCCCGCTTGTCGGCGAACGGGGGAGTGGGATGGCAGTTGGGTGGGGCGTGCGCGCTCGGGGAAAGGGGCGTTCAGAGGAGGCCGAGTGGCCTGCGGTCCCGATTCACGCGAACCATGCTGCTCATGGGGCCAACCGACCTGCGGAGGTGGACCCTGCATCGTCCGAAGTGACGAGGTTGCTGTGTCAGGCAGTCTACGCGCGACCCGACCGGGTGAAGATGGTGAAGGCGTCGTGGCGCAAGATCCGGGGTAAAGGGGGGAAGGCCAAGAAGCCTCGGCGTAGTACCAGGCGGCCAATCTATCTGGAGGGCAGCGATGACTGTCCGCCCCTGGGTGAGCCGACTGCGCAGTGGGTTGTCGACCATGTGTTGCACGGTCCGCCGCTGCCTGTGCCGTCGTACGGATTCGATCTTGTTCCGGTGACGGCGCACAGCCTTCGTGCGCGGCGCCGCCGGTGGGCACGGCGCGCTTGCATCCTGATCCTCTGTGGGCTGGTCCCCTATGCGGTGCCGTGGGCTTTCACGATCTGGGCAGCGGCCGTCATCGTCGCTCTATTCCTACGGTGGGCTGCCTTCCGTGCGATCCGCAAGGACGGCCGGACGAGGTGGGCGCCTTCGCGGCGCGTGGCGTATGCGGTGCTTCTCATTCCGTGGTTGCTCGCACTCATACCGTACGGACCCGCTGGCGGCGACGTGCTCGAACTGCGACTCGAACTGGCCTTACTCCCCTTCGGGCTGGCAGCCATCGTCGCACTGGCGTACGTGGCTGACCGGCTTGTGGCACGGGCTGCGCTGGGCGCCCTGGCTCGGGAGGGTGTGTCGTCCGATGGCTTGCCGTGGGCCGCTGCGAAGGCCAGACACAGGATGGCGGAGATCGGCAAGGCCCAGTCACAGCTGGCGCTGCCTTACGACGCCTTGGAGCGGTTCGTCGGCGCCGGACGCGATGTCTGGGGACCTGCTCGCATCAGCATCCCCCTGCAGCCCAAGGACGCCGAGGAGTCGGTCAGGCCGTTCGGGGAGGCGGAACTCCTCCGGCGCGTGGGTATCGCCCTCAAGGAACTGGGCCGTGGCGCTCGGGAAATCACGGATCCACTCCCCGGTTTCTCGATGGAGCGCATACTCGGCCTTCCAGCGGCCCGATGGCTGCAGCGCACCCGCGAGACGAACGTGGAGCATTCTGACCTGACCGGTCTGGGGCGTAGGTCCCCTTCAGGCGTGCCGGACCGGCTGTATCTGCGAGCTCAGTGCATCAGCTGGGACGGACAAATCGTGGTGAGCGTCTTCGTGCATGCCGCGCTGGAGGCCGGAGAACTGCGCTTGACTATTCGCCCGCATGTGATTACGCCGCCCTACAACGAGCTGCGGGTAGCTGACTTACCGGCCCGGACACGCGGGGCTCGTCTACTCAGGTGGCTTGCTGCCCAGTCGCTCCTGGACACAGTCATGGGCCCTTTGGCCGTGTGGCGACTGGTCGCCCGCCTCGGTGAGAAAGCCGAGGGTCGTGTGGAGGAGGAAGACCCGGTGAGCCTGCGTGACCGGTACTCCACCGAGGAAGTCACCGACATGCACCAGGGCGACGATGCCAAGCGGCACGTTGTTCTGATGCAGTCTTGCGTATTCCGGACTGTGGCCGAGTACCTGAATGAGCAGGGAATCGACCTGGCTGCGTACGAACGGCAGGTTGCCACCGTGACCAACAACATCCTCGTATACGGAGACAACAACGCGCCCATCCAGAACGTCGCCGGCAGCGGGATCAGTGGCATCGGCCAGGACAACAAGAATCAGGGAGATAAATAATGGTTGTGAGCCGGCGTCGCCCCGATCCGGACCCGGGACATGGCTCGGGCATCAGCATCGGCGGTAACAACAACGCACCGTTGCAGAACGTGGTGGGACAGAACATCGCCAACATCCATCAGTCTGCCTCGTTGCAGGGCATGGTTGACGTCGATGCTGTGCGCGGTCTCCTTACCGCCTTCCGTTCGGACGTGGACCACAACGCGGCGGACCTGCAGAACGCGATGGTGCTGCGTGCGATGGCGGACACCGTTGACGCCTCGCTCGTGACCCCCGATGCGCCGCAGGTCGGAACACTGCGTGGAATCGCACAGGCGTTGCCTGCGCTTGTGGCGGGCACCGTTGTGCAGCAAGGAGGCGAAGCGCTCGCCAACGCCATCAGTGGACTGGTGAGCTAAATAGACGGCGCTCCGTGCTGGCAACGTCAATTGTGCTCTTCTACGGCAGCCCTCCGGGTCGAATTGCCGTGGGGGCGGGCCGGATCCGGGGCGGGAGAGGGGGACGTTCCCGCTCGTCCTGACGACGTACGGGAACGCGCTGCGGGCGAACAGCTTCAACTCGAGGTCTGAGGTCTGATTCACTGCAGCCGAGGTTATCCCCATGTGGGAGAAGGGGAAGCGCCGGAAGGCTTCCTGTAAGGACGGCTTCCACTTCCTCCGGCACACCTACGCCTCGATCATCCTCGAAGCCGGCGAATCCGTCGTCACCCTCGCCCGATGGCTCGGCCACTCCAGCCCGACCATCACCCTCGACCGCTACGCCCGCTTCATGCCGGAAGCTGGTGGCAAGGGGCGTGTGGCCGTCGACGCCCTGCTCGGTGCGGTCCCCAAGCGCATCCCAGACAACCTCGCCAGCGTGTAAAGGAACGGGTGGTACAGCACATGCTGTGCCACCCGTTTCGCTGCGCGGACTCCGTGGCGAGCTGCCGGGGTCACCTCGTGAGGCTCTTGCGGCGAACACACAGTGAGTACTTCTTCCTTCCCCCAGGGTTACCGCTGCTGCCCCAGCCGCCGCTGGTGGCTACGTCCCAACCCTGCTGTTCCTTCATCTGAGCAGCGAAGGTACGCAGGTCGTGAATCTCGCAGCCGCAGTCCAGCGTGATGTCGACACTGATGTAGGGGCTTCGAGGGCTGTCGTTCGCGTAGGGAGCCGGCTCCCATCGCACGTTGTAGACGTGCTCCTTGAGGCCGGTGCGCTCCTCGTCGTGCATGATCCCGTGCACCTTCGCGTACTCGTCCAGGTCGTCGATCACGAACAAGTGGTTCGACCACTCACCCGGGCCAGACCGCGAAGAGACGGGACTTGCCAGCCACGGCCCGTCCGTGGCAGCGCGGTCGTTTCCGTGCGTCACCGTGCCGTCCTCGTGAACCTCGATGTAGCAGGTCATACGTGCGGTGCAGGGGAAGTCCTTCCCTGTTGCCGCGGCATTCCTTGGTTCCAGTCAGCCCTCCTGGTGTGAGACTTCTCTGACTGCCCAGCCAACACTCTTAGTGATGCTCCGGAGGGGAATCGGTAGAACTGGGACGGTCGCGGGGCGTGGAACGACTGGTGACACGGGTGATGCCCTGCTCCCCAGCGTCGCGCGTTCTCCCTAGATCCTCCCCAGGGGGTCGGGGGTCGTTCTCGGTGTCATTCGCGTACGCGAAGTTAATCAAGGGGCCTCGCCCTCGTCTGCCATCAGCAGAATTGCGAACGGTATCCACCCGCCCAGTGCAGCTCCGGCATGTTGTCGAAGTTCATGCCGTGCGGAGGCTGTCTCCGAAGACAGATCACCACTGGCCAGGAGTGCGATAGCCGGAGCAACCCGGACTGATTCTGCCTCACTCCCGTGTGGTCAGGTCGACTGCTCTCAGACGTGCGTAAAAGGAGCCGGCTAGCCCTACGAGCAGGCACCCTCCCAGGATCCCGAGCAACGTACCTTCGGCGCGGAGCTCCCAGGGTGAGCCGAGAGCAGCGGGTGCCGGGGATGAGTACAGGGCCATGCATCCTAAACCGGCAATCCCCAGGTACCAGCGCGCTCGTACTGGGTAGCCAGCCGCTGATGCGCAGGCGATGATCAGCAGCCCGATGCCCATGGGCATGAGGAAGGGGTAGCCCTGCCAGATGCGAGTGTCCCCGTACTCGCGGGCGGCCAGGAAGTACCGGATCGTGCCGTACACGGCGAGCATCCCCCCGGTTGCTGCCGCAATCGTCGGCAGGAGTCGGGGCCTGGGTGGCACGATCCGCACACGCCAGCGCGTGCGCGGCGAAGGCGCGGCTCCTGACAGGGAAGCCGTGAAGTGGCGGGCCGCCTTGTGCGCCGACTGATGGGCCAACAGGCTGAACAGAACAGTGAGACTGAGCAGCAGGAGGGAGAGCGGTAGCCATGCGTGCAGGTAGGCGAGGAGTACGGAGGGCCTGTCAAAGAGCTGGGGTGCTGCGAGTAACGTGGCGAAGGTGCCGATCAACAGGCCATGGAGAGCACGTCGGCGTGCTCCGTGACGACGCCGGACGTCATCGAGCCAGGTGACGGCCTGGTCCCAGTCGTCCGCCTGACACTCTAGTCCGAGATCGCCCAGCAGATCCGCCGCGAGGCGGCGGGGGAGGACACCTGTGCGATGGAAGTACATCGTATGGTCGCTGAGAGGTTGACCGACGGGGGCGATCCATGGCTGTTCGACCTTGTCGGGAAGGTTGGGACCGAGCATCCGACCGACCATGTCGTGGGGGCTGCTGTACTCGCGCCACTCGATGCGGCAGCGGTGGTGGTCGAGCCCAAGGGGGTGTGGGGGGTGGGCTTGCAAGGCTGCACGGATCAGCCGAATGTGCAGGGAGGCTATGGCGATAGATGCGACAACGGCAACCTCGTGAGCGAGATCGAGATGCAGACTGGGGACGGTAGCGAGGGTCCGATGCCATTCTGTGGCAAAGGCTCCACGATAGAGCTCCGCGACGTGTGCGTCATCGAAGGCGCTCAACGGCGTCACCGTCATCTGCAGGACTAGGTATAGCCAGCGTAGGACGGTCTGAACCAGCCACCCTAAGGGCTGCCAAATCCAAGGGCCGAGCCCCCACAGTCCCGCGGGGGCGGTACCTATGAGGCCCCACAGGCTGGGTCTGATACCGCTGTCGTCGAAGGTCTTGAGCAGGCTGATCGGCTTGAGGCCGGAGCCCACCCCGATGAACCTTCGGACCTTCGGGTGCCGACGGTCAGCAGTGCGGGATAGTAATCGGTGCATGAGATAGCCGCCCTGCGAGTGGGCTACGACTATGACCTCGTCGCAGTGGCGTTCCATCCATTCCACCTTCTGGTGGAGGTGCATGAGGAGGCGCTGCGTACGGTCCTTGTCGATGGCGGCGACTCGGACATGCCAGAGGAGATTGCGGCGGGAGCGGACGAACCAAGCCAGCAGGGCCAGGAGGAGTACTGATACCAGCATATTGCGTGTTGCCAGCAGGATGCCGTAGACGAGTGCGGTCGAGATGACCGCCAAGGTGAGGAGCCGCCACAGCAGCCTCATTTGGGCAAGCCGAGCTTCCCCGCGGTCTCGAAGACCGCGGGAAGGAGAGAAGAGAACCTGTAGATCGCGCTGGTCCGGACCGACCACCCAAAATAGGAGAGGAATGTTCGCTACGAGGAACGTCAGAGTCCGACGGATGGATGGTCGCCCCAGTGCGGTGAACTTGTCGGCCCAGAGAGCCTCGGCGAACAGGGTGCGGTGGTGCGCGCCTCCGAGGGAGACGACGACTTCGGCGTGCCGGTTCGTGGCATCCTCGGGCGAGGCCGTCAGTGGCTGGTCCTTCCAGGAGACAGCTCGCTCACCGTATACGTCACGGAGAGCGTCGAAGATGCTCCTACCCCACTCAAGAGTGGTACCCGGCTTTTGGTTGCCAATGCCGTGCACGAAGAGGTACCCGATGCGCCAGTGGGCCTTGCGCTGCTTGCTCTTGGCCAATGAAGACAACCTCTCGATCAGTTGACAGACGTCGTGTCAGCCTTTGCCTCGCCAATTGACTACGACTAGTGCCTAAACCGTTTTTCCACAGCTCAGTGAGGGTTCGTCAGCACTGTCGGTGACCGCCCTGCACCGCTCAGAAGGGCACAGCTGAGGAACGCACCTGTCGCACACTGGAATGGGAGACAGCTTGGCGTAGCCTCGCCACGCTTCTGCGGCGCTCGTCGGGTGTTCTCGATAGCGTATTGTGGGCGGAAGCATCGTCGTGTCAGTCTCGGGTGGGCCTGTGGCCTAGCCCTTTGGTTCCTGGCTGGTGTCGCCTCCTGCGCGCATTCGATGGTGGATTTCCGCGGCTGCTGTCCACTGATGCCCGAGAGCGCGAATGCGCTGCCCGGCGGTATGGACACCAGCGATGCAGCGGTATCCCTGATCAGAGCGATCGAGAACGCCGATGCGTCTTGAGGCAAGAAAATCGAGGGTTTCCATGACTTCGTCCCCCGCGACGCGGTACCCAAGGGTCCGGAGCTCGCGTCGAACCGAGGTGAGATCGAGCCAGCCACCCTCCTCTAATGGATCTTCCGCTTCCACGTTCAGGATGTCGACGAGGGCGTACTCGAGCTCGCCACGGACCTCCTGATTCCGCCAGTGTCCGCGGATTGCGTCTCCGCGTTGTGCCGCGCGCAGCGCCGGGTCGACGAGGGGTGCCAGCTGGGCCGGCGTGAGCGGGGTTCTTTCCTGGCGCCGGATGACCTCGGCCAGCAGTCCGGTCTCGATGACGGCGATCGCCGGGTCGTCGTCGGCCTCCTTGAGCATGCTTGGCCTGAATCCCGGGCCGATGAGAAGGGTGACCTCGGCCCCGATCTGCGCCCTGTGTCCTGCCAGATTGAACAACGTCTGATCGACAACCTGCCCCGAGGCTGCGGTCTTTGTCTCGACGGCCAGGACTCGTGAGTCCGCACCGACGCCGAAGCGTACGCGACCGTCCACTGCTTGATTACCACCTACGTGTTCGCCAGGCATGCCAAGGTACGCCAGCGCAGCGACGGCGGCCTTCTCCAGGCGCTCGGGGGTTGCGCTGGCGAGTGCGGAGCTTTCCAGCTCTGCTGCGATGTCCGCCCCGAGCGAGTCCTGTGGCAGCGTGCTGCCCAGAGCATCGGCGGGGTGACCTTCGCTGGCGCCATGGGATGAGCCATCGTCGACGGTGAGACAGGGCACAGAGTGCTTGAACGCCCGGCCGAGAGCAGTCGTACGGTAGGCGGTCTGGGACAGACGCGTGACCAGTCCGCAGACCTCAAGCAGGTTGAGGCGGGTATTGACGGCGCTCCGGCTCAGCGGCTTGTCACGGTTGGGAAGATACCGCGAGCTGCGCTCCGCAAGCATGCCGGACGCGGGGCAGGCGGTTTCGTCGAGCACGCCCAACATCTCACCGAAGAAAGCGATCGAGGCATGAACGGTGCGTGCGAGGTCCAAGGGTTCGCCTGACTCGACCCAGAAAATAGCGGCTGGAGTGGCGCTCCAGGTCTTGGATGACGTCTGCCGGATGAGTCCCAGAGCCTTGAGAGTGTCCTTGGCGGTGCGTGCTGTGGCCGTGGTTTGGGCCTTGGGGAAGGTGTCCTTCACGAATTGCCTGAAGTCCGCTTCCGTGATCGACGGCATGGCGGCCTCGACGAGCACCTGAAGTGCGTCCATCGTGCCGCCGTTCGCGGAGGTTCCGGGAATGTAGAGATTGGCGCCGTCCGCTCTGGCCCTTAGTCCCGCTTCGTCGAGCTGCTCGATAAGCTGCGCGACGGCGCCCACAGCTGGGGTCAGTTGCGCGGTCGTGACGGTGTCGTCGGGTTCGGGCCTCCCCATCACGATGCGCGCCAGGGCGTCGCGGCCGGCGTCCGTAAGGTGGACACGACCGTCGAAGAGATCGACCATGCCCGTGACTGTGAGCCACGTCGTCCGGTCGCGCACCGGCCCCGAAGTCTCCCACGGTAGGTCGAAGTATTCACGTGCCAGGTCCAAGAGTTGATCGTGCGTCCGGGGTCCAGAGGCGAGCGCATCCATGACTTCGCCGACGAACCTCACATTGTGGTGGAACGTCTCCACCAGCAAGACCGGGTTGCCCTTTTGGCGCCAGATGAGGGCGGCGGCGCTGGGAAGGAACGTCCGGCCCTCTCGCGAGAGCAGTCCGGCCCGGACAAGGCGCTGCAGCTGATGTCGGTTGAGCCCACCGGCTTGCGGCAGCGATTCCTGATCGCTGAGCTCTCGGTCCTGATGGGCGGAAAGCTCATCGATCAGGGCTTGCAGAGTACCGATCCATGAGGCTCGTGGGCCCGGCAAGACCGGCATACCAGGTGACCGTTCGCCCCAGGCGCGAGGCTGTGCGAGTTCTCCCATGGCTCGCACACTAGCGGTGCATATGGCGCTGGTGCTGCTCTCTCTGGGAAGATTCCCTAAAGGTATGGCAGAAGTAGTTTCTTGTGTCGCGACGTACCTCTGAGCGGTATATCCAGCCAGACTTGGCAAGCGTCGTGCCTTTACGACCGACTGGCGGGCTGAGTGCCTCGCAACGCCATCCCTTCAGTCCGCAAGGGTGCAAGGCCGGAGCAAGGTGGCATTCGGTAGCGGCCGCGAGGTCGCCTTCGGCCGCCAGGGTTGGGTAGATCCTTGCTCACGTGCCTGCTGCGACGTTGGTCCAACTCCATTTCGGGGCCTTGATCTCGCTCTCGGACAGGTGCGTGCAGCCGGGGATGTGCGCGTACTGCGTGAGTGGCACAAGGATGGTGTTCGGTTCCCAGCTTCCCCAGTCGGGATGGGTATCTTGCGCTGAGGCGGCTGCGGAGAGCAGGCGCAGTCTGCCCCGGTGATCAGGTCGCAATGGTCGCAACGGCTGGCGGTCATGGGCTGGTGTCCTCCGAAGCGGGGAGGCTCGTCCGTGCGTTCTGGTGGAGGGCGATCGCCTCTCGGCACCACGGGGGTACGCGGAGTCGTGGGAGCACCGAGGCCGGGAACCAGTGGAGCATGATGCCTTCGGTGAGAGGGAGGGCGTGGGCGTCGCCGTCCCAGTTGCCGGTGTAGATGGCGATCGGGCCCTTGCCGAGGTGTTCGGCGTTTCTCTGCTGGACGGTGGTGAACTCCTTCAGCGGGATGGTGAGTCCGGTCTCCTCCGCTACTTCGCGCGCGACGGTGTCGGCCAGTGATTCGCCCGGTTCGGGGCGTCCGCCGACAGGTGTCCAGTAGCCGGGCCAGCAGATGCCTTCGATGTCGTCGCGGAGGTGGAGCAGGTATTCGCCCTGGCTGTTCGTGATCAGCGCGGATACCCCTGTGCCGGCCTCAATCGCTTCCGCTTCGAGCTCGGTGTCGGTCATCCCGCCATCGTCCACCCCGCGGGTGGGGGTGGCGCGTCTGCGACACAAGTCGGCGGTCGCGTCCTGAGGGGACACGACCGCCGGAGCGGGGGAGGGAGTGGACAGGCGGTAGTAGCGGCTTCGCGGCCCCTGCGGGTCCGGCGGTGGAAGATCTCCTCGAAGGTTGCGCGGACGCCTTCGGGGTCGATGTAGTGCATGGCCAGCAGGGCGGCGATGACGGAGCCGACCAGGTCGTTCTGGACCTCGGACCAGCTGTGGGCGTCGCCGCAGGTGGTCAGGCCCTTCAGGTCGTGGAGGGCATGCATGGCCTCGCCGGCCTCCTCGGCGACCTTGCCTACCTGGAGGGCCTTGAGCTCCTCGTCGGGGAGGTGTTCACCGGCCTTGCGGCAGACGGTGGAGAGCTTGGTGATGTCGTCCCACAGGTCGTCCATGACAGATCTCCCATCCGTGTATCCCGGCCCCGGGGTGGGGCCGGGCCTGGGGTTCTAAGGTTGTGCGGGCCGTCCGAGCTGGCGCACGGTCCATCCGGCTGTGCGCCACGCGTCGGCGTTCAGGAGGTTGCGGAGGTCCACGAGGAGCGGTTGGTCGACCAGACTGGACAGAGCCTTGGGGTCGGTGTCGCGGAACTGGGGCCACTCGGTGGCCAGGACGATCAGCTCCGCGCCCTTGACCGACTCTTCCAAGTCTTCCGCGTAGTCGAGTTCGGGGTGGCGTACGAGTGCGGTGGGAACGGCGTGGGGGTCGTGGACCGTGACGGTCGCGCCACGCTGGTGCATGAGGGCGGCGACGGCGAGGGCCGGAGACTCCCGCACGTCGTCGGTGCCGGCCTTGAAGGAGGCGCCCCACACAGTGACGCGTGACCCTGCCACTGGTCGGCCGAGGGTTTGCTCGATCAGAGCGAGGGCGGCGGTGGGGCGGGATTCGTTGACCTGTTCGGCGGCTCGCAGCAGGGTTGCCGCGTCGAGGGCGCCGAGGCTCTGTGCGGAGGCGGTGAACGCGCGTACGTCCTTGGGCAGGCAGCCTCCGCCGTAGCCGGGTCCGGCGTTCAGGCCGCCGCGGCCGATGCGCGGGTCGAGGCCGATGGCCTCCGTGAGCTGGTGGACATCGGCGCCGGCGGCAGTGCACATGTCGGCGACGCCGTTGATGAAGGAGATCTTCATGCCGAGGTAGGCGTTGGCGGCGCCCTTGATCAGTTCGGCGGTGGCGGGGTCGGTGACGAACAGGGGGATCTGGTTGTGCAGCAGCGGGGCGTAGACCTCGCGGACGACGTCCTCGGCGTGCGGGGAGGGGACGCCGACGACGATGCGGTCGGGGCGGAGGGTGTCCTCGATGGCGTGGCCTTCGCGTAGGAACTCGGGGTTCCAGACGACCTCGACGTCGGTGCCCGCGGGGGCGAGGCGGGCGAGGAGGGCGGCCAGGTCGCGGGTGGTGCCGACGGTGACCGTGGACTTGCCGATGATCACGCATGGGCGGGTCAGGTGCGGGGCGAGCGCGCGGGCCGCGCCGAAGACCTGGCCGGTGTCGTAGCTGCGGCCGTCGGCGTCGATCGGTGTGCCGACGGCGAGGAAGTGGACGTCGGCGAAGGCCGCGGCCTCGGCCAGGTCGGTGGTGAAGCGGAGTCGGCCGGACGCGGTGTGGGTGGCCAGCAGGGCCGGCAGGCCCTCTTCGTAGATGGGGCATTCGCCGGCGTTGAGCCGGTTGATCTTCGCCTGGTCGAGGTCCACGCCGATGACCTCGTGGCCGATCTCGGCCATGGCCGCGGCGTGCGGGATGCCCAGGTGGCCGCAGCCGATGACGGATACGCGCATGGTGCCGGCGCTCCTTTCCCTGTCTCGCCCGCCCGGTGGTCCGGGCCGGTCAGGGGCGACACGCTAGCGCCACTGTCCGGCCCGGACCTGATCGTGCAGGTGGGTCAGTTGGTGGGCTTAGCGAGGAGGTTGACGAGTTCCGGCAGACCCTCCGCGGCCGGCTTCCGGCAGACCAGGTCGTCGTCCTGGGGGCTTTCCAGCGGGTAGGGCTTGAACTGGCCGTCGTGCCAGAAGCCCTCGGGGTCGAGGTAGACGACCTTCAGACCGCGCTCGCGGGCGCGGGCCTGGACCTTGCGCCGGTCGGCGTGCAGACCGACGACGAGCAGGGCCTTCGCGCCGTCCACCCACTCGACGTCCGGTACGGCCTGGTCGTAGCGGCGCATGAAGCACTCCTCCAGGCCGGCGCGGGCTGCCAGCACGTCGAAGTTGTTGGTGATCACGGGCCCGACCAGGTGTCCGGCGTCGTGAAGCTCCTTCAGCGCGTGCATGGCGGGTGTCGGCTCGGCCAAGAAGCACGCCTTGAACATCTCGGTGAACTCGGCCGTCTTCTCCTCCGGCTCGGTGAGCACCTCGTGCAGAAGCGGGTCGGAGACGGGGGAGAGGGTGAAGCGGTGTTCGCGAGGGTCGTCGCCCTGGCGGTCGGTGACGCGGTAGATCTCGTGGAGGCGGTGCAGGGGCGGGATGCCGGCCTCCACGGAGGTGCCGCAGCCGATCTCGACCTGGAAGGGCAGGTGATCGGCGAGGACGGACAGGTCCGGGACGAGGGTGGGTGTGCCGCGCTGGTCCTTGATCCGGATGCCGGAGGCCAGCACGTCCCAGGGCCGTTGCCGCACGGCCGGCGGCGGGGCGTACTGGGCGGAGGTGATCTGGACGTCGAGGCTGCGGTAGTTCTGCGGGAGCTTGCGGCGGGCCACGGCGTCCTGGGGGTGCGACACGTACTGGGTGATCTTGCACTTGAGGTCGCGGCGCATCCACAAGGCTCCGCCGGAGGTGCGCTTCCATCCCCCGACCGCGAGCGCGGTCCTCACCGCGTCCTCGTGGGCGGTGATCTCGTCGGCGGGCGCGGTCACGGAGTGGTAGAGGTACAGGTCGGTCAGGCCGATCGCGGGGGCGGCCGTGGTCGACACCAGGCCGTACCGGTAGCGGTAGTGGATGAGTCGGCGACGGGCGTCGTCGCCCCCGCTCCAGCCCGACTGGTCGGCAGTGGCCTCCTCCTGGGTGCGGCGCCAGATGCCCTCCTCGATGTAGCGGGGGCGGTCGGCGTCGCCGAAATGGGTGTTCCATACCTGCTGCTGTGACGGGGTGAGCTGGTCGACGACGATGTACGGGATCTCCACGGGCTTCCCTCCCTGGTGATGGTCCGCCCGCCCACAGCGATGGGCGGCCGATCGGATGCCGTACGACATGTGCCGGGTCGAGCGCCGTTCCGCCCGGCGGAGCCGAGCCGCTGGCTTCCACCAGGCGGAACGGGTTGTGCTGCGGGGCAGCCCGCCGTAGCTCGGGCGCCCCCTCACCGCACCTCCTCCAGGGCGGTGTCCGGTGCTCCGGCACCCGGGGGCAGGCCCCAGGCCGGGGGCCGGAGCGGTCTAGGGGTCCGGCTCGGTGATGTCCGGCATGGAGACGGCCGTGGGCCGCTCGGTGGGGAGAAGATCGGCGGCCTGGCCGCGCAGAATCCACGCAGGTCCGGCTAGGCCGAGCAGGGCCAGGACGGTCAGGGCGATGCCGCCGGATTCGCGGTGAGTCGGGCTGCTCGGACCGTGGTCCGGCGCGCGGTGCCGTCCCTCGGGCATCACGGCGCCCCGCCGCGAGAGTGCTCGTGGTCGGCGAGTATGCGTCCGGTCTGGGCGTGCAGGCGCTCAAGGTCGGTCGGCGTGAGAATCAGCGCGGCCTCGCTGCGGCCGCCGTCTTCGTGGTGCACGAGGATGGCCACCGAGCCCTGCTTGGCACGAGGGTCGTAGACCGCGTCGGTGACGAGCAGGGTCGCGTGTGTCGGCCTGGCGGGCACCGGCTCCAACGTGCTGGCGTCGGCCGGCGCGGAGCATGCCGGACCACCGCCCGGTGGGCGCAGGTGGTACGTCGCGGCGCCTTCGCCGGGGAGGGCGACGACGACGCCGACCCGGCCGTTCCGGGCGGTGTCGGCGGCGAGGTCGCCGAGCTGGGGAAGGAACGGGGCCGTTGTGCCTAACTCGGCCCCCTGCGCAGGCAGATGGGGAGTTGGTCGTCCGCTCATGCCCCTGACGCTAGGAACGGGTCAGGGGCCGAATATGAGCCCGAGGAATACGACCCTCATCCGTCCAGGTGGAAGCGGTCGGACATGTGCCGCAACTTCTCCCGTGTTGCCGCTCGCTCGGCGTAGACGATGCTGCGAAGGGTGGAGCGGGCGATGGGGTGGTTACGGATGAGCTGGGGGGCGATCCGCTCCGCCCTCTCCAGTTCGCCCAGTGCCTTGTCGCGGCGCCCATCCCATAGCCAGGCTCGCGCGAGGTCCATGTGGTGGTGTCCCTGACGCGAGTTGGGCAGGGAAACGACCAGCTCCGGGCTGGTGCGGTGGTTTATCGTCAGGGCCTTTCGCTGCTGCCCCATCTCCAGAGCCACGCTGATGGCGTGGATCTGGACGTTGCCGGGCGAGAACGTCAGCGAGTGCCTGTCGTACACCGGAGGCCCGGCGTACTCGCCCATGCGGTCGGCCGCCGTCCTGGCGAGATCGATGCGGTCTTCCGCCTCCGCTGCCCGGCCGCCTCGTGCTGCGGAGACCGCAGCACGGAGCTGTAGGGTGCCCCATGCCCGCAGGGCCAACGGCTCGCCGCGCTCGTAGTCCTGCTGAAGAGTGCTGATGGCCTTGTCGGACAGGACGATGGCGTCTTCCCAGTCCGCGCTCGCCCACATGTCCCAGACCCGCATCCAGTCGGCGACCGCGGGCAAGACCGGGTCGCCGGACAGCCGTGCGGACCAGGCGGCCCGCTCGCAGGCCATGGCGACCAGCTCGGGGTGGCCCAGAGCGTGGGCGGCGGTGTGCGCGAACTTGCAGCACACCGCGTAGATCGCGTAGGCCTCCTCCCGCTCGTGGCCGGTGGTCACCTCGGCGAGGGCGCGTGACTCGCGGAGCAGGTCCGGCAGGACGCGCAGGATGGCCACGTTCGCGGCGGCGTCCCGCAGCCGGTGCAGGCGCGTCATCTCCCGCCACAGCTTCGCCGCCGGACGCGGGGTGCCGTCGAACACGGGGGCGAGGTCGTAGCGACGCAGTTCCCGCAGGATCGAGGACGCGGCAACCTGCCACTGGTTCTCGTCGGGGGAGCTGGTGTACGGGCGGCCGATCAGATCGTTGGGGTGGACGTGCAACTCGGCCGCCAGCAGGTTCAGGACGCCGACCCTGTCCAGTTCGATCAGGCCGCGCTCCATCTTCGAGACCCAGCCCTGAGACTTGCCCAGAGCGGAGGCAAGGTCGGCCTGCGGCATGCCCAGGCGGAGGCGGGCACGACGGGCGCGGCGACCGATCTCCTCGGCTTCCTCCAGCATCACCGCACCCCCGACCTGTTGACGGGTCGGCTCGGCTCAGGCGTTCGGCAGGGCATGGTGCCTCCGTCCGTTCAGGCGTCTCCATCAGAACGGTACCTATGCCAGGGCGGAGGCGAACTCATCAGGGTCAAGCCTGGAGCCACCGAGGTCGGCGCGGCGTCGCCGCGAAGGAATGCCGGTGCCAAGTCGATCATTGGTGCGCGGTGAGTGGCTACAGCCAGTCGCGCCGCTTGAAGATGAAGTACAGGCTTGTGCACACCGCTGCCATCAGCAGGATCGCGAAGGGGTAGCCGAAGGCCCAGTGCAGCTCGGGCATGGCGTCGAAGTTCATGCCGTAGATCGTTCCCACCAGCGTGGGGGCGAACAGGATGGCCGCCCACGACGAGATCTTCTTGATCTCCTCGTTCTGCTCGAAGCCCGCTTCCGCCAGGGCGCGCATTTCCGCGTTCTGCTGCTGGGTGACGAGGGTGGCGTTGACCTGGAGGATGTCCGCCAGGGCCGAACGGAAGCCGTCTACGCGCTCGCTGGTGTGGGTGACGTGGTCGGCGACGTCGCGGAGGTAGCGCTGGAGCTCGTCGTCGGTGCCGTACTTGGCGAAGCCGGCCATCAGGCCGTGCAGCATGCCGACCAGGGGGCGGGTCGCGCGCTGGAACTCGACCATCTCGCGGGCGAGTTCGTAGATGCGGCGGGAGACGGCCGGGTCGCCGCTGAAGACCTCGGTCTCGATCTCGTCGATGTCGTTCTGCACGCCCGCCACGACGGGGGCGTAGCCGTCGACGACGGCGTCGAGGATCGCGTACAGCACCGCCTCCGGGCCCAGGGACAGCAGCTCCGGGGTGGCCTCCATGCGGCTGCGCACCGCCGAGAGGTCGGGGGCCGCGCCGTGCCGGACGGTGATCACGAAGTCGGGGCCCACGAAGACGTGGAGCTCGCCGAAGTCGACCTCTTCCGGGGCGTCCAGGTAGCGGGCCGCCCGCAGGACCACGAACAGGGTGTCGCCGTAGCGCTCCAGCTTCGGGCGCTGGTGGGCCTCCAGGGCGTCCTCCACCGCGAGCTGGTGCAGCCCGAACTCCTCGGCCAGGGAGAGGAGTTCGCTCTCGCTCGGGCGCTGGAGGCCGATCCAGGCCATGCCCTCGGGCTGCTCGCGCAGCCGGC
Organism: Streptosporangium nondiastaticum; assembly: GCF_003011965.1. Lineage (GTDB taxonomy): Bacteria > Actinomycetota > Actinomycetes > Streptomycetales > Streptomycetaceae > Streptomyces > Streptomyces nondiastaticus. The sequence continues at coordinate 49,023 of NZ_PXWG01000016.1, forward strand.
GGTACGTGTCCGCGAGGGAGTCCGGCGTCGCGACGCGCAGGCCGTCGCGGTAGACCGCGGCGTGCACGATGCTGCCCGCGCCGTCCCCGGGCCCGGCCGCCGGCGGGGCGGGCGGGGTGGCGGCGTCGCCGTCCGTGCGGCCGTTCGCCGGGCGGAGCCAGGAGTGTTTCCGGGGAGTGCCGCCGGGGGTGTTCCTGGGCGTGGGGCGCTGGCGGCGCGGAGGGTTTTCGGACACGGGTGGAACTCCCTCTCGCGCTCTTCGCTGGACCAGCGAACAGGATATACATGCCGAATTCGGTCGCGAGACGGTCCTGCCGTCCGAGCTTATAGTCGTGCGCGTCGTCCGTCCCGTCTCACTCCCCGACATCCCGGCTGCGCAGGTCCGCCAGTGTCTCGCGGCGGACGAGCAGCCGCGCGCGGCCCCCGGACACCGCGGCCACGGGCGGCCGCCCCACCATGTTGTACGACGAGGCCATCGACAGGTGGTACGCGCCCGACGCCGGTACGGCCAGGACGTCGCCCGGCCGCAGGTCGGCGGGCAGCTCCACGTCGTCGGCGAGCACGTCGCCCGCTTCGCAGTGCCGTCCCACGACCGTCACGGCGCGGCCGGGCGCGGTCGAGGAGCGGCCCGCGAGGCGGACCGTGTAGCGCACCCCGTACAGCGCCGGGCGCGGGTTGTCGCTCATGCCGCCGTCGACGGCAACGAACGTCCGGCCGCCGGTCGACTTCACCGACAGGACCCGGTACAGCGCGACGCCCGCCGGCCCGGCTATCCACCGGCCCGGCTCCACCGTCAGCCGGGGCAGCGGCAGCCCGAAGCGGGCGCACTCCAGGGCCAGTTCGCCCGTGACCCGCTCGGCATACGTGCGCGGGTCCACGGCCGGGTCGCCCGCGCGGTAGGCGATGGCGAAGCCGCCGCCCAGGTCCAGTTCGGGGAAGGTCACCCCGTGCCGGTCGCGGATCCGGGCCAGCAGCGGGACGAGCCGGCGCACGGCCGTCACGTACGGGCCGAGGCCCGCGATCTGCGAGCCGAGGTGGCAGTGCAGGCCCACCAGCTCCAGCCTGGGCTGGCCGAGGAGCCGCGCCACCGCCTCCTCCGCCTCGCCGCCCGCGACCGACAGGCCGAACTTCTGGCCGTCCATCCCGGTCCGCACCGCCGCGTGCGCGCCCGCCGTCACCCCCGGCACGACCCGCAGCAGCACCCGCTGGCGGGCGCCCGGCGGCACGAGGGCGGCGAGCCGGGCGATCTCGCCCGTGCCGTCGATCACGATCCGGCCCACGCCCAGGCGCAGCGCGGCCCGCACGTCGTCGGGGCTCTTGGCGTTGCCGTGCAGCACGATCCGCTCGGCGGGGAAGCCGCTGTGCACGGCGAGCTCCAGCTCGCCCGCGGAGCAGACGTCCAGGGACAGGCCCTCCTCCTCGATCCAGCGGATCATGGCGCGGGAGAGGAACGCCTTGCCGGCGTAGGCGACGTCGGCGCCGGGCAGGGCGGCGCGCCAGGCGCGGGCGCGGGCCCGCACCTCGTCCTCGTCCATGACGTAGACGGGCGTGCCGAACCGGTCGGCGACCTCGGCCAGCGGCACCCCGCCGACGGCGAGCCCGCCACCGGGCACCTCCTGAGCGGACGCGGGCCATACGGGCGCCGCCGGCGCGTCCTGCGGACGGGGCGGGGATACGGGGGCGGTCGGCATGGCCACGGGGTCTCCTTCGGAGGGATTGCTGCGGGGTGGCATGGGCCGGGTCTCGGCACCGCCGGGTCGCGCCGCGGGCGTTGTTCGCCGTTGCGGCGGGATTTCCTTGCCTGCGGCAAGGGGAAAAGGGGAAGGGTTTTGCCGGCGGCGCCGGGGCCCGGGTCGGTTCCGGCTCCGCCGGGGCCGGTGGTGCCGAGGCCCCGGGCCGGGTTCGGCACCACCGGTTTGCGTCGTTGTGGCTGATCGCCGTTGCGGCGGGTTCTTCTGTCAGGGACAGCTGAGCCGGACTGTTCGGAGGGAACGGGTATGCCTTGCCGACAGGCGAGATCTCTCCGCCGGGACGGCGGACAACCCCCGCGGGGCGGTCCGGCGCCCCCTCAGCCCGCCAACGCCGTCAGCGGAGGATCCGCCCGGTCGGGGCGGACCGGCGGGGCCGTCAGCTGGGGGTCTACCGACACGAGGTCGACACCGAGGGGCGAGGCCAGGGCCCGTACCGCGGGGAGGGCCAGGCGGATGGCGGGCTGATCGGGGCCCAGAACGTCCGAAAGCCGCCGCTCCGTGGTGAAAGCGACGGCGGTCCGCGTGCCGAGGGGCGAACGGAAGACCCGCAGGGCGAAGCCGCACGCGCAGCGCCGTACGGGGACGTACAGCGGCTCGGCGGGGGCCTGCCCCGAGGGATGTGAGGGTTCGGAGGGTTCGGCGGGTTCCTCGCCGCCGGTCGCGCTCTCGACGGCTGCGACTGCGGCGGCCTCGGCGGGGGTACGGCTCAGGTGCATGACGGTCCTCAGGAAGCTCGGGAGGTGTCGGATGGGAGCGTCGCTGACGGCGCCGTGGCGCCGCCGTTCACGCTATGCCCGCACCGAACCCCGCCGAGCTCCCCCTTGACAGCCTGTTGACCCTCAGTGCCACTCCTTTGACGCCTCGTTGACGGACCCGTGAACGGCCCGCGGGGGACACCGCGCCGGCCCCGCAGCGGTCACCGCACCGCCCCCGCAAGAGCCACCGCCCTCACGGCAGCAGCCCCGCCCGCCGCGCCGCGACCACGGCCTCCAGGCGCGTGTGCACGCCCAGTTTCCGCATGCTCGACCGGAGGTAGCTCTTGACCGTTTCCGGGCGCAGGCCCAGCCGTTCCGCCGCGGTGGCGTTCGTCGCGCCGGAGGCCACGCACGCGAGGACGTCCACCTCGCGCGGGGACAGGCCGACGTCCGGGCCCGCGCGCCGGGCCGCGGGGTCGGCGGAGGACGCGGCGGCGAGGCGCCCGCACGCGGCGAGGAGCTCCTGCCGGAGCAGGGGGTCGGTGACACGCTGTGCCAGGGCGCGTAACTCGAAGTGCGCCTCGCGGACCTCCTCCCACATCGCCGGGTCGGCGGTGGTCGGCTGATGGGCCACCGACAGCAGCCGCTGGACCTCGTCCTGGACGGCGAGGGCCTGTTCGAGCTCGCGCGCCGCGTCGACGGCGGCGGTCAGGGAGCGGTCCCCGAGGGTGAGCGGGCGCCGCAGGGCGCCGTAGAGCACGCCGCGCACCCGGCCCCGTACGACGACGGGCACCGCGAGCACGGAGCGCAGGCCCTCGGCGGCCACCGCCGCGTCGTACTCGTGCGTGATGACGTGCGAGGACTGGTAGTCGGTCACGGACAGCGGCCTGGTCAGGGCGGCCGCCTTGCCGCCCAGCCCGCTGCCCGTGCGGATGGCCAGCCCGCGCAGGACCGGCGTCGTCGTTCCCGTCATGTCCGATATTCGGAACTGCCGGGCGCCCGTGAGCAGACCGCCGAAGGCGACCGGCAACCCGGCCCCCTTCCGCATCCGCATCAGCGCCGCCCGTACCTCGGCCGTTCCGTCCGGGTCTCCCATCGCTGCCTCCCCGTCCCGGATCCGGAGGTGGAATCTCCGTATCCCTGAAATGCGGCCACCCCCGTTCGGGGGTGGTGAGACTCAGATCACCGTCGCACGATGCTAACCATGCGGGTCGGCGACGCGCCCCGCAATCTGGAGGACTAGTGATGTCATCGAAGCCGCCGGCCGCAGGAGAAACAGGTGCAACGCCCGGTCCCGCCGCCGCATTCCGCGCGGCCCGGGATTTCCTCCTCGCGCACCGCGAGGACTGGCGGGCGGCCCGCGAGGGCTTCGTCTGGCCCCGCCCGGCGGAGTTCAACTGGGCGCTGGACTGGTTCGACACCATCGCCGAGGGCAACGACCGCACCGCCCTGCGGATCGCCGAGGAGGACGGCACCGAGGCCGCGTACTCCTTCGACGCCCTGCGCCGCCGCTCGAACAAGGTCGCCAACTGGCTGCGCGAGCACGGCGTGCGCCCCGGGGACCGCGTCGTCGTCATGCTCGGCAACCAGGCCGAGCTGTGGGAGACCGCCCTCGCCGCGATGAAGCTGCGCGCCGTGGTCATCCCGGCCACCCCGCTGCTCGGCACGGCCGACCTGGCCGACCGCGTGGAGCGCGGCCGGGCGGCCCATGTCGTCGTGCGGGCCGGGGACACCGGCAAGTTCGACGGCGTTCCCGGCGCCTACACGCGGATCGCGGTGGGGGAGCGCACGGAGCCCGCGTCCGGGCCGGACCGCACCCCCGGCTGGCTCTGTTACGCGGACTCCGCCCACGCCGCCGACACCTTCACCCCCGACGGCCCCACCCGCGCCGACGACCCCCTGCTGCTCTACTTCACCTCCGGCACCACCGCCCGGCCCAAGCTCGTCGAGCACACCCACACCTCGTACCCCGTCGGCCATCTGACGACCATGTACTGGATCGGGCTCCGGCCGGGCGACGTCCACCTCAACATCTCCTCGCCGGGCTGGGCCAAGCACGCCTGGTCCAGCCTCTTCGCCCCGTGGAACGCCGAGGCTACCGTCTTCGTGCACAACTACACCCGCTTCGACGCCGCCCGCCTCATGGCCGGGATGGACCGGGCGGGTGTGACGAGCTTCTGCGCGCCGCCCACCGTGTGGCGCATGCTCATCCAGGCCGACCTGCGGGCCCTGCGCACCCCGCCCCGCGAGGCCGTCGCCGCGGGCGAGCCCCTCAATCCCGAGGTCATCGAGACCGTCCGGCGGGCGTGGGGCGTGACGATCCGCGACGGCTTCGGGCAGACCGAGACCACCGTGCAGATCGCCAACCCGCCCGGCCAGCCGGTGAAGACGGGCTCCATGGGCCGCCCGGGCCCCGGCTACACCGTCGTCCTCCTCGACCCCGTCACGGGCGAGCCGGCCGACGAGGGCGAGATCGCCCTCGACCTCTCCGAGCGTCCCGTCGGCGTCATGACGGGCTACGCGGGCGACCCCGAGCGCACGGCGGAGGCCATGGCCGGCGGCTACTACCGCACCGGCGACATCGCCTCCCGCGACGCCGACGGCTACCTCACCTACGTGGGCCGGAGCGACGACGTCTTCAAGTCCAGCGACTACAAGGTGAGCCCGTTCGAGCTGGAGAGCGCCCTGCTCGAACACGAGGCCGTGGCCGAGGCGGCCGTCGTCCCCGCCCCCGACCCGCTGCGGCTGGCCGTGCCCAAGGCGTACGTCGTCCTCGCGGAGGGCTGGGAGCCCGGCCCCGGCACCGCGAAGGCCCTCTTCGCCCACTCGCGGGCCGCCCTCGCCCCCTTCAAGCGCATCCGGCGCCTGGAGTTCGCCGAGCTGCCCAAGACCGTGTCCGGCAAGATCCGCCGCATCGAGCTGCGCGAACGCACCGCGCGCGGCGAGCTGTCGGGCGGCGGAGACGAGTACCGAGAGGAAGACCACCGGTGACCACACCCTCGTACGAGGCCGGAAGCACCTCCGTCCCGCTGATCGACGACACCATCGGCGCCGACCTCGCGTTCACCGTGGAGCGCTTCGGCGACCGCGACGCCCTCGTCGACGTCCCCAGCGGCCGCCGCTGGACCTACGCCGAGTTCGGCCGGGCCGTGGAGGAGATCGCGCTGGGCCTGCTGGCCAAGGGGGTGGCCAAGGGCGACAGGGTGGGCATCTGGGCGGTCAACTGCCCCGAGTGGGTCATGGTCCAGTACGCCACCGCCCGCATCGGCGCGATCATGGTCAACATCAACCCGGCCTACCGCGTCCACGAACTCCGCTACGTGCTGCGCCAGGCGGGCGTCGCCCTGCTCGTCGCCTCCGCCGCGCACAAGACCAGCGACTACCGGAGCATGGTCGAACAGGTCCGCGCCGACTGCCCGGCGCTGCGCGACGTCGTCCACATCGGCGACCCCACGTGGGACGGCCTCGTCGCGGCCGGGGAGGGCGTGCCCCGCGAGCGGCTCGCCGAGCGCGAGGCGGGGCTGAGCTGCCACGACCCGGTGAACATCCAGTACACGTCGGGGACCACGGGCTTCGCCAAGGGCGCCACCCTCTCCCACCACAACATCCTCAACAATGGCTACTTCGTGGGGGAGACGCTGGGCTACACCGAGGCCGACCGGGTCTGCCTGCCCGTGCCCTTCTACCACTGCTTCGGCATGGTCATGGGCAACCTCGCCGTCACCAGCCACGGCGCCTGCGCCGTCATCCCGGCCCCGGCCTTCGACCCCACCGCCACGCTGCACGCCGTCGAGCGCGAGCGCTGCACCTCCCTCTACGGCGTGCCCACCATGTTCATCGCCGAGCTGGAGCTGCCGGACTTCGCCACGTACGACCTCTCCTCGCTGCGGACGGGCATCATGGCGGGCTCGCCGTGCCCGACCGAGGTGATGAAGCGGGTCATGGGCGAGATGCACATGTCCGAGGTCTCCATCTGCTACGGGATGACGGAGACGTCGCCGGTCTCCACCCAGACCCGGCGCGACGACGACGTCGGCCGGCGCACGGGCACCGTCGGCCGGGTGCTGCCGCACATCGAGGTGAAGGTCGTCGACCCCGGGACGGGGGAGACCGTGGGCCGCGGCGAGCCCGGCGAGCTGTGCACGCGCGGCTATTCGGTGATGCTCGGCTACTGGGACGAGCCGGAGCGCACGGCCGAGGCCGTCGACGGCGAGCGCTGGATGCACACCGGTGACCTCGCGGTGATGGACGACGACGGCTACGTCCGCATCGTCGGCCGCATCAAGGACATGATCATCAGGGGTGGGGAGAACGTCTACCCGCGGGAGATCGAGGAGTTCCTCTACAGCCACCCCAAGATCTCCGACGTGCAGGTCATCGGGGTGCCCGACGAGAAGTACGGCGAGGAGATCATGGCCTGCGTCATCCTCCGCGACCCTGACGGGGCGCTCAGCGTCGACGAGCTCGCCCGCTTCTGCCGCGGCCGCCTCGCGCACTACAAGATCCCGCGTCACCTGCGGATCCTGGACGCCTTCCCCATGACCGTCAGCGGCAAGGTGCGGAAGGTGGAGCTGCGGGACATGGCCACGGGCTCCGGGGCCGTGCCGGCGGGCTGAGCGGAGCACCGCCGGCCGGCCACACCCCCCCTGGGCTGGAGGGCCCGCGATCCCCCGTGTCCGACTCGCGGGCCCGGTACGAAGTCTCCGCCCGTCCACCCCCAACTCGCCATCGTCCGGGCGTGGTTCAGAGGAAAAATTGAGCTTGGCGGTGCGGGCGGCTCACACGGGCCCCCGCTCGACGAGCTCGTCCGCCGGGGCGTTCAGCGGCTGCGGAGTACCGGTGAGGTCCATCACGAACAGCGGAACCCGCAGGTCGTCCGCGCGGGAGCGGGCCTCGCGCGCGTACCCGGCGAGGGAGAAGAACGCCCCGCACGCACCGTCCGCCATCCCGTGCAGCCACAGGCACTCCACGTCCCGCAGCGAGGCCGGCACGGTGGACGGGTCCACCCGGGCGACGAGCCCGGCCGCTCGCAGGTCGACGCCCTCCTCCCGGGGATCGCCGGGCCGGGACACGCCCGCGTACCCCAGCCACGTCAGATAGCGCTCGGCGGCCACCACCGCGTCGCCCGCGGTGCGGATGGCGACCGGCCGGAAGGCGGGGCGCAGCGCCCGGCCGGGCCCGTCCCCGGGGCCGTCCCCTCCCTCCCCGGATGCGGACCCGGACTCGGGAGGCGGGACGGGCAGCCGCATCACCGTGCCGCACGAGCAGCCGAACTCCGGCCGCGGCCACTGGTCCTGACGGTCGCACGACGGGCAGCGCACGGCCACCCACGCGTCGCGCCAGGTGCGGTGCGCCACGGGTTCGGGGGAGGCGTCCGCCTGCACCGGCAGCGTGAGCGGCGTACCGCACGCGCAGGGGAAGGTGGGCGGGGTGAAGTTGTGCTCGCGACGGCACGTCGGGCAGTGAACCGGCACGCTCTTGGCCATATTCGGCTCCAGCAACGGGTCCGTGAGGTAGGAGTACGGGCCCATCGTCCACGATGCGGGAGCGCCGGGGGAGTGAATGCCGAAGAGGGCGGGTGCGCCCCCCGCGCCTCTCGTGTCGCCGCCGAGCGCGAGGGCGCACGCGCCCGTCGTGCGCTAGCGCTCCGGTACGGGTTCGGTCTCGCGGACGGCGTCGATGTCCGGGCCGTGCGGGGTGTCCGCCTCGCGCTCGATCAGCACCTCCACCAGCACCGGCCGCGAGGTCGCCGCGGCCTCCTTGCGCGCCCACTCGATCGCGGGCCGGATGTCCGAGGGCTCCGCCACGCGCCTTCCCGAACAGCCGTACGCCTCCATGAGCTTGACGTTGTCCGTGCCGGTCTCGTCGTAGTGGATGTCCACCTGGTAGTTCATGCCGTAGCCGGCCGAGGCCTGCCGGATCAGCCCCAGGTACTCGTTGTTCAGCATGATCAGTACGAAGGGGACGTCGTACTGCGCGGCGACCGCGAGCTCCTCGGCCGTGAACTGGAAGCCGTAGTCGCCGACCACGCCGACCACCTCCTCCGCGCCCCGCCCCATGCCCTGCAGCGCCTTCTTGACGCCGATCGCGGCCGGCACCTCCCAGCCGAGCGGCCCGGCCTGCCCGCAGACCTGGTAATGGCGGGGCTTGTGGGCCTTCTGGTGCTGGCCTCCCCAGATCTGGTACAGGCCGATGGCCGTGACGAACCACGTGTCCGCCCCGAAGGCCTCGTTGATCTCCCGGTAGACGCGGGGCGCCTTGACGGGCACGGCGTCGTAGTCGTCGCGCCGCGTGAGGGACCTCTTGAGGCCGCGGCAGCGGGCGGCCCACGCGCCGTGCCGGGGGCGGGCGCCCCGCGCCTTCGCCGCCGCCAGCAGCGCGGCCAGGAACAGCCGCGCGTCGGAGACGACGCCCAGGTCCGGCTCGAAGACCCGGCCCAGCTGCGACGGTTCGACGTCGACGTGCACGAAGACCCGCCGCCCCCGGTAGACGGAGAGGTCCGCCCCCGTGTGCCGGTCGCCGAAGCGGGCGCCGACGGCGAGGACGAAGTCCGACTCCAGGAAGGAGGCGTTGGCGTAGCGCTGCGAGGTCTGGATGCCGGTGGTGCCCATGTGGAGGCCGTGGTCGTCCTCGACGGCTCCCTTGCCCATGAGCGTCACCTGGAACGGCACCTCCAGCAGCTCCACCAGCTCCCGCAGTTCGGCCTCCGCCCCGGAGAGGACCACCCCGCCGCCGGCCAGCACGAGCGGCCGCTCGGCGGCGAGGAGAAGGTCCAGCGCGGCCTCCACGCGCGGCGGGTGCGGGGCGGCGACGGACACCGGCAGCGCCGCGTCCAGGGCCGGGTCGTAGCGGATCTCGCGGCGCGCGACGTCGACGGGGATGTCGATCAGCACCGGCCCCGGGCGGCCCGACCGCGCGATCCGGAACGCCTCCCGGAACGCCCACGGTATCTGCGCCGCCTCCTTGATCTGCACGGCCCACTTGGTCACCGGCCGGACGATCTCCACGATGTCGACGGCCTGGAACGCCTCCTGGTGCAGCTTGGTGGAGACCGCCTGCCCGGTGACGCACAGCATCGGCACGGAGTCCGCGTACGCGGTGTAGAGGCCGGTGACGAAGTTGGTGCCGCCCGGGCCCGAGGTGGCGATGGCGACGCCGGTCCTGCCGTTCGTCCGGGCCCAGCCGTCGGCCATGTGCGCGGCCCCCGCCTCGTGCCGGACGATCAGGTGCTCGATGCCGCCGACCGCCCGCAGCGCCTCGTAGAGCGGCAGGACCGCGGCGCCGGGGCAGCCGAAGGCGATGTCGACGCCCTCGTCCTTGAGGATGTGCACGGCGGCGTGCATGGCGGGCATCGTCGTCATCGCCGCGCCCTCCCGGCCTCGATGCCGGACAGCCGCTCCACGCCGCGCAGCAGGGCCGAGTGGTCGAGCCCGCCGTCGCCCTGGGCGCGGGCCGCGGCGACCAGGCTCGCGACGAGGGCGCCCACGGGCACGGCCGCACCGACCGCGCGGGCGGCCTCCGTGACGATGCCCATGTCCTTGTGGTGCAGGTCGATGCGGAAGCCCGGGGGGTAGTGCCGGGAGAGGAAGTTGTGCCGTTTGCGGCTGAGGACGGCGGAGCCCGCGAGCCCGCCGCCGAGCACGTCGAGGGCGGCCTCCAGGTCCACGCCGGACTTCTCCAGGAAGACCACGGCCTCGGCGCACGCCTGGATGTTCGCGGCCACGATCAGCTGGTTGGCGGCCTTCACGGTCTGGCCGGCGCCGTGCGGGCCGCAGTGCACGACCGTCGTGCCGAGCGCCCCGAAGAGCGGCCGGGCCCGCTCGAAGTCGGCCCGTTCCCCGCCCACCATGACCGACAGGACGCCTTCGACGGCACCGGCCTCGCCGCCGGAGACGGGCGCGTCCAGGACGCGGATGCCCTTGCGGGCGGCGGCTTCTGAGAGTTCGACGGACGTACGGGGGGTGATGGACGACATGTCGACGAAGAGCGTGCCGGGCGCGGCGTGCGCGAGGACGCCGCGCTCGCCGTACGCGACGGCCTCCACGTCGGGCGAGGCGGGGACCATGGTGACGACGACGTCCGCCCCGCGGACGGCGGCGGCGACGGAGGGGGCGGGCGTGCCGCCCGCGGCGGCCAGCCGGTCGAGGCCGTCCTGTTCGAGGGTGTGACCGGTGACGTCGTACCCGGCCTTGACCAGGTTCGAGGCCATGGGCAGCCCCATGATCCCGAGCCCGATCCAGGCGACGCGGGGGAGGGGAGGGGGTGTGGGCATGAGGGGTCCTTACGTCGTGGACGGGTCGTCGTGGGCGGGGCGTCGCGGCTGGTCCAGCCAGTCGAAGGCCCCCGCGCCGGAGGCGGCCCGGTACTCCAGGCCCACCCACCCGCCGTACCCGGCCCGTTCGAGCCGCTCCAGCAGGTCAGGGACGTCCAGGACGCCGGAGCCGGGCGCGCCGCGCCCCGGCGCGTCCGCCAGTTGGACGTGGCCGCACGTCTTCCCGTACGCGGTGATCGCCGCGGCCACGTCCTCGCCCGCCACCGCCAGGTGGTAGAGGTCCATCAGGAAGCGGGCGTTGCCGAGCCCGGTGGCCTCGTTGACCCGCTCCGCCAGGGCGACGGCCGCTGCCGAACCGGTCAGCGGGTACGCGGGGGACTCGACGGGGTTGAGCGCCTCGATCAGCACCTGCGCGCCCACGCGGTCCGCCGCCTCCGCGGCCCGTACGAGGTTCTCCAGGGCGAGCGCGTCCTGGGCGCGCGGATCGGCGCCCGCGATCCGGTTGCCGTACAGGGCGTTGAGCGCCGTGCACCCCAGGGAGGCCGCGAACCCGGTCGCCACGTCGAGGTTGGCGCGGAAGCGGGCGGACTCCGCGCCGGGCACGGAGAGGGCGCCCCGGTCGGGCCCGGGAAGCTGCCCGGCGTAGAAGTTCAGGCCCACCAGCCGCGTGCCGGCGTCGTCCAAGGCCCGCCGCAGGGCGTCGAGTTCACGGTCCGGCGGAGTCGGTGTCGCAGGCCAGGGCCACCACATCTCGACGGCGTCGAAGCCCGCTGCCGCCGCCGCGGCGGGCCGTTCCAGGAGCGGCAGTCCGGTGAAGAGCATCGACAGGTTGACGGCGAAGCGGTGCCGGGGGAAGGGCGTTCCGTGAGGTGTCCCGTGGGGCATCGGGTGGGGCATCGCGTCCACTCTCCTTCCGTATAACGGAAAGTGCATTCTGCTGTACGGAAGCGTGCTGCCGTTCCCGCCGCCTGTCAAGGCGGGTAGGTTGACCGTCGTGCGATTGCGAGTGGAGTTCACGACCGAACCGTTCGACCTCGACCGGATGCCGCCCCATGCAGAGGCCGCCCGGGACGCCCTGCAGGGCGCCGCCCTCGACGCCGTGGATGTCGGCCCCTTCGGGAACGCCGCGGAGGGCGCCGGCGCCGCCGTGCTCGACGCCGTGCAGCAGGTGCTGAGCGCCTCGCTCGAAGCCGGCGCCACCCGGGTGTCGCTGCAGGTCAGCGTGGTCGGCGAGGACGCTCCGGCGGCGGCGGAGGAGGCGCCGTGACCGGGGAAGCGGCCGCCCACCCCTTCCGTACGGCGGTCGCGCCCCTCGTCGACGCCATGGGCGGCGAGCTGATCGACCCGGAGCGCGCCGAGGACGGCGACGTGGTGCTGTCCTGGGAGGGCCGCGAGGTCGTCGCCGTACGGCTGCCGCGCCTGTCGGCCTCGCTCGGCCACATGCTGGCCGACCTGGAGCGCCGCCACGGCAGGCCCCTGGCCGAACTCGACCGCAGGACCAAGCAGTCGGTCGTGCGCGGGCTGGAGGAGCGCGGCGCCTTCTCCCTGCGGCACGGCGTGGAGACCGTCGCCGCGGCGCTCGGCGTCAGCCGGTTCACGATCTACAACTACCTCAACCGGACGGACGGTTCGGAAAGTTCCTGACGTTCCCGGGCGACTTCGGCGACTTCTTCAACAAACTGTTGACGCGGCGTTCGCCGGGGCGTTAGCTATGCGCAGTCATCAGCTCGCGCAGCCCGTCCCCGCAGCCCCGTCATGGGGGCAGCCCGCCATGCAGCCCGTCACCGCCACCACGGAGGCGCCCGTGACTCCGAGCTCGCCGCCGGGACTCACCCGGTTCAACACCGCCGAGGACGGCGCGGCCCGCGCCGCGCTGCACGCGATCTGCGGCAGCCGCGCGTGGGCGGACGCGCTCCTCGCCCGGCGCCCCTACCCCGCCGCCGAAGCCCTCCTCGCCGCGAGCGACGCCGCCACGGCCGCCCTCTCCGCGGCCGCCCTGACCGAGGCCATGGCGGCGCACCCGCCCATCGGGCGCCCGGAACCCGGCGACCCGGCCTCCGCGCGCGAGCAGCGCGGCATGGCGCAGGCCCCGTCCGCGCTCCGGGCCGAGATGCTCGAACTCAACCTGGCCTACGAGCAGAAGTTCGGGCACGTCTTCCTGATCTGCGCCACCGGGCTCGACGCGACCCGGATGCTCGACGCGATCCGGCACCGGCTCGGCAACACGCCGGAACGCGAAAGGGAGAACGTGCGCACGGAACTCGGCAAGATCAACCGCATCAGGCTGGCCCGGCTGCTGGAGGCCCCGCAGGAAGGCGCCCGCCCGTGAAACCCACCGCCACCGTGTCCACGCACGTCCTGGACACCGCCGCCGGCCGCCCGGCCGAGGGCGTCGCCGTCGAACTCGCGGCGCGCAGCGGAGACGACGCGCCCTGGTCGGTGTGCGGCACGGCCGTGACGGACGCGGACGGGCGGTGCGCCGGGCTCCCGGCGACGCCGGAGGGGACGGCGCACGTCCGGCTCCGGTTCGGCGTCGAGAAGCACACCGCGTTCTTCCCGGAGGTGGCCGTGGCCTTCGCGGTCGTCCCCGGCGAGCACCACCACGTACCGCTGCTGCTCAGTCCGTTCGGCTATTCCGTGTACCGAGGGAGCTAGCACCCACCATGCCCACCGTTCTCGGCCAGAACCAGTACGGCAAAGCCGAAACCCGCGTCGTCCGGGTCACCCGCGAAGGCCCCGTCCACCACATCAGGGACCTCAACGTCTCCATCGCCCTCTCCGGCGCCATGGACGACGTCCACACGCGGGGCTCCAACGCCGGCGTCCTGCCGACGGACACCACCAAGAACACCGTGTTCGCCTTCGCCAAGGAGTACGGCATAGCGTCCGCCGAGGAGTTCGCCGTGCGGCTGGCGCGCCACTTCGTCTCCCAGCAGGAGACGATCCACACCGCCCGGATCCGGGTCGAGGAGTACGGCTGGGACCGGATACCGGCCACCGGCGGCGCCGCGCACTCCTTCGTCCGCCGCGGTCAGGAGACCCGCACCGCACAGGTCACCTACGACGGGGACGGCGAGTCGTGGCAGGTCCTCTCCGGCCTCAAGGGCCTCGTCGTCATGAACACCACCGACTCCGAGTTCCACGGCTACGTGAAGGACCGCTACACCACCCTCCCCGAGACCCGCGACCGGATCCTCGCCACCGAGGTCAACGCCTTCTGGCGGCACGCCGGCCGGCCCGAGGGCGAGAAGCCGGACTGGGACGCGTCCTACGAGCGGACGCGCGGCCACCTGCTGGCCGCCTTCGCCGGCACGTACTCCCTCTCCCTCCAGCAAACCCTCTACGCCATGGGCTCCCGCGTCGTCGACCAGGAGCCCGGCATCGACGAGATCCGCCTCTCCCTCCCCAACAAACACCACTTCCTGGCCGACCTCCGGCCCTTCGGGCTCGACAACGACAACGAGGTGTACTTCGCGGCCGACCGCCCGTACGGCCTCATCGAGGCCACCGTCCTGCGCGACGGCGCCACGGCGGCCGTCCCGGTGGACCTGACCAACCTTCCCTGAATCTGAACCTGAATCTGAATCTGAACCTGGACCTGGACCGACAGCGAGGAATGACCGTGGCCGCCGCACCCCCCACCGCCAGCACCGAACGCCTCGTCATCGAGAACTGCGCGATCGCCACCGTCGACGCGGACGACACCGAGCACGCCTCGGGCCACGTCGTCGTCGCCGGCAACCGCATCGAATCCGTCGGCCCCGGGCCCGCGCCCGCCGGGCTCGAAGGCGTCCTCCGGCGCGTCGACGGCACCGGCCACCTGGCCACCCCCGGCCTGGTCAACACCCACCACCACTTCTACCAGTGGATCACCCGCGGCCTCGCCCAGGACCACAACCTCTTCGACTGGCTCGTCGCCCTCTACCCCACCTGGGCCCGCATCGACGAACCCATGGTGTACGAGGCGGCGCGCGGCTCCCTCGCGATGATGGCCCGCGGCGGCGTCACCACCGCCATGGACCACCACTACGTCTTCCCCGAGGGCTCGGGCGACCTCCTCGGCGCCGAGATCCGCGCCGCCCGCGAGCTGGGCGTCCGCTTCCACCCCACGCGCGGCTCGATGGACCTCGGGGAGTCCGCCGGCGGCCTGCCGCCGGACTTCGCGGTCGAGAGCACCGACGCCGCGCTCGCCGCCACCGAAGAGGCCGTCGACACCCACCACGACCCGGCCTTCGACTCCATGCTGCGCATCGGCGTCGCGCCCTGCTCGCCCTTCTCCGTCACCACCGAGCTGCTGCGCGAGGCCGCGGCGCTGGCCCGCCGCAAGGGCGTGCGCCTGCACACGCACGGCGCCGAGACCGTCGACGAGGAGCGGTACTGCAAGGAGAAGTTCGGCATGGGCCCCACGGACTACTTCGAGTCCACGGGCTGGCTCGGCGACGACGTGTGGATGGCCCACTGCATCCACATGGCCGACGCCGACATCGCCGCCTTCGCCCGCACGGGCACGGGCGTCGCCCACTGCCCCTCCTCCAACGCCCGGATCGCCGCCGGCACCGCCCGCGTGCCCGACCTGCTCCGGGCCGGCGTCCCCGTCGGCCTCGGCGTCGACGGCACCGCGTCCAACGAGTCCGGCGAGCTCCACACCGAGCTGCGCAACGCGCTCCTCGTCCACCGGCTGGCCGGCGGCGAGAAGGCGCTGAACGTACGTCAGGCACTGCGGCTCGGCACGTACGGCGGCGCGCAGGTGCTCGGGCGGACGGACGGCATCGGCTCGCTGGAGCCCGGCAAACTCGCCGACCTGGTGCTGTGGAAGCTCGACGGCCTCGGCCACTCCACGATCGCCGACCCGGTCGCCGCGCTCGTCCTGGGTCCGCCCGCGCCCGTCACCCTCTCCCTGGTCAACGGCCGCCCCGTCGTCGAGCACGGCCGGCTCGTCACCGCCGACGAGGACGACATCGCCCGCGCCGCGCGCGCGGAGGCGCAGCGCCTGGCCCGCCTGGCCGAAGGCGCCTGAAACGCCGGCCGAGGGGGACGGCCCTCGGCCGGTCCCGGTCCGCGGGGGCTGATCGCCGTCGCGGCGGCTTCAGAAGCGAAGGAGGCACGCCGTGGCCGCAGACGACGTCGAAGCCACCCGCACCGCCCGTACCGCCGCCACCGCCGCCCTCGGCGCCCCGCACCCCGTCGACGAGATGCTCCGGCCGGGCCGGCTCCTGGCCGGCGGGCTGCAGCACGTCGCCGCGAGCTACGCCGGCGTCGTCGCGCCGCCGCTGGTCCTCGCCGCGGTCGTCGGCCTGCCGCCGGCGGAGACGGCCTTCCTCGTCGGCGCGGCCCTCTTCACGGCGGGCATCGCGACCCTGCTCCAGACGATCGGGTTCTGGAAGGTGGGGGCGCGGATGCCGTTCGTCAACGGCGTGTCCTTCGCGGGGGTCGCGCCGATGACCGCGGTCGCCGCCACGCAGGCCGACAAGAGGGACGCCCTCCCCGTGATCTTCGGCGCCGTGATGGTCGCCGGGGCCTTGGGCTTCCTCCTCGCGCCCTGGTTCTGCAGACTCGTCCGTTTCTTCCCGCCGCTGGTGAGCGGCACCGTCATCACCCTGATAGGCCTCACGCTGCTGCCGGTGGCGTTCGGCTGGATACAGGGCGGCGCCCCGGGCCGCCCGGCCTCGCCGACGAGCCTGGCCCTGGCGGCGGCCACGTTCGCGATCGTGCTCGTCCTGCGCCGCGTCCTGCGAGGCTTCCTGCGGCAGATCGCGATCCTGCTGGGCCTGGTCGCCGGCACCCTGATCGCGATACCGGCCGGGGCGGTCGACCTCGGCCCGGTCGAGCACGCGGACCCCGTCGGCTTCCCGACGCCGTTCCACTTCGGCGCCCCGCACTTCACGCTGTCCGCGATCGTGTCGATGTGCGTGCTGATGCTGGTCTGCATGACGGAGAGCACCGCCGACATGCTCGCGCTCGGGCAGGTCGTCGGCCGCCCGGCGGACGAGCGGACCATCGCGGCGGGCCTGCGCGCCGACACGCTCGGCACGGCCGTCAGCCCGTTCTTCAACGGCTTCGCCAACAGCGCCTTCGCGCAGAACATCGGCCTGGTGGCGATCACCCGGGTGCGCAGCCGCTACGTGGTGGCCGCGTGCGGCGGGATGTTCGTCGTGCTCGGCCTGAGCCCCGCGTTCGCCTCCCTCATCGCGGTCGTGCCGCGGCCGGTGCTCGGCGGGGCGGGCATCGTGCTGTTCGGGACGGTGGCGGCCAGCGGCATCCAGGTGCTGCTGGGGGCGGGCCTGGACCGGGGCGACAACCTGCTGGTGGCGGCGGCCTCGCTGGGCGTCGGCATGATCCCGGTGATCTCGCGGACGTTCTACGACGGCGCGGGCGTCCCCGAGACGCTGCGGACGCTCCTGGACTCGGGGGTGAGCGCGGGCTGCCTGACGGCGGTGCTGCTGAACCTCGCGTTCAACCACGTGGGCAGGGGCCGCGGCAGCCAGAGGCGTGGCGGCTAGGGAGCATCTGAGTATTTCGCAACAATAGGGGCAAAGTGACTCACCCTCAGCGCGGAGAGGGGCCCCGTCGTGGACGCCGAAGCCGAGAGAGCAGCAGCCGGCGGCCCCGGAGCGCCGGGCGGGCGCCGCCGCTTCGTCTTCCCCAGCGCGCTGACCGTCCTCGCGGCCGTCACCGTCGCCGTCTGGATCCTCACCTTCGTCATCCCCTCCGGCGCGTACGAACGCAGCGCCGACGGCCGCCCCCTGCAGGGCACCTACCACCGCGAGCCTGCGCCCGGCGGCTTCGTGCACCGGCTCGGCGACCTCTTCCTCGCCCCCGTCAACGGCCTCTACGGAGTGCGCGACACGGCCACCGGCGAGGTGACGCCCGACGCGACCGGCGCCCTCTACGGCGCCGCCGCCGTCTTCCTCTTCGTCCTCGCGATCGGCGCGTTCATCACGGTCGTCTTCGCCACCGGTGCCCTGGACCGCGGCATCGAGCGCCTCGCCCACCGGCTGCGCACCCGCGGCGCCCTGCTGATCGCGGGCGTCATGACCGTCTTCTCACTGCTCGGCACCGTCGAGGGCTTCGCCGAGGAGACCCTGGGCTTCTACGGGCTGATCGTGCCCCTCATGCTCGCCCTCGGCTACGACCGCCTGGTCGCCACCGGCGCGATCATCCTCGGCGCGGGCGTCGGCGTGCTCGCCTCGACCGTGAACCCCTTCGCCACGGGCGTGGCCTCCGCGGCCGCCGGCATCTCGCTGGGGGACGGCATCGCGCTGCGCTTCGTGATGTGGATCGTCCTCACGGCCGTCACCATCGGCTACGTGCTGCGGTACGCGGGCCGGGTGCGCACCGACCCGGCCCGCTCCCTGACCAGTTTCCTGCCGGGGGACCGGGAGCTGGCGGCGGAGGCCGCCGCGGAGCCCCCGGAGCTGACGCGGCTGCAGAAGACCGTGCTCGTGGCGGTGGCCCTGGTCTTCGCCTTCATGATCTTCTCGGTCATCCCGTGGGCGAGCGCGCTCACCGGCAGGGCCGACGCCACGCCGTACGGCTGGGAGCTGGGCTGGTCCTTCGCCCAGCTCGCGGCGCTGTTCATCGTCGCCGCCGTGCTCATCGGGCTGCTGGCCCGGCTGGGGGAGCAGCGGCTGAGCGCCACGCTCGTGCAGGGCGCGGCGGACTTCATCGCCCCCGCGCTGGTGATCGTCCTCGCCCGCGGGGTCACCGTCATCATGACCAACGCGAAGATCATCGACACGGTGCTGCACGCCGTGGAGAGCACGGTGTCGGGCACGCCGGCCGCGGTCTTCGCGATCCTCGTTTACGTCGTCAACCTGCCGCTGGCCTTTCTGATCCCCTCGACCTCCGGCCACGCCACGCTCGCCATGCCCGTCCTGGCCCCGCTCGCGGGCTTCGCGGGCGTGCCGCGCGCCGTGGTGGTCACGGCCTGGCAGTCCGCGAGCGGGGTGATGAACCTGTGGGTGCCGACGACCGCCGTCGTCATGGGCGGCGTGGCGCTCGCGAAGATCGGCTACGACAAGTACTTGCGCTTCGTCTGGCCGCTGCTGGTGCTCCTGTCGGTGCTGATCTGCGGCTTCGTGGCGCTGGGCGCGGTGGCCGGGAGCTAGCTAGTCGCCAAGCAGGTCGTAGGCGGGCAGGGTGAGGAACTCGGCGTAGTCCTCGTCCAGAGCGACCTTCAGCAGCAGGTCGTGGGCCTGCTGCCAGCGGCCCGCCGCGTAGGCCTCCTCGCCCAGCTCGGAGCGGATCGCGGCGAGTTCCTCGGCGGCGACAGCGCGCACGAGCTCCGCCGTGACCTTCTCGCCGTTGTCGAGGACGACGCCGGCGGCGGTCCACTGCCAGATCTGCGAGCGGGAGATCTCGGCGGTCGCCGCGTCCTCCATCAGGTTGAAGATGGCCACCGCGCCCAGGCCGCGCAGCCACGCCTCGATGTAACGGGTGGCGACGGCCACGGCGTTGCGCAGCCCGGCGAAGGTCGGGCGGGCCTCCAGCGAGTCCACGGCGGTGAGCTGGTCCGCCGTCACGCGGACGTCCTCGCGCAGCCGGTCCTTCTGGTGCGGGCGGTCGCCGAGGACCGCGTCGAAGGAGGCGCGGGCGACGGGCACGAGGTCGGGGTGGGCGACCCAGGAGCCGTCGAAGCCGTCCCGCGCCTCCCGGTCCTTGTCCGCCTTGACCTTCTCGAAGGCCGCCTCGTTGACCGCGGGGTCCTTGCGGGAGGGGATGAACGCGGCCATCCCGCCGATCGCGTGCGCACCGCGCTTGTGGCAGGTGCGCACCAGCAGCTCGGTGTAGGCGCGCATGAACGGCGCCGTCATCGTCACGGCGTTGCGGTCGGGCAGGACGAAGCGGGGGCCGCCGTCGCGGAAGTTCTTGATGATCGAGAAGAGGTAGTCCCAGCGGCCCGCGTTGAGGCCCGAGGCGTGCTCGCGGAGCTCGTGGAGGATCTCCTCCATCTCGTACGCGGCGGTGATCGTCTCGATCAGCACGGTGGCGCGGACGGTGCCCCGCGGCAGGCCCGCGTACTCCTGCGCGAAGACGAAGACGTCGTTCCAGAGGCGGGCCTCCAGGTGCGACTCGGTCTTGGGGAGGTAGAAGTACGGGCCCTTGCCGAGGGCGATCAGCCGGTGGGCGTTGTGGAAGAAGTACAGGCCGAAGTCGACCAGCGCGCCGGGCACGGCACGGCCGTCCACGGTCACGTGGCGTTCGTCCAGGTGCCAGCCGCGGGGGCGGACGACGACGGTCGCGAGCTCCTCGGCGGGCCGCAGGGCGTAGCGCTTGCCCCGGGCGTCGGTGAAGTCGATGCGCCGCTCGAACGCGTCGATCAGGTTCAGCTGGCCCAGGACGACGTTCTCCCAGGTGGGCGCGGAGGCGTCCTCGAAGTCCGCGAGCCAGACGCGGGCGCCGGAGTTGAGGGCGTTGACGGTCATCTTGCGGTCCGTCGGCCCGGTGATCTCCACCCGGCGGTCCTCCAGGGCGGGCGGGGCCGGTGCGACGCGCCAGGAGGGGTCCTCGCGGACGGCGGCCGTCTCCGGCAGGAAGTCCAGCCGGCCCGTTCGGGCGATCTCGGCCCTGCGCCCGGCCCGGCGGGCGAGGAGCTCGTCGCGGCGGGGAGTGAACCGGCGGTGCAGCTCGGCGACGAACGCGAGCGCGGGCCGTGTGAGGACCTCCTCCTGCCGCTCCAGCGGCCGGGCGGTGACGGTGGCCGGCGAGGACGGAGCGGGTGCGGACATGGGCGTCACTCCCTCGGGGCGACGGCACGGGGTGCCGTGACGATGGTCTTTTTCGGAGAGTAGTTTCCTTATCGCGGAAGTTCAATGGGGTGGGCGGCCCGCAGTGTCAGTCCGGCCGGCCCGGCGACCCGCTCAGCAGTCCGAGATCCTCCGGGACGTCGACGTCCCGTGGATCGGCGACGTCCGCACACTCCACGAGCGTGACGGCGGAGGCGTGCGCCCGGAGATACGCGCGGGCGCCGCGGTCGCCCGCGGCCGCCCGGGCCACGCCCTCCCAGTGCTCGCGCGCGAACAGCACCGGGTGGCCGCGCTCACCCCCGTACGAGGCCGCGGCCAGCCCGGCGCCCGCGCGGTGGGCCGCCAGCAGGCGGGACACCGCGGCGGCGCCGACGCCCGGCTGGTCGACGAGCGAGACGACGACCGCCCCGGCGTCCGTCGCCTCGAGCGCCGCGAGGCCCGCGCGCAGGGACGAACCCATGCCGTCCGGCCAGCGGGGGTTGTCCACCAAGGTGCAGTGGGCGAGATCGGCGTGTACGCGCACCTCCGCGGCGGCCGCGCCCAGCACCACGCACACCGGCGCGCAGCCGCCCTCGGACAGGGCCCGCGCCGCGTGCTCCACGAGCGGGCGGCCGCGGAAGCCGAGCAGGGCCTTGGGGCGCCCGCCCAGGCGCCTTCCGCCGCCCGCGGCGAGCAGCAGGCCCGCGACGGGCGGGTGCGGAACCGGCATGTCCGGCGCGCTGTCCGTGGTAGGTGTCATGGCCCCTGCATATCGCATCGCTGACGACGGTGGAGCGGGCGGTGGCCCATCACCCGTGCGTGCGACGCCCGGACCTCATTTCGCTGAGCGTATGGCGCTCTGTACGGATAGTGGCGTTAACTGATCCGCGCGAGCGCGTGGGAGGGGGAGTGTCGTGGCGGAAGGCGCCGTAGTGGTGGACGAGCAGCGGGCGGGCCGCGTGGCCGAGGATCCGAGGGTGAGCGAGCTGCGGGAAGCGGTCTCCCGCCTGCGCCGGGCGCTCGCGGGCCACCCCGCGCCCTTACCCGACCGCGACGCGGCCGAGGAGGAGCTCGCGGCGCTCGACGCGATGGCCCGCGCGGGCGACCCCGAGCTCTCGCGCCTGCGACGGTCCTTGCTGCTGGTCGCCGGCGCCGTGGGATCGGTGAGCGCCCTGTCCCCGTCCCTGACGGCCGTCCACCAGGCGGTGGACAACTTCGCACCCCCGGCGGACGACTCCGTCCCGCCACCGAGGGAGGGCGAGTAGCGGCACGGCGCGATGCCAGGCCGTTCCCTCCGCCGCGGCGGAGGCGGGGCGCAGCGCCGTACCGCCGTCCGGTCGGAACCGCTGCGCGGGGACGTGCCGGGCCGGCCGGGCCGGCATATCCCTTCCGCCGCGGCGGTGATCAGCCACTGTCGGCCGTTTCGGCGGTGCCGTACTGCGGTGGTCCCGGCACCGCCGGGCTGCGCCGCGGTGGTGGCGCGCCGTGGCGGCGGAAGAAGGCGGCGCGGCGCACGCGGGCACATGCGCGGCGCTGTATCGCCGCCCGGGCGGTGCCGCTGGCGGAGGAGGAGTGCGGTGCCGGAACCGAGAAGAACCCCGGACCGGGCCCGAAGCCTCAGGCGGAGCCGGCCGCCGCGCCGGCGAGGTCCGCCGAGAGGGCCGCGGCGACCTCCTTCAGGAGGGGGACGATCCGCTCCGTGGCCGCGTCCGTGACCCGGCCCGCGGGGCCGGAGATGGAGATGGCCGCCACGGTGGGCGAGTCCGGCACCGGCACCGCCAGGCACCGCACCCCGATCTCCTGCTCGTTGTCGTCCACCGCGTAGCCGTGCTCGCGCACGCGCCCCAGCGCCTCCAGGAAGCCCTCGGGCGTGGTGATGGTCTTCTCGGTCGCGGCGGGCATCCCCGTACGGGCGAGGATGGAGCGCACCTCGTCGTCGGGGCTCTGCGCCAGCAGCGCCTTGCCCACGCCGGTGGTGTGCGGCAGCACCCGCCGCCCCACCTCGGTGAACATCCGCACGGAGTGCCGCGAGGGCACCTGGGCGACGTAGACGACCTCGTCGCCGTCGAGCAGCGCCATGTTCGCCGTCTCGCCGGTCTCCTCGACCAGCCGCGCCAGGTGCGGGCGGGCCCACGTGCCCAGCAGCCGGGACGCGCTCTCGCCGAGGCGGATCAGCCGCGGCCCGAGCGCGTACCGCCGGTTGGGCTGCTGGCGGACGTACCCGCAGGCGACGAGCGTGCGCATGAGCCGGTGGATCGTCGGCAGCGGCAGCCCGCTGCTCGTGGCGAGCTCGCTCAGCCCGACCTCGCCGCCCGCGTCGGCCATCCGCTCCAGCAGGTCGAAGGCGCGCTCCAGGGACTGGACGCCTCCACTGGGGGAGGGGGTGCGGGGCTCGGCGGACGGGGGCACGGCGGGTCCTTTCGGGTACGGGGTGGGAGCAGCCTACCGGGCTCCCACCGCGCCGCTCCGCCGCCGGAGGTCTTGACGGGTGAGGGGAGCGACAGAAGACTGCCCCCACGCTGTTCAACAGAACGTTGAATTTCCGGGAGGGGGCGTGTCCGGCATGTCCACGGGAACGCTGGTCCTGCGTTCGGCACGCGTCGTCACCCCCGAGGGCATCCGCCCCGCCGCCGTCACCGTCACGGGCGGCACGATCACGGCCGTCCGCCCGTACGAGGAGGCCCCGCCGCCCGGCGCGGCCGTGACGGACTTGGGCGACGACGCCCTGCTCCCCGGCCTCGTGGACACCCACGTGCACGTGAACGACCCGGGCCGCACCGCCTGGGAAGGCTTCCGCACGGCGACGCGCGCCGCCGCGGCCGGCGGCGTCACCACGCTCCTCGACATGCCGCTCAACAGCATCCCGCCCACCACCACCGTCGCCCACCTGCGGGTGAAGCAGGGCGTGGCCCGCCCCGCGGCCCACGTCGACGTCGGCTTCTGGGGCGGCGCCCTGCCCTCGAACACGGCGGACCTGCGCCCCCTGCACGACGCGGGCGTCTTCGGCTTCAAGGCGTTCCTGTCGCCGTCGGGCGTCGACGAGTTCCCCGCCCTCGCCCCGGGCGACCTGGAGGCGGCCGCGGCCCGCATCGCGGAGCTGGACGGCCTGCTGATCGTGCACGCCGAGGACCCCGCCCGCCTGGAGCGCGCCCCGCAGCGCGGCGGCCCCCGCTACGCCGACTTCCTCGCCTCCCGCCCCCGCGCCGCCGAGAACGAGGCCGTGGACCGGCTCGTCTCCGTGTCGCGGCGCCTGGGCACCCGCGTGCACATCCTGCACCTGTCCTCCTCGGACGCCCTCCCCGCGATCGCCGCGGCGAAGGCGGACGGCGTGCCCGTCACCGCGGAGACCTGCCCGCACTTCCTGACGCTGACCGCCGAGGAAGTCCCGGACGGGGCCACCGAGTTCAAGTGCTGCCCGCCCATCCGGGAGGCCGCCAACCAGGACGCCCTGTGGGCGGCCCTGGCCGACGGGACCCTCGACTGCGTCGTCTCCGACCACTCGCCCTGCACCACCGACCTCAAGGTCCCCGACTTCGGCGCCGCCTGGGGCGGCATCTCGTCCCTCCAGCTCGGCCTCCCGGCGGTCTGGACCGCGGCCCGCCGCCGCGGGCACACCCTCGCCGACGTCGCCCGGTGGATGTCCACCGGCCCCGCCGCCCTCGCGGGCCTGCGCCGCAAGGGCGCCGTCGAGCCCGGCCGCGACGCCGACTTCACCGTCCTCGACCCCGAGGCGGCCTTCACCGTCGACCCGGCCGCCCTCCACCACCGCAACCACGTCACCGCCTACGCCGGCCGCACCTTCCGCGGCGTCGTACGGTCCACCTGGCTGCGCGGCCGCAGGATCGCCCACGACGGCGCCCTCACCGAACCGCCCGCCGGCCTCCTCCTCGAAAGGCAGCGCAGCGCATGACCAGCACCCTGAACGACAGCCCCGGCGGCATAACCCCCGTGCCGTCCTTCACGGGCGGCGCCGCACCGTACGCGGGCGGCGATCCGTATGCCGACTACCGCTCCGCAAACCTCCCCTTCGCCGATCTCCCCGACCTCGCCGACCGCCGCCTCGGCGGCAGCGTCGTCGCCGCCAACGACGAGTTCTTCGCCGACCGCGAGAATCTCCTCACTCCTGCCCCCGCGCACTTCGACCCCCACCTGTTCGGCCACAAGGGCAAGGTCATGGACGGCTGGGAGACGCGCCGTCGGCGCGGTGCGGACGCCGCTCACCCGCATCCGTCCGACGGCGATCACGACTGGGCGCTCATCCGCCTCGGCGCCCCGGGAGTGATCCGCGGCGTCGTGGTCGACACCGCCCACTTCCGCGGCAACCACCCGCAGTCCGTGTCCGTCGAGGCCGCCTGCCTGCCGGGCACGCCCTCGCCCGGGGAACTGCTCGCCGACGGGGTGAAGTGGACGGTCCTCGTGCCGCGCACCCCCGTCGGCGGCCACGCCGCCAACGGCTTCGCCGTGCACGCGGAGGAGCGCTTCACCCATCTGAGGCTGTGCCAGTACCCCGACGGGGGCATCGCCCGGCTGAGGGTGCACGGCGAGGTGCGCCCCGACCCGGCCTGGCTCGCCGCCGTCGGCACCTTCGACCTCGCGGCGCTGGAGAACGGCGGCCGCCCCGAGGACGCCTCGGACCGCTTCTACTCGTCCCCGCTCAACAGCGTCCTGCCGGGGCGGTCGCAGAAGATGGACGAGGGCTGGGAGACGCGCCGCCGCCGCGACGACGGGCACGACTGGGTCCGCTACCGCCTCACCGGCCAGGCCGTCCTGCGCGCCCTGGAGATCGACACCGGCTGCTACAAGGGCAACGCCGCGGGCTGGGCCGAGGTCTCCGTCCTGGACGCCGCCACGGGCGCCGACCCGGCCGGTCCCGAAACGGGCTGGACGGTGGTCCTGCCCCGCACCCGCCTCCAGCCCGACACCGTGCACCGGTTCCCCCTGGAGGGCGCCCCGGTGGCGACGCACGTGCGCGTCGACATCCACCCGGACGGTGGCGTGGCCCGGCTGCACGTGCACGGCTCGCTGACGGAGGCCGGGGCGCGGAGCCTGGAGGCGTGAAGCCTCAGGGAGGCGTGAAGCCTCAGAGCGTACGGCTCATGAAAGCGGACGGCTCATGAACAGGGCGGTCTCGCCCTCGGACGCCGTCCCCCGGTAGAGGGACGTGTCCAGGCCGCACAGCGCGAACCCCATGCGGCGGTAGACCCGTACGGCCGGTGCGTTGACGTTCGTGACCTCCAGCCAGGCCGTGCGGGCGCCGAGCTCCCGGCCGTGGGCCAGGGCGCGCTCCATGAGGGCGGGTCCGATGCCGCGGCCGCGATGCCCGGGCGCCACCCGGAGGTCGGCGATCACCAGCCGGCGGTTCCACTCCGAGCGGGTGAGGCTGATGGCGCCGCACAGCTCGTCCCCGGCGCGGGCCACGATGACGAGGGCGTCCTCGTCGCCTTCCTCGACTCCCTCTTCTTCGTCCTCCGGGAACACCTTGCGCAGGGGCGGGTCCACGGCCGTCTCCCGGAGCCGGAACCCCTCGTCCGACGAGGTCACTTCGAGGACGGTCGCCGTCGTGAAGGAGTTGTCGATCGCCTCGGCCGCGGCGTGCTCACCGGGGAGCGCGGGGCGGTAGACGACGGCTGCGGGCTGTGCGGCGGGAGGCATGGTTTTACCGTACAGCGAGGCCGTCCCAGAACATCAACTCGTAGGCCTGGAGCAGCCGTCCGTAGCGGTGGGCCAGTGATTCGGACAGCCGCCCGTTCGCCAGGCCGGCCTCCACGGCTTCGACGGACCGCTCCTCCACCTCGGGCGCGGGCCCGGCGAAGAAGTCGAAGAAGCCGCAGGCGGGGTTGTCGAAGCCGTAGTGCTCGCGCAGGGCCGCGCCGACCGTGGCGCAGTAGCCGCCCCATGCCGCGAAGTTGGCGGCCAGGGCGACCGTGACGTCCACGGGCTCGGCGTTGAGCGCGAGCCGGGCCACGTACGACGGGTAGGCCTGGCAGGCCGGGCGCGGCTCGTGGGCGCGGAGGGCCTCCTCGTCCAGCCCGCACGCGAGCGCCAGCGGCTCCAGCAGGGGCAGGGCCAGGTCCTCCCCCTGGGTGAGGGACTCGAAGAACCGGGCCGCGGCCGGATCGCCCGCCGCGCGCCCGGCGAGGTGCGCGAAGCTGCGGCGGTCGCTCGTGATGACCTGGTGCTGCTCCAGCGCGAACGCGGCGAACACCTCCCGCGGGGCCTCGCCGGCGGCGATCCGCGGGACGAGCCGGTTGGCGCCCTCGGCGGGCGCGAGGCCCCGCACCGCGTCCGCCAGCACTTCCTGGGCCGTACGGGTCATGGCTCCGCCTTCCCGGCCCGGGACGGGCCCCTGTGCCGACACCCACCGCGATCGTAGCGTCGGAGAACGCCCGGATTCCGCAGGAATCGGCACATGGCGGGACGGAGGGGTGGCCTCCAGCGTGGGCCGGCCCCCAACGGGAGCCGGCCCCGGCGGGAGTCAGCCTCCGGCGAGGAAGAAGAGGAGGAACAGGAAGGCCGCGAAGAAGTGGACGGCCACGAGGTAGATGACGACGCGGACGGTCATCCCCATCGGGGCCCGGTCCTCCTCGTCCATGGGCTTGGCGGCGCGTGCGGGCGCGTCGTTCACGGGGTGGTGCAGGGCGTCGTTCACGGCATTCCCCTCCGGGTGGGTGCGGCGCCGCCGAGGCACAGCTCGGTCGCGCCGCTCTGCAGCAGCGTGTGCATGAACAGCAGGTCGGCCCCGCCGCGCGACGCGGCGGCGATGCGGTGCGGGGTGAGCGAGTCGAAGTGGGCGGCGTCGCCGGGCTCCAGGAGGTGCGTGCTCCCGCCCAGCGTGAGGCGCAGCCGCCCGCCCGTGACGTACAGCCACTCCTCGCCCGGGTGGACGCGGACCAGCTCGGCCTGGCCGCCCGCCTCCGGCGGCACGTGCAGCCGCAGGGCCTGCATGGCGCGGCCCGAGCCGCCGGCCCGCCAGTACGTCCAGCCCCCGGCGAGCTGCGGCTCCATGTGGCTCGCGCGCACGATGGGGTCACGCTCCGGCGCCGCCTCGCCCAGCAGGTCGGATACCGTCGTTCCGTAGGTGCGGGCCAGGGCCAGCAGCATCGGCAGCGACGGCGTCCGCCGGCCGGTCTCCAGCCGGGACAGGTGGGCGGGGGACAGGCCGACGCGGGCGGCGGCGGCCTCCAGGGTCAGCCCGCTGCGCGTGCGCAGGTCACGCAGGCGGGGGGCCACCGTGGGCAGGTCGGCCGCGGGCTCGTCGGGCAGCGGTGTCATGCTTCCGGTATAGGACCGTTCCTGCCCTGAAGGCAAAAGTTTTGCCTATGAGGCAAAGAGGCCCGTTGAGGCAAAGATTCCGCCAGGCCGGACGGCGCCTCCGGTTAACACGAGGAAAACACTCAGGGTTGTCATTGACATGACATGCGCTACGCGCGTCATGCTGGGCGTCATGAAGTCAACCCCCCATCGCACCTCCCGTTTTGCCCGTACGGCCGTCCTCGCCGCGCTGGCCTCGGCCCTGTTCGCCGGCGGCACGGCCGTCGCCGCGCCCCTCACCCCCCAGGCGGCGCCCGCCGCCACCACCGCCCACGCCCCGGCCGTCGTGAAGAAGGCCGCCGGCAGCGTCTGCAAGTCCGGTCTGCCCTCCCAGGCCGACGACACCCTGCGCCTGATCGAAGAGGGCGGCCCCTTCCCGTACCCGAAGGACGGCACCGTCTTCTCCAACCGCGAGGGCGTCCTGCCCAAGCAGTCCGCGGGCTACTACCACGAGTACACGGTCGTCACCCCCGGCTCGCCCGACCGCGGCGCCCGCCGCATCGTCGCCGGTCAGCAGGACCACGAGGACTACTACACCGGCGACCACTACGCGACGTTCAACCTGATCGACTTCACCTGCTGATCAGTCGTCACCCAAGCTCCATCCGGGCGGAATCCGTCCGCAAAGCGTCTCCTCACGCTCGGAAACGAGTTGATCCGGTCACCGGGCAGCCGACCGACGCGTGAGGAGACCGGCCCTTGTCCAGAAACCGGCCCTCGCCGGAAACCCGGCCCGCGGGGTGCCGAGCCCGTCTCGGCACCGCCGCCCTCGCCGCCGCGGCCACCGTCTGCCTCGCCCTCGGCTGCGCCCCGGGGCGACCGCCCGCACCGCTCGCCGCCCCTGCCGCACCCGGCGCCCCCGACCTCGGACCGGGGGTCCACGTCTTCGACCCGTCGATGCCCCGGCAGCGGATCCAGCGCACGCTCGACGAGGTCTTCCGGCGCCAGGAGAGCGCCCAGTTCGGCCCCGGCCGCGAGGCGCTGCTGTTCAAACCGGGCACCTACGACGCGGACGTCAACGTCGGCTTCTACACCCAGGTCGCGGGCCTGGGCCTGCGCCCCGACGACGTCACCATCAAGGGCGCGGTGCACGCCGAGGCCGACTGGCTGCGGGGCAACGCGACGCAGAACTTCTGGCGCGCGGCCGAGAACCTCTCCGTGACCCCCGCCTCCGGCGCCGACCGCTGGGCCGTCTCGCAGGCCGCCCCGTACCGCCGCGTGCACCTGCGCGGCGACCTCCGCCTGGACGACGGCGGCTGGTCCAGCGGCGGCTTCACCGCCGACTCGCTGATCGACGGGAAGGTGCTCTCCGGAACCCAGCAGCAGTGGCTCACCCGGAACAGCGAGCTCCGCGGGGGCTGGTCGGGCGCCACCTGGAACATGGTGTTCGCCGGGGTCCGCAACGCCCCGCCGACGACCTTCCCCGACCCGCCCCGCACCAGTGTCGACCGCACCCCCGTCGTGCGCGAGAAGCCCTTCCTGTACGTCGACCGGTCGGGCGCCTACCGCGTCTTCGTCCCCGCCCTCCGCAGGGCCGCGGAGGGCACCACGTGGTCCGGCGGGGCCGTGCCGCCCGGCAGCTCCCGCCCGCTCGGCCGCTTCTACGTCGTCCGGCCCGGCACCGCCGCCGCCCGCGTCAACGAGGCGCTCGCGGCCGGCAAGGACCTGCTGATCACGCCCGGGGTGCACCACCTGGACCGGCCGCTGCGCGTCACCCGACCCGGCACCGTCGTCCTCGGCCTGGGGCTCGCGACGCTCGTCCCCGACCGCGGCACCGCCGCCCTGACCGTCGCCGACGTCGACGGCGTGCGCATCGCGGGCCTGCTGGCCGACGCGGGCCCGGCGGCCTCGCCCGCGCTGATGGAGATCGGCCCGCCCGGCGCCCGCCGGCGCCACGCCGCCGACCCCGTCTCGCTGCACGACGTCTTCTTCCGCGTGGGCGGCGCCGGCCCCGCACGGGCCGCCAGGAGCCTCGTGGTGCACAGCTCGGACGTCATCGGCGACGACCTGTGGCTGTGGCGCGCCGACCACGGCAGCGGCGTCGGATGGGCCGTCAACCCCGCGGCCGAAGGGCTCGTCGTCGACGGCCGGGACGTCACCATGTACGGGCTGTTCGTGGAGCACTACCAACGGGACCAGGTCCGCTGGAACGGCGACGGCGGCCGCACGTACTTCTTCCAGAACGAGCTGCCCTACGACCCGCCCGGCCGCGCCGCCTGGAGCGAGCGCGGCGGCGACGGCCCGCCCGCCTACCGGGTCGCCCCGTCCGTGACCCGGCACGAGGCCTGGGGCCTGGGCAGCTACTGCCACTTCATGTCCGCGACCGGCCTCGCGACCGCCCGCGCCTTCGAGGCGCCGCGGCGGCCCGGCGTGCGGCTGCACAGCATGGTCGCGGTCTCGCTCGGCGGCGACTGCTCCTACCGCCACGTCGCCGGCGGCAGCGGGGGCCCGGCCGACGCCGGGACCAGGGTCGCCGCGCTCCGTTCCTGGCCCTGACCGACGACGGGCACGGCCAACCCGAACTGCCGCCCGTCCGACCCGAACTGCTGTCTGAAAATCGCCCTTGAGTCGATCACTCTCCGTCAACGATGATGATCGTTCCGGAGCGAGGGGGAACGTCATGGCAGTGGCCGGCGCAGGGGCAGTCGTCGATCTCATGGCAATGGGGGAGGAGTTCACCCGCCACCCGCACCGCGTCTACGCCGGGCTGCGCGCGAGAGGCCCCGTGCACCGGGTGCGCATGCCGGAGGGCGCCGAAGCCTGGCTCGTCGTCGGCTACGACGAGGTGCGCGCCGCGCTCAACGACCCCCGGCTGACGAAGGACTGGGCCAAGTCCTCCTCCGACATCAGCCTGATCCGGGCCTCCGCCGGGCCGAACATGCTGGTCCTGGACGCACCGGACCACACCCGCCTGCGCAAGCTCGTCGCCAAGGAGTTCACGCCGCGGCGCGTCGAGGAGATGGCGCCCCGGATGCGGCGGATGACGGACGAGCTGCTCGACGCCATGCTGGCCGCGCCCGGCCGCCGCGCCGACCTGGTGGAGGCCCTGTCCTTCCCGCTGCCCATGAGCGTCATCTGCGACCTGCTCGGCGTGCCGTCCCTCGACCGCGCGGCCTTCCGCCACTGGTCGAACACCAGCCTGGGCGCGGGGCCGGCCGAGGAGAAGGTGGTCGTGTCCCGCGAGGTCACCGCCTACCTGAGCGCGCTCATCGCCGCCAAGCGGCAGGAGCCGGGCGACGATCTGATGAGCGCCCTGATCAGCACCGCGGACGAGGACGGCGACCGGCTCTCGCCCGAGGAGCTCCTGGGCACGGCGTGGCTGCTCCTCGTCGCCGGCCACGAGACGACCGTGAACCTGATCTCGAACGGCGTCCTCGCCCTCCTGCAGCACCCCGACCAGCTGGCCGCCCTGCGCGCCGACCCCGGCCTGCTGGACAACGCCGTCGAGGAGATGCTGCGCTACGACGGGCCGCTGGAGACCCCCACGTACCGCTTCACCACCGAGCCCGTCGAGATCGGCGGCACGCTCATACCCGGCGGGGGCGAGCTCGTGCTGCCCGTGCTGGCCGACGCCGACCGCGATCCGGCCCGCTTCCCGGACGCCGGGCGGTTCGACATCCGGCGCGACGCCCGCGGTCACGTGGCCTTCGGCCACGGCATCCATTACTGCCTCGGCGCGCCGCTGGCCAGGCTGGAGGCCCGGATCGCCATCAGCTCCCTGCTGGAGCGCTGCC
This sequence comes from Streptosporangium nondiastaticum, assembly GCF_003011965.1. Classification (GTDB taxonomy): domain Bacteria; phylum Actinomycetota; class Actinomycetes; order Streptomycetales; family Streptomycetaceae; genus Streptomyces; species Streptomyces nondiastaticus. Next base: position 80,511 of record NZ_PXWG01000016.1, read on the forward strand.
CGGAGCTCGCCCTGGACGTCCACCCGGACGCCCTCACCTGGCGCGACGGCCTCCTCATCCGGGGCCCGCACCGGCTGCCGGTCCGCTTCTGAGCCGGTCCGCTTCTGAGCCGGACCGGCTCTCGCCCGGTGCCGGGAGACCGCCCCCGGTGCCGGAAGACCGCCGGCAGGCTCCGGTCCGGCTGCCGGGGTCCGCGGGCCCCGCACCTTCCGGGCGGCTCACTCCGGTGACGGGTGCCCCAGCTCGTCGCGGGCGTGTTCGAGCTCGGCGCGGGCCCGCTCCCTGGTGACGGTGCTCGCGCCCGTCTGGTGCCGCAGGAAGGACTCGACGAAGCCCGCGCGCCGGGCGGGCGGGTAGCGCCGCTCGGCGAGGAACGGCAGGTCGTTGCCGACCATGCTGCGGGCGACGAGCAGCGGGACGTCGCTGTGCAGCGGGCGGAAGCCGGGGTTGTGCAGCCCCGGCCCCGGGTGCCCGGGGTAGAACTCCCCGAGCATCAGCCCGTCGGCCACGAACTCCGGCTTGAGGCGGTCGTGGACGCGGACGACGCTCGCCGCGGCGATCCCGGGCAGGGCGAGGACGATGGTCTTGTCGATGGTGTGCTGGCCGCTGAGCGGCTCCATGGCCAGCCAGTGCGCCTTGAGCGCGGCGACGGCGGCCACGAGCTCCTCCTCGTCACGCACGGGCGGCTCGGCGAGGGCGAAGCGGACCAGCCCGAGCCGCTGCGCGAGCGGGACGAACGGGCAGACCGCGCCGCGGCGGCCGAGGTCGGGGTGGGGCCGGGCGACGTGCCCGGATATCCAGTCGGCGACGGGCCGGAGCAGCTCATGGGCGGCGGCCTCCTGCTGGTCGTACAGCCGGATGCGGTCGAGGTCCGCCGGTGCCTTTCCGTGGTTCATGGGTGGTCCCCCCGGTCACGGTGTCTGATGACCGGAAGAACCGCAGGGGCCGTGAGTGAGGTTGAGGGAAAAACGCAAAATACCTTGATTGTGGCGTTACCGGACAGTCGTCGTGACCAGAACGGCTACGCCATCAGCGCCGAGCCGAACTCCGCGAGGAGGAGGGCGGAGGCCGCCAGCAGCAGTACGCCGGCGCCGCCGAGCAGCATCCGGTAGCCGCGGGTGCTGATCCGGTGCCGGGCCCGGGAGACCACGACCGCGAGCGCGGCCTTACTGCCGACCAGCAGCCCGTAGAAGCCGAGGAGGAAGCCGCCCGCGCCGGGCGGGCTGTCGCGCCAGGCGGCCACGAGCAGGGGTGCCCCCGTCGTGAGCCAGAACATCCAAGGGTGCGGGCTGAGCAGGTTGACCAGCGCGCCCTGCCACAGCGTCCGCCGGGCCCGGAGCCGGGCCTCCGCGCCGCCGCCCGCCTCGGGCACCTCGGCCGTCCGGGCCTCGCGCAGCGTCGTGAGGGCCAGCCAGACGAGGAAGAGCCCGCCCAGCACGCCGCCCGCCGCGATCGCCCGCTCGGGCAGCACGGCGAGCACGGTCACGGACAGCACGATCACGGGCAGGTCGGTGAGCAGCGGGACGGCCGCCACCCGCAGCCCGACGCCGAGCCCCCCGCGCAGGGTCCCGGACAGCACCAGCGCGAGCAGCGGGCCCGGGCTGATCCCCGCGCTGAAGCCGAGCGCCACCCCCAGAGCCAGCTCTTCCACGGCGCCGCCCATCTCCCCTCACCCGCCCGTACGAAGGCATGGGTGAAATCAGTGGATATGTAAATCAGTGGATATGTTGGGATGTCGGTCCTGTCATCTGTATTGCACAGACGCATGCCGGGGCCACGGGGTTGACGGTGCGGTCACTCGTATCGGTAATGGCGGATACGCACCGTTATATGTCCGGACAACCTGACCTACGAACTTCCCGTCATCCGGTCCCGGGGCTAGGCTCCCTGCGTGGCGAACCATCCAGCCCTCCAGTTCAGCCTGGACCGCAGCAGTCCCGTCCCCCTCTACTACCAGTTGTCCCAGCAGCTGGAGGCGGCGATCGAACAGGGCAGGCTCGCCCCCGGCAGCCTGCTCGGCAACGAGATCGACCTCGCCGCGCGGCTCGGCCTGTCCCGGCCCACCGTCCGGCAGGCCATCCAGTCGCTGGTGGACAAGGGCCTGCTCGTCCGCCGCCGCGGCGTCGGTACCCAGGTGCTGCACAGCCAGGTCAGGCGCCCGCTGGAGCTCAGCAGCCTCTACGACGACCTCGAAGCGGCCGGCCAGCACCCCGCCACCCGGGTGCTGCACCACGCGACCGAGCCCGCCACGGCCCGGGTCGCCGCTGCCCTCGGCGTGCCCGAGGGCAGCGAGGTGCTGTTCGTCGAGCGCCTGCGCCTCGCGCACGGCGAGCCCATGGCCCACCTGCGCAACCACCTCCCCGTGGGCCTCATCGACGCCGACCCGGCACGTCTTGAGGAGACCGGCCTCTACCGGCTCATCCGCGCCGCGGGCATCACGCTGCACAGCGCCCGCCAGACGGTCGGCGCCCGCGCCGCCACCCCCGAGGAGGGCGCGCGGCTGGCCGAGCCCGAGGGCGCGCCGCTGCTGACGATGGAGCGGACGACGTACGACGACACGGGGCGCGCCGTCGAGTTCGGCTCGCACGTCTACCGGGCGTCGCGTTACTCCTTCGAGTTCCAGCTGCTGGTCCGCCCGTAGGGAACCGGTCCGCCCGCGGGAAAGGCGTAGGGGCGCTCGTACGTCAGGCCGTCAGAATGTTCGGACAAAGCCTTGACGGGGTGGGGCGCCCGCCACTAGAACTCCACCCACATGCAGCAGCCCTCGGCGGGACCCCCGAAGCCCCCGCGGTCGGCGGTGACGGATGGTGACGGATACTTGGGCGGCCGGGCCCGTGGAACGGACCCGGCCGCACCGTGACAGACAGTGAGAAGGGCAACTCCTCGTGGCAAGGGTTCGGACAGGCGTACGTGCGGTGAGCGCCGTGCTGGCAGCGGTGCTCGGCGCCACCTTGGCGGGATGCAGCGCTACCGGCGGCAAGCGCGCGGAGGAGCGGGCCGCCAAGGCCGCCCAGGGGCGCGCCGCGGTCGACACGCCGCGCTGGACCTTCGCGATGGTCACCCACTCGGGCGATGGCGACACCTTCTGGGACATCGTCCAGAGCGGTGCCAAGCAGGCGGCCGCGAAGGACAACATCAAATTCCTCTACGCCCATGACGTCGAGGGCAACAAGCAGGCGCAGAACGTCCAGGCCATGATCGACCAGAAGGTCGACGGCCTGATCGTCACGCTCGCCAAGCCCGACGCCATGAAGGACGTGGTCGAGAAGGCGCGCAAGGCCGGCATCCCGGTGATCACCGTGAACTCGGGCTCCGACAAGTCCAAGGAGTTCGGCGCCCTCACCCACATCGGCCAGGACGAGGTCATCGCCGGCGAGGCCGTCGGCGAGCAGCTCAACGAGCGCGGGAAGAAGAAGGCGGTCTGCGTCCTGCACGAGCAGGGCAACGTCGGCCACGAGCAGCGCTGCGACGGCGTGAAGAAGTCCTTCAAGGGCGAGGTGCAGAACCTCTACGTCGAGGGCACCAACATGCCCAACGTGCAGTCCTCGATCGAGGCGAAGCTGCAGTCCGACAAGGACATCGACGCCGTCGTGACCCTCGGCGCCCCCTTCGCGCCCACCGCGGTCAAGGCCGCCGAGCAGGCCGGCAGCAAGGCCGAGGTCGACACCTTCGACCTCAACGCCAAGGTCGCCGAGGCCCTGCAGGCCGGCAAGCTCGGCTTCGCCGTCGACCAGGACCCGTACCTCCAGGGCTACGAGGCCGTCGACCTGCTGTGGCTCTACCGCTACAACCGCGACATGCTCGGCGGCGGCCGCCCGGTCCTGACCGGCCCGCAGATCGTCACCAAGGACGACGCCAAGACGCTCGCCGAGTACACCAAGCGGGGCACCCGATGAGCGCCCCCGCAACGGCCCCCGTCCAGGACGCCCCCGACGAACGGCTGGTGCACCGCTCGTACCTGCGCCGCCTCCTCGGCCGCCCCGAGCTGGGCGCGGTCGTCGGCGCGGCCGCCGTCTTCGTCTTCTTCTCGTTCGTCGCCGACAGCTTCCTGCAGGCCTCCAGCCTGTCCACGGTGCTCTACGCGTCCTCCACGATCGGCATCATGGCGGTGCCGGTGGCGCTGCTGATGATCGGCGGCGAGTTCGACCTGTCGGCCGGCGTCATGGTCACCACCTCGGCGCTGGTCTCGTCGATGTTCAGCTACCAGATGACGGCGAACGTCTGGGTGGGCGTGGGGGTGTCGCTCCTGGCCACCCTGGCGGTCGGCTTCTTCAACGGCTTCGTCTTCACCCGGACCAAGCTCCCCAGCTTCATCATCACGCTCGCCACGTTCCTGATGCTCACCGGGCTCAACCTCGGCTTCACCAAGCTCATCAGCGGCACCGTCTCCACCAAGACGATCGGTGACATGGAGGGCTTCGAGTCGGCCCGGGCGGTCTTCGCCTCCCACTTCACCATCGGCGGCGTCGACGTCCAGGTCACCATCCTGTGGTGGCTCGGCCTCGTGGCCCTGGCCACCTGGGTCCTGCTCCGCACCCGCGTGGGCAACTGGATCTTCGCGGTCGGCGGCGGCGCGGACGCGGCCCGCGCCGTCGGCGTCCCCGTCCGGCGCACCAAGATCGGCCTCTATATGGCCGTGGCGTTCTGCGCCTGGATCTCGGGCCAGCACCTGCTGATGTCGTACGACGTGGTGCAGTCCGGCGAGGGCGTCGGCAACGAGCTCCTCTACATCATCGCGGCCGTCATCGGCGGCTGCCTGATGACCGGCGGCTACGGGTCGGCCATCGGCTCCGCGGTCGGCGCGTTCATCTTCGGCATGGCCAGCAAGGGCATCGTCTACGCGCAGTGGAACCCGGACTGGTTCAAGTTCTTCCTGGGCGCGATGCTGCTGCTCGCGACGCTGCTCAACGCCTGGGTCCGTAAGCGTGCGGAGGCCAGCAAGTGAGTGCGAGTGCTAAGGCCGGGCAGGAAGCCGGCCAGGAGGCGGCCGCCCTGGTCCGGCTGACCGACGTCAGCAAGTTCTACGGGAACATCCGCGCCCTCGAAGGGGTCTCCCTCGAGGTCCACGCGGGCGAGATCACCTGCGTCCTGGGCGACAACGGCGCCGGCAAGTCCACCCTCATCAAGATCATCGCCGGGCTGCACCAGCACGATGCCGGCACCTTCGAGATCGAGGGCGAGGAGACGAAGCTGGCCTCCCCCCGCGAGGCCCTCGACCGCGGCATCGCCACGGTCTACCAGGACCTCGCGGTCGTGCCCCTGATGCCGGTCTGGCGGAACTTCTTCCTCGGCTCCGAGCCGACGAAGGGCGCCGGCCCCTTCAAGCGCCTCGACGTCGAGCGGATGCGCGAGACCACGCGCAGCGAGCTGCTGCGCATGGGCATCGACCTGCGCGACGTCGACCAGCCCATCGGCACGCTCTCCGGCGGCGAGCGGCAGTGCGTCGCCATCGCCCGGGCCGTCCACTTCGGCGCGAAGGTGCTCGTCCTGGACGAGCCGACCGCGGCGCTCGGCGTCAAGCAGTCCGGCGTCGTCCTGAAGTACGTGGCGGCCGCGCGCGACGCCGGCCTGGGCGTGGTGTTGATCACCCACAATCCGCACCACGCGTATCTGGTCGGTGACCGCTTCGTCCTGCTGAAGCGCGGCGCGATGGCCGGCAGCCACGCCAAGTCGGAGATCGCCCTGGACGAGCTCACCCGCCAGATGGCGGGCGGCAGCGAGCTCGACCAGCTCAGCCACGAGCTGGAGCGGGCGCCCGTACCGGACGTGATCGGCGGCAAGCACGTCGGCTCCGGCGGGGAGTGACGGAGATCTCAACAGGCGGGCCCGCCAGGGCTGGGCCCGCCGCCGGCGATGCGGTACGGAACGCTTCCTTGAGGCACAATCGGCCACGACCGTATCCACGAGGCGGACGCCTCCCGAGACCACCGCAGGGACGACGACTCTTGCGAGCACGCAGCCGGAGCGACCGTACATCCGCCCAGCTCCACGCCGTGGCGGTGGCGTCATGAGCATGTACCGCGAGCTCCACCGGGGCGCCGCCAGAGCCACCGTGCTGCGCACCGTCGGCACGCGCGAGCGCCGCTCGCACCTGACCGCCCCGCGGGTCCCGACCGTCGGCATCGACATCGGCGGCACCAAGGTCATGGCGGGCGTCGTGGACGCCGACGGCAACATCCTGGAGAAGCTCCGCACGGAGACCCCGGACAAGTCCAAGAGCCCCAAGGTCGTCGAGGACACCATCGTCGAGCTCGTCCTCGATCTCTCCGACCGGCACGACGTGCACGCCGTGGGCATCGGCGCGGCCGGCTGGGTCGACGCCGACCGCAACCGCGTCCTGTTCGCCCCGCACCTGTCCTGGCGCAACGAGCCGCTGCGCGACCGCCTCGCCGGCCGCCTCGCCGTCCCCGTCATGGTCGACAACGACGCCAACACCGCCGCCTGGGCGGAGTGGCGCTTCGGCGCCGGCCGCGGCGAGGACCACCTCGTGATGATCACCCTCGGCACGGGCATCGGCGGCGCGATCCTGGAGGACGGCCAGGTCAAGCGCGGCAAGTTCGGCGTCGCCGGCGAGTTCGGCCACATGCAGGTCGTGCCCGGCGGCCACCGCTGCCCCTGCGGCAACCGCGGCTGCTGGGAGCAGTACAGCTCCGGCAACGCCCTCGTGCGCGAGGCCCGCGAGCTGGCCGCCGCCGAGTCCCCCGTCGCGTACGGGATCATCGACCGCGTCGGCGGCAACATCCACGAGATCACCGGCCCCCTCATCACCGAGCTGGCCCGCTCCGGCGACGCCATGTGCGTCGAACTGCTGCAGGACATCGGCCAGTGGCTCGGCGTCGGCATCGCCAACCTCGCCGCGGCCCTCGACCCCTCCTGCTTCGTCATCGGCGGCGGCGTCAGCGCCGCCGACGACCTGCTGATCGCCCCCGCCCGGGACGCCTTCCGCCGCCACCTCACCGGCCGCGGCTACCGCCCCGAGGCCCGCATCGTCAAGGCCCAGCTCGGCCCCGAGGCCGGCATGGTCGGCGCCGCGGACCTGGCCCGGCTCGTCGCCCGCCGCTTCCGCCGCGCCAACCGGCGCCGCGTCGAGCGCTACGAGCGCTACGCGAGGGCGGGCCGCGCTTGATGACCACCACGGAGCACCCCGCCGAGCGCACGGCACTGCCGCCCGGCCCCCCGGCGACGGGCGACGGCTTCCGCCGCCGCTGCCTCAAGGCCGTCATCGTCTTCCTGCTGATCGCCATCCCCGCCGGCTACCTCTACATCTCCGCGATGCAGAGCCGCGGCGGCAGCGAGTCCAAGAAGGAGCAGGCCGCCGCCTCCGGCCTGGAGGAGGGCTGGCCCACCCGGCTCCAGCGCCGCCTCTACGAGGTGACCGTCCCGCCCTACGCGGAGGACGTCGCCTCCTACGAGACCAACGCGTGGAAGGCGAGCTCGCTCTTCCTGCAGTTCACCACCACGCGCGAGAAGTTCGACAAGTGGCTCTCCGACGTCGGCTCCGGCCCCGCCGAGCTGGAGGCCGGCGAGGTCACCATCGACGAGGACGAGGCCGCCGAGGTCGGCTGGGACCTGGGCGAGGGCCACCACTGGGCGGGCACCACCGTCCGGCAGGACAAGCCCAAGCCCAACCTGGAGATCACCGCCAACCTCGACGACCCGAAGTACCCCCGGGTCTTTGTGGTGTCCACGACCACGCCCTGATGGGTGTGCCACGCAGTCGGATAGCGTGGCGCGCGTGAGCGAGAAGCAGAACCCGCAGCCGCAGCCCCTCCAGTACCGGACCGACGGCCCCGAGGACGGCCCCGTCCTCGTCGTCGGACCCGCCCTCGGGACCACCTGGCACATGTGGGACCGCCAGATCCCCGAGCTGACCCGGCACTGGCGGGTGGTCCGCTTCGACCTGCCCGGACACGGCGGCGCCCCCGCCGCGCCCGCCGCCTCCGTCGACGACCTCGGCGACCGGCTCGTCGCCACCCTCGACTCGCTCGGCGTCGACCGCTTCGGCTACGCCGGCTGCTCCCTCAGCGCCGCCGTCGGCATCGACCTCGCCCTCCGCCACCCGCACCGGCTCGCCTCCCTCGCCCTCGTCGCCGCCTCCCCCCGCTACGGCACGCCCGACTCCTGGCGGCAGCGCGGTGAGACCGTCCGCCGCGAGGGCCTCGACCCCGTCGCCCGCTCCGCGCCCGAGCGGTGGTTCACCGCGAACTTCTCCGGCGCCCAGCCGGCCATCGTGGACTGGGCCGTCCAGATGGTCGGCACCACCGACACGTACGCGTACGTCGCCGCGTGCGACGCGCTCGCCGCGTTCGACGTCCGTGCCGAGCTGGCCCGGATCAGCGTCCCGACGCTGGTCATCGTCGGCGCCGAGGACACGACCACGCCGCCCGCGGACGCGCGCGTCCTCGTCGCGGGCATCCACGACGCGAAGCTGGCCGTCGTCCCCGGCGCGTCCCACCTCACCCCGGTCGAGCAGCCGGCAGCGGTGACGGACCTGCTGGTCCGCCACTTCACGACGGCCTGGCAGCTGTCGACCCAGCAGGGTCTGTCGGTGCTTCCCGGTCAGGGGACGGGCGGGGGCCGCGGCGGTCCCGCGGCGGACGGCCCGGCTGCTGCGGCCTTCCCGGCCGGGCCCGACTCCGGAGCGACGTCCTCCGGAACCGGTGCCCGGGCGGGCGATGCCCCGCACGCGGCCGTCGCCGGTCCGGCCCAGGGCGGCTTCGGCGCGCCCGGTACGGGCTTCGGGGCGCCCGGCTCCGGCATGCCGGGACCGGATTTCGGCACTCCGCCGGGCGGCACCGGTGGGCCGGCCTCCGGACCGGTGTCCGGCGCCGCCCCTGTCTCCGCCACGACGCCCGGCTCCGGCATACCCGGCCCGGCCGGCACCCCGGCCCCGGCCCCGGCCCCGGGCC
>NZ_PXWG01000170.1 GCF_003011965.1 Streptosporangium nondiastaticum
CCGCCCGCGGCGGCGGCGCGCAGCTCGCGGACGGAGGTCTCGACGCCGCCGGGGCCGAGGCTCTCGGCGCGGGAGCGCGGCGCGCGGCCGTCCAGGATGCGGGCGAGGCGGTAGGCGGCCTCGCGGTGGCCCCGCTCGGCCGCGGCCCGGAACCAGCGCTCGGCTCCGACGTCGCTGCGGTGCTCCAGGAGGTCGGCGAGGGCGTAGGCGCCGAGGGCGTGCCCGGATTCAGCCGATTGGCGCAGCCAGTACTCGGCGGCGGGCTCGTCGCCGCGCTCGCGGTGGTAGCGGCCGAGGGCGTGCGCGGCGGCCGGGGACCCGGCGACGGCGGCGATGCGCCACCACCCCGCGGCCTCGTCGGCGTAGCCCCGCTGGTGCAGCAGGACGCCCAGGTTGTTGGCGGCGGAGCGGTCGCCCTCGGCCGTGGCGGCCCGCAGGTGGCGCTCCGCCCCGTCGAGGTCTCCACGGCGCAGCAGCAGGGCACCGAGCATGCTCAGAGCGGCGGGGTCGCCGCCCTCCGCGGCACGGCGGCGGGCGGTCTCCAGCTCGAGGTCGGCGGCGTCGCCGGCGTCGGCGGAGTCCGCCGTGCCGGGGCGCACTCCCGGCACGCCCGGCATTTCCTGTTCGCTCCCGTCACCGGGAGCCTCTACAAGCCGGCCTGTCTCCCACAGCGTCGTCCTGTCCCCCATAAGCCCCATCGTCGCACCACCCGCAACCCGCGTACACCTGGTATACCGCAGCCAGTGAGGTCACTTCAGCGTTTTGTCGACTTCCCGACTTCCCGACACGACGGGGCTCCAAACTCTCCACAGAAGCCCCGCACACAACCCGCACAGTCCGCGTCACCCGGACACCGCACGGCCGGGGTGGCCGGCGGGGTCCGGGAACGACAAGGCCCGGAGTCCGTAGCCGGACTCCGGGCCTTGTCATGAAGTAGCGGGGACAGGATTTGAACCTGCGACCTCTGGGTTATGAGCCCAGCGAGCTACCGAGCTGCTCCACCCCGCGCTGTTGTGGAACAACCGTACCACGGCGCGGGGGGAGCTTGATCAACTTCCTGGCTTGCCGCCCGCCTTCTCGGCAGCCTTGGCCTCGGCCTTGGCGGCCCGGTCCAGGGCCTCCTTCAGGGCGTCCTGGGCCTTGCCGTACTCCGCCCAGTTCTTGCCCTCCAGGGCCTTCTGGCTCGCCGCGAAGGCGTCCTGGGCGTCCTTCAGGGCCTGCTTGACGGTGGGGTCCTGGGTGGGTGTGGACGGCTTCTCCGGCGGTGTGGTGCCGGAATCCGCCTTCTTGCCGAACACCGCGTCCAGGGCCTGCTCCAGGGTGTCCTCGAAGGCCGTGTTCTTGCCGTAGGTCACGAGCACCTTGCGCAGCAGGGGGTAATTCGTGCCGGCGCCCCGCACATAGACCGGTTCCACGTACAACAACCCGTCACCCAGGGGCACGGTCAGCAGATTGCCGTACTCGACCTCGGAATCGCCGCCCATCCTCTTCAGGACGTTGATCTTCTCGGCGATCTTCGTGTCGCTGTTGAAGTTGCTCTGCACCTGCTGGGGGCCCGAGACGGGGTTGTCCGACGGCATTTTCAGGATTCTGATCCTGCCGTAGTCGGGGCTCGTGGCATCCGCGTCGACCGCCATGAAGGCCCCGAGGTTCTCCCTCGACTTCGGGGTCAGCGTCGTCGTCAGGGAGAACGCCTGCTTCTCCTGGCGAGGCATCTTCATGCTCAGGTAGTAGGGCGGGACCGCATTGCCCTTCTTGGTGGTCGGGTCGTCCGGGACCTCCCAGCGCTCGCTGCCCGTGTAGAACGTGCCCGGGTTGGTCACGTGGTAGCGGGTCAGGAGTTCGCGCTGGACCTTGAAGAGGTCCTGCGGGTAGCGCAGGTGGTCCATCAGGGCCGGGGCGATGTCGCTCTTCGCCTTCACCGTGCCGGGGAACGCCTTCATCCAGGTCTTGAGGACCGGGTCCTTGGTGTCCCACTGGTACAGCTTCACCGTGCCGTCGTAGGCGTCCACGGTCGCCTTGACGGAATTGCGGATGTAGTTGACCTGGTTCTGCTGGGCCACGACCGCGCGCTGTCCGGTCGTGAGCGAGTCCGCGGTGGTGTCACCGAGGGTCGTCCGCGAGGCGTACGGGTAGCCGTTGGAGGTCGTGTAGGCGTCCACGATCCACTGGATGCGGCCGTCGACCACCGCCGGATAGGCGTCGCCGTCGATGGTCAGCCACGGGGCGACCGCCTCGACGCGCTCCTTGGGCGTGCGGTTGTAGAGGATCCGCGAACCGTCGCCGATCGCGCCGGAATAGAGGATCTGCGGCTCGCCGAAGGCCACGGCGTACGCGGCACGGTTCACCGGGTTCGAGAGGCTGACACCGCTCTTGCCCTGGTAGGTGTAGCTCTTCTCGCCCTTGTCGCTGGAGTAGTCCAGCTCCTGCTGGGGGCCGCCCACGATCGAGTACTGGGTGGTCTTCTCGCCGAAGTACACACGCTGCTCGTACTTTCCGAGGTCACCCGTCGTCGGCAGGCTGTTCTCGGTGAAGTCGGGCTCGCCCTCGCTCGTGACGGCCGTTCCCTTGGCGGTGATGGCGCCGTACCCGTGGGTGTACTTGAAGTGGTCGTTGATCCAGTTGCGCTCGGGAATGCCCCGGATGTTCAGCTCGCGCAGACCGATGACCGTGTCCTGCTCCTTGCCGTCCTTCTTGTAACGGTCGACGTCGAGCGTGGACGGGAATTGGTAGTAACCCTTGACCTGCTGCTTCTGCTGGAAGGTCGGCGAGACGATGTTCGGGTCGAGCAGCCGCAGACTGGCCGTGGTGTTGGCCTCGGCCCGCAGCTTCTCCCGGTCCTTGTCCTCGACGTTGTTGCGGCCGGGGTAGTCCTGGATGTCGGCCTTGTCGATGCCGTACGCCTCGCGCGTCGCCGTGATGTTCTTCTTGATGTACGGCGCTTCCTTGGCCTGCTCGTTCGGCTGGACCTGGAACTTCTGCACGATCGCCGGGTAGAGCCCGCCGATCAGCACCGCCGACAGCACCATCAGCCCGAAGCCGATCACCGGCAGCTGCCAGGTGCGCCGCCACAGCGTGGCGAAGAACAGCACCGCGCAGATCAGCGCGATGATGAAGAGGATCGTCTTGGCCGGCAGGTACGCGTTGGCGTCGACGTAGCGCAGCCCCGTCCAGCCGTCGGTGGACTTCAGGCCGCTGGACTTCACCGCCAGGCCGTAGCGGTCCAGCCAGTACGCCACGGCCTTCAGGCCCACGAAGATGCCGAGCAGCACCGAAAGGTGCCCCGTGGCCGCGGCCGTCGCCCGGTGGCCCGGGCTGGTCAGCCGCAGGCCGCCGTAGAGGTAGTGCACCAGGGCCGCGGCGATCAGCGACAGCACCGCGGCGGCGAAGCCGAAGCTCAGCAGGAAGCGGTACCAGGGCAGGTCGAAGGTGTAGAACGAGATGTCCTTGTGGAACTGCGGGTCCTTCTGGTGGAAGGAGACGCCGTTGACCCACTGCAGCCACGTGCGCCACTGGCCGGCCGCCGAGGCGCCCGCGACCAGGCCCACGAGCGCGGTGACCGCGAGCAGCGCCCACTTCTTGTAGGGCGCGATGCTCATCCGGTAGCGGTCGAGGCTCTGCTGCTCCATCGACATCGCGGCCAGCGGCGGCCGCAGCCGGTGCGCCAGCCAGATGTTGGTCCCCACCGCCAGCGCCATCAGCAGGCCGAAGACCGCGAACAGGCCGATCTTGGTGCCGAGGGTGGTGGTGAAGACCGAGGAGTAGTCCACCGAGCGGTACCAGAGCCAGTCCGTCCAGAACCCGGCGAACATCACGAAGAGCATGGCCAGTGCGGCCAGCACGCCCAGCGTGGTGAGCAGGGTCCGGATCCGCCGGGACGGCCGGCCGACTCTGATCCGTGGCCCTGTCGGGCCTCCGCCGCGGTCCGGCATCTGGAAAGCCAAGGTGCGCACCTCGAAGTTCGCTGTGAGTGGAGCTGTCGATCAGGGCCCAGCGATACTAGGGCCCAAGGTGGCAACTTACCGAGGCTTTACTCAGTTCCCGTTTTCGGTCCCTCTCAGGGCACGATATTGCTCATGTCCAGCACTTCCAGCACCCCCGACCCCTCCCTTCCGTCCGGCCCCGGCGGCCCGGGCGGCGACGTCCCCATGGCGGCCAGCCCGCTGACCCGCGCCGTTCTCGAGATCGACCAGTACGCCTCCGGCCTCGGCTGGGACCAGCCCGCCCGGCTGTTCGCCCTGGTCGACACGGGCAAGCTGCGCGCCCAGGAGCCCGGCCTCGCCGACCAGCTCGGGCTCGACGAGAGCACCCAGGCCGGCTCCCTGACCCCGATCGAGCAGGACGAGATCCCGGCGGGCACCCCCCTGGACAAGTTCCTCGGCACCATCGCGTGGCCCGACGCGGTGACGGGCTGCGCCCTGACCGTGGAGCGGCTGATGCTGCCGCCGTCCGCCGAGGGCACCGTGCCCAACGGCATGAGCGAGAAGCAGCTCGCCAAGTGGGTCGCCGCCCACCCGGAGCGGCAGGAGGTCCGGATGACGGTCGCCGTGCTGCGGGACGGCGCGCGGGAGACCGCGGTGCGGCTGCGCGAGAAGGACTCGCCGACCGAGGTCCTCACCGGCCCGGACCTGGTGCCGGGCCTGGCGGAGGCGCTGGCGGCGACGTTCGAGGACTAGTCGCGCGCGGTCCGGGTGATTCCGCTCCCCCGGGCTCCCCGGGCTCCCCGGGAGTCCCGAAGGCCGGACAGGCTGGTTCTCAGCCTGTCCGGCCTTCGGCGTTCGACCTTCGGCCTTCGGCCTTCGAGGCTGTCAGCGCGTGCAGAGGGGCAGCTTCGCCGGGTCCCCCGCGCGGATCTTCTCCAGCGCCCCGATCGCGTCGCCGATGGTGTCGACCTTGACCAGCGTGAGCCCGGCCGGCTTGTCCTTCGCCGCGGCCGCGCAGTTGTCCTTCGGCGTCAGGAAGTACTGGGCGCCCTTGTTGCGCGCGCCCACCGTCTTCATCTCGACGCCGCCGATCGGGCCGACCTTGCCGTTGTCGTCTATGGTCCCGGTGCCGGCGATGAACTTGCCGCCGGTGAGGTCCCCGGGCGTGAGCTTGTCGACTATCCCGAGGGCGAACATCAGCCCGGCGCTCGGCCCGCCGACGTCGGCCAGCTTGATGTTGATCGTGAACGGGAAGGTGTGGTCCGTCCCGGCCTGGATGCCGACCACGGCCCGCTTGTCGTCGGGCGCCTTGGCCGTGGTGAGGGCGACGTCCTGCTCGCCGGCGGGCTGCCGCTTCTCCTTCTCGGCCGCCGCGGCCTCCTTGGCCGGAACGATCCGGAAGGTGACCTTCTGGCCGGGCTGGTGCTTGGTGACCAGCTTGGCGACGTCGCCGGGCTGCTTGATCTCCGTGCCGTCGACGGCCTTGATCACGTCGCCGGCGTGCAGCTGCCCCTCGGCCGGGCTGTTCTTGACGACCGACGCCACCACCGTGCGCGTGCCGACCGGGATGTCCAGCTGCTTGAGCGCCGCCACCTTGGCGCTCTCCTGCGACTGGCTGAATTCCTCCGCCGTCTCCTGGTTGAGCTCGTCGGGCGTCTTGTCGTCCGGGTAGAGCGTTGCGTGCGGGACGACCAGGTTGTCGTGCGCGATCCAGCCGTAGACCGCCTCCACCAGGTTCATCCGGTACTGGGAGCCGGTGACGCGGACCGTCGTCATGTTGAGGTTGCCGGTCGTCGGATACGTCTTGTGGCCGGAGATCTGCAGGACCGGCTCCCCGCCGTGCTCACCGAGCGTGTTGACCGTGGGCCCGGGCGACATCTCGGCGTAGGGCACGGGAATCAGCACGCCCGCGCAGAGGAGCGCGATCAGCATCAAGAGGGAGGCGAGCATCGTCGCGGTGCGGCGGGGCATGGAACGACAGTACGGGACGGGTCTGACAGTCCACCCGCGGGGCGGTCCGTCCGGGGAGCGGGCGGGAAGGCCGCCGGGGGCTCCTGCCTCCGGGCCCGCGCTCCGGCGCGAGCCGGGGGGCGCGTCAGGAGACTCCGGTACCGGAATCCGAGCGCTCCATCGCCTCGCGGAACCGTGCGTAGCCGGCGAGCTCGGAGATGTCCCCGGCCTTGCGGTTACGGGCGGCCCAGGTGCCCCAGAGCAGAGCAACGACAGCCGCGGCAACCGGAATCAGCAACCACACGAGTGCCGACATACCGACCTCCCGACCCCCGGACACCGCCACTGAAAAGACCGATGAGCAGATTAGTCTTTCGCACACTCAACGCTCACGTCAGGGGGCCGGTTACGCAACCGGAGGTGATCCTTCAGGCCATTCCCCTGCCGGACCGGTTTGCGGGGATCTATACCCCGACCCATTCCTCCGTCCCGTCCTGGAACACCTGGTGCTTCCAGATCGGGACCTCGCGCTTGAGGTCGTCGATGAGCCGCCGGCAGGCCTCGAACGCCTCCGCGCGGTGCGGGCACGAGACGGCCACCACGACGGCCAGGTCGCCGATCTCCAGATCGCCCACGCGGTGCACCGCCGCCAGCGCCCGCACCGGGAAGTCCGCCGCGACCTTCTCCGCGACGCGGCGCAGCTCCGCCTCCGCGGTGGGGTGCGCGGAGTAGCCGAGCGCCCGGACGCCCGCGCCCCCGTCGTGGTCGCGCACCGTGCCCACGAAGAGGGCGGTGCCTCCTGCGGCGTCGTCGCCCACGGCCGAGAAGACCTCGTCCACGGACAGGGGGGTGTCGCGCACCGCCAGCAGGCGGACCGGGTCCGCCGCGGCGAGCTCGCCGGGGTGATCGTACGTACGGGCCATGGCCCCCATCGTGCCGTACGGAGGGCCCGGGCGAGCACCGGCCTTTCAAACGGACGTACGAGACGGCTCCTGGACGGTCCTACGGGCCTGCGCGGGGCCCGTGCGGGCCCGGGGCCCCCGGAGGGCCCGGAAGGCCGCTAGAGCCGGCGGCGCGCCTTGCGGGCCCGGCGGACGAGCGCGGCGGTGCCCAGCAGTGCCACGGTCGCCCCCGCGGCGCCCGCGGCGGTGGCGTCCTTGCGGCCGAGGCGGCGGCCCGCGACCGTGTGCCGGCCGGAGACCTCCTCCAGCAGCTCGGCGAGGACCTCCTCATTCGTCCAGCGCGGGCGCCAGCCCGCCTCGTGCAGCCGGCTCCCGCTGACCACCCACGGGTGCATCGTGTACTCGAGGTCGCCGGCGGGCGACGGCGTCAGGCCGAGGCGGTGCAGCCGGGAGGCGGCCCCGAGGGCGACGGCGGAGGGCAGCTCCATGCGGCGGATGCCGGAGAGCTCCTCGACCTCCTCCTGCTCCAGCCAGCCGTCGCAGCCGACCGCGAGCTCGCCCTCGGCCTTCTCCAGGGCGGCGAACTCCAGGGCGCTGACCAGGTCCTCCACGTGGCAGAACTGCCAGGTCGGCCGGGATCCGGCGACGACGAGGAGGCGGGGCGACTCGAAGTAGCGGGTGAGGGCGGTGTCGGTCCCGCCGACCAGGACCGCGGGCCGCAGGACGGTGACGTTCAGACCGGGGTGGGCGCGCGGCGCCCGGCGGGCGAGCCGCTCGATCTCCAGCAGGTCGCCGACGCCGGTGGCCTCGGCGGTGGCGCGCAGCTCGGCGTCCTCGGCGAGCGGCACGTCGTTGTCGGGCAGGGCCCCGTAGACCATCGCGGAGGTGCACAGCACGACGCGGTGCACCCCGGCGGCCGCGGCGGCGGTCAGGACGGTCTGGGTGCCGCGCACGTTGTAGGCGGTGCGGGCGGCGGGGTCGGTCTCCAGGTCGAGGTCGAGCGCGAGGTGCACCACGACGTCGGCGCCGCGCAGCTTCTCGGCGATCGCCGGGTCGCGGACGTCGAGCACGTGCCACTGCGCCTCGGTCACGTCGCCGCGGCGCTCGTCGATCGCCACGACCTGCTTGATGTGCTCGGACACGGCGAGCCGCTGTGTGAGCAGGGCGCCGACGCCGCGCGCGGCACCGGTGACCGCGACGACGGGCCGTCGGCCGCCGTGCGGGCTCGTACTGTCTCGCGCGGAACCGTTTCGCGCTGCGCGAACTTCTGGGTCGGGGGAACTCACCGGGCGTCTCCAGCGGTTGTCTTCAGTACGTACGAGAGATGACGCGTACGGACCAGGTGACGTCCATCCTGCCGCAGGCCCCGGGTCGGCGAAGCACCAAGCCCGGATACCGGTGAGGTGTCTAGGCTGGTGGTGATGTCGGGCATTCGCCGCCGGTCGTGTGCCGGCGGCCCTACGAGCCGAGGAAACCCGTGAGTGACACCCCATTCGGATTCAGTCTTCCGCCGGAGGAGCCCGAGAACGGCGGCGACGGCAAGAAGAAGGGCGAGGGCCAGGGCGGCCAGGGGCCTGCGAATCCGTTCGGGTTCGGCGGGCCGGGCGCCGGGGACAACCCCTTCGCCGCGATGTTCGGGTCGATGAACCCCGGTGATCTCGGGGCGGCCTTCCAGCAGCTCGGGCAGATGCTCTCCTACGAGGGCGGCCCGGTGAACTGGGACATGGCCAAGGACATCGCCCGCAAGACCGTCGCGCAGGGCACCGCCGACGGCACCAAGGACGCGAGCGTCACGTCCGGCGAGCGGGCCGCGGTCGAGGAGGCCGTGCGCCTGGCCGACCTGTGGCTCGACGGCGCGACGTCGCTGCCGTCGGGCTCGGGCACGGCGGTCGCCTGGAGCCGCGCCGAGTGGGTCGAGGCGACCCTCCCGGTGTGGAAGGAGCTCGTGGACCCGGTCGCCGAGCGCGTGGGCGCGGCGATGGGCGGCGTGCTGCCCGAGGAGATGCAGGCCATGGCGGGCCCGCTGCTCGGCATGATGCGCTCCATGGGCGGCGCCATGTTCGGCACGCAGATCGGCCAGGCCGTGGGCGTGCTGGCGGGCGAGGTCGTCGGTTCCACCGACATCGGCCTGCCCCTGGGCCCCGCGGGCAAGGCCGCGCTGCTCCCGGTGAACATCGCGGCGCTGGGCGAGGGCCTGGGCGTCCCGCTGGACGAGGTCCGGCTCTACCTGGCCCTGCGCGAGGCGGCCCACCAGCGGCTCTTCGCGCACGTGCCGTGGCTGCGCTCGCACCTCTTCGGTGCCGTCGAGGGCTACGCCCGCGGCATCAAGGTCGACACGGCCAAGCTGGAGGACGTGGTCGGCCAGCTCGACCCCACCCACCCCGAGCAGCTGCAGGAGGCCCTCCAGCAGGGCATGTTCCAGCCGGAGGACTCGCCGGAGCAGAAGGCGGCCCTGGCCCGGCTGGAGACCGCCCTGGCGCTCGTCGAGGGCTGGGTGGACGCCGTCGTGCACGCGGCCGCCGCGCCGCACCTGCCGTCGGCCGGCGCCCTGCGCGAGACGCTGCGCAGGCGGCGCGCCTCCGGCGGCCCGGCGGAGCAGACGTTCGCCACGCTGATCGGCCTGGAACTGCGGCCGCGCCGGCTGCGGGACGCCTCCCGGCTGTGGGCCTCGCTGGCGGACGCGCGCGGCCCGGAGGGCCGTGACGCCCTCTGGGAGCACCCCGACATGCTGCCGACCGCGGCCGACCTGGACGACCCGGACGGCTTCGTCCACCGCGAGCACCTGGACTTCTCCGAGATCGACAAGATGCTCGGCGAGGCCGCCAAGGGCGGGCAGGAGCGCAAGGACGAGCCCGAGGGCGAGGGTGACGACAAGAAGTGAGCCTGCACGACGACGCGGTCCGCGTGCTGAAGGAGTACGCGGGCCAGGAGGAGCTGCGCGGGCTCTACCTGGACCACCTGGCGGCCCACCCGGACGGCATGTGGAAGCCCTGTGAGGCCGGGCACGTCACGGCGAGCGCCCTGGTGATCGACCCCTCGCGCGGGCGGGTGCTGCTCACGCTCCACCGCAAGCTGCGGATGTGGCTGCAGATGGGCGGCCACTGCGAGCCCGGTGACGCGACGGTCGAGGCCGCCGCGCTGCGGGAGGCCACGGAGGAGTCCGGGATCGCCGGCCTGACGCTGCTGCCGGGCGGCCCCGTGCGGCTGGACCGGCACCCGATCCCGTCGCCCTGCAACTGGCACCTGGACGTGCAGTACGCGGCGCTGGTGCCCGAGGGCGCGACGGCGGTCATCAGCGACGAGTCGCTGGACCTGCGCTGGTTCCCGTACGCCGAGGTGGGCGACGTCGCCGACGGCTCGGTGGTGGAGCTGCTGCGGCGCACGCTGGAGCGCCTGTAACAGCCATCTGATGTGCTGCGTAAGGGGCGGTCGCCCATGGTGACCGCCCCTTACGTGTGCCCTGCGGCGTGCTGCCGGGGCTCAGTTGGACCAGATGTTGCCCTGGTTCTGCCCGTGCGCGCCCTGCTGGCCGAGGCCGTACTGGGCCATGAGCCCCTGGCCGATCTCCGCGCCCTGGGGCGGCAGCAGCTCGCTGGGCTGGACGAGGGCGTAGCCGTTGCCGGCGAAGTTCAGCTCCCAGCCCTCCCCCGTGCTGCCGCGGCGCCGCCACACGCCGGAGGACGACGTCTGAGCCTGCATCTGCACGCGCAGGGACGTCGACCAGGCGATCACGGCGTCCGCGTCGGCGCTGACGAACCGGTCGGGGGTGACCTGCAGCATCAGGGGCTGCCCGGAGGTCATCAGGGCGACCTTGCCCTGGCCGCTGATGTTGAGCTGGTACGAGCCGGTGCCGGAGATCCCGTACTGGCTGTCGACGGCGATGGTCTCCCAGTGCAGCGTGGAGTCCAGCGCGAGGACGTAGGCGCCGTCCACGGTCAGGCCGTCGCGGTCCACGTCGACGACGTGGACGTGCTGGGCCAGGTTGGCGAAGTAGACGGTGCCCTGGCCCGAGCAGCGCATCAGGTCGAGGCCCTCGCCGGTGCGGGCGCGGGAGTGCTGCTGGCCGCGGGTCTGGTACTCGCCGTCGAACTCGATCAGGCCCTGGTAGGCGACCATCGAGCCCTTGCGGGCGAGGACGTCGTCGTGGCCGGTGAGGGAGACGCGCAGCATCTGCGGGTTCTGCAGGGCGTAGCGGTCCTGCGTCTGGGCCTCGGTGAAGCCGAAAAGCGGGCTCTGCATGGTGTCCTCGTTCCCCCTCAGCCCCGCGCCCGGAGCCGGTCGGTGCTGTCCTCGCTGGGCTGTACGACCACGAAGCCCTCGCCGGAGAAGCCCAGTTGGTAGGCCTCACCGCTGCCCCGGCCGATCAGGGAGGAGGCCTTGAAGCTGCGCTTGCCCTTCATCCTGAGGTTGCTGGACCAGGCGACGAGCGCGTCGGGGTCGACGTAGGTCTCGTCGTCGCCGCGCCCGCAGTCCACGACGATCGGGGTGCCGCGGGAGGTGAGGGCGACCCAGCCGGTGCCGCTGATGCCGACGTTGAACAGGCCCTGCCCGGCGAACTTGGCCATGCCCTTGACGCGCTCGACGCCCCACTGGAGGTGGGCGTCGAAGGCGAGCACGTTGGTGCCGTTGACGGACAGGGAGTCGCCGTTGAGCTGGAGGCAGACGACGTCCGCGCCGTAGTCGGCGAGGTAGAGCAGGCCGTCGCCGTGGCAGCGCATGAGGGGCATGCCCTCGCCGGTGAGCCACTGGGAGGCCATCTGGCGGACCGCGGGCGGGTTCGGGTCGTACTGGACGTAGCCCTCGTAGGCGACCATCGAGCCGGTGCGGGCGAAGAGGTCCTGCCCGGTCTGCATGGCGACCTTCAGCATGCTGCTGCCGTGGTTCTCCATGCGGGCGGTGACGGGGGTGGGGGCATAGCCCTGGATCGGTGTCTGGTTCATGGTCTTCGCGGGCTCCCTCAGACCTCGTAGGGCTGGACGACGACGAAGTTGCCGGGAGCGCCCCGGAACTGGAGGTTCACTGCTTCTCCGCTGTGGCCCGGGAAGGAGCTGCGGCGCAGCCTCACCTGACTGGAGATGATCACCTGGGCGCCCGCGGACCAGGCGACGATCGCGTTGCTGTCCACGTAGGTCGTGGGCGTGACCGGCAGGACGACGGGCGTGCCGTGGGTCTTGACGACGACGGTGCCGTGGCCCTGGAACTGCATGGTGAACAGGGCGCCGCCGGGGATGCCGTGGCCCTCGATCCGGCGGACCTCGTGCTGCAGCGTCTCGTCGAAGGCGAGCACGGACTCGGCGGAGACGCAGATGGCGTCGCCCTGGAGCTCGATGGGGTGCACGTGGGCGGCGTTCTCGGCGAGGAAGACCTGGCCGCGGCCGGTGCAGCGCATCAGCTGCAGCTCCTGGCCGGTGGCGTTGCCCACGATGCGGCCGGCGAAGCCGGCGCCCTTGTAGCCGAACTCGACCTTGCCCTGGTAGAGCACCATGCTGCCCTGGCGGGCGAGCACGGGCTGGCCGTCGACGCCGAGGTCGGCGCGGACGAGCTTGGGGTTCTGCAGCGTCCAGCGCTGCCCGGTGGGCACCTCGCGGTACTTCTGCAGGGCCGCCTGGACGCCTGCCGCGCCCGGGGCGCCGGCCGGCTGGCCGTAGGGGGCGGGCTGGCCCGGGTAGGGCTGACCGTGCTGCGGGGCCGCGGGGTACGGCTGGCCCGGGTACGGAGCATGCTGCTGGGGCTGCTGGTGCGGTGCCTGGGGCGGCTGGCCGTAGGGCTGCTGATGGCCGGGCTGGCCGTAGGGGGCGGGCTGCTGGCCGTACGGGGCCGGCTGGCCGGGGACGCCGGGCGGGCCGGGCGGCGGCGGGAACTGGCCGCCGGACGAGGCGCCCGGGTCATTGAAGAAGCCCGGAGGGGCGATCCCCGCGGCCAGGGTCGGCGCGGCGTGCATCTGCCCGGCGGGCGGCGCCGGGGGCGGGGTGCTGCCGGGCGGCGGCGGGAAGCCCTGGTGGGGCGGCGGCGTGTGGGCCTGGTGGG
>NZ_PXWG01000171.1 GCF_003011965.1 Streptosporangium nondiastaticum
AAGCCGCCGTCGCCGCCGGCCGCCACAACACCGCGGCCCAGCTGCGCGGCACGCTCGCCATGGCCGCGGCGGTCCGGGGCGACGCTGCCGCCTGCCGCGACCACGCCCGGCGCGCGCTCGGCACGGCACAGGCCCACGGGCTGATGGTCCCCGCCCTGCTGGCCACCTGGAGCCTGGGCCTGCTGGACCTCGCGCAGCAGCGGCCGCGGGCGGCCGTCGAGCTGCTGCGCCCCCTGGTCCTCGGGGAGTCCGGGGTCCACCACTTCGCGTGGCGCGTGCGGGTGGTCCCGTCCTTCGTGGAGGCCGTCGCCCTCGCCGTCGCCGGGCTCCCGGCCCCGGCGCGGAAGCGGGCCTGCCGACAGGCGCGGCTGATCCTGCGGACCCTGGAGGAGTGGGCGGAGGCGACCGGCGACCAGCGCGCCCGGGCCACGGTCCTGCACTGCCGGGCCGTGCTGGCCGCCACCGCGGCGCCCGCCTGCGCGGACGCGTGCTTCGGCCGGGCCCTGGCGCTGGTGGAGCGCGTGGGCTCCGAGTTCGCCCAGGCCCGTACGAAGCTGGCGTTCGGCATGGCACTGCGGCGGCTGCGGCGGCCCGGGGACGCCCGCGCGCACCTGCGGGGGGCGATGGTGCTGTTCGAGGCGTGCGGGGCCGAGGTGTGGGCGGAGCGGGCCCGCGACGAGATGCGCGCCGCCGGGCAGGCCGAACCGGGCGACCGGCCCCGCCCCGCGGCCTCGCTCACCCCGCAGCAGCTGCGGGTGGCGCGGCACGTCGCCGAGGGCCGCACGAACCGTGAGGTCGCAGCCCTCCTCGCCGTCAGTCACCGGACCGTCGACCACCACCTGCGCAACGTCTTCGCCGCGCTCGGGATCCGCTCCCGCGTCGAGCTGGTCCACGCACTGACGGCGCATCAGGCGTGAGCCGCCGTGCCCGCTCAGCGCGCCGGCAGGTGCCGGGCGAAGAACGAGAGCAGGTGGTGGTGCACCGCCGGCACCGCCGTCCCGACCATCTTCGCGCGGTCGGCGGCCGTCACCAGCCCGGCGGCCTGCAGCTGCGGCACCAGGGCCGCGTAGTCGGTGAACACCCAGTGCGCGGCGCGGTCGAGCTGCCGGCGGCAGGCGCGGCCCCGCGAGTGGCTGAGCACCGCGGGCCAGGAGCGCTCCAGCCCCTCGCGGTCCTGGAATCCGTCCGATCCGAGGAGGAGCAGCGGCCGGTCCGTCCCGTACCGGGCGACCGGGTACGGCTCGCCCTTCCCGCCGGGCGTCTCCGGCGCGCGGTCCAGGTAGCCCTCCAGATCGGCCGCCGCGCCGATGCGCCGGTCGTCGTACATCGCCTGCGTCACGGCGGTACCGCCCGCCGAGTGTCCGTACGCGCCCGCCCTCCGCAGGTCCAGCGCCCGGCCGAGGTGCTCCGGCAGGGGGCGGCCCGCCGCGTCCGGGTTCCGCCCGGCGGCCAGGGCCTCCAGCTGGTCCAGGACGAAACGGATGTCCGCGATCCGGGTGTCGATGAGGGTGCGGAAGAGGCCCGGGTCCGTCCTCGGGTCGTAGCGCAGCACTGTCGGGCGGATGATCTCCCGGCCGGTCATGGCGACCGGGAACTCCACCTCGCAGCCGTCGCCGGGGTGGTCGATGGTGACCACCACCCGGCCGTGGCTCGCCAGTTCCTCCGCGAGGGCGGTGCCCATGGTGCGCGCGTCGCCGCCTCCCGGGCTGTACAGCAGGACGGGCCGCCGGCGCGCGGCGTCAGCGGGGGCGCCCGCGTACGAATGGGTCAGGGTCGCCGCCCAGTTCACACCGGAGGCGGGCAGCTCCGGGTGGCTCCTGCGGCCGTCCGCGCCGAAGTCCGCGGCGGCGCCCGCGGTCATCTGCGGTGCGCGGCGGCAGCCGCGTACGGTGCGGGCCGGGTAGAACACGGACGCCATCACCTCGCGGACGGGGATCCCCGGCTCCAGCGGGTCGCGCCGGGAGCGGTCGACGAGGTAGAGGGTGGTGACTCCCGTCCGGTACGGGCCCGTCGGCGCCGGCAGCCGCAGGGTGATGCCGTCCGCGGGCCGCCGGTCCCGTGCGGCGGCCGGAACGCCGGTGCCGCCCGCGAGCAGCGCCCCCGCGGTGGCCGCCAGAGCTGACGTGGTGACGGCCCGTCGGCTGATGTGATGATGACGCATGGCGCTCCCCTTTACCTGCGATGACGTAGGTCCTTGTGCCACCCGGCGGCCGTTTGGGTGAATGCCGTGGGCACGGCCTGCATGCTGGTGCCCGGCGGGGAGCCCGGTCGAAGGTTCAGGCCCTGCCCGAAACGATGGCGCGGCGCCGGCAGGGAGTGCAGTGATACGGATCCGGTTCTCGGCCGCCGACTTCGCGCGCGTGCGGTTCGCGCCGCGGCCCGTGCCGCTGCAGGCGCTCAACACGGCCTTCATGATGCTGTTCCGCGGCGACGACCACCTGCTCTTCGGCCGCTGGCGGCAGCGGCTGCTCCGCGACCTGCCGGCCGCCGTGGCGCCCCTGGGCGACCTGGCCGGCGCGGCCGGAGCCCCGCTCTTCCTCGACGAGTTCGGCGAGCGGTCCGGCGACGCGCTGGAAGACGGCCTGGACGCCGTACGGGCCGCTCCCCCGGACCTGGTCCGCGCGGAACTGGAGCGCGTGCACGCCGGCCGTCCGGCGCCGCCTCCGCCGTGGATCCGCGACCTGCACCGGGGCGACGCCGGTGCCTGGCAGGTCCTCCGGCGCGCCCAGCACGCGGCCTTCGAGACGGCCGTGCGGCCGGTGTGGCCCCTCGTGCAGGACCTGCACCGGGCGGAGTTCACCCGCCACGCCCTGGCCGTGGCCGAGCACGGCGTCGGCGCGGCCCTCACCGCGCTCGTGCCCGGCGGCCGGCTGCACGGGGACGTCTGGGAGCTGCCGGCGCCCGGCGAGCGGGACCTCGCGCTGCGCGGCCGCGGCGTGCTGCTCCTGCCGGCGTTCCAGTGGACCGGGCACCCGCTCGTCGCCGACCTGCCCGGCCGGCCCCTCGTCCTGAGCTACGCGGCCGGCCCGGGGCTGCCCCTCTCCCCGGAGGGGACGGCCGGCACGGACGGGGCCCTAGCCGAGGTGCTCGGGCGGACCCGCGTCGAGGCGCTGGCCGCGCTCGCGCAGGAGCACACCACGAGCGGCCTGGCCCGGCGGCTCGGCGTCAGCAACGCCACCGCCTCGGCCCACGCCGCCGCGCTGCGCGGTGCGGGACTGGTCACCTCGGCGCGCGCGGGACGAGCGGTGCTGCACCGGCGCACGGAGCTGGGGAGCCTGCTCCTTCGGGGGCGGGGGCACGGCTGATGCCGGCGCGGGAGCGGACGGAACGGGCGGTCAGGAGCGGAACGCCCGGAGAGGCGCCTGCCACGACGGGTCGTAGGCGCTGCGGGGCGGACGCCGCCGGCCGCGGCCCGGGCGGCCGGGCGCCGCGGCGCGCGCTCTTCCCCTACGGCTGCGGCGAGCGCGCGTCGTAGCGCGCGAAGTCGCGCCACTGGACGGCGATGAACGCGATCGCCGCCAGGCAGGCGAGCCCGCCGCCGACGACAGCCCAGGACGGCGAGGCGAGGTCCGCGGCGGATCCCGCGAGGAAGTCGCCCAGCCGCGGCCCGCCCGCGACCACGACGATGAAGACGCCCTGGAGCCGGCCCCGCATGTCGTCGGGGGTGGCCGCCTGGAGCATGGTGGTGCGGAAGACCGCCGAGATGCTGTCGGCGCAGCCGGCGAGCCCGAGGAAGAGCAGGCCCAGCCAGAGGTTGCGGCTCAGCCCGAAGACGGTGACGGCGGCGCCCCAGCCCGCGACGGAGAGCAGCACGGCGAGCCCGTGCCGGTGGATGCGGCCGAGCCAGCCGGAGAACAGCCCGCCCAGCACCGCCCCGACGGCGGGCGCGGCGACGAGCAGGCCGACGGTCTTGGTGTCCCCGCCGTACCAGAGCCCGGCTATGGCCGGGAAGAGCGCCCTGGGCTGGGCCAGGACCATGGCGGCCAGGTCGGCGAGGAAGGTGATGCGCAGGTTGGGGCGGGTGACGAGGAAGCGCAGGCCGCCCCGGACGGAGGCGCGTCCCTGCCCCGGCCGGCCGTCGCTCTGCTCGGGGCGCATGGAGGGCAGGCGCCACATCGCGTACAGGGCGAAGGCGAACGAGACCACGTCGATGAGGTAGGCGGCCTGGAAGCCCCAGAGGCCGACGACGGCGCCGCCGAGCATGGGGCCGCCCATGAGCCCGAGGTTGGTGGTCAGGGAGGTCAGGGCGTTCGCCGCGGGGAGCTGCTCCGGGGCCAGGAGCTTGGGGATCATCGCGCTGCGGGCCGGGCTGTTCATGGCGAAGCAGACCGACTGCAGGGCGACGACCGTGTAGAGCAGCCACACCTGCCGCAGGTCGAGCAGCGCGGCCACGGCCAGCGCGACGGACAGCAGCGTGGCGCCGGAGGAGCTGGCCAGGCCCAGGGTCCGGCGGTCGACGGTGTCGGCGACGGCTCCGCCGTACAGGCCGGCGGCTATCAGCGGGACGAGGGAGCACAGGCCGACCAGGCCCACGGAGAACGTGGAGCCGGTGATCGCGTAGACCTGCAGGGAGACCGCGAGGGCGGTCATCTGCTGGCCCACCCAGGACAGGGTGTTCCCGACCCACAGGCGGCGGAAGTCCGCGGAGCGGCGCAGGGGGGTGATGTCGGCGAGGTAGCGCGTGCGCTGCGCGGGCCGGGCGGCGGGGGGAGCTTCGGGCACGGGTCTTCTCCGGGGATGGGCACAAGTGCGGCAGCCCACAACATCGCCACGGAGGTCCGCCTGCGGCAACAGGATTTCCGAGCGAGTGTCAGATCCCGTCGGCCGGCCCGGCCGGCTCCGCCGGCCTGGCGCGGACGTGCATGCGCTCGCCTTGGGGGCCGAACAGGCTGATGATCTCCACCGGGGCGTCTCCGGTGGAGCCGAACCAGTGCGGCAGCCGGGTGTCGAACTCGGCGGCCTCTCCCGCCTGGAGCACGAGGTCGCGGTCGGCGAGCACCATCCGCAGCCGGCCGCTGAGCACGTACAGCCACTCGTAGCCCTCGTGGGTGCGCGGCTCAGGCGTGCTGCGGGCGGGGCCGATGACCATCTTGAAGGCCTGCGGCCCGCCCGGCTGCCGGGTCAGCGGCACCACGGTCGAGTCGCCGCGCCGGACCGGCTTCAGGCGCACCCGCGGGTCGCCGACCGGGGGCGCGCCGACCAGCTCGTCGAGGGGCACCTGGTGGGCGTGCGCGATCGGCAGCAGCAGCTCCAGGCTCGGCTTCCGCTGCCCGGACTCCAGCCGGGACAGCGTGCTGACGGAGATCCCGGTGGCCTCCGACAGCACGGCGAGGGTGCACTGGCGCTGCTGACGGATGCGCTTGAGCCGCGGTCCGACGGCGGCGAGCACTTCTTCCATCCCTTTATTGCAGAAACAGCAACAAGGTTTGTCAAGGAAGCCGGCCGGGCCGCACAGTCGGCGCCGGATGCACGAGCGCAAGCCCGGCACGGGCATCGGCACGGGCACAGGCATCGGCACGGGCACGACTTCAGGGAGCGGATGAGATGGCGCACGAGACGCACGACTTCGACTGGGCGGCGCTGGCGGACATGCTGGAGCTTGAGGGCGAGGCCCACAGCCCCTACGTGCAGCAGGCCTTCGAGGAGCTGGAGCGGCTGGTTCCGGCGCCGGGGCGGATCCTGGACGTCGGCAGTGGCCCGGGGGTCGCGGCCTGCCGGCTCGCGTCGGTGTTCCCGCAGGCCGAGGTCGTCGCGGTCGACGGCTCGCCGGAGCTGCTGGCCCTGGCGGAGAAGCGGGCCGCGCGGCTCGGCGTCCGGCTGGGGACGCGGGCGGCGGAGTTCCCCGGCGGACTCGCCGGCCTGGGGACCGCGGACCTGGTGTGGTCCGGGCAGGTCGTGCACCACGTCGGCGACCAGCAGGGCGCCTTGGACCGGCTCGCCGGGCTGCTCGCGCCCGGCGGCGTGCTGGCGATCGTCGAGGGCGGGCTGCCGGCCCGGTGTCTGCCGCGTGACCCGGGCTTCGGGCGGCCGGACCTGCACAGCCGGCTGGACGCGGCGATGGCGGCCCGCTTCACCCGGATGCGCGAGGAGCTGCCCGGGTCCGTGGCGGTGACCGAGGACTGGTCCGGGATGCTGCGCGCCGCCGGCCTGACCGAGGTGCGGAGCAGGACCTTCCTCGTGGACCGCCCGGCGCCCCTTGACGAGGAGACGCGGAAGTTCGTGCGGCAGATGCTGGAGCGGCAGCGCCGGATCAGCGCCGAGGTGCTGGAGGCCGAGGACACGGCGACGCTGGACCGGCTGCTGGATCCGGCCGATCCCGCGGGGGTCGACCAGCGCCCGGACCTGTTCCTGCTGGTCGCGAAGACGGTGCATTTCGGCCGCCGCCCGCGGGACTAGACAGGACGTTGCCACCCGCCCACCCGTCAACTTAGGCTTACCTAAGTTGACGGGTGGGCAGGACGGAAGGGCATGCCATGGCCGGGACGGACAGCAGCAACCACAACGACACGGAGCAGGCCGCCGCGGCCTGGGAGGCGCGCAGCATCGTGGCGCGGCTCGCCTTCGGGCAGATGGCCGCGCAGACGCTCGGCGTCGCGGCGCGGATGGGGATCTTCGAGCGGATCGGCGCCGGCGAGCGCACGGCGGACGACCTCGCCCGCGACCTCGGCACTCAGCCGCAGGCCACGCACCGCCTGCTGCGCGCCCTGGCCGGTCTGCAGTTGCTCACCGAGACCGCGCCGGGCACCTTCGCGACGACCCCGGCGGGCGACCTGCTGCGCCCGGACGTCCCCGGCACGATGCTCGCGCTGGCCAGGTTGTTCACCCGCCCCTTGCTGCAGGGCGGCTGGGACCTCCTGGAGGAGGGGATCCGGACGGGGCGGACGACCTTCGACACCGCCTACGGCACGGACTTCTTCAGCTACCTCAAGGACCGCCCCGAGCTGTCCGCCGAGTTCAACGCGGCGATGAGCCAGGCCACGCGGTACGTCGCCGACGTCCTCCCCCGCCACTACGACTTCGGCCGCTTCGGCACCGTCGTGGACGTGGGCGGCGGCGACGGGACCCTGCTCGCCGGGATCCTCCGCGCGCACCCCGGGCTGCGCGGCATCCTCTACGACACCGCCGAAGGCCTCGCCCAGGCGCCGGAGCGGTTCGCGCGCGAGGGCCTCACCGGCCGGGTGACCCTGGAGACGGGCGACTTCTTCGCGTCGGCCCCGCCGGGCGGCGACCTCTACCTGCTCAAGAGCGTCATCCACGACTGGGACGACGAGCGGTGCACCACGATCCTGCGCCACATCAGGAAGGTCGTCCCGGTCGGCGGCACGCTCCTGATCGCCGAGCCGGTCCTGCCCCCGACCGTGCCCGCGGGGGAGCCGGACCTGACCTACCTCAGCGACCTCAACATGCTGGTCACGGTGGGCGGCAGGGAACGCACGGCGGACGACTTCGCCGCCCTGTGCGCCGCCGCCGGGTTCCGCGTGTCGTCGCTCACGCCCGTGCCCCCGCAGAACGTCTTCCACCTGATCGAAGCAGTCCCGGTACCGGACTGACGCGGGCCCCTTCCCTCCCGCTACGCACCTCCCTTCCTGCTACGCACCTCCTTTCCTGCTACGCACCGCGCTCGCACTCGGCGAGGAAGTCCAGCACCAGCGGGCTCGCCACCGCCCGGAACTCCTCGAAGTAGGCGTGCCGCGCGCCGGGGATCAGGTGCAGCCGGGCGCCCGGAATGCGGTCCGCGAGGAGGCGCCCGTTCGCGGCGGGGTTGAGGAGGTCGTCGCCGCCGTGCACCACCAGCGTGGGCGCGCCGACGCCGGGCAGGGCGTCCCACGCGTCGTGCCCGTTGCTGGCGGCCAGGTGCCGGCGCCGGGCGTACGCCGGCATGGCCGGATCGCCCAGCACGCGGGAGGGGCCGGCGGTGGCGGCGGGCCAGGCCGGGGTGTACATCAGGGCCCGCAGCGCCTGCTCCGCGGCGGGCGCGGGCCGGGCCAGGGACCTGCGGACGTCGTCGCTGCGCTCGACCGCGTGCCGGCCCCCCGGCGACGTGCAACCGAGGACCAGGGCGCTGACCCGCTCCGGGTGCCGGACGGCGAGCTGCTGGGCGACCCGCCCGCCCATGGAGGTGCCGTAGACGTGGGCGCGTCCGACGCCGAGGGCGTCGAGGACCGCGATCACGTCCCGCGCGAACCCCTCGGTGCTGTAGGGCTCGTCGGGCTTGTCGCTCGCGCCGGTGCCGCGGTAGTCGAGGGTGATGGTGCGGTGGGCGCCCTGGAAGTCGTCGCGGACGCCGTCCCACCAGTGGTGGTTGTTGGCCTGGCCCGCCAGCAGCACGAGCGGGGTCCCGTCCCCCTCGGCCTGATAGGCGATGCGGATCCCGTCCGCGGTCCCGGCGTACGGCATGGGCGCATCCTTCCGGCAGGTTCGTGCTGGTGACGGTCGGTCACAGTAAGCACCACGGGCACCGGAACCCGCAGTGACCGGCATCACGGGACGCGGGAACGAAGGAATGCAAAAACGCGGGAGCGAGGGAACGCGGGGCGAGCGGGCGGCGGGATCCGGACGCCGGGGCGGCCGCGCTCCTTGCCCGCGCGCCCGCGCACCGGGAGGATCCTCGGCGACGTTCCGGACCCTCCAAGCCAGGAGGCACCATGCCCGCCCCTGTTCCGCACGCCGGCCGGTGGGGACTGCGCGTGATGACGTTCAACCTGCGGTACGCCTCGGAGAACGACCCCCATCCGTGGTCGCAGCGCCGGCCCGTGATGCGGTGGCTGCTGCGCCACGAGAGGCCCCACGTGCTGGGGACGCAGGAGGGCCTGCACCGGCAGTTGCGCGACATCGCCGAGGACCTCGGCCCCCGCTACTCCTGGATCGGGCTGGGCCGGCACGGCGGCAGCCACGGCGAGTTCGGGGCCGTCTTCTACGACACGCTGCGGCTCGCCCCGGAGGAGTTCGACCACTTCTGGCTGTCCGGCACGCCGTCCCTCATCGCCTCGGCCACCTGGGGAAACACCATCGTCCGCATGGCGAGCTGGATCCGCTTCACGGACCGCCGCACCGGCACGGGGCTCTACCTCCTCAACACCCACCTCGACCACGCCCACCAGTACGCGCGGGAGCGCAGCGCGGAGCTGATCGCCGAGCGGCTGCGGGCCCTGGACCCGGCGCTCCCCCGCGTCGTCACGGGCGACTTCAACGTCCCGGCCCACGCCGACCCCGTCTACGACGCGCTGCTCGCCGGCGGCGCCCTGGCCGACACCTGGGACACCGCCGAGGAGCGCGGCCCGCAGTACGCGACGTTCCACGGCTACCGGCCGCTGGTCCCGGACGGGGACCGCATCGACTGGATCCTGTCGTCCCCGTCGGTCCGCACGCTGCACGCCGGCATCAACACGTACTCCCTCGACGGCCGCTTCCCGAGCGACCACCTCCCGGTGCAGGCGCTCGTCGAGCTGTGAGCGGGCACGGAGTCAAGCGCGGGCGGCGGTGCCGGCCGCGCGGCTGAGCAGGCCGGGGACCACCGCGTGACGGCCGCACGGGCCACGTGAAGTGGTCGTGTTCCAGGGCTCCTTCGGCATCGGCTGATGTGAACATTCCGTGCGCGCGCGGAACGGTAGCAGCGCGGGGCGGCCCGGGACGGGGGTTTGTCACCGGGCGCGAATCCTCGTCCGCCGCGTCCGAGCGGCGGTTAGCGTCCGTGGGCGTTCCGGCAGCCGAGTCGAGCGAAGAAGGTGCCATGCGACCGGTACGTCCCCTGCGCTCCGCACGCCCCTTGCGGTCCGTCTCCTCCCTGCGACCCGTGTCCTCCCTGCGGGCGCTGTCGCCCGCGTCCCAGCGGACCCTCGGCACCGGGCTCGTCGTCTTCTCTCTCGCCGCGACGCTGCTGGCGCTGCTCGTCCCCGTGTACCTCTTCGGCGGTGCCGGGACCGCGGCGGCCAGTGCGCGCACCGCGTGGACCGACGACGGCGAGGGCACCCGGCAGACGCCGTCGGGGCCGCTGACCGCGCTGGACCGGGACTTCGTCCGGCGGGTCCGCCTCGCCGGGCTCTGGGAGAAGCCCGCGGGGAAGCTCGCCCTGGAGCGCGGCACCACGGACGCCGTGCGGATGGCCGGCGAGCACCTCGTGGACGGCCACACCGAGCTCGACCAGCGGTCCGCGGACACGGCCCGCTCCCTGGGCGTGGGCCTGCCGGAACGGCCGAGCGCCGAACAGCAGGGGTGGCTCGACCAGTTGCGGGACTCCCGGGGCGCCGTCTTCGACCGGCTCTTCGCGAACCTCGTGCGCACCGCCCACGGCAAGGTCTTCGGCCTGGTGGCCCTCGTGCGCGACCGCACCTCCAACGCGCTGGTACGGGCCCTGGCGACGCGTGCCAACACCGTCGTCCTCGACCACATCACCGTCCTCGAGAACACCGGACTCGTCGACTTCCCCCACCCAGGCGACAACGAAAAGAAGTGACCCCACATGATGCGACAGGCCCACAAACGCTCGAAGCTGAGGACCCGGGCGGTGGTCGCGGCCGCGGCGCTGCTGCTCGGCGGAGGCGGTACGGCGATCGTCGCCAACCACGCCTCGGCCGGGAGCGCCGGGGACACCGGCAGAAGCGAACAGCAGAACACGGCACCGGCGGCGATGACCATCTCCTGCCCCGACGTCGGCGACCGGCTGGAGAACGTCCCCGCCGCCGCACAGCCCGCCGTCTCCCAGGGGCTGTCTCAGCTCGATGCCCAGGTGGCCCGGGCCTACGGGCGGCTGACGGGCGCCGGCCACGACACCGGCGGACACGACAGCGGGCACGACGCCGGCGGCGGCCACGGCTCCAGCGGTCAGGACGGGGCCGCGGGGGCCGGCGCTGTGCTCGGCGACCTCCAGCAGCAGCGCACCGAGACCATAGGCCGCATCTCCGGCTCCGTGCGCGCCGCGGGGAACGGCCCGGCCGGCTCCGGCGCGGACGGGCTCACCGGGCTGAGCCGGTGCACCACGCGCGAGGTCAGCACGGCCGCGGCCGACGACTCCTCCCGGCCGCTCAGCTCCCGGCTCGGCGACCGGGGCATGCCCGGCGGCCCGTCCCGCGCCGACTTCGCCGACATCAGGAAGGCCCCCGCCGCGAAGCGCACCCCCGCCACCGGGCGGGCCGGCTCGACCGGCACGTTCACTACGGTTTGCGGGCGCAATGAAAATGGCCACTTCAACCCCGACAACGTCATCGTGACGCCCGGGGTGCGCAACGGCGCGCACCACATGCACGATTACGTGGGCAATAAATCCACCGACGCCTTTTCCACCGACGCGAGCCTCGCCGCCGCGGGCACGACCTGCACCAACGGGGACAAGTCGACGCACTACTGGCCCGTGCTGCGCGTCCTGAACGGAAAGGCCGCGCCGGACGCGAAGGCGCCCGGCGGCGGGAACGACGGGAACATGGGCACGGTCCTGCGGCCGTCATCCGTGACCCTGCAGTTCCGGGGCAGCCCGGTGACGAAGGTGACCGCGATGCCGCGATTCCTCCGCATCATCACCGGCGACGCCAAAGCGCTCACGAACGGACTCGCCAACGCGAATGCCTCGTGGAGTTGCACCGGCTTCGAGAACCGGCAGCTGAAGGACAAATACCCGATCTGCCCGGACGGCTCGGACGTGGTCCGCACCTTCGCCTTCCAGAACTGCTGGGACGGGCGCGGCACCGACAGCGCCAACCACCGCACCCACGTGGCCTTCGCCCGCGCGGACGGCTCCTGCCCGCGCGGCTTCCGGGCCGTCCCGCAGCTGGTGCAGCGCATCACCTACGACGTGCCGGCGGGCGTCCCGTTCGCCGTGGACAGCTTCCCCGAGCAGCTGCACAAGCCCGTCACCGACCACGGGGACTTCATCAACGTGATGCCGGACGCCCTGATGGCGAAGGCCGTGTCCTGCATCAACTCCGGCCGGACCTGCTGACCACCCCCAGCCCCCGGCGCGGGTGCGCCCACCCCCCACTGCCACCCGCGCCGGGAAGGCGGCGGCCCCGAACTGCCGGATTCGGGGCCGCCGTGCCTTTTCCGGCCCGGCACGTGCTGGTTGCGGCGGCCGCCCCGTTCCGCCGGACACTCGCCGCGGTGACATCCCGCCGTTGCGGCGGGCTTCACTTCACCGCAACGCGGCAGGGAGCGGTACCGGCGGGCGTCTGTTCCCCGCCGTAACGGCGCGACACCGCGGCGCGCCGGGCCCGCGGTGCACCGACCGGGCCGCGCGGCCCGTGCACGAGCCCCGCCGGAGGCATCCGCGGCTCACAAGCCGTTGACCCGGGCCGCCCGGCCCGCCGCCCCGAGCGGGTGGACCGCGGCGCCCAGGGCCCGGGCGGAGCCGTGGGCCCGTGAGCGCAGCAGCCGCGCCCGGGCCATGAGCCGCCGGCTGCGCAGGGCGAGCTCCAGCTCGAAGCGGCTGTGCGGCTCGCGCATCGCGGGCCCGAAGAGCTTCTCGATCTGCCGCAGGCGGTAGCGCACGGTCTGCGGGTGCACGTTCAGCGTGCGGGCCGCTTCCGGGGCGCCGCCGCTCTCCAGCCAGGCCAGGAGCGTCACTTCCAGGCGCTCGCTCTGCCGCGGGGTGAGGTCGTCCAGGGGGCGCAGCCACCGCGCCGACAGGGCCCGGGCCAGGGACTCGTCCTGCAGCACCAGCAGGTCGGACAGGTGGTCGTCGACGAAGGTGATGCGTTCGGCAGGGCCGGACACCGCTCCCGCGAGCCCCAGCAGCCGGCGCGCCCAGCGCAGCGACGCGGCGGCCTCCGCGGCGGGCACGGAGTGGCCGACGGCGGCCGGGCGGCCGCC
>NZ_PXWG01000172.1 GCF_003011965.1 Streptosporangium nondiastaticum
GGCCGGACCTGACCAGGCCGCGCAGGACGGGCGGTACGGGGCCGGTGGCCCGTGCCGGCCCGGCGGCGCGGCCGAGCACGACGAGGTGTGCCGCGTCGCACGCCCCGGCCGCGTCGAGCAGGGCGAGCCCCTGGTCGACGGTGAGGGGTGAGGCCCCGTACGAGGCGATGCGCCGCATGTCCGCCTCGGTCAGCGTGGCGGTCATGCCGCTGCCCTGTGCCCACGCGCCCCACGAGAGGGACTGGGCGGGCAGCCCCTGCGCCGTGCGGTGCCGGGCGAGCGCGTCGAGGAAGACGTTGCCGGCGGCGTAGTTGCCCTGGCCGGGGGTGCCGGTCACGCCCGAGATGGAAGAGAACAGCACGAAAGCGGCCGGGTCGAGGTCCTTGGTGGCCTCGTGCAGGTGCCAGGCCCCGTCCGCCTTGGGCCGCAGCACGTCCGACAGCCGCTCCGTGGTCAGGGACGTCACCACGCCGTCGTCGAGGACGCCGGCCGTGTGGATGACGGCCGTCAGCGGGTGCCCGGCCGGGACCGAGGCCACGAGCGCGGCCACCGCCTCCCGGTCGGCCACGTCGCAGGCGACGACGGCCGCTTCGGCGCCGAGACCGGCCAGTTCGTCGCGGAGTTCCGCCGCCCCCGGGGCGTCCGGGCCGCTCCGGCTCACCAGGATCAGGTGCTTCGCGCCGCGCTCGGCCACCAGGTGCCGGGCGATCTCGCGGCCGAGGCCGCCGGTGCCGCCGGTGATCAGTACGGTGCCGTCCGGGTTCCACGCGCGCGGCATGGTCAGCACGATCTTGCCGGTGTGCCGGGCCCGGCTCATGTGCCGGAACGCGTCCGGGGCCCGCCGGACGTCCCACGTCGCGACCGGCAGCGGGCGCAGCGCGCCGGCGGCGAACAGCTCCAGCAGCTCGGACAGCATCTCCTGGGTGCGGTCGGGGCCGGCTTCCGCGAGGTCGAAGGCGCGGTAGCGGACCCCGGCGGTCGCCCCGGGTTCGCGGATGTCGGTCTTGCCCATCTCCAGGAACCGGCCGCCGGGAGCGGTCAGCCGCAGCGAGGCGTCCACGAACTCCCCGGCCAGGGCGTTGAGCACCACGTCCACGCCGCGGCCGCCGGTGACGTCGAGGAACCGCTGCTCGAAGGCGGTGGTGCGGGACGACGCGATGTGGTCGTCGGGGACGCCCAGTTCGCGCAGGGTGTTCCACTTGCCCTCGCTCGCCGTGGCGAACACCTCGGCGCCCAGGTGCCGCGCCAGCTGGATCGCGGCCATGCCCACGCCGCCGGCGCCGGCGTGCACGAGGATCTTCTCGCCGGGCTTCAGGTCCGCGAGGTCCTTCAGCGCGTAGAGGGCGGTCAGGAAGACCAGCGGCACCGACGCCGCCCGGTCGAACGACCAGTCGTCGGGCATACGGGTCAGGAGGCGCTCGTCGGCCACGGCCACCGGGCCGAAACCGCCGAACAGCATGCCCATCACGCGGTCGCCCGGGCGCAGTCCGGTCACCCCGGGCCCGGCCTCGGTCACGACGCCGGCGCCCTCGGCGCCGAGCAGCCCGGCCTCGCCGGGGTACATGCCCAGGGCGTTCAGCACGTCGCGGAAGTTCATGCCGGCGGCCCGGACCGCGATCCGGACCTGCCCCGGCGCGAGGGGCTCCAGGACGTCCGGGCAGGGCGCGAGCAGCAGATCGTCAAGGCTGCCCTTGGTGGTGATGTCCAGCCGCCACGGTCCCTCGGCGGGCGGCAGCAGCCCCGCGCCGCCCCCCGGCCGGGCCAGCCTGGCCAGCCGGACGACACCGTCGCGCACCACGAACTGCTCGTCCCCGGTGGCCAGCAGGCCCGGCAGGACCGGCAGCAGGGCCGGGACGTCACCGTGCTCCGCGTCCACCAGCGCGAACCGGCCGGGGTTCTCCGACTGCGCCGACCGCACGAGGCCCCACACCGCGGCGGCGGCCAGGTCCCGTACGGTCTCGCCCTCGCCGGCGGAGACGGCGCCACGGGTGACGAACACCAGGCGCGGCCCGGCGGGCCGCTCCCCCGCCGTCCAGTCCTGGAGCAGGCTCAGGACCCGGGCCGTCAGCTCGTGCACGGAAGCGGGTACGTCGTCGCCCGTGCCGGACACGGGCACCAGGACCAGGTCCTCGTCGCCGGTGAGGTCGTCCAGTGAGGCGACCGATGCGCCCGCGCCGAGCGGGCCGGTGCCCAGGCTCACGCACCGGACCTCGGCGGAGGGCACCTCGGGGGCGGGCACCCAGTCCAGCGACAGCAGCCCGTCGTACCCCGCGCCGGGCGAGAGGGCGGCAGCCGCCGCCACTGACGTGCCGCGCAGGACCAGCGCCTCCGCCGAGAGCACGGGCGCGCCCTCGACGTCGACGGCCGCGACGGACACGGAGTCGTCGCCCGTCCTCGTGACGCGGGCCCGGACGACCGGGGCCCCGGCGGCGTGCAGGGACACGCCGCGCCAGGCGAACGGCATGAGGAGCTGGTCGTCGGTGCCGACACCGGCCATCCTGTGGGACTGGATCACGGCGTCCAGCAGCGCCGGGTGGATGCCGAAGGCCCCGGCCTCACCGGCGGTGTCGCCCGGGAGCGCGGCTTCGAGGTAGACCTCGTTCTCCCGCTGCCAGACTGCGCGCAGGCCCTGGAAGGCGGGGCCGTAGCCGGTCCCCTCGTAGAAGTCCTCCAGGTCGACGACCACGGCGTCGCGGGGCGGCCAGGTCTCCGCGCCGAACGCCTCGACGCGCTCTCCGCCGGTCAGCGTGCCGTGGGCGTGCTGGATCCATTCCCCGTCGGGCGCGTCGTCGGGCCGCGCGTGCACGGAGACCGGCCGGGTGCCCGCCTCGTCGGGCGCTCCGACCAGCACCTGCACCAGCGCGGCGCCGTCTTCGGGCAGGACGAGCGGGGTGAGCAGGACGAATTCGCCGACGCGATCGCAGCCGGCCTGGTCGCCGGCGCGCAGGGCCAGTTCCAGGAAGCCGGTGCCCGGGAAGAGGACGTTCCCGCCGATGGCGTGGTCGGCGAGCCAGGGGTGGGAGTGGCGGGAGAGCCGGCCGGTGAACACCACTTCGCCGGAGTCCGCGAGGGCGAGCATCGCGCCCAGCAGCGGGTGTTCCGCAGGCATGAGGCCCGCGCCGGTCACGTTCCCGGTGAGCTCGGCGGGCCTGGGCCAGTAGCGCTCGTGCTGGAAGGGGTAGGTGGGCAGGTCGGTGCGGCGGGCGCCGGTGCCGGCGAAGAGCTCCGCCCAGTCCACGTCCGCGCCCGCGACGTGGAGGCGTGCGAGGGCGGTCAGCAGGGACGTCTCCTCGGGGCGGTCCTTGCGCAGGGCGGGGACCGCGACCGGTGTGCCGTCCAGGACGTGCTGGGTCATGGCGGTGAGAACGCCGTCCGGGCCCAGCTCCAGGAAGACGGAGGCCCCTTCAGCAGCGAGAGCGCGGACGCCGTCGGCGAAACGCACGGTCTCACGGACGTGCCGGACCCAGTACTCCGCCGAGCACAGCACCTGCTCAGAGGCCAGCTCGCCGGTCACGTTCGAGACCACCGCAATAACCGGCCTGTTGAACGACACTCCCTCAGCAACCCGGCGGAACTCGTCCAGCATCGGCTCCATCAACGGCGAGTGGAACGCGTGACTCACCGACAACCGCTGCGTCTTATGTCCCTCAGCGGCGAACTCCCCCGCGATCCGCAGCACCTCGGTCTCCTCGCCGGAGAGGACAACGGCCTCAGGACCGTTGACCGCCGCGACGGACACACCGTCCACCAGCCGCGCGGCCACCTCACCCTCCGCCGCCTGGACCGCAACCATCGCACCACCCACGGGCAGCGCCTGCATCAGCCGGCCACGGGCCGCCACCAGACGGCACGCGTCCTCCAGCGAGAACACCCCCGCCACATGCGCCGCCGCAACCTCACCGATCGAATGCCCGGCCACGAAATCCGGACGGATCCCCCACGACTCCACCAACCGGAAGAGAGCCACCTCGACCGCGAACAGCGCCGGCTGTGCGAACCCCGTCCCGTCCAGGCGCTCCGCGTCGGAGAACATCACCTCCCGCAACTCGGCGTCGAAGTGCGCCAGCACCGCGTCCAGCGCCTCCGCGAACACCGGGAACCGTCCGTACAGCTCCCGGCCCATCCCCACGCGCTGGGAGCCTTGGCCCGAGAAGAGCACCGCGATCTTCCCGGCCATGTCCTCGGCGACCCCGCGGGCGATCTCGGCGGTCCCGTCCTCCCCCGTCAGCAGAACCGCGCGGTGTTCGAGATGCGCGCGGGAGGTGGCCAGCGAGAAGCCCGTGTCGAGCGGCGAGGCGCCGGTCAGCGCGGAGATCCGCTCCAACTGTGCCGCCAGCGCGCTCTCGGACTTCGCGGAGACCGGCCAGGGCACGACCGCCGGCGCGAGCTTCGGCTCGTCCTCGGTGGCGGGCTGCTCGGCGTCCGGGGCCTGCTCGATGATGACGTGGGCGTTCGTGCCGCTGATCCCGAACGACGAGACGCCCGCGCGCCACGGCCGGTCCGCGGCCGGCCACGACCCGGCCTCCGCCAGCAGCTCGACCGCGCCGGACGACCAGTCCACGTGCGACGACGGCGCGTCGACGTGCAGCGTCTTCGGGAGCACGCCGTGCCGCATCGCCAGGACCATTTTGATGATCCCGGCCACGCCCGCCGCGGCCTGCGTGTGCCCGATGTTGGACTTGACCGATCCCAGCCGCAGCGGGCGCCCGGGGTCGCGGTCCTGGCCGTACGTGGCCAGCAGCGCCTGTGCCTCGATCGGGTCGCCGAGCGTCGTGCCCGTGCCGTGCGCCTCGACCGCGTCGACCTCGGACGCCGACAGGCCGGCGTTCGCCAGGGCCTGGCGGATCACCCGCTGCTGCGACGGGCCGTTGGGTGCCGTCAGGCCGTTGGACGCGCCGTCCTGGTTCACCGCCGAGCCACGGACGACGGCGAGGATCTCGTGCCCGTGGCGGCGCGCGTCGGAGAGCCGTTCCAGGACGAGGACGCCGACGCCCTCGGACCAGCTCGTGCCGTCGGCCGCGTCCGCGAACGCCTTGCACCGGCCGTCCGCCGCGAGCCCGCCCTGCCGGGCGAAACCGGCGAAGCTCATCGGGCTCGACAGCACCGTCACGCCGCCGGCCAGCGCCAGCCCGCACTCGCCGGAGCGCAGGGCGTGGGCCGCCAGGTGCAGCGAGACGAGGGAGGACGAGCAGGCGGTGTCGACGGTGACCGCCGGCCCCTCCAGGCCGAGGCTGTACGAGATCCGGCCGGAGAGGACGCTGCCCGCGAGTCCGGTGCCGGCGTGGCCTTCGACGTCCTCGCGGGAGTTCATCACGACGCCGACGTAGTCGACGCCGTTCGTGCCGACGAACACGCCGGTCTCACTGCCCCGCAGGGAGACGGGGTCGATGCCGGCCCGCTCCAGGGCTTCCCAGGAGGTCTCCAGCAGCAGCCGCTGCTGCGGGTCCATGGCCACGGCCTCGCGCGGCGAGATGCCGAAGAAGCCGGCGTCGAACGCGGCGGCGTCGACGAAGCCGCCCTCGGCCGCCGTCCGCGTGCCGTCACCGTCGCCGGTTAAGAAGCCGAGGTCCCAGCCGCGGTCCGCGGGGAACGCCGAGATGCCGTCCCGTCCCTCGTGCAGCAGCTCCCAGAATTCTTCCGGGGAGCGCACTCCGCCCGGAAACCGGCAGGACATGCCGACGACGGCGATGGGCTCCTGCTTGCCGGACTCGGCCTCCAGCAGCCGTTGGCGGGTCTGGTGCAGATCGGCCGTGACCCACTTGAGGTAGTCAACGAGCTTGCTGTCTTCGGGCATGACGCGAAACCTTCCCTGTGAAGTGTGGAGGCCGGCTCAGTGGGCGCTGTGGCGGCCGAGCTCGTTGTCGATGAAGGCGAAGATCTCGTCCGTGCCGGCGGCTTCGATCCGTTCGGCGACCTGTGCGCCGGTGGCCTCCGCCTCGGCTCCTCGCCACTTCTCCAGCATCTGGAGCAGCCGGCCGGAAACGGCCGACCTGGTGCGCGCGTCCAGCTCGCCGGCGGCGAGCGCGGAGTCGAGCCGTGCGAGGTCCGCGAGGAGTGCGGAGCCCGCGTCGGCCACGGCCTCGTCCACGAGCCGGGGGACGAGGTGGCCGGCGAGGGCGGTGGGGCTGGGGTAGTCGAACACGAGGGTGGCGGGCAGGCGCATGCCCGTCGCGGCGGTGAGCCGGTTGCGGAGCTCGACGGCGGTCAGCGAGTCGAAGCCCAGGTCGCGGAACTCTCGTCGCGCGTCCACGGCGTCGGGCGACGCGTGGCCCAGCACGGCCGCCGCCTCGGCCCGGACGAGATCGGTCACGAGGCGCGTGCGCTCCTCCGGCCGCGCCTCCCGCAGCCGGTGCCCGAGCGTGGCGACGGCGTCGGCGCCGCCTGCCGGGCTCGCCGCCGTGCGCCGGGCTCCCTTGAAGAGGCCGCGCAGCAGCGGCGGCACCTCGCCGGGGATCCGGGTGCCCGGGGCGACGGGGCCGACCGGGACGAGGCAGGTCTCGCCCGACGCGGTGGCCGCGTCGAACAGGGCCAGGCCCTGCGCGGCCGACAGGGGCGGGACCCCGGACGCGGCGATGCGCCGCATGTCCGCCTCGGACAGGGTTCCCGTCATGCCGCTGCCCTGTGCCCACGCGCCCCAGGCCAGGGACTGGGCGGGCAGGCCGCGGGCCGCGCGGTGGCGGGCCAGCGCGTCGAGGAAGGCGTTGCCGGCGGCGTAGTTGCCCTGGCCGGCGCTGCCCAGGACGCCCGAGATCGAGGAGTACGTGACGAACGCGGCGAGGTCCGTTCCCCGGGTGAGTTCGTGCAGGTGCCAGGCCGCGTCCGCCTTCGGCCGCAGCACGTCCGACAGGCGGTCCGCGGACAGGGCCGTGACCACGCCGTCGTCCAGGACGCCCGCCGTGTGGACGATCGCGGTCAGCGGGCGGTCCAGGGCGTCCAGAAGCCGGCTGACTGCACCCCGGTCGGCCATGTCGCAGGCCACGACGGTCACGTCGGCGCCGAGGGCGGTCAGCTCGTCGCGCAGCAGCGGTGCTCCGGGGGCGGCCTCGCCCCGCCGGCTCACCAGCGTCAGGTGCTTCGCACCGCGCTCGGTCACGAGGTGCCGGGCCAGCATGCCGCCCAGGCCTCCGGTGCCGCCGGTGATCAGCACCGTGCCGTCCGGATCCCATGCGGGCGGCGCGGGTGCCGCCGCATCCGGTGCCGTCTCACGCGCCAGCCGGCCCACGTGCACGGCGCCTTCGCGTACGGCGAACCGGTCGTCGCCGCCGGCCGGCAGGCCCGGCAGGACCGCAAGCACCGCCGGGACGTCTTCCGCCTCGGC
Organism: Streptosporangium nondiastaticum; assembly: GCF_003011965.1. Taxonomy (GTDB): domain Bacteria; phylum Actinomycetota; class Actinomycetes; order Streptomycetales; family Streptomycetaceae; genus Streptomyces; species Streptomyces nondiastaticus. Next base: position 7,319 of record NZ_PXWG01000172.1, read on the forward strand.
GTCCACCAGGACGAACCGGCCCGGGTGCTCCGACTGCGCCGACCCGACCAGGCCCCACACCGCGGCACCGGCGAGGTCGTCGCCGGACACTGCACCACTGGTCACGAACACCAGCCGTGCCGCGGCGAACCGTTCCTCCGCCAGCCACCCCTGGATCAGCTCCAGGGCTCGTGCGGTGAGTTCGTGCACGGAGGCGGGCACGTCGTCGCCCGTGCCTGGGCCCGGGAGCGGGACCACGACCAGGTCCGAGACGTCCGCCAGCGACGTCAGGCCCGCCGCGCCGAGCGTCACGCTCCGCACCTCACGGGATGCCCTTACGTCCGGAGCCTCCACCCATTCCAGCCGCAGCAGCGAACCCTCCCGCGCCGTCCGCCGTACGGTCTTCCGGGCACCCAGCACGAGTGCGTCGGCCGAGAGGACCGGCGCGCCCTCGGTGTCCGCCACGGCGACGGAGAACACGTTGTCTCCGGTCCTGACGATCCGTATCCGCACCGCCGAAGCACCACTGGCGTGGAGCGACACCCCGGTCCACGACGACGGCGCCATGCCGTCGTCGCTCCCGGTCGCCCGGGTCACCGCCTCCAGCAGCGCCGGGTGCAGCCCGAACGACCCGGCATCGTCCGCCCCGTCCGGGAGCGCGGCTTCGACGAAGGTCTCGTCGCCCCGGCGCCAGAGCGCCCGTACGGTCCGGAACGCCGGGCCGTGCTCGTCGTCTCCTGCGTAGTCCTCCGGGTCCACGGCCACGGCGCCACTGGGCGGCCACGTCGAGGCGTCGAAGTCCACCGCCGGGGCCGCGGAATCCAGCAGCACACCGCTCGCGTGCTCCGTCCACGCCCCGTCCGCGGAGTCCGCGGCCCGCGCGTGGATGCGCACCGGGCGGGCGCCCTCCGCGCCGGGGGCGCCGACCCGCACCTGCAAGAGCACGTCATCGTCCGCGGGCAGCACGAGGGGCTCGGCGAAGGCGAGTTCACCGACGCGGTCGCAGCCGGCGTGGTCACCTGCCCGGACGGCCAGTTCGAGGAATCCGGCGGCGGGGAAGACGGGCACGCCGTCGGTCACGTGGTCCAGCAGCCAGGGGTGCGTCCGCGCCGACAGCCTGCTCGTGAACAGCATCCCGCCGGAGCCGGCCAGCGGCACCGCCGCACCCAGCAGCGGATGCCCGGCGGGCATCAGGCCCGCCGCGGACACGTCGTTCGCCGGGGCGGTGGGCTTCGGCCAGTAGCGCTCGCGCTGGAAGGGATAGGTGGGCAGGTGGACGCGGCGGGCGCCGGTGCCGGCGAAGAACCGGGACCAGTCCATGGCGACACCGGCCACGTGGAGGCGCGCGAGGGCGGTCAGCAGGGCCGTCTCCTCGGGACGGTCCTTGCGGAGGGCGGCGACCGCGACCGGGATGTCCTCCAGGTTGCCCTGCGCCATGGCCGTCAGCACGCCGCCCGGGCCCAGTTCCAGGAAGGCCGGGGCGCCTTCGGCGGCCAGGGCCCGGATGCCGTCGGCGAAGCGGACGGTCTCGCGGACGTGCCGCACCCAGTAGCCGGCCGAGCACACGAGCTCCTCGGCCGCGATCCCGCCCGTCACGTTCGACACGAGGGGGATCCGCGGAAGCCGGAACGCGATGCCCTCGGCGACCCGGCGGAACTCCTCCAGCACCGGCTCCATCAGCGGCGAGTGGAAGGCGTGGCTCACCGGCAGCCGCTGCGTCCTGTGCCCCGCGGCGGCGAACTCGCCGGCGATGCGCAGCACCTCGGTCTCGTCCCCGGCGATGACGACGGCCTCGGGGCCGTTGACCGCCGCGATCGACACGCGGTCCGTCAACCGCGCCGCGACCTCGCGCTCCGTCGCGCGGATCGCGGCCATCGCACCGCCCGCGGGCAGCGCGTCCATCAACCGCGCACGGGCCGCGACCAGAGCGCACGCGTCGTCCAGCGAGAACACCCCCGCCACGTGCGCCGCGGCGATCTCACCGATCGAATGGCCCGCGACGAAGTCCGGGAGGACGCCCCAGGACTCCACCAGCCGGAACAGCGCCACCTCCAGCGCGAACAACGCCGGCTGCGTCCACCGCGTCTCCTCCAGCCGCTCCGCGTCGGTGAACATCACTTCCCGCAGCTCGCCGTCGAAGTGGGCCAGCACCGCGTCCAGCGCCTCCGCGAACACCGGGAAGCACGCGTACAGCTCCCGGCCCGCCCCCGCGCGCTGCGAGCCCTGCCCGGAGAACAGCACCGCCAGGGGGCGGCTCGTGTCCGCGCGTCCCCGGGCCGCCTCGGACAGTCCGCCGTCGGGGTCCGCCAGCAGCACCGCCCGGTGCTCGAACGCCGAACGGCCCGTGGCCAGCGAGAACCCCACGTCCAGCGGTGACGGCGAACCCGTCAGCGACGAGAGGCGCTCCACCTGCGCCGCCAGCGCCCGCTCGGACCTGCCGGACAGGGGCCACGGCACGACGGCGGGCTGGATCCCCGATTCCTCCGTGGCCTGTTCATGCCGCTCCGGCTGATCCGCCTGTTCCACGATCACGTGGGCGTTCGTGCCGCTGATCCCGAACGACGAGACGCCCGCGCGCCACGGCCGGTCCACCCGCGGCCACGCCCCAGCCTCCGTCAGCAGCTCCACCGCACCCGACGACCAGTCCACGTGCGACGACGGCGCGTCCACGTGCAGCGTCCTCGGCAGCACGCCGTGCCGCATCGCCAGAACGACCTTGATGATCCCCGCCACGCCCGCCGCGGCCTGCGTGTGCCCGATGTTCGACTTCACCGACCCCAGCCGCAGCGGCTGCTTGGGATCCCGGCCCTGCCCGTACGTCGCCAGCAGCGCCTGCGCCTCGATCGGATCGCCGAGTGCCGTCCCCGTGCCGTGCGCCTCGACCGCATCCACTTCGGAGACCGACAGCCCGGCGCTCGCTAATGCCTGCCGGATCACCCGCTGCTGTGCCGGGCCGCTGGGGGCGGTGAAGCCGTTGGAGGCACCGTCCTGGTTGACGGCCGAGCCGCGGACGACGGCGAGGACGGGGTGCCCGTTGCGGCGGGCGTCGCTCAGCCGCTCGACGAGGAGGACGCCCACGCCCTCGGACCACCCGGTGCCGTCGGCCGCGTCCGCGAACGCCTTGCAGCGGCCGTCGGCCGCCAGCCCGCCCTGCCGGCTGAACTCCATCAGGGACCCGGGGGACGACATGACGTTGACCCCGCCGACCAGGGCCAGCGAGCACTCGCCGGCCCGGAGGGCCCGGACCGCCGTGTGCAGGGCCACGAGCGAGGAGGAGCAGGCCGTGTCGACGGTCACCGCCGGGCCTTCCAGTCCCAGCGTGTACGAGAGCCGGCCGGACGTCGCACTGGCGGCGATTCCGGTGCCGATGTCGCCGGTGGCGTCGGCCAGGGAGCGGACGAGCAGGTACGCGTAGTCCTGGCCGTTCGTGCCGACGTACACGCCGGTGCGGCTGCCGCGCAGGGACACCGGGTCGATGCCAGCCCGCTCGATCGCCTCCCACGAAGTCTCCAGCAGCAGCCGCTGCTGCGGGTCCATGGTGACGGCCTCGCGCGGCGAGATCCCGAAGAAGCCCGCGTCGAAGTCGCCGACGCCGTCGACGAAGCCGCCCGACCGGCTGACGGCGTTGCCGCGCCCGTCGACGCCGGCGTCGCGCAGGGCGCCGAGGTCCCAGCCGCGGTCCGCGGGAAACGCGCCGATCGCGTCCTCGCCCGCGGCCAGGAGCTCCCACAGGTCTTCGGGCGAGCTCACGCCGCCGGGGTAGCGGCAGCTCATCGCGACGATCGCGATCGGCTCCCTGGCCGCGGCGACGAGCTGGTGGTTCTGCCGGCGCAGGTGCTCGGCCTCCTTCAGCGAGGCGCGAAGGGCCGCGACGACTTTTTCACTGGGTGTGGTCATGGTCCGCTCTTTCAGCCCTCGTGGTGGGAATTGCCGTCGAGTGCCGCCCGCACCAGGTCCTCGACGTCCATGGCGTCGATCGACTCGTCGTAGGCGTGCGCCTCCGTCTCCGTCGTGCCGGCCTCGCCGCCGGACGCGGCGCCCTCCGCGGCCACGAGCTTCAGCAGGGGTTCGAGGACGCCGATCTCGCGGAGCCGCGCCATGGGGACGGTGGCGAGCAGGGCCCTGACGCGGGCCTGGTCGAGGTCGTCCGCGTCCGGCTCCCCCGCTCCGTCGTCCGGGAGGAGCAGGCCGAGGATGCGGCCTGCCAGGTCCGCGGGGTTCGGGTGGTCGAAGACGAGCGTGGCGGCGAGGTCCAGCCCCGTCGCGGCGTTGAGCTGGTTGCGCAGCTCGACCGCGCTGAGGGAGTCGAAGCCGAGGTCCCGGAACGCCCGGTCGGCGCCGACGGCGTCGGCCGTGGGGTGTCCGAGCACGGAGGCGGCCCGGGTGCGCACCAGGTCCAGGACAGCCGCGGAGCGCTGCGCGGGCGCCAGGCCCGTGAGCCGCTCGCGCAGGACGGTGTCCGGAGCTTCGTCGTCCGTGTGTCCGGTGGGCCGGGACGCGCCGGCACCGGGGAGCTCCGCGAGGAGCGGGCTGGGCCGTACGGCGGTGAAGTGCCGTACGAACAGCTCGTGTTCGACGTCCACGACGACCTCGGTGGGACGCCCGTCCATGACGGCCCGGCGCAGCGCCGTGACGGCGAGGTCCGGGTCCAGGGGGCGGATGCCGGTGCGGCGGGCCGCGGCGGCCGCCCGGTCGTCGCCGGCCATTCCGCCGCCGCCCCAGGCGCCCCAGGCGATCGAGGTCGCGGCGAGGCCGTCGGCGCGGCGCTGCTCGGCGAGGGCGTCCAGGAAGGCGTTGGCAGCGGCGTAGTTGGCCTGTCCGGGGTTGCCGACCGCGGCGGACGACGAGGAGAACAGGGCGAACACAGCCGGGTCCAGGTCGCGGGTGAGGTCGTGCAGGGCCAGGGCCGAGGCGGCCTTGGCGCGGAACACGGCGTCGAAGCGGTCCGGGGTGAGGCCGTCGAGCACGCCGTCGTCGAGGACGCCCGCGGTGTGGACGACGCCGGTCAGGGGCGCCTCGGCGGGGATGCCGGCGAGGACGGCGGCGAGCGCGTCGCGGTCGGCGGCGTCGCAGGCGGCGAGCGTGACCCGGGCGCCCAGCGCGGTGAGTTCGGCCCGCAGTCCGCCGGCTCCGGGCGCGTCCGCGCCCCGGCGGCTGACGAGCAGCAGGTGCCGCGCCCCGGCGCGGGCCAGTTCGCGTGCCACCCGGGAGCCCAGGGCCCCGGTGCCGCCGGTGATCAGGACGGTGCCGGTGGGGTTCCACTGCTGCGCGGTGCGCCCGGCCGGTACGGGCACGAGCCTGCGGCCGCGGGCGGCGGAGGGCCGTACCGCGATCTGGTCCTCGTCGCCGGGGGCCGCGAGGACCGCGGCGAAGCGGTCGGCGGTCCGTGCGTCGAGGGTCTCGGGCAGGTCGATCAGGCCGCCCCAGCGCTGCGGGTGCTCCAGGGCGGCGACGCGCCCCAGGCCCCACACG
>NZ_PXWG01000173.1 GCF_003011965.1 Streptosporangium nondiastaticum
CCGCGGCGGCCCCCGCCGAGGCCCCCGCGCCGGCGACCGCCTCGTCCGGCGTGCCGAGGCCGGTGAGGATGCGCTGGACGGCGGCGGGCGTCTCGGCGCCCTCGGAGGCCCTGCGGCGCTCGATCTCCGTCCGCAGCCGCGACACCAGCCGCATGCGGTCCGCGGAGGTGAGCTCCGCCTGCCGCTGGGCGATGTCACCGACCCGGCTCAGATAGTCGTACACAAGCTGATCGCTCTCGATCCCCACCGAATCCCCTAAGACCGCCTAGGGCCGCCTGAGACCACCGGCCGCTTTCCCCCCGAAGGTACCGGTTCCGCACGGCGGTGACAGGGGGAACGGGACGGCGCGGGGAGCGCGCGGGACCTCAGCGCACGGCCACCACGTCGAGGGCGATCCGCAGCCGACGGCCCGTCATTCCCTTGGCGTGGGTGACCCCGAAGGCGTAGCGGTCGACGACGGTCGTGGCCCGTACGCTCAGCCGCGGACCGTCCGCGATGACCTCCCCCAGGGTGAGGACCGCCGGCCGGGTGACGCCGCGCACCGTCAACTCGCCGTGCACCGTCACCTCCCCGTCCGCCCGCCGGACCTCGCCGGCGTGGAAACGGATCTCGGGGTGCAGCGCCGAGTCCAGATAATCGGCTGAGCGGACGTGCCGGTCGCGCTGCGCGTGCCCGCTGGCGAAGCTGTCGACGGGGATCACGGCCTCCACGGTGGAGGCCGACTCGGTCACCGCGACGGCGATGCGGCCGTGCGCCACGGAGAACGTCCCCTTGATGGGGAACAGCCCGAAGAACGCCCGCATCCGGAACCGGATCTTCGACGCCTCGGGATCGATGCGATAGACCCCCGGTAACGGCCCGTTCTTCTCGTCTGCGCCCCGAGTGGCCATGGAACAGTCCCCTCCCGACGGTGCCGGCACAACGGTCCCTTGCCGGTACGGTATCGGGCTTCCCCCTCACTCGAACGGCAAATCGACGACCCTCAGGGCGGGGACCCGCAGGGCAGGGCGCCTCAGGGCAGGGCGATCTCGTAGTGGAGGCGCTGACGGTGGGCGGGCATGACCATGACGTCCACCTGGATGGGACGCCCGGTGCGGTCGAGGGTGAGCCGGGTGAGCTGCAGGACGGGTTCGTCGGGGGCGGTGTCGAGCGACCGCCGCTCACCGTCGGTGGGCATCCGCGCGATGACGTCCTCGCGTACGGTCGCTCCCGTGTGCCCGAGGCGGGCGAGCAGGGTGACGGCTCCGCCGGGAATCTTCGCGGTCCCGGCGAGCGGGGTGCCGCGGGCGATGGAGACGGGGTAGTAGGTATCGGTGAGCTCACTGGGCCGGTCGTCGAGCAGCATGAGCCTCCGCCGCACGGCGACGGCCTCCCCGGGCGGGACGCCGAGCAGTTCGGCGACGACGTCAGGTGCGGGGACCTCACCGGCATGAACGATCTTCTGCCGCCCACGCCGCCCCTGCGCGGTGGTTTCCGCGCTCCATGCGTCGGGGCTGCCGTCAGTGCGGGCCTGGAGGTAGGGCAGGGAACTGCTGACCCAGCGGGTGTCACTCTGCATGCGCATCCCTAGTCCGGCTACTCGGCGGTGAACTCGTACTGCAGCTCGTACAGGTGGCCGGCCTTGGCCATGACTGCCGCTTCAACAGGCCGCTCGTCATCGCTGTACAACACCCGGAGCGTCCGGAGAACGGGCAGGCTGCTCGGCAACTGCAGGGCGCTGTACTCCTCCTGGGTCGGTACCCGCGCCGAGACCCTGTCCACGCTGAGGCGTGGCGGAAACCCCAGTTCTGCAAGGAGGGTCGGGGTGCCGCCCTTGATCCTCCGGCGTTCCGTGAGGGCGGTGCCGGAGGCGATGGCCAAGGGGTAGTAGCACTTGACCAGTTCGACCGGTTCGTCATCGATGAGCAGGAGCTGGCGCCGCTGCAGTGCGGTGACGCCCTCGCCGAGCTCCAGGGCTGCCGCCACGTCTGCCGGGGGAACGGTCTCGGTGACGTCCAGCAGCTTGGTGCTTGCCCGTCCGCCGTGCTTCGACGCCTCGGTGAGCCAGCGGTACGGCGCGTCGGCATCTGCCGGAGCCATGTAGGCGGCGGGCCGCATGGTTCGTTGCCGGCGTGGGCGTACGGTGACCGCAGCTCCAGGGCGTCCGACGATCAGACCCTCCTCTTTGAGGAGTTGCAGCGCCTTCTGCACCGTGGCGCTGGAGGCCTCGAACCTCGCCTTGAGCCGGGTCGTGCTCGGCAGGTTGTCACCAGGTGCCAGGTCGCCGCTCATGATCTCGTCACGCAGATCCGCGGCGATCCGCTCATGCAGTGAGCGACGGTCTGGTGCGCCTGCCTCGCTGTTGCCCACGGTGTCCTCCGGCTGTAGCCCTTCCGCCTTATTGCCCCCACCGTATGCGACTTGACGAGGATTGACGCCGTCACACGCACCTTGCTGCTATTCGCGAATAGCGATACGCTCCCCTTGGGAGGTGCACAGTGATGACGTACAGAGTCGGCGCGTTCGTGGTGGACACCCGTGAGGGGCGGATCGCGCAGGTGATCGGGGGCGCGGGGAGTCGCGTGACGTTGCGCCGTCCCGGGGGCGGGCTCGAATGGGAGGCGCCGTTCGGCTCGTTGCGGCTGGCGACCCGGGCGGAACGGGAGGACGCCGGGCTGTGGCCGGCCGGGGCGCGTCCGATGTACGGATGTGCGGAGTGCGCGCAGTTGAGGGACGCCTACAACGAGACCGCTGCCGGAGGCGACCCGTACACGACGGGGGAGGCCCTCGTGGTTCTGCGCCGTCACTGGCGCATGGTGCACATGGCAGGAGGAGGCGCGTGACCATGCGGACCGTCATCCGCCGCGGCGGCTGAACCACCCGCACGCGCGGCGAGGCCCGCTGGCGGGGTGGTGGGGTGACGGCCTCTCGGCGCGGAAGGCAACCAGCCGGGCGGGGCTGCGCGGCGTACAAGTGCGCTGGGTGCCCGGGCTGTGGCTCGGCGGCGACTCCATCTGTCCCCGTGGTCAGTCCCCCCAGCCCAGAAGGTGACGCGCCTCTAGACGAAAGTGAGGCGGTCGTAGACGGAAGAGGGACGTCAGGCCGACCATCGGCTTCCTAGCGTCGAGGTATGACGGTCGACATCCAGGACGGGGCCCGCAAGCCCCCGGCCCGCAGCACTCCGGATCCGGATCCGCATCCGGGCCCGCATCCGGGCCCGGCTCCGCGTCCCGCGGGCGTGCGCTCCGCCGAGCGGGCCCTCGCGCCCGATCTGGCGCGCGGGATCATGCTGTTGTTCATCGTGCTGTCGAACACGGCGTTCCACCTGTGGCGGTCCGCGTACGGGCCTTCGGGGTGGCAGCCCGTGACCGGGGGGTGGCTCGACCACGCGGTGCAGTTCGCGATGATCACGGCGCTCGACCTCCGCGTCTACCCGCTCTTCGCCTTCCTCTTCGGCTACGGCATGATGCAGCTCTTCCTGCGCCTGACCGCCACCGGTGCCGGCGAGCGCGACGCGGTCCGGATCCTGCGCAGGCGCAGCCTCCTCCTGCTAGTCATAGGGCTCGCCCACTCCACCCTGCTCATGGCGGGCGACATCGTCGGCTACTACGGACTGCTGAGCCTTGCCCTCGGCGCGTTCTTCCTCCGGCGGAGCGACCGCGCCCTGAAGTGGTGGATCGCGATCGGCGCCGCGCAACTGGTGCTCGTGTCCGCGCAGCCGGTCATATCGGCGCTGCTCCAGGGGAAGCTGGGGTCACTGGGGGACGCGGGGGCGGACCCGGGGGCCGCGGCCTACGGTGCGGGCGAGGGGAGCTGGTTCGCCGCGGCCGGGATCCGGCTGACGACCGGGCTCTTCGTCACCTTCACCGCGGCCCCCTTCTCCCTGATAGGCGGCGGCTACGTCATCTTCCTGCTCGGCTTCTGGGCCGCGCGCCGCCGCATCCTGGAGGAACCGGGCCGCCACCTGCCGCTGTTGCGCCGCACGGCCGTGCTCGGCATCGCGGTCGGCTGGCTCGGTGCGCTGCCCGCGGCGCTCGCCCATGTCGGGGCGCTCGACGTGCCGGACGACGCACAGAGCGAGACCGGAGCGCTGACGGTGCTCCGGGAGCTCACCGGATACGGGGCCGGGCTCGGCTACGTCGCGGTGGTGGCGTTGTTCGTGCACTGGTGGAGCGGGCGGCCGGCGCGAGCCGGGACGAAGGCGGCGGTGGCCGTGTCGGCGATATCCGCCGTCGGCAAGCGGTCGCTGTCCAGCTACCTCGCCCATTCGCTGCTCTTCGCCCCGTTGCTGACGGCCTGGGGCCTGGGCATCGGCGCCCACCTGACCAGCGCCACGATGGCCCTGTTCGCGGTGGGGGTGTGGCTGGTGACAGTGGCCGGGGCGCATGCGTTCGAGCGCCGGGGGTGGCGGGGCCCGGTGGAGGCGGTCCTGCGGAGGTTGATGTACCGGTAGACGGATCCCGCACCCGGCAACACGAACCCCGCACCCCGCACCCCGCAACACGAACCCCGCAACACGAACCGCCCCCGGCGCCGGCCCGAACGGGCCGCCGCCGGGGGCGGGCGGAGCAGGAAGCAGGCGGTGCTACTTCACGCCGAGCATCTGCTCGATCGGGTCCAGGAAGAAGTACACGAGGAAGCAGAGCCCCACCACGTTCAGCAGCCAGGGGATCTCGCGGCCGCGGCGGTCGGCGATCCGCAGCAGGATGAAGGCGAGGACGCCCATGCCGATGCCGTTGGTGATCGAGTATGTGAAGGGCATCGCGATGATCGTCAGGAACGCCGGCACCGCGATGGTGAAGTCGCTCCAGTCGATCTCCTTGACGTTCGCCGCCATGATCAGGAAGCCCACGACCAGCAGGGCGGGCGTGGCCGCCTGGGAGGGGACGACCGTGGCGAGCGGGGTGAAGACCAGGGTGAGGAGGAAGAGGCCGCCGGTCATCAGGTTGGCGAAGCCGGTACGGGCGCCCTCGCCGACGCCGGCCGTGGACTCCACGAAGCAGGTGTTGGCGGAGGCGGAGCCGAGGCCGCCGCCGGCGACCGCGAGGCCGTCGACCATGAGGATCTTGCCCATGTTGGGCAGCTGGCCGTTCTCGTCGGTGAGCCCGGCCTCCTCGCCGACGCCGATGATCGTGCCCATCGCGTCGAAGAAGCCCGACAGCAGCACGGTGAAGACGAACAGGCAGCCGGTCAGCAGGCCGACCTCGCGGAAGCCGCCGAAGAGGCTGATGTGACCGATGAGGCCGAAGTCGGGGGCACCCACGATCTTGTCCGGGACCTGGGGGACGGACAGGCCCCAGCTGGTGCCGGGGATCTTGGCGAGGGAGTTGATGACGATCGCCACGAACGTCATGGTGACGATGCCGATGAGGATCGCGCCGCGCGTCTTGCGGACGACCAGGATGAACGTCAGCGCGAAGCCGATGACGAAGACCAGCACGGGCCAGCCGTGCAGCTGGCCGCCCTGGCCGAGGCCCAGGGGCACGGTGGTGTGCGCGGCGTCGGGGTTGCGGGTGACGAAGCCGGAGTCGACGAGGCCGATCAGCGAGATGAAGAGACCGATGCCGATCGCGATGGCGCGCCGCAGCCCGCCCGGGATGGCGTCCATGACGCGCTGCCGCAGGCCGGAGGCGACCAGCACCATCAGCACGAGGCCCGCGAGCACCACCATGCCCATCGCGTCGGGCCAGCTCATCTTGGGTGCGAGCTGCAGCGAGACGACGGCGTTGATGCCGAGGCCGGCGGCGCACGCGATGGGCACGTTGCCGATGACGCCCATGAGGACGGTGCTGAGGCCGGCCATCAGGGCGGTGGCGGTGACCAGCTGGCCGTTGTCCAGCTGGTGGCCGAACTTGTCCTGGCCGGCGCCGAGGATGATCGGGTTCAGCACGACGATGTAGGCCATCGCGAAGAAGGTGGCCAGGCCGCCGCGGAGCTCCCGGGAGATGGACGAGCCCCGCTCGCTGATCCGGAAGTACCGGTCGAGGGCGCCCTTGGGCTGGGAGGGCGGCGGGGACGGCTGCTGGGCGTCGACCGGGGAAGTGGCCGAGGTGGGCATACGAGACCTCAGTCGGGTGGGCCTGCGGGGGCGCAGGCGGCGGGGGGACACGCGGTGGGATCACGAACGTGGTTCATGAACGTGGATCATGAACCGGCCGTGAGCTGTATGATCGAACAAAACCAGCCGGTCATCTTCCGTTCGATTCAGTATGAATAAACAAGCGCGGGATTGCTATCTCCGCGCGTAGACCCTTATGCCCCAAGGGCTCCGCCCGCGGCCCCGCCCGGACCGCCGCCTCGCGCCGGGGCGCGAACCCCCACGCACTACGCTTACGGCCATGACGAAGTGGACACCCAGGCACGAAGCGCCGGAGCCCCTGGAGGGCAACGTCGTCGCCACGATCACCGGCGGGACCGTCATCTGGTTCGTCCTCTTCCTCGTTCAGCTGCCCTTCTACGGCTGGTTCGACGACCACGGGCACCTGTGGTGGCTGTGGACGTGCCTGGCCGGTGGCGGGCTGGGCCTGATCGGCGTCTGGTACGTACGCAAGCGCGACGCGGCGATCCGCCGTGCGGCGTCCGCTCCGCGGAGGGCGGCGGACGCGGCTCGTTAGACGCCGCGGGTGCCTCCGCCGGCGCGGCGGATGCAGCGGATTCAATGGGGTGCGCGCACCCGTACCCGAGTGCGGTCGGTTGCCGTCCGTTCGGAAGGCAGAGCGCCCGGCGTCCCCGTACCGTCGGACTCATGAGCGATCCGGCGCAGACCGCGACCGAGGAGCACCTGCCCGCGCCGCACCCGGGCCTCAGCGCGTCCGAGGTCGCCGAGCGGGTGGCCCGGGGCGAGGTCAACGACGTGCCCGTCCGCTCCTCGCGCTCCACCGCGGAGATCGTGCGGGCCAACGTCTTCACCCGCTTCAACGCCATCATCGGCGTCCTCTTCCTGATCATCCTCGTCGTGGGGCCCCTCCAGGACGGCCTCTTCGGCTTCGTGATCGTCGCCAACACGGCGATCGGCATCGTCCAGGAGCTGCGGGCCAAGAAGACCCTCGACTCGCTCGCCGTCATCGGCGAGGCCAGGCCGACCGTCCGCCGCGGCGGCGCGCCCTGCCCGATCCCCACGTCCGGGATCGTCCTCGACGACGTGATCGAGCTCGGGCCGGGTGACAAGTGCGTCGTGGACGGGCGCGTCCTGGAGGCCGACGGGCTGGAGATCGACGAGTCGCTGCTGACCGGCGAGGCCGACCCCGTGCTGAAGCGGCCCGGGGACCCCGTCATGTCCGGCTCGTTCGTCGTGGCCGGCGGGGGCGCGTTCGCCGCGACGAAGGTCGGGCGGGAGGCGTACGCGGCCCAGCTCGCGGAGGAGGCGTCCCGGTTCACGCTCGTCCACTCGGAGCTGCGCACGGGCATCAGCCAGATCCTCAAGTACGTGACGTGGATGATGATCCCGACCGCGATCGGCCTGATCCTCAGCCAGTGGATCATCCAGGACCACGACTGGCGGGAGGCCGTCCGGCGGATGGTCGCGGGGATCGTGCCCATGGTCCCCGAGGGCCTGGTGCTGCTCACGTCCGTGGCCTTCGCGATCGGCGTGATCCGGCTGGGGCGCAAGCAGTGCCTCGTTCAGGAGCTGCCCGCGATCGAGGGCCTGGCGCGCGTCGACGTCGTCTGCCTGGACAAGACGGGCACGCTCACCGAGGGCGGCATGGACGTCAGCGAGCTGCGGCTGCTGGACGGCGCGGCGCATGCCGAAGGAGGCGGACGAGGGGGCGAACAAGGCGGCGAAGAAGGCGGACGAGGGGGCGAACAAGGCGGTGAGAAGGGGCGCGAAGCGTACGTGCGCCAAGTGCTCGGAGCGCTCGGCAAGGCCGACCCCCGCCCCAACGCCAGCCTCCAGGCCATCATCGACGCCTATCCGTCGCCGGACGGCCCGCACTGGCAGTGCACCGACTCCCTCCCCTTCTCCTCCGCCCGCAAGTACAGCGGCGCCGCCCTGCGCTCACCCGACGGCGAGAGCGCCACCTGGCTGCTCGGTGCCCCCGACGTGCTGCTGCCCGCGGGCGACCCCGCCCTCGCGCACGTCGAGGAGCTCAACGCCCAGGGGCTGCGGGTGCTGCTGCTCGCGCGCGCCACGCGCGGCCTGGACGACCCGGGCGTCACCGACGGCGTACGGCCCACCGGGCTGGTCGTCCTGGAGCAGCGGCTGCGCCCGGACGCGGGCGCCACCCTGCGCTACTTCGCCGAGCAGGACGTCTCCGCGAAGGTCATCTCGGGCGACAACGCCGTCTCCGTCGGCGCCGTGGCCGCCAAGCTCGGGCTGACCGGCGCGACGGGGCCGGTCGACGCGCGGCGGCTGCCCGCGGAGCGGGAGGCGATGGGGCGCGCGCTGGACGAGGGCGCGGTCTTCGGGCGGGTCACCCCGCAGCAGAAGCGGGACATGGTCGGGGCGCTGCAGCACCGCGGGCACACCGTCGCCATGACCGGCGACGGCGTCAACGACGTCCTGGCGCTCAAGGACGCCGACATCGGTGTCTCGATGGGCTCGGGCTCCGAGGCGACCCGGGCCGTCGCCCAGATCGTGCTGCTGAACAACAGCTTCGCGACGCTGCCGTCGGTGGTCGCGGAGGGCCGCCGCGTCATCGGCAACATCACGCGTGTGGCGACGCTGTTCCTGACCAAGACGGTCTACTCGGTGCTGCTCGCGATCCTCGTGGTCTGCTCCCAAGTGCCGTACCCGTTCCTCCCGCGCCACCTGACGCTGCTCTCCACGCTCACCATCGGCGTCCCGGCGTTCTTCCTGGCCCTCGCGCCGAACAAGGAGCGCGCGAAACCGCACTTCGTGCGCCGGGTGATGCGGTACGCGATCCCGGCCGGCGCCATCGCGGGCGTCGCCACCTTCGCCGCGTACCTGCTGGCGCGGCACTACTACACGGGCCCCGGCGCCCTGGACGCGGAGACCAGCGCGGCGACGCTGACGCTGTTCCTGATCTCGCTGTGGGTCCTCGCGATCATTGCCCGCCCGTACACGTGGTGGCGGATCGGCCTGGTCCTGGCGATGGCCGCGGGCTTCCTCGTCGTGCTCGCCACGCCCTGGCTCCAGCACTTCTTCGCGCTGAAGCTGGTGGGCGAGACCATGCCGTGGGCCGCCGTCGCCATCGCGGCGACGGCGGCCGCGGCGCTGGAGCTGGCGTGGCGCTGGGTGGGCCGGCGCTTCCCGGCATAAGAGTGCTTCCTGCGTAAGGGTGCTCCCTGCGTGGGGGTGCTCCCCGGCGGCAGGGGCGTTTCCCTGCGGAGAGGCGCTTCCCGGCGCTACGCGCTGGCCTGCTCGTCCTCCAGCATTTCCCGGATCTGCTCCCGCAGCGCGGGGCTGTCCTTGTGCTTGTGCACGGAGACGGCGTGCTCGCTGGCGGCGCGGATGACCTCGTCCTCCTCGCCGGTGATGGTCAGGGAGCAGTCTGTCTCGCTGGGGAACCTGCGGCAGTCGGCGACTTTCCTGGTCATGACGGCCTCCCGGGGGTCCGTTCACTGGGCCGGCACTTCCAGCGTAGGCCCGGGGCCTCAGCCCGCCGCGGGACGGGCCGCCTCCGCGTCGACCATCTTCTCCATCGGGTCCGCGGCCAGCCCGCCGCCGATCACCATCGCGACGACGATCGCCACGGCCAGGATCACGTTCCCCAGCCACACCATCGTGTCGACCGGCAGGGTGTACGCGCCCACGACCCGCGCGACGCACTCGGCCAGCAGCGCGCTGCCCCACACGACGGAGAACGCCCGCTCGGTGCGCCGGAACCGCGCGTCGCGGGCCGACAGCCTGTCCCACGCTGCCAGCCGCGCCGGATCGCCCTTGACGACCCACGGCTTGAGCCCGGTCGTCATCAGCGGCCGCCGCCCGGCGACCGCGGAGACCAGCACCACGAGCCCGACGACGCTGCTCACGGCGCTGTCCTTGGCCAGCATCAGCCGGGCGTCCCCGCTGACGCCGCTGAGCACCAGCCCCACGAGGTTGACGACGAGGATCAGCGCGGCGAGCCCGTTGACCCGGCGCTCCTTGGCCAGGCCCCAGACGGTCCGCGCGGCGGGCAGCGCGCTGCTCCAGCCCAGGGCCGCGACCGTGCTCATGCCGAAGCCCTTGCTGAGCGCGTAGTACGCGGCCATCGGCAGGACGGCGTCCACGATGAGCGGCGCGAAGCTGTCCCGGAGGGCCCGCCCTCGCGGGACGGCCGGCACATCAGCGACGGCCGCATCAGCGCCAGCGGTATCAGTGACAGCGGTATCAGCGACAGCGATATCAGTGACAGCGGTATCAGTGACAGCCGCGCCAGCGACGGTCGCATCAGTGACAGCTGCCTGTGCGTGCGTGGCGGTTGCCGTGTCGCTCATGATCCGATCCCCCGAGGCTGTGGTGCGTTCCGTCCCGTCCGGTCCCGTAGCCCTACGGCTTCCGGTGCTTCCACCTTCCCGGCCGGGCGGGGATTCCGGCAGTGCCGTTGATCACCGACCTCCCGTGACTTTTGTCAGCGGTGCCTCAGTCATACTTCATCGGTGCCGATTCGCCGCAATGGCCTGGCGATCGCATGTTTTGCCCCCGCTTACTCCCGCGCAGGGGGCGCGAGGCCCGGCAGGCGGCCTGCTTCCGGCGATGTGCCGCGTGCCACCGGCCGCCCCACCGAATCCACTTTATTTAGTTCGGGTAATGAGTTAGGCTAAGGATATGTCGGACCGGGACCCCCAAGTCGATACCGCCGCAGTGAACTCCCTGCGTTCCGGTGTCATGCGCCTGTCGCGTCGGCTCAAGCACCAGCGGGTCGACGAATCGCTCAGCCCCACGGAGATGTCGGTGCTGGGCACGCTCGCGGGCTGTGGCAGCGCCACCCCCGGTGAGCTCGCCCGCAAGGAGCACGTGCAGCCCCCGTCGATGACCCGCATCGTCGCCCTGCTCGAAGCCAAGGGCCTGGTCCGGCTGGAGCCGCACCCCGAGGACCGCCGCCAGAAGGTGGTCACCCAGACCGAGCGGGCCGAGGCCATGCTCGAAGAGAGCCGCCGCAAGCGGAACGTCTGGCTCACCGAGCTCGTGGGGCGGCTCGACGAGGAGGAGTGGGCGACGCTGCGCGCCGCCGCACCCGTCCTCGAGAAGCTCGCGCACCTGTAAGACGCGCCAGGAGGAGGCGAACCCACTTTGAGTACGGGACCCGGAGCAGACTCCGCACCCGCACCGAACGGCCACGACGACGCCATACGCAGCGCCGCCCTGCACGAGACCCGACCGGGCGCGAGCCCGGAGCCCGGGTCCAAGGGCGGCACCTTCAGTTCCCTCAGAATCCGCAACTACCGCCTCTTCGCCACCGGCCAGGTCGTCTCCAACACGGGCACCTGGATGCAGCGCATCGCCCAGGACTGGCTGGTCCTCAGCCTCACCGGCTCCTCCGCCGCCGTCGGCATCACCACCGCCCTGCAGTTCCTGCCCATGCTCTTCCTCGGGCTCTACGGCGGCGTCCTCGCCGACCGCTACCCGAAGCGCAGGCTGCTCCTCCTCACCCAGGCCGCCATGGGCCTCACCGGCCTCGCGCTCGCCGTCCTCACCCTCTCCGGCCACGTGCAGGTCTGGCACGTCTACCTCACCGCGTTCGTCCTCGGCCTCGTCACCGTGGTCGACAACCCCGCCCGCCAGGCCTTCGTCGTGGAGATGGTCGGCCCCGCCGACCTGCGCAACGCCGTCAGCCTCAACTCCGCCAACTTCCAGTCCGCCCGGCTGGTCGGGCCCGCCGTCGCCGGCGTGCTGATCACCGCCGTGGGCAGCGGCTGGGCGTTCCTCCTCAACGGCCTGTCCTTCGTCGCCCCCATCACCGGGCTGCTGCTGATGCGCACCGCCGAACTCCACAGGGTCGACCGCGCGCCGCGCGGGAAGGGCCAGCTGCGGGAGGGCCTGCGCTACGTGGCGGGGCGGCCCGACCTCGTCTGGCCGATCGTCCTCGTCGGCTTCATCGGCACCTTCGGCTTCAACTTCCCCATCTGGCTCACGGCCTTCGTCAACGACGTCTACCACGCCGGCGCCGGCACGTACGGGCTGCTCAACACCCTGATGGCGGGCGGCTCCCTGGTGGGCGCCCTGCTCGCCGCGCGCCGGGGCAGCTCGCGGCTGCGGCTCCTCGTCGGCGCCGCGCTGCTCTTCGGCCTCCTGGAGATCACGGCCGCGCTCGCGCCCTCGTTCTGGCTCTTCGCGGCGCTGCTCGTGCCGATCGGCATGTTCGGCCTCACCATCAACGTGACCGCCAACTCCAGCGTCCAGCTCGGCACGGATCCCGCGATGCGCGGGCGTGTCATGAGCCTGTTCATGATGGTGTTCATGGGCGGCACGCCGGTCGGCGCCCCGCTGGTCGGCTGGGTGACCGACGCCTACGGCGCCCGCGTCGGCTTCCTCGCCGGTGGTGCGGTCGCCACGCTCGCGGCGGTCGGCGTGGGCCTGGTCCTGGCCCGGGTCGGCGGCCTGCGGCTCAAGGTCGACCTGCGGCGCGGCCACACGCACGTGGCCTTCGTACCGCGGCAGCCGGAGTCCGTGCCCGAGCCCGCGACCGCGGAGGGGCTGACGGCCACGGCGTAGCCGCCGTCCGGCGAGGGCCGCGCCCTCGCCGGGCCGAGGGGCGCCATCGC
>NZ_PXWG01000174.1 GCF_003011965.1 Streptosporangium nondiastaticum
CGCGCTCGGCCTCGCGGATGGCGGCGGCGACGCGCGCGGAGCGGTCGGCGGCGGCGCGGTGGCGCAGGACGGTCTCGGCGGCCTGCCAGGCGGAGTGCAGCGTGCGGGCGTCGTTGAGCTCGCGGCGTTGGGCGGCGGCGGCCTTCTCGGCCGCGGCCAGGGCCAGGGAGGCGTGCCGGTAGGCGATCTCGGCGGCGATCAGGGAGCTGCGGCCGCGCTCGGTCTCGGCGTCGGTGACGGCGTGGGCCGCGGCGGCCACCTGCTCGGCCAGCTCGGCGGCCCGGCCGCGCTCCTCGAACGCGCGCGCGGACAGGCGGCGGGCCAGGCCGCGGGTGCGGCGCTCGGCGCCGGCGTGCACGCCGCGGGCCTGCTCGCGCTTGACGGCGGCGTCGGCGATGCGGGACAGCAGGTCGAGGGAGCCGGCGGTGAAGTCCCGCTCGGCGGTGAGCTCGGCGCGGCGGCCCAGCTTGTGGGCGAAGCCGTGCACGAGGTCGGCGAGGCCGTCGGTGTCGCGGGTGTCGGTGACCGCGCGCAGCAGCAGGTCCGTGAAGTCGGAGTCGTTCTTGACGGCGAAGAGGCCGGCGGCCTCGCCCTCGTCGGCGTTCATCTCGCGCTGGTAGCGGAAGAGTTCGGGGTCGAGGCCGAGCTCGCCGAGGTGCTCGTTCCAGCGCTCGTGGACCTCCTCCCACACCACGTCCAGGTGCGGGTAGGCCTTGCCGGCCTCGGTGAGGGCGTCGCGGAAGCCCTTCATCGTGCGGCGGCGGCCGCGGGCGCCGGACGTGCCGTCGGCGGCGGTGCGCATCGCGGACGACTCGGCCACGGGCAGGGCGTCCAGGCTCATGCCCGGGCCGGGCCGGAACGAGTACCAGGCCTCGGCGAACTTGCGCGGGTCGTTGGAGACCTGGCGGCCGCGCCACTCGCTGACCTTGCCGACCACGATGCTCTCGCCCGTCAGGACGTGCTGCCACTCCAGCGCTACGTGCCCGCAGTCGTCGGCCAGCAGGAACTTGCGCAGCACGCCCGAGCTGGCGCCGCCCAGGGTGTTGCGGTGGCCGGGCAGCATGACCGAGAAGATGAGCTTGAGGAGGACGGACTTCCCGCCGCCGTTCTCCAGGAAGAGCACGCCGGCCGGCGCGGGGCGGCGCGGCGGCCCCACGGGCTCCTCCTCGAAGAACTCCGCCTGCGCCGGTGCGGGGGTGGGCACGGGCGCGCCCACCCCCCGGAGGTCCAGCACGGTGTCGGCGTAGCGCGCACCGGCGGGCCCGATGGAGTAGAGGCGGACCCGGGACAGCTCGTACATGGCGGCGGACTCTCGCTTGTCGCAGTGGAAGGGGCAGGAGGGGTCAGCAGGGGCCGGGAGGCACCGGAGGCGTCAGGAGGCGTGGAAGGGCAGGCCGGCGTCGGCGACCAGGTCGAGGTCGTCGGCGTCGTCCGGCGGCAGGAGCGTCGCGCCGCCGTCGCCGACGGGCACGACCCCCAGCTCCAGCAGCTCGGCCATGGCCGCGCTGCCGGCCATGTCGCGGACCTGGAGCTGGTAGCGGGCGGTGGTGCGGAACGCGCCGCCGGCGTCGTCGCCGGTGCGCTGCAGGAAGCCGGAGTCGACGAGGAAGGCGACGGCCTTGGCGATGATGCCCGTGGTCGAGCCGGCCAGGCGGCGGGCGTCCTTGGTGGCGCCCGTCGCGCTGCGGCGCGCGTAGACCCGCCAGGCGGCCTCCAGGCCGGGGGCGTCCGTCGTCGGGTCGGTGTTCTCGCCCTGCGCGGCGGCGCGCTCCTCCAGGCGGCGGCAGGCCTGCCGGACGAACGCGTCCACGCCGTTGACGGTGATCCGGCCGATGTAGCCGTCGTCGGCGAGGTCCTCCGGGCGCGGGAAGGCCAGGGCGGCGACCGCGAGGTGGGCGAGGCCGTGCAGGAAGCGGTCGCCGGAGTCGACGGTGGCGCGGCGGGCGTAGTCGCCCATGCGCACGGCGAAGACGGAGTCCTCCGCGGCGGTCACGGCCATGCCGGCGCGGGTGGACACCTCCAGGACGACCAGGCCGAGGCCGGCCGCGACGGCGTCCGCGAGGCGGGCGAACGCGGGGTCGTCGCGGTGGCGCCGCAGCAGCTCGGTGTACTCGGCGTCCCGCGCGGGCGCGAGCTTGGGCTGCAGACCGAACGCGACCAGCCGGGCGGCGTCGGCGGCGTCGGCGGGGGTGACGGTGCCGGTGCCCTTGCCGGGCGCGTCGGCCTCACCGGCGACGTCCGGCTCCGCCGGGGCTTCGGCGTCGTAGTCAGTCACGGGTTCGTACTCCTGCGGATGTCGGTCTTGTGGTGGGGTGCGGCACCGCCGGGACGCGGCGGCGAGAGCCTCGCGGCTCCGCCCGGAGGGAATGCGCGGGCCGGCCGCGGCGGCTTGCGTACGGTCCCGGGAAGCGGTGAAAGGGCGGGGCCGGGGACTCGCTCCCGCCGCAGCGGCGCGCAACCGCCGCGGCGCGGCCCGGCGGTGCCGAAGCGACCGCAAGCCGCCGTGGCCCGCCGCAGCGCTGGGCCGGGCACGGCTCCGGCCCGACCTCCGCAGGCACCCGCACGGTTCCGGGCCGCCCGCCGCACCCGGCACGCCTCCGGACCGGCCCGCCGCAGGCGCCCCGTCACGTCGCCTCCTGGCGATCCGCCGCCATACCGGCCGCGTCCAGCAGCGCCGTGCCCACGATGAGGTCCGCGCCGCCGAACTCGGGGTCGTCGAGGACCGTGCCGTCGTCGACGGCGAAGAGGAGGGACTGCTCGCCCTGGCGGTAGGCCGTGCCGACCGCGGGGCTCGCGGCGTGGACGGCCAGGAGGGCGACGAGGTAGGGCAGTTCGGGGTCCTCGCGGCGGGCGTCGGCGAGGAGGCCGGAGAGGCGGCGCGGCGCGTCGGGCGGGAGGGTGAGCAGCTCCATGGCGCTCGCGAGCTGCTCCTCGCTGAAGCGGCTGTCGTCGGGCGTGGCGATGAGGTCCGGCTCGGGCATCTCCGCACCGAGGTGCTCCCGCTCGGCGGGCGGGCTGAGGAGTATGTCGACGAGGTCGGTGACGCGCACGGAGACGGGCGTGCGCAGCCCCGTGCCGCGGGCGAAGAAGGCGTCGGTGACGCGCCCGGCCTGCTCCAGCGGCAGCGGCAGCACGGGGGCGAGGAGCTGCCCGTAGAGGTCGAGGCCGGCCCGGCCGGCGCTCACCGCGAACGCCTGGCGGTCCTGTTCCGCGCGGAAGAGCGGCCCGGCCTCCAGGAGGCGGGACTGCAGCTGCGTGTGGCGGCGGATGCAGTCCTTGACGATGTCGACGAGCTCGGCGGCGCGGCGCTTGTGCTCGGGCTCCTCGGCCTCGTCGCGGGCCTTGCGGATGTTGGTGAGGATCGCGTTCTCGTGGCGGTAGCGGTCGGCGACGTGGTCGAGCGCTTCGGCGATCATGTCGGGGACGGCCTTCAGCCAGTCGACGGCGCGGACGTTGCGCCGGGTGGCGTCGAGGGTCTTGCGGAGGGTCTCGGCATACTGCACGGTGCGGTAGCGGGCCTGCTCCGCGGCGAGCTGGGCGTCGGCGAGCCGGCCCCGGCTGATGAGGACCTCCAGCTTCACCTCGGCGGCGATCTGCGCGCTGGTGACGTCGGTGTCGAGGGCGCCGACGAGGACGTTGACGGCTTCGTCGGTGGTGCGCAGGAAGACCGTGCCGCCGGGGCCGGGCACCTCCTCGACGAGCTTGAAGTCGTAGTCGCGCCGGACGTAGACCCCGTCGGCCCCGAAGGTGCCGTAGACGGCGCGGAAGCCGCGGTCGACGCTGCCGACGTTGATGAGGTTCTCCAGGACCCAGCGGGCCACCCGCTCGTGCTCGGCCTGCGGCCGCTCGGGCGCCTGGGCGGCGACGCGCGGCTGCAGCCGGGCCACTATCTGCTCGTGGTCGGCGCCGGTGTCGAAGTCCATGTTGAGCGTGACCAGGTCGATGGCGGCGAGCGCCACCTCCGCCATGGCGTAGACGCCGTACTCGCCCGCGAGGTTGGCCTTGCGCGCGTCCAGGTCGTGGAGCGGCGCGGTGCAGGCGAGCGCGCGCAGCCGGCGCGCCAGGCCCTCGTCGGCGGCCGGGCCCGGGGCCGGCCGCGACGTCCCGTTGAGCTGGGGCGGAGCGGCCGCCGGGGCTGGAGAAGTCACGTCGCACAGAGTAGGCGGTCACACCGACAACGGACGAAACGGCACGGGCGGAATGTCCGCCACGCCCCTAGTGTGTGGCTCCGCCTTCCGCACGGATGTCCGTGGTGCGCCCCGCAGCGGTGACGGCGATCACACAGAGTGCCTCCGCGACGGCGGGGACGGGCAGCGAGGGCAGGGCCCGGTCGGTGACCTGTGCGGGCGCGTAGGGGACGTGCACGAATCCGCCCCGCAGCCCGGGACGTTCGGTCGCGGCGAGGTGCATCAGGCCGTAGAAGACGTGGTTGCAGACGAACGTGCCGGCGGTCTGGGAGACGGAGGCGGGCAGCCCGGCCTCGCGCACGGCCGCGACGCACGCCTTGACCGGCAGGGTCGAGAAGTAGGCGGCGGGCCCGCCGGGGACGACGGGCTCGTCGACGGGCCGCGCGCCCGCGTTGTCGGGGATGCGGGCGTCGTCGATGTTGACGGCGATGCGTTCGACGGTGACGTCGGGGCGGCCGCCGGCCTGCCCCACGCAGAGCACGAGGTCCGGTGCGGTGCGCTCGACGGCCTCCCGGAGGGCGTCGAGGGCGGTGCCGAACGCGCAGGGCAGCCGCGCGGTGGAGAGGGCGAGCCCCTCGGGCGCGCGTGCGGCGGCGGCGCGGACGGCCTCCCAGGAGGGGTTCGTCTCCTCCCCGCCGAACGGCTCGAATCCGGTGAGCAGGACACGGGTCATGTGGTCGTTCCCCCTCCCGGGGCCGTCAGACGGCGAAGAAATACATGATGGCGATGTTGCAGCCCAGCAGGGCGACGGCCGTGGGCATCTGAGCCTTGATGGGCCCGTACTGGTCCTTCAGTTCGAGGAGCGCGGCCGGGACGATGTTGTAGTTGGCGGCCATGGGCGTCACGAGCGTGCCGCAGAATCCGGCGAGCATGCCGACGGCGAGGACGGCCGGGGCGTTGCCGTGTTCCTGGACGACGAGGACGGGCCAGCCGACGGCGGCGGTCATGACGGGGAAGGCGGCGAAGCCGTTCCCCATGACGACGGTGAAGAGGAACATGCCGACGCAGTAGACGACGACGGCGAGGAAGAGCGAGCCGTCGGGCAGCACCGCGGTGGTGATCCGGCGGACCTGGTCGCCGACGCCGGCGACGGAGAAGATGGAGCCGAGCGTGGCGAGGAGCTGGGGCAGCAGCATGGCCCAGCCCATCGACTCCAGCATGGACCGCCCGGCGTGCACGGGGGTCGTGAGCCGCTTCTCGCGCAGCATCACCATGCCGACGACGAGGGCGACGACTGCTCCGATGCCGAGGCCGAGGATGGTCTCGCTGCCCTTCTGGAGGACGGGTTCGCCGTCCAGGGAGAGCTTCTTGACGCCGACCGCGCAGACGAGGGCGACGACGGGGATGGTGAGGGCGGGGACGAACAGGCGGCTCCCCCACCGGTCGGCGCGCGCCTCCCGCTGCTCGGGCGTGGCGGCCGAGCCCTTGCCGCGGCCGGTGAAGCCGAAGCCCGCGAGGCAGACCATGGCGAGGACGGCCGCGCCCAGGGGTTCGGCGGGGGCGGACTTGTCCGCGACCCGTGTGCCGTAGATGAAGCCGAGCCCGAGCAGGCCCCAGAAGGCGGCGGTGCCGACGCGCTTGGGGTTGGTGCGGTCGGTGAGCATCTGCGCGGCCATCACCAGGAAGATGCCGCCGACCAGCCAGTAGAACCACTCCGCCTTGATCACTTGACGGTCTCCCCGAGGTCGGCGGTGCGGCCGGGTCCGGGGACCGCCGCCCCGGACAGCTGCCGGTCGAGCCGCAGCAGCCGCCAGCCGTGGACGGCGAGCGCGCACAGGGCCGTGGGTATCGCCCAGAGCGCGAGCTGCAGCGGTTCGAGGTGCGTGTGGTACGTGGTGTTGACGAAGCCGGTGATCAGCAGGATCGAGCCGACGGCCAGGAAGACGTCCTCGCCGAAGAACAGCCCGACGTTGTCCGCGCTCGCGGCGAACGAGCGCACCTTCTCGCGGGCCTTCTCGCCCAGCGGCCCGTGGCGGCGCTCGGCGGCGCCCTCGGCCATCGGCGCGGCGAGCGGCCGGACGGTCTGGGCGTGTCCGAAGACGTTGTTGAGGCCGACGGCGGCGGCGATCTGGCGCAGCAGGAGGTAGAGGGCGAGGAAGCGGCCCGCGGTGAGCCCGGCGAAGCGGGTGATCAGGCGGCGGGCCTGTTCCTGGAGGCCGTGGTGTTCGAGCAGGCCGATGACGGGCAGCGTGATCACGAAGATCGTCACCGAGCGGCTGGAGGCGAACCCGGTGCCGAAGGCGGCCAGGACGCGCTGGGGGGAGAGGCCGCCGAGGAGGCCCGTGACGATGCCGGCGGCGCCGACGACCAGCAGGGGGTTGCGTCTCGTGGCGAAGCCGAGCACGACCACGAGGACGCCCAGGAGAACGATCATGGGCTCCGCCTTCCGGGATCCCGGACGACCCTCACTCGATCGGGTGAGGGGATTGGCGAGGAGGCTAAGATATTGTTCAACAATTCTCAATAGGTGTGGGCGATCAACAAGTACTTGGGGATGCCGATGACCTTGTCCACCGCACAGCGCGTCGCCGGCGTGCTCCGTGACCGCATCGAGGGCGGCGGCCTGCCGCCCGGAACCCGGCTCTCGGAAGAGGCCCTCGGCCGGGACCTGGGGGTCTCGCGCAACACGCTGCGCGAGGCGTTCCGCCTGCTCGTCCACGAGAGCCTGGTCGTGCACCGGCTCAACCGCGGCGTCTTCGTCCGCGTCGTCGACCCCGCCGACGTCACCGACATCTACCGCGTGCGCGCCGCCCTGGAGCGCGCCGGCGTCCGGGCCGCCGCGGGGGCCGCTCCGGCGCTGCGGGCGGCCGTGACCGCCGCGGTGGACCACGCCGAGCGGGCCGCCGCCCGGGGCGACTGGCAGGAGGTCGCCTCGGCCGACCTGCGCTTCCACCGGGCGCTCGCCGCCCTGTCCGGCAGCCCGCGCATCGACGCCGCGATGGACCGGCTGCTGGCCGAACTCCGCCTGGCCTTCCACGCGATGCCCTCGCCGCGCCGCTTCCACGAGCCCTTCCTGGTGCGCAACCGCGCCCTCGCGCGGCTCCTGGAGGACGGCGAGCACGCGGCGGCGGAGCGCGAGCTGACCACCTATCTGGACGACGCCCTGGAGCTCATCCTGGGCGCCCTGCGGGAGCGGGAAGGGGAGAACGCATGAACGCCCACGGCACCGCCGTGCTCGACCTCAACGCCGACCTCGGGGAGGGCTTCGGGCGCTGGCGCCTGACCGACGACGACGCCCTGCTGACGGTCGTGACCAGCGCGAACGTCGCGTGCGGCTTCCACGCCGGCGACCCGTCCACCATGCGGCAGGTCTGCGAGCGGGCCGCCGGGCGCGGAGTGCGCATCGGCGCCCAGGTCTCCTACCGCGACCTGGCCGGCTTCGGGCGCCGCGCCATGGACGTGCCTCCGGACGAGCTCGCCGACGAGATCACCTATCAGGTCGGCGCGCTGCGCGTCTTCGCGCGGGCGGCCGGCGCGGACGTCGCCTACGTCAAGCCGCACGGCGCGCTCTACAACCGCACGGTCACCGACGCCGAGCAGGCCGCGGCCGTCGTCGCCGGCGTGGTGCGCGCGGGCGGGGCCCTGCCGGTCCTGGGCCTGCCCGGCTCCCGGCTGCACGAGGCCGCCGCGGAGGCCGGACTTCCGGTGGTCGGCGAGGCGTTCGCCGACCGGGCGTACACGGCCGCCGGCACGCTCGTGCCGCGCCGGACCCCCGGCGCGGTCGTCCTCGACCCGGACGCCGTCGTCGCCCGCTCCGTGCGGATGGCCCGGGAGGCGGCCGTCACCGCCCTGACGGGCGAGGAGGTCCCCGTACGGGCCCGCTCCCTGTGCCTCCACGGGGACACGCCCGGCGCCGCGGACCTCGCCCGGCGGGTGCGCGCCGCGCTGGAGGCCGCGGGCGTCCGGCTGGAGGCCTTCGCGTGACGGCGTCCCGCGCCCGCCCCCTGCGCGTCGGCCCGCACGCCCTGCTCGTCGAGGTCCCCGGCGGCGAGGAGGCCCAGGCGCTCCACGCCGAGCTGCTGCGCCGCCGGGCCGCGAGAACCCTGCCCGCCGTGACCGAGATCGTGCCCGCGGCGCGCACCGTCCTCCTCGACGGCCTGGCCGACCCGCAGGCCCTCGCCGCCGACATCGTGCACTGGGACGTGCCGCCGCTCACGGCCGCCGACGGCGAACCCGTCGTCCTGCCGGTCCGTTACGACGGGGCCGACCTCGCCGAGGTGGCCGCTCTGTGGGGCGTCGCCGCGGACGAGGTCGCGGCGATCCACTCCGGCCTCGAATTCCGCGTCGCCTTCTGCGGCTTCGCCCCGGGCTTCGGCTATCTGACCGGCCTCCCCGCCCACCTGCACGTGCCGCGCCGTGCCACGCCCCGCACCGCCGTGCCCGCCGGCGCGGTCGGCCTGGCCGGCCCGTACACCGGCGTCTACCCCCGCTCCTCGCCCGGCGGCTGGCAGCTCATCGGCCGTACGGACGCGGTCCTGTGGGACGCGGAACGGGAACCGGCGGCGCTGCTGTCTCCCGGCACCCGCGTACGTTTCGAGGTGACCCCATGACCGGTCGAGGTGACCCCATGACCGGATCCGGACCGGACGGCCGGACGCGCGGAACGGACGGCCCGGCGTCCGAAGCGGAAGGCCGGGCGCCCGGAGCGGACCACGGCCTGTCCGAAACGGACACCCCGGCGACCGGAACGGACACTCCGGCGACCGGAGCAGGCAGCGGCGCGCCCGCCCTGACCGTCGTCCGGCCCGGCGCCCTGACGACCGTGCAGGACCTCGGCCGACCCGGCCACGCGCACCTGGGCGTCGGCCGCTCCGGCGCCCTGGACCGGCCCGCGCACGCGCTCGCCAACCGCCTCGCCGGGAACCCCGCGGGCCACGCCGCGCTGGAGACCACCGTCGACGGCTGCGCCGTGCGCACCTCGGCGGCCGTGACCGTCGTGGTGACCGGCGCGCCCTGCCCGGTGCGGGTCGACGGCCGGCCGGTGGCGTGGGGCGCCGCGGTGCGGGTGCCTGCCGGTGCCGTGCTCGACGTGGGCCGGGCCGCCTCCGGACTGCGCAGCTACGTGGCGTTCGCGGGCGGCGTCGACGTACCGCCCGTCCTCGGCAGCCGTTCCCGCGACCTGCTGTCGGGCCTCGGCCCCGAGCCGCTCGCCGCGGGCGCGGTCCTGCCGCTCGGTGCGCCCTGCGGGCCGCCCGCGCACGCCGACGCCGTCCCGTGGGCGGGCCCGCCCGTCGGCGGGCTGGTGCTCCCCGTCGTGCTCGGGCCGCGCGACGACTGGTTCACGCCCGCCGCGCTGCGCACGCTGGCCCGTGGCACCTTCCGGGTGTCGGCCGCGAGCAACCGGATCGGCCTGCGGACCGAGGGGCCGGCCCTGGAGCGCGCCGCGGACGGCGAGCTCCCGAGCGAGGGCATGGTCCTGGGCGCCGTCCAAGTCCCCCCGGACGGCCGCCCCGTCGTCTTCCTCGCCGACCACCCGACGACCGGCGGCTACCCGGTCGTGGGCGTCGTCCCCGAGGCGGAACTGGCCGCCGCGGCCCAGGCCGTGCCCGGCACGCCGGTGCGGTTCGTGCCCGTACGGGGCTGAGGCCGCCGCGCGTCCCGGCCGCGGGCGGCCCCACACTCGTCCGGCCCCGCGCTCGGCGCCGAGCGGTTCCGGGCCGGCCGCCGGGCGGTCCCGCGGTCAGTCGAGGCCGCGGATGATGTGCGACTCGGCGTCGGGGTCCTCGCCGGTCCGGTCCGGTGTCTCGCTCTGGACCGGACGGCGGGTCCGCGCGGTCTCCTCCCGGGCCTCGCCCCGGTGCTGCATCCGTTCGCCCTGTCCCTTGAGCTGTTCCACGGCCGCCTCCTCGTATCGCCGAGTCTTCGAGTCTTCCTCGCCCCCGGAAACCGACTGGCCGGGTTCCCCCAGGGTGACGGGATGAAACCGGGCCCCAACACAGGGGAAATCGCCAGATATGACGACCCCCATTCAGGTGAAAATCCCTCCAATCAGGTTA
This sequence comes from Streptosporangium nondiastaticum, assembly GCF_003011965.1. Classification (GTDB taxonomy): domain Bacteria; phylum Actinomycetota; class Actinomycetes; order Streptomycetales; family Streptomycetaceae; genus Streptomyces; species Streptomyces nondiastaticus. The sequence continues at coordinate 10,184 of NZ_PXWG01000174.1, forward strand.
AAATGCAGGCAGGTCAGACCTGACACGGAAAGAAGGTGGCTGACGTGACCGCTCCTACGTCGCCCCGGATAGACCAGCACCCGGACATCCTCGCGCTCCGCGCCGAATCCGAAGCGGCGACGAGCACCCCCGTCGCCCAGGCTGTCGAGGCGCTCGCCCTCCTCTGCGGCGTCTACCTGGCCGCCTCGCCATGGATTGTGGGCTTCAGCGGCGCTTCCACTCTTGCCATCCACAATGTGATCGTGGGTGCAGCCTTCGCTTGCCTGGTCGGTGGTTTCGGCCCCGCCTACGAGCGCACCCACGCGATGAGCTGGGCGGCCCTCTGCCTCGGCGCCTGGACGATCGTCTCGCCCTGGGTCGTCTCCGGTCACGCGTTCATCACGGCCGCGATCGTCAGCAATGTCATCGTCGGAGCGGTGGCATGCCTGGTGGCCCTCGGCCTGGCACGCATGGGGATGGCGAGGTCACGGCGCTGACCGCCACCCGTCCCGGAGAAGGCCGGATTTCGCCGTCCCGCGGTCCTTACCGTCCCGCCTTTGCCGTTGCTGTCGCCGTGACCGTCCGACCGGGGCGGCCGGCGACGGCAACGGCAATCACCTTTTTCACCCCCAGGGATGAAAACTCGGGTGATCTTCCTAGCTGATGACTCCGCCGGACCCGAAGTGGCAATGCTCCCCTCTCACTGATCACTTCAACCTCACGAGGTCCGACGCATGACGATCGCGCCCGGGGTCGGCACGGGCCGGGGGACGGCACTGCCCGCCGCATCCGCGGGAGAGAACCTCCGGCTCACCCTCACCTACTTCCTCCCCAACTACCTCAAGGGCGTGTTCCGGTCCCGGCCCCGGATCGCCGCGCTCGTCGCACGGGCCGACACCGCCCGCCGCGCCCCGGAGACCATGCGCCGGCTGCGGCGCAGGCACGGCCGCGGCCCCGTCCTGGTGCGCGGCGCCGCCGGCCCCACCCTGCTCGTGCTCGACGCCGACGACGCCCGGCAGGTGCTGTCCGGCCCGGTCGCGGTCTACGCGGTCGACACCTGGGAGAAGGTGAGCGGCTTCGCACCCGTCCAGCCCGAGACCCTCGTGGCCTCGCACGGCCGCCAGCGGATCGTGCGCAGGCTGTTCAACGACGCGGTCCTGGACACCGGTTGCCCGGTGCACCGGCTCGCCGACCACTTCCTGCGCGTCACCGGCGAGGAGGCCGCCGCCCTGCTGGGCCCCGGGGCCGTGGCCGGACTGCGTCCGGAGGCCCTGCGGGAGAGCTTCGAGCGCGTGGGCCGGCGCTGCTTCCTCGGCGAGGCGGCCGCCGACGACGAGGAGTTCTCCCGGCTGCTCGGCGAACTCCTCGCCGAGGCCAACTGGATGGGGGCCCGCCGCTGGCGCGCCGGCCGCACCCGCCGGCTGCGCCGCAGAATGATGCAGCGCCAGGCGAGATATCTGTACGAGGCGGACCCGCGCAGCCTGGCCGGGCTGTTCGCGGCCGCGCCCCGGGGCCCCGAGACCGCTCCGGAGTGCCAGGTCAGCCACTGGTTCATGGCCCTCGGCGCGCTGACCGCGGTGACGGTGCAGACGCTCGCCCTGCTCGCCACGCACCCGCGCCACCACGAGCGCGTCATGGAGGAGATCCGCGCGGCGGACCGCACCCACGGCCCCCGCACGGTCCCCGGCTTCCTCGGCATGCCCTACCTGCGCGCCTGCGTGCAGGAGGCGGCCCGGCTGTGGCCCCCGGTCACGGGCCTCGCGCGCCGGACCACGGGCGAGACCCGCTGGCGGGACGCGGTCGCGCCGGGCGGCGTCAACGTCCTCGTGCCGGCGGCCTTCCACGCCCGCGACGGCGAACGCCTCGACTACGCACACCGGTTCGCACCCGAGAAGTGGCTGGACGGCAGCGCCGAGCGCGACTGGGCGGTCGCCCCGTTCAGCCGCGGCGAGGCCCAGTGCAGCGGGATGGAGCTCGCCCTGCAGCTGGCCACCGGGTTCGTCGCCGAGCTGCTGCGCGGCGGCGAGCTCGCCGTGGCGGGCGTCCGGCTCGGCCCCGGCCGGCCGCTCCCGTACGCCTTCGACACCTCGCGACTGCGGATCGGGATCCGCGCCCCCCGGACGACGGAAGCCGCCACGGCGGAAGCCCGGGCCACGGAGTCCCGCACGCCTGAGGAGAGCGCATGACGGCCGCAAGCACCCCGGGCTCCCGGGGCACCACGGGAGCAGGCCCGGAGGCCCCGGCGGCCGCGGAGCGGCTCGCCGCCGTGGCCCGCGAGCTCGCCGAGGCCGCCGGGGCGGTCCGCG
>NZ_PXWG01000175.1 GCF_003011965.1 Streptosporangium nondiastaticum
TCCCGGCGGCCCGGCCGGCATGGCGTCCCCGCCCCCGCCGCCCGGCGGCTGGACGGCGCCCGCTCCCGCCCCGGCCCCCGCCCCCGTACCGCCGAGCGGTGGCGGCGGCGGTAAGAACAAGACGCTGCTCGCCGTCGTCGGCGGCGTCGTGGCCCTCGCCGTCATCGGCGGCGGCGCGTTCTTCCTCCTCAAGGGCGGCGACGACAAGAAGGACGACAAGCAGAACGTCGCCGCCGGCGGGCAGGCCAAGCCCTCGGGCGATCCGGCGCAGGGGCAGCAGGGCCAGCAAGGTCAGCAGGGGCAGTCGCAGCAGCCCTCCGGCCCCGACGCCAGTGCGGGCGCCCCCGCCGCCCCGCCCGCCGGCTGGCAGACGCAGACCAGCAAGGAGCACAAGCTCCAGTACGACGTGCCCGGCACCGGGGAGAAGTGGAAGGTCTTCCCCCAGGACACGATGCTCGCGTACACCGACGCGTCCGGTAAGCCGCAGATCTCGATGCGCGACACCGCCAACTTCACCGAGGGCGGCTGCGCTTCGTCCGCCAACCCCAACGCGGTCGGCGAAGCCGGCAAGGGGCAGCTCGCCACCGTCGGCACGGCGGGCGGCGACGCCTCCCTGAGCATCCAGGAGAACGCCCGCAACTGGGCGGGCAACTGGGGCGTCTTCGCGTACGGCGGCCTGGGCAACAAGCCCAAGATCGAGGTCAGCCAGGCCCAGCCGTGGAAGCAGAACGGCATCGACGGCTGGACCGCGACCGCCAAGGTCCGCGTCCTCAACCGCCCCAGCCCGTGCGTGCCGCCCACGGCCATCGTCAAGAGCATCGTGTGGAAGCTCCCCAGCGGCGACTTCAGCAGCTGGATCGTGTACGCCGACCAGGGCGTCTCCGGCGCGCTGCCGGAGTCCCGGATCGACGAGATCATGAAGACGGTCCGCCCGCTCAAGGGCTGAGCCGACGAGGGCGAAGGACGAAGTTCGAAGTTCGAGGGACGAAGGACGAAGGGGGCCGGTCCAGGATGACCACCACCGCACTGTGGAGCCGGGCGCAGCAGCAGGACTTCCGCGCCCGCGTCCGCGGCTGCCTGCTCGGCGGGGCGATCGGTGACGCGCTCGGCGCGGGCATCGAGTTCCACTCGCTCGGCACGATCCGCGACCACCACGGGCCCGCCGGCGTCCGCGACTACGTACGGGCCTACGGGCGGCGCGGCGCGGTCACCGACGACACCCAGATGACGCTCTTCACCGTCGACGGCCTGATCCGCGCCGCGATCCGGGGCGGCTCCGGCGGCGGGAGCGCGCCGGAGGAGGTGCACCGCGCGTACCTGCGCTGGCGTGCCACCCAGCGGTACGAGGCCCCTGACCTGGATGACCCCGCGCTCGGCAGGCTGGGCCGCCAGGAGTGGCTCTACTCGCGGCGGGCGCCGGGCAACGCCTGCCTGTCCGGGCTGGACGACGACCGGATGGGCACCCTCACCGCGCCCAAGAACCGGGAGTCCAAGGGCTGCGGCACGGTGATGCGGTCGGCGCCGTTCGGCCTGCTGGTCGACCGCGAGCCGGCGCAGGTCTTCCACCTCGCCGCCGAGTGCGCCGCCCAGACCCACGGCCACCCCTCGGGCGTCCTCGCGGCGGCGGCCTTCGCGGCCATCGTGCACGGCATCGTCCGCGGCGGGACGCTGGAGGGCGCCGTGCACGAGGCGCTCGGCCTGCTGGCCGGGTGGTCAGGGAGCGAGGAGACGACGGCGGCGCTGCGGCAGGCGCTCGACGCCGTACGCCGGGGCGCGCCGTCGGCCGAGCGGCTCGAAGGGCTCGGCCAGGGCTGGGTGGCCGAAGAAGCCCTGGCCATGGGCGTGTACTGCGCGCTGGTCGCCGAGGACATCCGCCACGGGCTGCTGCTCGCCGTCAACCACAGCGGTGACTCCGACTCCACCGGCTCGCTCTGCGGCAACCTGCTGGGCGCGCTGCACGGCGAGACCGCGCTGCCGGTGGACCTGCTGGCCGAGCTGGAGGGGCGGGCCGAGATCGCCGAACTCGCCGACGACTTCGCCATGGAGCTCACCCAGGGCGCGCACCTGCACGGCCCGGACGTGACGTCCACGGCGTGGACGGAGCGCTACCCCTTGGCGTAGCGGCTCAACTGCGCGGTGTGCTCCGGCAGTTGCGATCGCACAACCCCTGCGGTCGCGTGCACCCGCGCACGCCCGTACACGCCCGCACATGCGAGAACCCCCTCGGCCGGGACGACGGACCGGCCGAGGGGGTTCTGTGCGCACTGCTCAGGAGTGGTGAGGACGAGGAAGACGCTGAATCGACTGGTCTCGTCAGAAGTCGTATGCGCGACGGGAAACGGTCGTCACAAACGCGGACCAGGCGGTCGGCGCGAAACCGAGAATCGGCCCCTGAGGGTCCTTCGAGTCACGGACCGCGATGGACTGGGGGAGGGGGGAGGCGACCTCCACGCAGTCGCCGTTGGCCAGCGAGTACGAGGACTTGCGCCACGTGGTGTTTCCCTGCTGGATGGCCATGATTGCTCCCATGCCTTGGTGAGTATGTGCCTTGATCAGAAACGCCGGTCGGAACGCCGGTTTCCCGAGGTGCGACCGACGTTACGCGCCAACATCACCTGATGAACGGCCCATTCACTCGACCGGATGGCATATTCGGGAACGCCCTTCCCGGGCGACTGGCAGAGGGTGTACCGTGCGGCGCCGTCGCTCAGGCCTCCGCCGCCCACTCCGCCGCGACCCGGTCGATGAACTGCCGGGAGTGCTCCGCGTTGAGGGCCTGCATTCGCAAATGTTCGTACATCACGCTGTAGGTCTGCACGTCGTTGGGCTTCTCCAGGTAGAGATCACTGGTGATCCCCTCCAGATAGACCGTGCTCGCGTCCTGCGGGTCATTGAACTCCAGGATGGAGAACTTCCCGTACATGCCCGGGTGCGCGCCCACGTCATAAGGCAGCACCTGCACCGTGATGTGCGGTTCCAGACTGAACTGCACGAGCTGCCGCATCTGTTCCGCCATGATCTCGCGATTGCCCACGATCCGGCGCAGCGCCGACTCGTCGATGACCGCCCAAAGACGCAGCGGATTCTCCGGATCGGTGATCCGCTCCTGCCTGCGCATCCGCACCTGCACGCGGCGCTCGATGTCGGCCGCCGTCGCCTCGGGCCAGGAACCCTCCGTCACGGCGCTCGCGTAATTGGGCGTCTGGAGCAGACCCGGTACGAGAGATGCCTCGTACACGCGCAGTGAGGCCGCATCCGTTTCCAGGCCGATGTAGACGCTGTAGGGAATGTCGCCGAAGGCGTGCCACCAGCCCTGCTGGCGCGACTCCTTGGCCATCTGCATCAGTGAATCGACAATCCGGTGGTCCTCGACCCCGTACACCCCGCAGAGATCGCGCACATCGCGCTGACTGATGCTGCGGCGGCCGTTCTCCAACCGGCTGATCTTCGACTGCGAGACGAGCAACCGCTCGGCGACCTCCTCGGCGGTCATGCCCTTGAGCTCGCGGAGCTTGCGCAGCTCCTGCCCCAAGCGGCGCCGCCTAACGGTGGGATTGACACTGGACGCCACGGGACGCACCTCCGGCTCCGTCATGCTGCTGTCTCCTGACCTCGCAGCCTGCCACCACATGCCGGGGCGGCGCTGGAAAATGCGACACAGAGTCCGCCTGCGGTGAACGGTTTGCCGGGGCCGGCCGCATCGGACCGTGCATCGTCCCGTGCATGTGCGCGGGGTGGTGGACCGGGCCGCCGTCCCGGGCGGCCGGACCACCACCCCGCGCGATATCGCGGCTCCCGAACCGGGCCGGGGGAACTGCTCTGCGGTCGGTCGAGCTCTGAGGGTGATGCGGATGTCGTGCGATGCGCTGCCGTGCCGTGCGCTGCCGTGCGGTGCGCTGTCATGCGATGCGGCGCCCTGTCGTGCGATGCGCTGCCGTGCGGTCGAACCGGAGTGTTACGCAAACGTGCTGTGGTGCGTCGCGCTGTTCCCCAAGGGCATGTGCGGGGCCCTCACGAGGCGCCGGCGCGGGCCATCACGGGCGCCCCCTGGGACGCCTGCTGACCGGCCGTCGCTCCGCCGCGGACGGACGTCCGCCGCCCGGATCCGCCGCCGTGGCCGCCCGAAGGGGAACCGGCTGCCGCCGGGGCCCGCCGCGGCTGCGCCGCGACGCCGTTCTGCACGTCCATCACGGCGTGCGCCACGAGGCCGCCCATCGGGTCGTGCCTGATCAGATCCCGCAGCCGGGAGCGGGACGACCGCCCCTCGTTGCCCGGGTAGAGGTGCTTGCCGAGACCCACCGCGTGGGCCAGGGCGGCGAGCGCCGCGGTCCGCGGGTCCGGCGGGACGCCGGTGCGGATCGCGCTGTCCAGCCGGGCCCTGATCTCCCGGCTGATCGCGGTGTCCGTCGCCTGGTAGCGCGTCGTCGGCAGCACCCCGCACATCTGGCCCGCCACGGCATGCACCATGCCGCACCGCTCCAGGTGCGTGAGGTACGTCTGGCGCAGCCCCAGCCGGGGCCCGCCGATCCAGTGGACGGCGCGGACCGGACTGCCGCGGCGGCGCAGCAGTTCGAGCGCGGTGTCCAGCGTCGGATCTCCTGTCGGCCGCGGCATCACCACGGCGATACGATCCCCGTCTGGGGCTATCCGTCCAGCCAGAGCCAGCTCCACTAGCTGTGCCCCGGCGAGACCCAGGTCGAGCGACTGCGGCTGCGCCGTGGTTCCCGTGGCCGGGTCCAAAGCGAGCAGCAGAAGCTCCTCCGGAATTGTTCTGCGGCTCCTGCCCATCCATGCCTCCCCGCGTGGATGACTGACAGGGTGACCCCTCTCACATTGGTCTGTCGAGAGTGCGTGGTGGCTTCGGGTGGGAACCGGTAGGTATGTCGTCTCGTCTAGCACGACGGTGAGCCCGGTCCATCCCTTCTGGCGGTGCGGTTGCGCGGTGACGGGGCTGCGACACAGGACACTGGTAAGCGTTTGAGAAGGTTCGGCCTGCGGGGTGCGGTGCACCCCGCGGTGGCGTATCGCGTGGGAATTTCGAGGAGGCATCGGTGGCGGGCGAGTCCCCCGGCAAGTCGGAGCAGCGGAAGTCGTCGGGGGAGACGACGCGCGGCGAGCACGACCCGCGACTCGGGGTTTTCCGGGAATCCTCCGGAAAGCCGTCCGGGAAAGCGGATGCCGCCGATGCCGCGGATGCCGCCGAAGGCGGCCGTAAGGAAGTGTCCGCGGCGCCCGCTGAGGCCGATGCGATCGCAAAGGCCGACTCGGGCCGTGCGGCGGCCGGCGGCGACGCGCGGCTGAAGGCCGCGGTGGCGGCGTGGGTGGCCGGAACGGACGAGGACGGATCGGATGAGGCCGGCGAGTCCGCCGGCTCGTCCGGTGCGGCCGGGTCGTCCGGCGCGTCCGCGCGCGCGAAGAGCGAGGACGAGGACGAGGACGAGGACGACCGCGGTGACCGGCCCGTGAACGGCAGCCCCGCCGGCAAGGGCGCGGGCTCTGCGCGGGCGGGTGCGGCTTCCGGCGAGGCCGAGGACAAGGCCGAGGACAGGGCAGAGGACAAGGCCCCGGCTTCCGGCGATCGCGCCACGACTGCCGCGAAGGCTGCAAAGCCCGCGAAGGGCGAGCCCTCCGGCGACGGCAAGGGTTCCGCTTCCGGTACGGACTCCGCTTCCGGTGCGGACAAGCCCGCCGCGCCCGTCGACCGGGCCACGTCCGTGTTCCGTACGGTCCGGCCGAAGGCCGATGACGCCGCGGACTCCGCCTCCGGCGAGGACAAGCCCGCCGCGCCCGTCGACCGGGCCACCTCCGTCTTCCGTACGGTCCGGCCCAAGGCTGACGACGCCGCGGGCGATGGCGAGGCTGCCAAGCCGGCGAACGGTTCCCCGTCCGGCAACGGCGACGGCAAGGACTCCGCCTCCGGCGAGGACAAGCCCGCCGCGCCCGTCGACCGGGCCACCTCCGTCTTCCGTACGGTCCGGCCCAAGGCCGATGACGCCGCCGGTGACGGCGAAGTCGCCAAGCCCGCGAACGGCTCCTCGTCCGGCAACGGCAACGGCGACGGCAAGGGCAAGGCCCCCTCCGCCCCTGCCTCCGGTTCGGCTCCCGCCCCCGGCAAGGACAAGCCCGCCCCCTCCGCCGACCAGGCCACCGCCGTGTTCCGTACGGTCCGGCCGAAGGACGGGGAGGCCGCGGCGCCGAAGGGCGCGCCTTCCGGTGACGGCGAGCGCAAGCCCGCCGCGCCCGCCGACCAGGCCACCGCCGTCTTCGGCGCGATCCGGCCCAAGGGCGACGCGGCTGCCAAGGCCTCCGGCAAGCCGGCCGCCGAGCCTTCCGCCGACGATCAGCCGACCGCGCTGATGAAGGCCCCCAAGGCGCCCGAGCCCAAGACCAGTGCGCCCAAGACCGGGGCCCCCAAGCCCGCCCCGCGCGAGGACTCCGACTCCGAGCGGACCAGCCAGTTCGTACCGCTGAAGTCCGACGAAGCCGCCAAGAAGACCGCCCCGGCCAAGCCCGCCGCCAAGCCCGCCGCCAAGGCGACCCCGCCCGCCGCCAAGGCGAGCGCCCCCGCCAAGCCGGCCATACCGGTCAGCGTCGCCCCGCCGAAGGACCCGGCCCCCAAGCCGGACGGCGGCGCCGCGGCCGCTCCCGCCGCGCCGCTGGACCTGCTGGCGCAGCTGACGAACACGCCTCCGCCGCCGGAGACGCCCGTCCGCACGGTCCTGCGCAGGGTCAAGATCTGGACCCCGCTCGTGATCCTGCTGGCGATCATCTTCTGCGTGGTGCAGGCGTTCCGCCCGCTGCCGGAGCCGAAGCTGGTGCTCACGGCGAACAAGTCGTTCAAGTTCGACGGTGACAAGGCGCAGATGACGTGGCCGACGTCCGGCCAGGCGTACGTCGAGGTGGACGGCCTCGGCAGCCTGGGCGAGTACGGCGAGGAGAAGCCCGTCCCGATCGCGAGCGTCACCAAGGTGATGACCGCGTACATCACCCTTCGCGACCACCCGATGCAGAAGGGTGACAAGAAGGGCGCGTTGATGACGGTCGACGCCAAGGCGGTCAGCGACTACCAGAAGGGCAAGCCGGAGGGCGAGTCGCTGGTCCGGGTGACCGAGAACCAGAAGCTCTCGGAGTACGAGGCGCTGGAAGCGCTGATGCTGCCGTCGGCGAACAACATCGCCAAGCTGCTGGCGCGCTGGGACGCCGGTTCCGAGGAGGCGTTCGTCAAGAAGATGAACGACACCGCCAAGGAGCTGGGCATGGTGAACACGAACTTCACCGACCCGAGCGGCTTCGACGCGACGACGAAGAGCACCGCGAAGGACCTGGTCAAGCTGGGGAAGAAGGCCATGGCGGACCCGGTCTTCCGGGAGATCTCGGGGCTGACGGAGTACATCGACAGCAACGGCGAGAAGCAGAAGAACTTCAACCCGATCGTTCCGCTGTACGGCACCGGCATCAAGACGGGCACGACCACCGCGGCCGGCGGCAACCTGCTCTTCGCCGCGGAGAAGAAGATCGGCGGCACGACGCAGCTGATCATCGGCGCCGTGCTGGCGCAGCACAAGACGCCGATCATCGACTCGGTGGTCGCGGCGACCAAGGACGCGATCGAGTCCGCGAAGAAGGCGCTGGAGGCGAAGACGGTCGTCAAGAAGGGCGACGTCGTGGGTGCCGTGGACGACGGCCTCGGCGGCCGCACCCCGGTCGTGGCGACCAAGGACGTCACCGCGGTCGGCTGGTCCGGGCTGACGGTGGACCTGGCGCTGAACGACGGCGGTCACAAGCTGCCGCACGCGGCGAAGTCCGGTGCCGAGGTCGGCATGCTGACCGTGGGCAGCGGCCCGGGCCAGGTGCGGGTGCCGGTGGCGCTGAAGTCGGCGCTGGCCGAGCCGGGCTTCGGGTCGAAGCTGACGCGTCTCGGCTGAGCCGGCCCGTCTCGGCTGAGCCGGGCAGGACGACGTGGGCAGGGGCGGCGGTCGCCGCCCCTGCCGTTCTTCTGCGGCGTGCTAGCGTCGCGAGAGTTTGAGCACGGCGCCGCGCCGTGCGCTACCCGCAAGTCCGTGACAGCGTGACGATGGGGGAAGACCTCGGGGGAAGACGGGGAGAGCCGCAGTGACCACCGTGGGCCCGGCACGGGCCGACAAGCCGGACGAGCCGGGTGACCGGCAGGACGGGCGCACCCCCGCAGGGATAGCACCGCCGTCCTCCGCCTTCCGCGAGCGCCTGACCCGCACCGGCCGCGCCCTGGCCGGCCGCCCCGTGCTGACGACGCTGGTCGTCGCGGCCGTGGCGCACGTGGTGTGGGTGTACGTGTTCGCGAACAGCGGCGGCGACCTGGCCGCCCAGGACGCGTGGGCGGAGTTCGTGGGCCAGCACCCCGACTCGGCGTACAACCTCGCCTGGTACGGCGGCATGCACCCCGTCTCGTACAGCGTGATCTCGCCGTACCTGATGGCCAGCATCGGCGTCCGCACCACGATGATGATCGCGGGCACGCTCTCCGCCGGGCTCCTCGCCCTGCTGCTGGTGCGCAGCCGGGTGGTGCGCCGGCCGCTCGTGCCGGCCCTGTACGGCACGTTCGCGCTGACCTGCAACGCGATCTCCGGCCGGGTCACCTTCGGGCTCGGCACGATGTTCGGCCTGGCGGCCGTCGCCGTGATCTTCGCCTGGCCGATGCGCTGGCGCTCGGAGGGCAAGTACCGCTGGGGCCGCGCCGGCCTCGCCGCGCTGGCGGCCGCGCTGGCCACGGCGTCGAGCCCGGTCGCCGGCCTGTTCGTGGGCTTCGTCGCGGCCGCCCTGTGGCTGGGCAAGCGCCGCCCCGCGGCGTACGCCCTCGGCGTCTCCCCGGCCGTCGTGGTGGGCCTCTCGGCGTGGCTGTTCCCGTTCTCGGGCCAGCAGCCGATGGCCTTCGTCTCGGCGATCCTGCCGCTGCTGAGCGGCATCTTCGGGGTGCTGTTCGTCCCCAAGGAGTGGCGCACCGTCCGGACGGCCTCGGCGCTCTACGTCCTGGCCGTCCTGCTGGTCTGGCTCATCCCCTCCCAGATCGGCACCAACGTCTCCCGGCTCGGCATGATCTTCGGCGGGACGGTGCTGGTCGCCGCCCTGCCGGAGCTGAAGGTGCCGCGCCCGGCCGAGCTGCTCAAGAGCGGCCTGCGCTGGACGGCGCTGGTCGCCGCCCTCGCCACGTGCACGATCTGGCAGCTCGCCGTCTCCATCGGCGACATCATGCACACCACGCCCGCCGCGTCCTGGGCGCGCGAGCTCGCGCCCCTGGTGCACCGGCTGCAGCAGGCCGACGCGGCGCGCGGCCGCGTCGAGGTCGTGCCGGCCCGCAGCCACCGCGAGTCCTCGGCCCTCACCCCGTACGTCAATCTGGCCCGCGGCTGGAACCGGCAGGCCGACCGCGAGCGCAACCCGCTCTTCTACGAGCCCGGCCGGCTCACCCCCTCCACCTACCGCGCCTGGCTCGACCGCTGGGCCGTGCACTACGTGGTGCTGCCCGCCGGCGAGCCGGACCACGCGGCCGTCGACGAGGCCAAGCTCGTCACCAAGGGCCAGCCGTACCTGCGCGAGGTGTGGTCCGACGACAACTGGCGGCTGTTCGAGGTGGAGTCGCCGACCCCCCTCGCCGACCCTCCCGCGGTCGTCGAGCGCACGGACGCCGAGGGTCTGACGATCACCGTCAACAAGGCCGGGCCGGTCCTGATCCGCATCCCGTACTCGCCGTGGCTCGGCCTGGTCGACGAGGACGGCAAGGACGTCCAGCCGCCGAAGGCGGGGCCGCGCGGCGAGCCGCCGGTCAACGTCAACGGCTGCCTGTCCAAGGAGGTCCAGGAGGCCCGCGAGGACCGGCCGGAGGACGACTGGACGCTGCTGCACGCGCCGAAGGCGGGCACGTATCACATCGTGGCGCGCTACAAGCTGCCGCGCGGGACGGGCTGCCCGGACGACCTGGCGAAGTAGCCCGCCCGGCCGGGAGTCACGCCCGCCCGGCCGGGGGCCGTACCCGCCCAGCCCCCGGTCACTCGCACACGCGCGGCGAGGCGGCCCCCGGGGCGCCCTTCAGCTCCTTCCGCACGCCCTCCAGGTAGTCCAGAACCTGCCGCTGCTTCTCCGGGCCGGGGTCGCTGAGGTAGTCCAGCACGCCGTGCTGGAAGGCGAACCGCATCCGGAGCGGCATCGCGTCCGAGGCGTCCAGGCACTTGGGCTGCGGGCCGCCGAGCGCCGTGCTGACGGCCGCGTTGACCCGCTCGGCGCCGGGGTCGGGCCGGGGCGCGCCCCTGGTGACGAAGAAGGGGCGGCCGGGGTTGGTCGTGATCTTCTTCCGCCGCTCGTCGTCGGGGACCTGCGCCCACACCTTCTGCGCCTCCTCGGTGGTGAGGAAACGCATCAGGTCCTCGGCCGCCCCGGCCCGCTCGCCCTTCTTCGCGAACAGCGTCGCGAAGTCCGCGGACACCTCGGAGGCGGCGGGGCCGCGGGCGATGCCGGGGAGCACCTCGCGCGTGGACGTGAAGGCGGCGTGCCCGGTGTAGCGGTCGTCGCGGACGAACGAGGCCTGGTGCTGCAGGGCGCACTGCTTCGACGCGAGGAGCTTCTGCCCCCAGTCGTTCCGCAGGGCGGCCGCCGCCGGTTCCTTCGTGAAGATGTCCCCGAACGCCTCCCAGGCCCGGGGCACGGCCCCTTCCGTCCACGGCAGCTCGCCCCGGGCCCACTTCTCGTACGCCTCCGTGCCGCTCTGCTGCAGCAGGATGTCCTCGATCCAGTCGGTGCCCGGCCAGCCGGACGTGGCGTCGCCGCCCATGCCCGCGCACCACTCGCCACCGCCCCGGGCCGCCAGCGTGCGGGGCCCCTGGCCGCGGGCGGGGTCGTACCAGACGATGCTCTTGAGGTCGGCCTTGACCGCGACGGCGTAGACCTTGCCGCCGAACCGCGGCGCCCACAGCGGGCCGTACCGGCCCAGGGCGTCCTTGAGGACGGGAGTGAGCTCCCGCGGCGGGGTGTTCGAGCCGACGTACGTGCCGACCTCGCCGAGGCTGGGCAGGATCGCGACCTCCGGGGGGTTGCCCGCGTTCAGCCGGGAGAGCAGCACTTCCCGGACGGCCGTGGTGCCCTGGTAGTCGACGTGGACGTGGTACTTCGCGGCGTACGCGTCCAGCACCTTGCGGAAGCGGGTCTCCTCGGCGTCGGTCCACGAGGCGAGGACGCTGATCCGGCCGCGGTGCTCGGGGCGCACGGTGTCGCCCGCGCCGACGGCGGCGAGCAGCACCAGCCACAGGGCGAGCAGGACCGTCGCGGTCTCGAAGGAGCGGATCCGCCGGCCGGGGTTCTGCGGGATCCGCGCGAAGCGGTACTCCTCGATGCGGGGCTGGAGCCCGATGACGACGAGCGCGGCGACGACGATCCCGGCCAGGAGGATCCCGGCGGGGACGGTGGTCAGCCACTGCGCGGCCGCCATGTGGTCGCGCACGGCCTCCGGGCCCGTGCTGCCCGAGGCGTCGCCGCGGGCCGCCGCGCGGGCCCAGTCGAGGTCGTCCTGCAGCCGCAGGGCGGCGGGCAGGAGCACCGGCACGAGGGCCGCCACCAGCAGGGTGGCCCCCGCGAGGGGGCCGTTGAAGCGGCGGCGGAAGCGGCGGCGCAGGAAGACCTGGGTGTCGGCGAGGAGCCAGACCAGCGCGACCCACAGGGCGAGGGCCGCGGCCCAGGCCAGCTGCAGCAGCCAGCCGGGCGTCGTCTGCGCCCTGAGCACATCGGCCTGCTCGTCCTGGACGGTCCTGAGCCGGGCCAGCACGCCGTTCCTGTCGCGCTTGAGCGTGCTCTCCGCGTACTGCAGATAGGCGTCGCGGAGCTTCTCGTCGGCCTGGCTGCGGGCGGCCTGCTCGATGAGGTAGTCGTACGAGGAGACCTGGCCGGTGGTGGTGTCGAGGATGTTCCGGCCGTTGTCCGCGACGGTCGTGGCGTTCGCCTTCTGCAGGCTCCCGAAGGCGGAGTTGATCTTCGCGCGGTACTCCTCGCCCGCGCCCTCCGCCGCCGCGACCGTCCTGGCGCCCGGGCTGCGCAGGGCGGTCTTCGCGGCTTCCAGCGAATCCCGCAGGGCCGTGCTCGTGGCGTCCACGTAGCCCATCGCCGGGACGGTCCGGCCGGGGACGTCGGCCGCGCCCCTGCTCACGCCGTAATAGGCGGTGACGAGGGCCCCGCAGGTGAGCGCGGTCACCGTCAGCAGCACGGTCAGGCGGCGTATCAGCCAGGGGCGCGTGCCGGGCCACGGCCCGGTGCCCGCGGGGCCGGCCGGGCCGGCAGGGCCGTGAGGGGCGGCCGCGGGGGCGGTCACGGGGCCGGCTCCGGGGGCTCCTGTCCCGGCCGTTCGTGCTGCTC
>NZ_PXWG01000176.1 GCF_003011965.1 Streptosporangium nondiastaticum
CGCCGCGGCCGGCGCGGGCGCAGCCGGCGCCGGCGCCTACTGGGAAGAGGCGTTCCAGCGGCTCGTGGGCACGCTGCGGCTGCGCGCCACGATGCTGGCCGAGCTCTCCGGCCCGGCGGGGCGCCCCGCGTCAGGCGGGGGCGGCGCCGTCAGGCCTCCGTCGGCTGGCGGACGTTCGCGTTGACCCACTCCACGATCGAGGCCGTCGTGGCCCCGGGGGTGAAGATCGCGGCGACGCCCTGCTCCTTGAGCGGGGGGATGTCCGCCTCGGGGATGATCCCGCCGCCGAAGACCTTGATGTCCTCCGCGTCGCGCTCGCGCAGCAGCTCCAGGACCTTGGCGAAGAGGGTGTTGTGGGCGCCGGAGAGGATGGACAGGCCGATCGCGTCGGCGTCCTCCTGGATGGCGGTGTCCACGATCTGCTCGGGCGTCTGGTGGAGGCCGGTGTAGATGACCTCCATGCCGGCGTCGCGCAGCGCCCGCGCGATGACCTTCGCGCCGCGGTCATGGCCGTCCAGCCCAGGCTTGGCCACCACTACGCGGATCGGACCGGTCACTCCCATCACTGCCTCCATGTACGACCGCCGGTAACCGGCGCCCAGGGATGTGAACGAACGTTATCTCCAGCATCCCGCACGCGGCCGTTTCGCGGTGCGGAGCGAGGGGGAAATCACACGTGGGACAACACGTCGCTACGCACCGTCCGCGCGCTTCCGCGTCTTACGGGTCGCCCAGCCACCCGCGTCGCCGGGGTGGCGAGTCTTCGGGCGGTCGCGAGGGGAGCCGCGGGTGAGGCCGCCGCACCACTGTGCCGACAGCCGCACGGCACAGCGGTGCGGCCGTCCGCGCGCAGTTGCCCGTGGGCGCACACGGGGGACGACAGCCGCGCTTCCCGGGTGCCGTTCGGGAGGCCGGCCATGAGGACCAGAACCCTGCCGTTCATCACCATCCTCGCCGCACTGCTGCGGCCGTCGACCGCGCTCGTGCGGTCCTCGGTGCTGGAGCTGGCGATACTCACCGGTCATCTGCTGATGTATCCGACCGGTGTGGTGCAGGAGCGGCCGCCGCCGCGGCGGGCGCTGCCCGCGCTTCCGGCCGCCGGCGACACGCCCGACACGCCCGCACTGCACGAATCCGTCGAAACAGAACAAGAAGGTCATCTGCCTGTTCTGTTACTGCACGGCTTCATCGACAACCGTTCGGTCTTCGTGCTGTTGCGCAGATCCCTGCGCCGGCACGGCTGGAAGCAGGTCGAATCCCTCAACTACTCGCCCCTGACCTGCGACATCCGCACCGCGGCCCGGCTGCTCGGCCGGCATGTGGAGGACATCTGCGCCCGCACCGGGCAGCAGCGGGTCGACGTGGTGGGGCACAGCCTCGGCGGGCTGATCGCGCGGTACTACGTCCAGCGGATGGGCGGGGACGCGCGCGTCAGGACCCTGGTCACGCTCGGCACCCCGCACGGCGGCACGCGCGCGGCCTCCCTGCTGGCCGCCCATCCCCTGGTGCGCCAGATGCGCCCGGGATCGGACGTCGTCACCGAACTCGCGGGCCCCGCACCGGATTGCGCAACGCATTTCATCAGTTTCTGGAGCGACCTGGACCAATTGATGGTGCCCGTGGAATGCGCGCGCATCGACCACCCGGATCTGAGCGTGCGCAATGTGCGGGTGACAGGCGTGGGACACCTGGCACTGCCCGTGCACTGGGAGGTCGCGGCGGGCATACGCCAGGCCCTGACCACGGAAGAAACGGCGGAGGATGCTTCGGGAGCGGCTTCCGTCGCCTGAAAACCGAACGCGAGTCGAACGTCAAATCGGTTTTCGGGGGTTCAGTCCGCCAAAAGGCGGCCAAATGCCCGGACCCCCGCCGCCCGAAACGTGACGAAGATTGTCGCCGTACCGTACCGCCGGGTACAGTCGCCGCTAATTCTCCTCCCTCGGCGAAAGAGACGTGGTGGTGAACGACCGTCACCCGGCGGCGGGCCCCGGCCCGTCCGTCCCCGCTCAGGACGGCTCCTACGGGCACTACGCGTCGTACGGTCAGCAGAGCGCCCCGCACAACTACACCGGGTACGACGGCTACGACAGCGGTCAGTGGGAGACCACGGGCTGGGGGCAGTCCCCGGACGGGACCTGGGGGAGCAGCACCACGAGCCAGTGGGGCGCCACCGGCCAGACCCAGATCTGGGACTTCAGCGCCTACACCGCCGTGGACACCGGACAGGCCGACGCCACCGGCCAGTGGGACACCTCCGGCGCCATCGCGACTCCCCCCACGGGCCAGTGGGACACCAGCGCCATGACGCCGAGCGCCTGGGGCGCCGGCGGTGCCTACGACACCTCCGGGCACTGGGAGATGACCGGGCAGGGCGACTTCTCCGCGCAGCAGCCCGCCGCCGACCCGTCGATGGCGCACACGCAGGGCCAGGCCCAGGGCCAGAGCTGGGACACCAGCGGCACCGGGCAGTTCTCCTCCTGGGACACCGGCGCCGGGCAGGCCGCCGCACAGGGCCAGTGGGACACCTCCGGGCAGTGGGACACCTCCGGGCAGTGGGACACCTCGGGCGGCGCCCGGAGCCAGTGGGACACGGGCGCCGGGCAGACCCAGATCTGGGACACCAGCGCGTACACCGCCGCGGACGCGGGGCAGGGCCCCGAGGCCGGCGAGCCGCAGCACGCCCCGACCCTCATGACGGACCTCTCCGGCATCGAGGCGATGGAAGCGGCGCTGGAGGCCGCGGCCGAGTCCGCCGCCCCGGGCTCGCAGGCCGGCCCCGAGGGGGGCTTCTCCCCCGCCGGTGCCGTCGCGAACGCCGAGACGCAGGCCATGCTCTTCGTTCCCCCGTCCCGCGACGACGACGTCCCGGGCCCGGGTGACGACACCCCCGGCGAGGCCCGCGCCCACGGCGGCGAGATCCGCAGCCGTGACGCCCACTCGCGGGCCGGCCGCCGCAAGGGCGCCCCGTCCCGCACCGGCTACCGCCCCCGCCGCAAGGCCCTGCTGACCATCGCCGTGCCCTCGGCCGCCGTCATAGGGGTCGCCGGGATCGCCGCCGCGACCGTCTCCGGCGGGCAGAGCGACAGCAAGCCGCAGGCCGCCTCCGCCCCGGACAACGCCCCCGCACCGGCCATGGCCAACAGCAAGCTGGACACCCAGCTCGCGAGCCTCAGCCACGGCGCCGACGACTTCGCGACCCGCGCCAACCGCACCCAGGAGCGCATCGACCTCAAGGCGCGCCAGGAAGCGGAGAAGAAACGTAAAGCGGACGAGGCGGCCCGCAAGGAGGCCGAGCGGCCGAAGTACTCCCTCCCCGTCACGCAGCACGGCCTCAGCGCCATGTACGGGCAGGCGGGCGTCAACTGGATGTCCGTGCACACCGGCATCGACTTCCCCGTCGCCTACGGCACCCCGGTCATGGCCGCCACGGACGGCACGGTCCGCACGCAGTACAACGTGGCCTACGGGAACATGGCCATAGTGACCTCGCCCGACGGCGTCGAGACCTGGTACTGCCATCTGAGCAGCACCAAGCTCCGGTCCGGCCAGGTCAAGGCCGGTGACGTCATCGCCTACTCCGGCAACTCCGGCAACTCCACCGGCCCGCACCTGCACTTCGAGGTGCGGCCCGGCGGCTCGGCCGTCGACCCGCTGCCGTGGCTGCGGGCGCACGGCTTCGACCCGACGTAACGGCCCCGGCCCGCCGGGCCGGGGCGGGGCGGGCCAACGGGCCGCAGCAGCTCTACGGCTTCCTACAGCTTCTCGACCGGCGCGTACCGCAGGAGCAGCCGCTTCGGCTTCTCCTCGCCGAAGTCGACCGTGGCCTCGGCGTTGTCACCGCTGCCCTTGACGCCGACGACGGTGCCGAGCCCGAACGAGTCGTGCGTGACGCGGTCGCCCACGGCCAGCGCCACCACCGGCCGGTCCTTGGCACGGCGCGTGGCGAAACCGGACGGGCCGGCCTTGCGCGACGTGAAGCCCGAGGTGATCCCGGAGCCCAGGCCGCCGCCCGAGCTCCCCGAGCCGATCGAGCTCATCGACGCCGACGGCTTCGAGGGCCCGGTGCGCCGCCACTGCACGTACTGGTCCGGGATCTCCTCCAGGAACCGCGACGGCGGGTTGTACGCGGGCTGGCCCCAGGCGCTGCGCATGCTCGCGCGCGTCAGGTAGAGCCGCTCGCGGGCGCGGGTGATGCCCACGTAGGCGAGGCGCCGCTCCTCCTCCAGCTCCTTGGTCTGGCCGAGGGCCCGCATGTGCGGGAAGACGCCGTCCTCCATGCCGGTGAGGAAGACGACGGGGAACTCCAGGCCCTTCGCGGTGTGGAGCGTCATCAGCGTGATGACGCCGGTGCCTTCCGCGTCCTCGTCGGGGATCTGGTCGGAGTCGGCGACGAGGGCGACCTTCTCCAGGAACTCGGCCAGCGTGCCGGGCGTCTCGGCGCCCTCCGCGGAGGCGCGCTCCTGCTCGAACTCCAGGGCCACGGCCGCGAGCTCCTGCAGGTTCTCCACGCGGGTCTCGTCCTGGGGGTCGGTGGAGGCCTGCAGCTCGGCGAGGTAGCCGGTGCGCTCCAGGACCGCCTCCAGCACCGTGGCCGGGCCGGCGCCGGACTCGACGATCGTGCGGAGCTCCTCCATCAGGACGTTGAAGCGCTTGACCGCGTTGGCCGAGCGGGCGGCCATGCCGTAGGCCTCGTCGACGCGGCGCAGCGCCTGCGAGAAGCTGATCTTCTCGCGCAGCGACAGGGCGTCGATCATGGCCTCGGCGCGCTCGCCGATGCCGCGCTTGGGCACGTTGAGGATGCGGCGCAGCGGGACGGTGTCCTCGGGGTTGGCGAGGACGCGCAGGTACGCCAGGACGTCGCGGACCTCCTTGCGCTCGTAGAAGCGCACGCCGCCGACGACCTTGTAGGGCAGGCCGACGCGGATGAGGATCTCTTCGAAGACGCGGGACTGGGCGTTGGTGCGGTAGAAGACGGCGACGTCGCCAGCCTTGGCGTCGCCGGCGTCCGTGAGGCGGTCGATCTCGTCGGCGACGAACTGGGCCTCGTCGTGCTCGGTGTCGGCGACGTAGCCGGTGATGGCGGGGCCGGCGCCGGCCTCGGTCCACAGGTTCTTCGGGCGGCGGGACTCGTTGCGCTCGATGACGGCGTTGGCGGCGTTGAGGATCGTCTGCGTGGAGCGGTAGTTCTGCTCCAGGAGGATCGTCGTGGCGTCGGGGTAGTCCTCCTCGAACTGGAGGATGTTGCGGATCGTGGCGCCGCGGAAGGCGTAGATCGACTGGTCGGCGTCGCCGACGACGCACAGCTCGGCCGGGCCCTCCTCGGGCGTGATGCCGTCGCCCGCGGTGCCGACGAGCTCGCGCACCAGGGTGTACTGCGCGTGGTTGGTGTCCTGGTACTCGTCGACCAGGACGTGCCGGAAGCGGCGGCGGTAGTGCTCGGCCACGTCGGGGAAGGCCTGGAGCAGGTGCACCGTGGTCATGATGATGTCGTCGAAGTCGAGGGCGTTGGCCTCGCGCAGCCGCGACTGGTACATCGCGTACGCCTCGGCGAGCGTCTTCTCGAAGCCGTCCGCGGCCTGTGCCGCGAAGGCCTCCTCGTCGATGAGCTCGTTCTTCAGGTTGGAGATCTTCGCGCTGAAGGACTTCGGCGGGAACTTCTTCGGGTCGAGGTCGAGGTCCCGGCAGACGAGCGCCATGAGCCGCTTGGAGTCGGCCGCGTCGTAGATCGAGAAGGAGGAGGTGAAGCCGAGCTTCTTGCTCTCGCGGCGCAGGATCCGCACGCACGCGCTGTGGAACGTCATCACCCACATGGCGTTGGCGCGGGGGCCGACGAGCTGCTCGACGCGCTCCTTCATCTCGCCCGCGGCCTTGTTGGTGAAGGTGATCGCGAGGATCTGGCCGGGGTGCACGTGCCGGGAGCCGAGCAGGTGGGCGATGCGGTGGGTGAGCACGCGCGTCTTGCCGGAGCCGGCGCCGGCGACGATGAGCAGCGGGGAGCCCGTGTGCACCACGGCGGCGCGCTGCTGGTCGTTCATCCCCTCCAGCAGCGCGGCCGGGTCCACGACGGGCCGGTGGGCGCCGTCGCGGTAGTAGGCCTCGCGGGGGACGGGCACGTCGAACGCGCCCTGGAAGAGGTCGTGCGGCACCGGCTCCGGGGCCGCGTCCTCCGGGGGCGGGGGGTGCTCCTCGTCCGCGGGGCCGAGGTCCGCCAGGAAGCTGTCGTCAAAGAGGCTGCTCATCGCCTCCCGAGTCTAGGCCGCCCCACTGACACCCGGCCCCGGATTCCCGGCGACAGTGGTCACCCCCACAGCCGGGGGCGGCGCCCGCCGCTGGTCACACCCACATCACGGCGATGAAGATGTTCGCCGCGGTGAGCGCGCCCACGGTGCCGAAGACCGGGGCCGGGACCTTCTCGTCGTCGCGCTTGACGTAGACGAGGCCGAGGATCACGACGAGCAGCGCCAGCTTGGTGCCGATCTTGACCATGTTGAGGGTGTCGTCCTGGGACTGGTGGAGGCCCACCAGGGCCACGCCGGTGACCAGCATGGTCAGCGCGCCGTGCAGCATGGCGGGCACCATGCGTGCCTCGCCCTTGCCCATGGCCTTCATCTGGGTCATGAAGCCGCCGAGCAGCGCGCCGATGCCGACGATGTGCAGGCCGACGACGGCGTGAATGAGTACGTCCATGGGGCCGAACCCTAGCCGGGGCCATATCACCCACCGGCAGCCAGGTGGGGCGCAATCGCCACTTCGGTCACGCGCGGCATGCATCCCTCCGCGGGGGCGGGGCCGACATGATCACCACCCTGTGCCGCCCGATCGATTTCATCCACTACCGGTCATCCGCGTTCTGGAGCGTGACCCTGCGGAATAGCGTCCTGGCGCAGACGGCGGCGGCCCGCGCGCATCCCCCCTCGTGACGGGCCGCCGCCGGCACCGTCCGGCGGCGGCCACCCGGCCCCGCGGGCGGAGCAGGAACAGCAGGTCTGGAAGGAAGTGACGGCCGGCGTGGCAGCAGCGCACCGCAAGCCCAGGCAGCACCCGCTCACCAGCGGCACCGTTCGGACCGCGGCCGGCCTCGCCCTCGCGGGCGCCGCCACCGCCACGGTCGCGGGCGGCGCCGCGCAGGCCGCTCCCCCGGCTTCCACGGCCCAGCTCAGAGCCCAGGTCGACCGGTACTACCAGGAGGCCGAGGAGGCCACCGAGCGCTACAACGGCGCCAAGGAGAAGGCCGACCGGGCCGAGGCCGGCCTGGAGGAGCTGCGGGACCAGGCCGCCCGCAGGACCGAGCGGCTCAACGCCGCCCGCAACGCCCTGGGCTCCTACGCCACCGCCCAGTACCGCGAGGGCGGCATGCCGGCGAGCGTGCAGCTGATCCTGTCCTCCTCCCCCGGCCAGTACCTGGAGCGGGCCTCGCTCGCCCACCAGGCGGGCAGCAGGCAGGCCGTCGCCGTCACGCGGTACGAGCGCGAGGTGCGGGAGGTGCGGGAGCTCCGCACGGCCGCCGGCGCCCGCCTCACGGAGCTCAAGCACGAGCAGGCCGATCTCGCCCGCCACAAGCACGCCGTCGAGGGCAAGCTCGCGCAGGCGCGGCGCGTGCTGGCCGAGCTGCCGGACGAGGAGCGGGCCGCCGTGGAGCGCGGGGACGCCGCGGGCGCGGTGCGCGGCGCCGCGGCGGCCGTCCGGGCCGACCGCTCCGACCTGCGGGACGGCGTGCAGGCCCCCACGGAGCGGGCCGCGCGGGCGGTGGCGTTCGCGTACGCCGCGCTCGGCAAGCCCTACGTGTGGGGGGCGACCGGCCCCGCCGCCTTCGACTGCTCGGGCCTCACCCAGGCCGCCTGGCAGGCGGCCGGCGTCTCGCTGCCGCGCACCACGTACACGCAGATCAACGCGGGCCGGCGGGTCTCCCGGAGCGCGCTCGCCCCCGGCGACCTGGTGTTCTTCTACTCCGGCATCAGCCACGTCGGGCTCTACGTCGGCGGCGGGAAGATGATCCACGCCCCGCACCCGGGCGCGCCGGTACGGGTCGCGCCGGTCGACGAGATGCCGTTCGCGGGGGCGTCCCGTCCTGAGTGAGGCCGCCCCGCCGAGGCGGGCTACGGCTACGGCTTGATCTGCTGGGTCAGCCACTTGAAGACGTCGGGCACCTGCCGCTTCCACACGGCCGTGCCGTGGCCGCCCGCGCCCGCGGGGACCTTCGTCACCTGCACGGTCGTCGGCGGCTTGGCCGCCTGCTTGAGCGCCACGCCGCCCTGGTAGCCGTCGCCCTCCGCGCCGGAGACGAACAGCGCCACGTGCGGCGGCGTCTTGGCGCGCTGGAGCATCTTCAGCGGGTTGTTCTCCTCGCGCAGCTCGGGCGACTTCGCCGTGAGCGAGGAGGGCTCCCCGACGGGGTCGTTGTAGCCGGAGAGGCTCACGCCCGCGCGGTAGCGGTCGGGGTGGGCGACGGCCAGCTTGGCGGCGCAGTGCGCGCCCGCCGAGTAGCCCGCGACGGCCCAGCCGTCGGGCTTCTCCTGCGCGCGGAAGGTGTCCGTGACCATCTTGCGGACGTCGACGCTCAGCCAGGTGTCGGCGTTGACCTTGCCGGGGATGTTGGCGCAGCCGGTGTCGGTGTCGCCGAGGAGGGTGGTGCGGGGCGCCACGATGATGAAGGGCTCGACCTCGCCCTTCTCCATCATCGGCTTGAGCTGGGTGTTGACCTCCAGCGTGCCGAACCAGGCCTTCGCCGAGCCCGGGAAGCCCGGGAGGACCTCGACGACGGGGAACTTCTTGTCCTTGTACGCGGGGTCGTCGTACTGCGGCGGCAGCCAGACGTAGACCTCGCCCTCGACGCCCGATATGTGGCCCTTGAACTGGGTCTCCTGGACGCCGGGGCCCATCCGCTTGTCGGACGCGGGCGTGAACTTCTGCGGGTGCCTGGGCTCCTCGTCGACCTTCTTGCCGCCGGTGCCGTCGGGGCCGAGGTCGGCCGCGGTCCGTACGTGGTCGCCGGTGCCGAGGAGGTCGTCCCAGTTGTCGAAGAGGCCGTTGGCGTTGTTGACGATCACGAACACCATGGCGATCGCGGTGACCTGGGCGAACAGCAGCATGAGCAGCCGCGCCGCGTGCCGCAGCGGCTTGGGGCCGCCGATCCTGCCCCACAGGGCGAGGGGCAGGACGAGGGCCACGACGACCAGCGCGACCGTGGTGAGGAGGAAGGGCGTCCCCGTCAGGCTCATCGGGCTCTCGTTTCGGATCTCGGGCCCCGCGCGGGGCCGGGGCCCTGCGTGAGTGAGAGCCTCTCGTCCGTTCAAGAGGGCCGGTGCGCCGCGGAGGTTCCTCGCCGTCCCCTGTATGGCGCACGCTTATCCGAATTCGGGCCCGGCTGCCGGGGACAATCCGGAAGCCGGGGTTCAGACCCGGAGGGGTCAGACGGGCGGGGCCGGACCAGGAGGGGCCGGACCAGGAGGGGTCAGACCAGGCGGCGCGCGGTCGCCCAGCGGGTGAGCTCGTGGCGGTTGGAGAGCTGGAGCTTGCGCAGCACCGCCGAGACGTGCGACTCGACGGTCTTCACCGAGATGAAGAGCTGTTTGGCGATCTCCTTGTACGCGTAGCCGCGGGCGATCAGGCGCAGCACCTCGCGCTCGCGCTGGGTGAGCCGGTCGAGGTCCTCGTCGACGGGCGGGGCGTCGGTGGAGGCGAAGGCGTCGAGGACGAAGCCGGCCAGCCGCGGGGAGAAGACGGCGTCGCCGTCCTTCACGCGGAAGATCGCGTCGACGAGGTCCGTGCCGGTGATGGTCTTGGTGACGTAGCCGCGGGCGCCGCCGCGGATGACGCCGATGACGTCCTCGGCGGCGTCCGAGACGGACAGCGCGAGGAAGCGGACCGGGCGCTCGGGGTCGGCCATCAGGGAGGCGCTGCGGCGCAGCACCTCGACCCCGCCGCCGCCGGGCAGGTGGACGTCGAGCAGGACGACCTCGGGGCGGGTGGCGGTGATGACGGTGACCGCCTGGTCGACGTCGGCGGCCTCGCCGACGACCTCGACGCCCGTCCGGTCCGTGGCCCCGATCTCGGCCTGCACGCCCGTACGGAACATGCGGTGGTCGTCCACCAGCACGACCCGTGCGTGGCGCTGCACCGTCTCTTCGGTCGTCATGACGCGTTCTCCGCCCTCTCCATTTCCAGCTCCACTTCGGTTCCCCCACCGGGCACGGACCGCAGCCGGGCCGTGCCGCCGTTGCGCTGCATCCGGCCGATGATGGACTCGCGGACGCCCATGCGGTCGTCCGGCACCGCGTCCAGGTCGAAGCCGGGGCCGCGGTCGCGCACGGAGAGAAAGACCGTACGCCCCTCGACCTCGGCGTACACCTGGACGGCGCCGCCCTCGCCACCGTACTTGGCGGCGTTGACCATGGCCTCACGGGCCGCTTGCATCTGGGCGGCGAGGCGCTCGTCGAGCGGGCAGTCGCCGACGACGACCACCTCGATGGGCACGCCGTGGTGGTCCTCGACCTCGGCGGCGGCGGCCTTGACGGCCTCGGCCAGGGTGTCGGGCTGCTCGGCCTCGTCCTTCCCGCGGCCCTCCGGCTTGTACAGCCAGGCGCGCAGCTCGCGCTCCTGGGCACGGGCCAGGCGGGCCACCTCGCGGGCGTCCTCGGCGTTGCGCTGGATCAGGGTGAGGGTGTGCAGGACGGAGTCGTGGACGTGGGCCGCGACCTCGGCGCGCTCCTGGGCGCGGATGCGCATCGTGCGCTCGGCGGAGAGGTCCTGGGTCATGCGGACGACGGAGGGACCGGCCAGCAGCGCTATGCCGACCAGCACGGCCAGGGAGGCCTGCAGGACGGCGCCGAGGTGGGCGGCGGAGCTCTGGAGGACGACGATGCCCGTGACGCCCGCGGCGGCGAGGGCGACGCCGGCGGCACCGCGCGCGAGCGGCAGGACCCGCTTGCTGCGGCCGACCTCCATCCAGTGCGCCCGGCGGGCGTTGTCGCTCTGGCGCCAGACGAGGGCGACGCCGGCGCCGACCAGCAGCAGCGGCCAGATGTAGGCGTTGGCGCGGCCGAGGTGGAGGTTGTCCACGAAGATCGCGGCGCCGATGACCAGGGCGGCGAGGGCGACGACCTGCCCGCGGTCCGGCTTGCGGGCCAGGAGGCGCCGGCGGCCGTCGGGGGCCGTCTCGGCGGGCACCGGGCGCGGGGCCTCGACGCCGCCCACGCCGAGCGGCACCACGAACCAGAACACCGCGTAGAGCACGGCGCCCATGCCCTGGGCCAGCAGCAGCGCGACGAAGACCAGGCGCACCCAGGACACCGGCAGGCCCAGGTGGCCGGCGAGCCCGCGCGCGACACCGCCGAACATGCGGCCCTCGGCGCTGCGGTAGAGCTTGCGCAGCGGCGGGGCGTCGGCGTGCTGCGGACGGGGCGGGACGGTCATGTACTGATCGTCACATGTCCACGGGGGCCGCGGCATCAGGGTTCGCCCCTGACGGGACCCCTAGTGGGCGGGGGCCGGGCGGCGGGGAGCGGCGGGAGGGGCGGAGGTGGTCAGCGGGCGTCGGCGCGGAACCCTTCCCGGACCGCGTCGAAGACCGGGCTGTGCTTGTGCCAGTCGGCCTTGGGCGCGGAGAGGTAGATCGCGTACTCCTTCTCGCCGGGGCGCCCGAACCCGAGGTCGGCGGCCCGGTACTCGCGCGCCCGGCCCTTCCAGGAGAACTCCCAGACCGCCGCGGGCATCCCGCGGTACTCCGTGCTCTGCATGCGCAGCTGCGTGTAGCCGGGGAGCTTGCCCTCCCTGAGGGACTTGGCCTCGTCGTCCTTCCAGCGCTGGAGGGGGTCGCTGCTCGCGAGGTCGAGGACGGAGACGCGCAGGCCGACCAGTCCGCTCGGGTCGACGTAGAGGATCTCGTCGCTGTCCTTGAGCTTGCCGCGCTTCCAGCCGTCGGGCACGGGGAAGGAGATGCCGGCCTCCTTCTCCGTCACCAGGTGGTAGCCGGCCGGCGGCGGCTTCGGGGCCGTGCTCGGGCTCGCTTTCCCGCTCGGGTGCGCGGAGGCGTCCTGACTGGGTGCGGCCTGGGTGGAGGTGTCGTCGTCGTCCGCCTGTCCCTGGGTCAGGAAGAACGCGCCGGCCGCGAGGCCCGCGACGGTGACGAGGGCGAGGGCGCTCCACAGGACGGGGCGGCGACTGCGGCCGGTGGCCGTGGCGGCCGCGGGCGCGGCGGGGGCCGCGGCCTTCGTCGTCGCCGTCGGCGCGGTGGAAGCGGC
>NZ_PXWG01000177.1 GCF_003011965.1 Streptosporangium nondiastaticum
GACGCCGAGCAGGGTGGCCGCGAGCGCGGCGCCGGTGGCCAGCAGGCCGGCCGGCCGGGTGCGGCTCAGGGATCTCGGTGGGTGGGTGGGCAGGGTTGGTCCGTTGAGTTCAGGCATGGGGGGCTCCCAACTCCTTTTGACGTGGCCATGATGTTGGGGGCGGCCTGAAAGAGCGTCAAGGGCGGATTCCGGACACGGGACGCCGGTTTCCGGATATCGGGCGGCTCGTTACTGCCCCTGAGCTGTGACTTCTGATGCCTCTGAGGCTGATGTGTTTTCTGTGTTACGGATGGCCGTGGCACCCCGCGTACGGGCCCGGGCCTCCGCCTCCCGCAGCTCCGCCCGCCCGCGCCGCGCCGTCCGCAGCGCGTCCCACGTCAGCAGCGCCAGGGCGAGCCACACCAGCGCGAAGCCGGCCCAGCGCTCCGGCGGCATCCCCTCGTGGAACACCAGCAGACCCAGCACGAACTGGAACGTCGGCGCCAGGTACTGCACCATCCCCACCACCGACAGCGGCAGCCGCACCGCGGCCGCGCCGAAGAGGATCAGCGGCAGCGCGGTGATCGCCCCCGAGCACATCAGCAGCGCCGCGTGCCCCGCGCCCGCGGACAGGAACGTGCTGCGCCCCGTCGTCCCCAGGAACACCAGGAACCCCGCGGCGGGGAGGAACTGCACGGCCGTCTCCGCCGCCATGGACTCCAGCCCGTCCAGCCCCACCTGCTTCTTGACCAGGCTGTACGTGCCGAACGACGCCGCGAGCACCAGCGCGATCCACGGCAGCCGCCCGTACGCCAGCGACAGCACGAGCACGGCGGCCGTGCCGACGCCGACCGCCGCCCACTGCACGGGCCGCAGCCGCTCCCGCAGGACGGCCACGCCGAGCGCGATGCTCACCAGGGGGTTGATGAAATATCCCAGCGACGTCTCCACGACGTGCCCGGAATTGACGCCCCAGATGTAGACCCCCCAGTTCACGGAGATCGTGGCGGCGCACAGGACGATCAGGCCGAGGCGCTTGGGCTGCCGGAGCAGCGGGCGTATCCACGCCCAGCGGCGGGTCACGGCGAGCACGACCAGCACGGCGGCCAGGGACCACACCATGCGGTGGGCGAGGATCTCGGCGGGTCCGGAGGGGTCGAGCAGCGGCCAGTAGAGGGGGAAGAGGCCCCACAGCCCGTAGGCGGCGAAGGCGCACAGCAGGCCTTTTCGGCTTTCGCTGCGGGGTGGCGGTGCGGGCGGTGTGGTCATGTCCCCTCCAAGGTGGTGGCGTCCTTGTGAAGGTAGCGGAGAGGGGCCGCGGGCCTCGTAGGGCGAACGTCACGGCGTACGTGAGCGCGCCCGCATCCTCTCCATCGCCGCCCTCACATCGAACGGCACCACCGTCACCGCCACGTTCGGCAGCCGCTGCAGCGTCTTCGCGAGTTCGTCGCCCGAGTCCGTGTGGAGGAGCGCGCCGAGCGGGCGGGCGTACGTGCGGCGGGGGACGAGGAGCGTCAGGGCCGTCGTCCCGTCGGCCGTGACGCGCGAGGCGAGCCCCGCGACCGCGTGCCGCAGCCGCCGGTCCGGGCACTCGACGAGCTCCAGCGGCACGTTCGTGCCCGGCAGCTCCTCCCACCGCGCCGCGAGCCGCCGCGCCCGCGTCTCGTCGATGGCGAAGTGCACGGCCCGCACCTCGTCCGGCCGCAGCTCGTGCGCGTACCGCAGCGCCTTGACCGTGGCGAGGTCGAGCACGTCGACGAGGACGTACACGAAGTGCCGCCGCCACCGCGGCTCGTCGTCGGTGAAGGGCGTCATCTCCTCCAGCGCCGCGGCCTCCTCCCGGTACTCGCGGTTGATGCGGATGAGCGCCCACACTCCGAGCGGGAAGACGACAACGACCAGCCACGCGCCCTCGGTGAACTTGGTGATCGCGAAGATCACGACGACGAGGGCCGACACCACGGCGGCCAGCAGGTTCACCCCGGTCTTCCAGGCGCTCTCGCGCCGCCGCCAGTAGTGGGCCGTCATCCCGGCGGCGGCCATCGTGAAGCCGGTGAAGACGCCGATCGCGTAGAGGGCGACGAGCTTGTCGACGTTCGCGCCCGTGACGAGGAGCAGGGCGAGCGCGACGACCGTGAGGGAGATGATCCCGCCGGAGAAGGCGAGCCGGTGCCCGCGCCGCATGAGCTTGCGGGGCAGGAAGCGGTCCTCGGCGACGAAGCTGGCGAGGAAGGGGAAGCCGGTGAAGGGCGTGTTCGCGCCCGTGTAGAGGATGAGCGCGGTCGCGAGCTGGACGTACACGAGCCCGGCCGTGCCCACCCAGCCGCCGCCGAAGACGATGTCGGCCTCCTGCGCGATGACGGTCGGGTTGCCGTCCGCGTACGGGACGGCGTGCGTGAAGTGGGCGAGGGCGGAGACGCCCAGCACCATGGTGCCGAGGACGCAGCTCATGACGGTCAGCGTCCGGCGTGCGTTGACGCCCTGGGGTCTGCGGAAGACGGAGACGCTGTTGGAGATGGCCTCCAGGCCGGTCAGCGAGGAGCCGCCGTTGGCGAAGGCGCGCAGCACCATGAACAGCGAGGCGCCGTAGAGCCAGCCGCTGTGCGCGTGGCCGAGCGGCACGACCCCGGCGGCGTGCAGGTCGGCGTGGGGCAGCCCGCCGTCGAGGGCCCGGACGAGGCCGACGACGAGCATCAGCGCGACGGCGAGCATGAACAGGTACGCGGGCGCCGCGAACGCCCGTCCCGCCTCGCGGATCCCGCGCAGATTCCCGTACATCAGCAGCACCACCATCCCGATGGTGATGGGGAGCTTGAGGTGGTCGATACCGGTGTAGCCCTCGCCCGTGAGGTGGGCCAGGGAGATCAGCGCGTCCGTGCCGGCCGCGGTCTGCACGGCGACGGTGACGATGTAGTCGACGAGCAGCGCGACGGCGGCGATCTGGGCGACGCGCGGCCCGAAGTTCTCGCGGGCGACGACGTACGAGCCGCCCGCGCGCGTGTACACGGACACGACGTCGCGGTACGACAGCGTCAGGAGCAGCAGGACGAGCAGGATCGCCCCGGTCACGGGCATGAGGAGGGTGAAGGCCGCGGCCCCGACGACGGGCACGAGGATGCGCAGCATCTCCTCGCTGCCGTACGCGGTGGAGGAGATGCAGTCGGAGGCCAGCACCCCGAGCGCCATGGGATTGCCGAGCTTCTCGCGGGCGAGCTGGTCGGTGACGAGCGGAGGCCCGAGCAGCCGGCACTTCACGCGGTAGGCGAGCCGGTCGCGGACGGCGGGCGGGGGCGTGACTTCGGTGTCGGCCATACCCATATGAGAGCGGTTGCCCCGGCGTCCGGCCGTGAGACGCCCCGGGCCGGGGCGCGCAAACGCCGGACGGGCTGAATCATCAGCCCGTCCGGCGTGCGGTGAAAGTGCGTGCGGCGCGGCTAGCCGACCACCGTCCAGGTGTCGTTGCCGGCGAGGAGGGCGCCGAGGTCGCCCTTGCCCTTCTGCTCGATGGCCGCTTCGAGCTGGTCGGCCATCTGGGTGTCGTAGACGGGCCGGTTCGTGCTGCGGAAGACGCCGATGGGGGTCTGGTGCAGGGTGTCGGGGTCGGCGAGGCGGGAGAGCGCGAACGCGGTGGTCGGCGAGGCGGCGTGCGCGTCGTGGACGAGGATGTCGCCCTCGTTCTCCGGGGTGACGGTGACGACCTTCAGGTCACCGGTGGCCTGGTCGCGGACGACGCCCTTGTCGTTGTCCGCGCCGAAGCGGATGGGCTGCCCGTGCTCCAGGCGGATGACGGCTTCCTTGGCCTGGTCGCGGTCCTTGAGGGGCTCGAAGGCGCCGTCGTTGAAGATGTTGCAGTTCTGGTAGATCTCCACCAGCGCCGTGCCGGGGTGGGCGGCGGCCTGGCGCAGGACCTCGGTGAGGTGCTTGCGGTCGGAGTCGACGGTGCGGGCGACGAAGGAGGCTTCGGCGCCGATGGCGAGGGAGACGGGGTTGAAGGGGGCGTCCAGGGAGCCCATGGGCGTGGACTTGGTGATCTTCCCGGTCTCCGACGTGGGGGAGTACTGGCCCTTGGTCAGGCCGTAGATCCGGTTGTTGAACAGCAGGATCTTGAGGTTGACGTTGCGGCGCAGGGCGTGGATGAGGTGGTTGCCGCCGATGGACAGGGCGTCGCCGTCACCGGTGACGACCCACACCGACAGGTCGCGGCGGCTGGTGGCCAGGCCGGTGGCGATGGCGGGGGCGCGGCCGTGGATGGAGTGCATCCCGTAGGTGTTCATGTAGTACGGGAAGCGGGAGGAGCAGCCGATGCCGGAGACGAAGACGATGTTCTCCCTGGCCAGGCCGAGTTCGGGCATGAAGCCCTGGACGGCGGCGAGGATGGCGTAGTCGCCGCAGCCGGGGCACCAGCGCACTTCCTGGTCGGACTTGAAGTCCTTCATCGTCTGCTGGGCTTCGGCCTTGGGCACCAGCTTCAGTGCCTCAGTCATCGATGGCCTCCTTGAGCACGTCTGCGAGCTGGGCGGCCTTGAAGGGCATGCCGCTGACCTGGGTGTGGGAGCGGACGTCGACCAGGTAGCGGGCCCGCAGGAGCGTGGCGAGCTGGCCGAGGTTCATCTCCGGCACGACCACACGGTCGTACTGCTTCAGGACATCCCCGAGGTTGGCGGGGAAGGGGTTGAGGTGACGCAGGTGCGCCTGGGCGATCTCGTCGCCCGCGGCACGCACGCGCCGGACCGCCGCGGTGATCGGCCCGTAGGTCGATCCCCAGCCCAGGACGAGGGTGCGGGCGGTGCCCGAGGGGTCGTCGACGGTCAGGTCCGGGACGGTGACGCCGTCCGTCTTGGCCTGGCGGGTGCGGACCATGAAGTCGTGGTTGGCCGGGTCGTAGGAGATGTTGCCCGTGCCGTCCTGCTTCTCGATGCCGCCGATCCGGTGCTCCAGCCCCGGCGTGCCCGGCACCGCCCACGGCCGCGCCAGGGTTTCGGGGTCGCGCTTGTAGGGCCAGAACACCTCGGTGCCGTCGGCCAGGGTGTGGTTCGGGCCGGTCGCGAACCGGGTCCGCAGATCGGGCAGTTCATCCGGCTCGGGGATCCGCCACGGCTCGGAACCGTTGGCCAGGTAGCCGTCGGAGAGCAGGAAGACCGGGGTGCGGTAGGTCAGCGCGATCCGCGCCGCGTCGAGGGCGGCGTCGAAACAGTCCGCGGGCGTCTTCGGGGCCACGATCGGCACCGGCGCCTCGCCATTACGCCCGTACATCGCCTGCAGCAGATCCGCCTGCTCGGTCTTCGTCGGCAGGCCGGTGGACGGACCACCACGCTGGATGTCGACGATCAGCAGCGGCAACTCCAGCGAGACGGCCAGGCCGATCGTCTCCGACTTCAGCGCCACACCCGGCCCGGAGGTGGTGGTCACGGCCAGCGCGCCACCGAACGCCGCACCCAGCGCCGCCCCGATGCCGGCGATCTCGTCCTCGGCCTGGAAGGTGCGCACGCCGAAGTTCTTGTGCTTCGACAGCTCGTGCAGGATGTCCGAGGCCGGGGTGATCGGATACGAGCCCAGGTAGAGCGGCAGATCCGCCTGCCGGGCAGCGGCGATCAACCCGTACGACAGGGCCAGGTTGCCGGAGATGTTGCGGTAGGTGCCGGCGGGGAACGCGGACGTGGCGGGGGCGACTTCGTAGGAGACGGCGAAGTCCTCGGTGGTCTCACCGAAGTTCCAGCCGGCCCGGAAGGCCGCCACGTTCGCCTCGGCGATCTCCGGCTTCTTCGCGAACTTCTTCCGCAGGAACTTCTCGGTGTTGTCCGTCGGGCGGTGATACATCCACGACAGCAACCCGAGGGCGAACATGTTCTTGCTGCGCTCGGACTCCTTGCGGGAGAGCCCGAAGTCCTTCAGCGCCTCGATCGTCAGCGTGGTGAGCGGCACGGGGTGGACGTTGTAGGCGTCGAGGGTGCCGTCTTCCAGGGGGCTGGTGGCGTAGCCGACCTTGGCCATGGCGCGTTTGGCGAACTCGTCGGTGTTGACGATGATCTCGCCGCCGCGCGGCACGTCCGCGAGGTTCGCCTTCAGCGCGGCCGGGTTCATCGCCACCAGCACGTCGGGGGCGTCGCCGGGGGTGAGGATGTCGTGGTCGGCGAAGTGCAGCTGGAACGAGGACACGCCCGGGAGGGTGCCGGCGGGGGCGCGGATCTCGGCGGGGAAGTTCGGCAGCGTCGACAGGTCGTTGCCGAACGAGGCGGTCTCCGAAGTGAAACGGTCACCCGTCAGCTGCATGCCGTCCCCGGAGTCACCCGCGAACCGGATGATCACCCTGTCCAGCCGCCGCACCTCCTTCGCCGGCGGCGGACCTGCGTCCACGGGCGACGGGACCGCGGCCCCGCTCGGCTGCTCGGCTGGTACGGCCTGTTCGGCCGGGCTGCTGACCTGGCTGGTCACTGCTTCGGACCTCCCTCTGGCGGCGGCGCGCACTCGGTGGTGCCCGACCGGCTTACCCTCGCCATCGTACGTGGGTAAGGCCTGCCTACCTGGGATGGATCACAAGAAGAAGCGGAGGATGAGGCTTCCACTTGTCCTGGTACGGGCGGGTTTGGAGCTCCCGTGAGTGTGGGCCCGCGAGCCCGCCCGCGCTAGGTCTTTCGTGCTAGGTCTCCCGGCGGCCGACCCCCTCCCACCAGGGCGGCTGTCCGGCAGTGAGGCGGCGTCAGTTGATCAAGAGCGGAGGTAGGTCAGGACGGCCAGCACCCGCCGGTGATCCCCATCACTAGGGGAAAGCCCAAGTTTCATGAAGATGTTGCTGACGTGCTTCTCGACCGCCCCGTCGCTCACCACCAGCTGCTTGGCGACGGCCGAGTTCGTGCGCCCCTCGGCCATCAGCCCGAGCACCTCGCGCTCGCGCGGAGTGAGCCCCGCGAGCACGTCCTGCTTCCGGCTGCGGCCCAGCAGCTGGGCGACGACCTCGGGGTCCAGCGCGGTGCCGCCGCGCGCCACCCGCACCACCGCGTCCACGAACTCGCGGACCTCGGCCACCCGGTCCTTGAGCAGATAGCCCACGCCCGTGCTGCTGCCGGCCAGCAGCTCCGTCGCGTACTGCTCCTCCACGTACTGCGACAGGACCAGCACGCCCAGCCCCGGATGGCGGCGGCGCAGCTCCACCGCGGCGCGCACGCCCTCGTCCGTATGGGTGGGCGGCATGCGGACGTCCGCCACCACCACGTCCGGCAGCGCGTCCTCGTCCGCGAGCTCGCGGACGGCCTTGATCAGCGCCTCGCCGTCGCCGACGCCGGCCACGACCTCGTGGCCCCGGTCGGTCAGCAGCCGGGTCAGGCCCTCCCTGAGGAGCACCGAATCCTCGGCGATGACGACTCGTACCCTGTCCTCCACGGCGTGTGGCCCCCCGTCCTGTGACATGTGACGGGGTCAGGATGTCACGGGTGGGAGGCGTACGGCTTGAGGCGGTTCGGCACCGCCCGGGCCACTCCCGTACCCCGGTTTGCCGCAGGCAAGAAATGCCCGCCGCAGCGGCGAGCAACCACTACGGCGCATTCCGGCGGTGCCGGACCGGCCCCGGGCCGTAGCGCCGGAGCCCCGGGCCGTAGCGCAGCGCTAACCGCGCCACGGCAACTCCGCCGTCACCGTCGTCGGCCCGCCCTCCGGCGAGTGGACCACCAGCAGGCCGTCCACCGAGCCCAGCCGCTCCGCGAGCCCGGCCAGCCCGCTGCCGCCGGCCGTCGACGCCCCGCCCTTGCCGTCGTCCCACACCTGCAGCATCAGCCGGTCCGCCGAGCGCCACACGTCCACCCGCGCGCTCCGCGCCTCGCTGTGCTTGCTGATGTTCTGCAGCAGCTCGGAGACCGTGAAGTACGCGATGCCCTCGATCGCCGCCGCCGGGCGGGCCGGCAGGTCCACCTCGGCCTGCACCGGGACCGTGCAGCGGGCGGCCAGCGCGGACAGGGCCGGGCCGAGGCCCCGGTCG
Source organism: Streptosporangium nondiastaticum (assembly GCF_003011965.1). Taxonomy (GTDB): domain Bacteria; phylum Actinomycetota; class Actinomycetes; order Streptomycetales; family Streptomycetaceae; genus Streptomyces; species Streptomyces nondiastaticus. The sequence goes on from NZ_PXWG01000177.1 coordinate 7,949, forward strand.
GTGAGGATCGCCGGGTGGATGCCGCGGGCCAGGTCGCGCAGCTCCTGCAGGGCGAGCTTCACCTCGCCGTGCGCCTCGTCGACCATGCGGGCCGCCGCCTCCGGGTCCTCCTCCAGCTTCTCCTTGGCGAGGCCGAGGTCCATGGCGAGGGCGACGAGCCGGGCCTGGGCGCCGTCGTGCAGGTCGCGCTCGATGCGGCGCAGGTCGGCGGCCGCGGTGTCCACGACGACCCCGCGGTCCTCCTCCAGCTCCCACACCCGCTCCGCGAGCCGCGAGGGGCCGAGGAGCCCGGCCACCAGCAGCCGGTCGCCGTACGCGAGGCCGCGGATCACCCACGGGGTGGCCAGCACCACGAGCAGGCCGACGGCGCAGGTCACGCCGATCTCGAACGGGTTGTCGACGTAGATGCCCGCGCCGTGCTCGGTGTCGCCGCCGAGCTGCATGCCGGGCTGGCCCCACCACTCCGGGTACATCCACGAGTAGGCCGGGTAGAGGAACAGCGTCCAGCCGACCGACCACGTCACGAGCGAGACGGTGAACGTCGTCACGGCCCACGGCAGGTGCAGCACCGCGTAGAGCATGTGCCGCCACGACACGCCGCTCTTCAGCAGCGCCCCGGTCCAGGCCAGGAGCCCCCGCCGCCCGTTCCGCGCGCGCACGGGCTCCGGCTCGCTGATCTCCATGCCGAGCAGGGCCCGTGCGCGGGCCCGCTCGATCGCCCCCAGCGCCCGTACGCCGACGAGCCCCGCGGCCAGCACCGGCACGCCCACGAAGGTGATCAGCATGCCGACGCCGGCCGCCGTCATCGTCACCGCGAAGGAGAAGGCGACGACCGCGATCGGCAGGCTCAGCAGGTGGTGGAGGAACTCGCGCCAGGTGCGGGCCTCCAGGGGCGCGCGCAGCACGGCGGGCACGCGGTGGGGCCGGCGTGCGTCGTGATGCGCCGCCCGCCCGTAGTCCATGGCCATGACGGTGGTCTCTCCCTGATCGCTGGTGGCGGCGGTTTCGTACGTCAAGGCTCGCGGAGCGGGCGGCCCCGGACCATGGAGGGAGTCGGTGTCCCGGAGGTGGGGTTGTCCCTACCCCCGGCCCCGCGGACGGAGATCCGCCGGTCTAGCCGGAAGCCCGGTCGCGCCACGGGAGCTCCGCCGTGACGACCGTCGGCCCGCCGGCCGGGGACTCCACCGCGAAGAGGCCGTCCACCGAGCCCAGCCGCTCCGCCAGCCCGGCCAGCCCGCTGCCCGAGGACGTCGACGCGCCGCCCCGGCCGTCGTCGCGCACCTGGATGAGCAGCCGCCGGCCCTTGCGCCACAGCTCGACCTCGGCCGTCCGCGCCCGGCTGTGCTTGCTGACGTTCTGCAGCAGCTCGGAGACCGTGAAGTACGCGATGCCCTCGATCGCCGGTGCCGGGCGCTCGTCCAGGTCGACCGAGACCGACACCGGCACGGTGCAGCGCGCCGCGACCGACGACAGGGCGGCGTCCAGGCCGCGGTCCGTCAGCACCGCCGGGTGGATGCCGCGGGCCAGGTCGCGCAGCTCCTGCAGGGCGAGCTTCACCTCGCCGTGCGCCTCGTCGACCATCCGCGCCGCGGCCTCCGGGTCCTCCAGGACCTTCTCCTTCGCCAGGCCCAGCCCCATCGCCAGGGCGACGAGCCGGGCCTGGGCGCCGTCGTGCAGGTCGCGCTCGATGCGGCGCAGGTCGGCGGCCGCCGTGTCCACGACCACCCCGCGGTCCTCCTCCAGCTCCGCGATCCGCCGCTCCAGCTCGCTGGACGGGCTGAGCAGGCCGCGCACCATGGCGCGGTCCAGGTTCGTCATGCCGCGCGCGGCGTAACCGAGGAGCGGCCAGCCGACGAAGAGCAGGCACAGCGTGAGGGCGAAGGTCAGGACGCCCCAGGGCAGCCGGATGAAGCCGTAGAGGGTGGTGCGCCAGCCGACCGGGTCCTTCAGCGCCGACCACATCCAGGGGAAGAAGCCGTGGTGGCGCCGCTGCAGCGAGAGCGGGCTCGGCTCGTCGACGTGCAGGCCCAGCAGCGCCCGCGCCCGCCGCCGCTCGACGCGGCCCAGCGCCCGCGCGCCCGACAGGCCGAGCGCCAGCAGCGGCAGGCCGATGACGGTGACGGACGACAGGACGCCGGCGTAGAGCCACAGCGAGACGTAGAGGAAGCCGAGGAGCGCCTCCGGCAGGTTGAGCAGGAGGTGCGCGACCTCCTTCCACGTCCGGGCGCCGAAGGCGAAGCCGGCCGGGGGGAGGGGACCGTTGCCGCCATCGGAATCATCCAAATGCGAGGTGTTTGTATACTTTTCGTCACCTCTGATGGTTCCGGTGTTGCTCGACGTGCTTTTCGCGGCACTGCTGGCGGTCATACCCCCAAGCCTGCACGGCCGGGACGGGCAGCCGCCATGGGGGCCGTGGGTGGGGAAGGGTGGGGATAACCCCACCAGGGCCTAGACTCCCGTGCGTACAGAACGTCGAACACGCGGGACAGGGAGCGAGGGCGGACGTGACCGCGGACTACTTCCAGAGCTATTCCGTGGTAGGGCTGCTCGCCGTCGTCGGCGTGCTCTTCGTCGCCGTGGCCTTCGGGGCCGGGCGGCTGCTGCGGCCCGTCGTGCCGACGCCCGAGAAGCTGCTGACGTACGAGTGCGGCGTCGACCCCGTCGGCGAGGGCTGGGCCCACACGCAGATCCGCTACTACGTCTACGCCTTCCTGTACGTGATCTTCGCCGTGGACTCGATCTTCCTGTTCCCCTGGGCGACGGTGTTCGCCGCGCCGGGCTTCGGCGGGGCCACGCTCGTGGAGATGTTCATCTTCCTCGGCTTCCTCGCCGTGGGCCTGTTGTACGCATGGAAGAAGGGCGTCCTGGAGTGGACGTGACACCCGCACCCGTGGACCTCCCCGAGCCCCGTCGCCTCGGCCCCCTGGCCAGGCTGGCCCCGGAGCCGATGAAGGTCGTCCTCAACTGGGGACGCCGCTACAGCCTGTGGGTCTTCAACTTCGGGCTCGCCTGCTGCGCGATCGAGTTCATCGCGGCGTCCATGGCGCGGCACGACTTCATCCGGCTCGGCGTCATCCCCTTCGCGCCCGGCCCCCGGCAGGCCGACCTCATGATCGTCTCCGGCACGGTGACGGACAAGATGGCGCCCGCCGTGAAGCGGCTCTACGAGCAGATGCCCGAGCCGAAGTACGTGATCTCCTTCGGCGCCTGCTCGAACTGCGGCGGCCCGTACTGGGACTCGTACGCGGTCACCAAGGGCGTCGACCAGATCATTCCCGTGGACGTGTACGTGCCCGGCTGCCCGCCGCGGCCGGAAGCGCTGCTCCAGGGCATTCTGAAGCTGCAGGAGAAGATCGCGCGGGAGTCGCTCGGCGAGCGGTACGGCTCCGCCGGGGGCACGGGGGCCTCGGCCGCCGCCCTGCGCAGCGGGCTGGTGACGCCGCCGCCGGCGCCGTCGGCCGCGCCGGAGGAGACGGACCGATGAGCGAGCCGACGCAGGAACCGACGCCGACGCCGGCGCCGGAACCGGTGCAGGAACCGACGCCGGAGCCCGTTCCGGACACTGCCGTCGGCTGGCTGCCGGGCGGGCCGGTCGCGCTCTTCGGCGAGGGCGCGACGGCGGAGGAGACGTACGACCTGCTCACGGTCGACGTCCCGGCCGAGCGGTGGATCACCGCGCTCGAAACCGCCCGGGACCGGCTGGGCTGCACGTTCTTCGACTGGCTGAGCGCCGTGGACGAGCCCGGTACGGGCTTCCGCGTGTGCGCGCACCTGGTTGCCCTGCCGGGCGGGGGCGAGGGCGGGGGCCCGCGCCGCCTGCTCCTGCGCACGACGGTGCCGCACGAGGCGCCGGCGCTGCCCACTGCTGTGGGCGTCTACGCGGGTGCCGCCTGGCACGAGCGCGAGACCCACGAGATGTTCGGCATCGACTTCCCGGGCCACCCGCACCTGGCCCCGCTCCTCCTCCCCGACGCCTTCGAGGGCCACCCGCTGCGCAAGGACTTCGTCCTCGCCGCGCGGGTCGCCAAGGCGTGGCCGGGCGCGAAGGAGCCGGGCGAAGCGGCGGACGGCGGCCCCAAGCGCCGCCAGATGCTGCCCCCCGGCGTCCCCGACCCCAACGAATGGGGCCCCCTCAAGGGCCAGCTCCCCCCGGCCCCGA
>NZ_PXWG01000178.1 GCF_003011965.1 Streptosporangium nondiastaticum
GGTCCCGGCCGGACGCCCTGGCCGTGGCGGGCATCCGCGCGGCCAGCGCCGGCGCCGACGTCGTGCACGCGCACGGCCTGCGCTCCGCGGTCCTCGCGGCCCTGGCGCTGAGCGGCCGCGGTACTCCTCTGGTGGTCACCTGGCACACCACGCGGCCCGCGGACGGCGCCCGGGGCCGGTTCGTACGGCTGATGGAGCGGCGCGCGGCCCGTGCCGCGGCCGTCGTCCTCGGGGTGACGTCGGAGCTGGTGGACCGGGCCCGGACGCGCGGCGCGCGGGACGCCCGGCTGGCCCCCGCGGCCGTGCCCGCCCCGCGCCGGGCTTCGGATGACGACGACGGCGACGAGCCGAAGGACAAGACCCGCGCCGAACTGGGCGCGGTGGCCCGCCCGTTGCTGGTCACCGCCGGCCGCCTGGAGCCGGGCCGGGGGCACGGCCCGCTGCTGGACGCGGCCCGCGCGTGGCGCGAGCTGGATCCCGAGCCGCTGCTGATCGTCGCGGGCGAGGGCTCCGAGCGCCCGCTGTTGCAGCGCCGCATCGAGGACGAGGGCCTGCCGGTCCGCCTGATCGGCCGCCGCGACGACGTGCCCGCGCTGCTCGCCGCGGCCGACGTCGCGATCCTGCCGAGCCGCTGGGAGGCCCGTTCCCTGCTCGCGCAGGAGGCGCTGCACGCGGGCGTCCCGCTGGTCGCGACGGCGGTCGGCGGCGTCCCGGACCTGGTCGGCGGCGCGGCCGAGCTCGTCCCGTACGGGGATTCCGCCGCCCTGGCCGGGGCGGTGAGCCGCCTGCTGGCCGATCCCGCCCGCCGCGCCGAGCTCACCGCGGCGGGCCGTGCCCAGGCGGCCACGTGGCCCACGGAGGACGACACGGTCGCCCACGTCCTCAGCGTCTACGACGAGCTGGTCATAAGCCGCTAGGAGAATGAGCCGCTAGGGCTGTTATCCCCAGTGCGCCGGGCGGCTCAGCCCCGCCGGCAGCTTCGTGCGCGCGTCTCCCCGCGCCGCGTTGAGCTGCGCCTGGGTGAGGAAGACGCTCCCCGTGAGGTCGGCGCCGCTCAGGTCGGCGTCGCGCAGGTCGGCCCCGAGGAGGTCGGCCGTCCGCAGGTCCGCGCCGCTCAGGTCGGCGGCGATCAGGTAGGCCCCGCGCAGCTGGGCGCCCCGGAGGTTCGCGCCGCGCAGCCGGGCCCCCATGAGGTCGGCCCCGCGCCGGTTCTTCTTCTTGCCCGGGACCTGCGCCCGTACGAGCTCGCTGGTGCGCTGCAGCAGCTCGCCGACCTCCTGCCGGCGCACCGCCACATTGACCTCCAGGATCGCCTCGGGGCTCTCGTGGGTCAGGCGCTCGACGGCGTCGTGGACGCGGCGGATCTCGGCGTGCAGCTGCCGCGCGGCCGGCAGGGCGAGGGCCTCGGCCAGGTACCAGAGCAGCTCGTGCAGCTGCCGCATGACGGGGTAGACGGCGAACATCTGCCGGGCCGTCCCCGGGTCCTGCCGCCAGTCCCGGCCGCCGAAGGTGACCTGGGAGACCTTCTGCCCCGCGCCCTGGCAGTCGTAGACGGTGCAGCCGGAGTAGCCCTTCTTCCGCAGCGCGGTGTGGATGCCGCAGCGGAAGTCCTGCTGCAGGTTGCCGCACGGCTTCCCGGCGTCCTTGCTCGCGGCGAAGTCCGCCGACGCCACGAACGGCAGCGCGACGCAGCACAGCGCGAAACAGCTGCCGCAGTCCGCCCGCAGGTCCTCGCGGTCCGCCACGGCGGCGCCGCCCGCTGCTTCGTTCTTCTTCGTCCCGGTCACCGTTCGAGTAGAACCGGGTGCATCTGCGCAGGTCAAATCCATTCCGTGTGACGTCGGGCGCGCAGCGCCAGGCCCAGCGACAGGACCGTCTCCGGATCCTCCAGGTCCACGCCCAGCAGCCGCCCGATCCGGGCCAGCCGGTCGTAGAGCGTCTGCCGGTTGAGGTGGAGCTCGCGCGCGGTCTCCGCCTTGCGGCCCGCGTGCGCGAGGTACGCGGTGAGCGTGGGGAGCAGCGGCGGCCGCGCGGCGGCGTCGTGCGCGATCAGCGGGCCCAGCACCCGGTCGACGAACGCCGCCAGGTCGCCCTGGGAGCGCAGCCGCCACAGCAGGACGTCGACGTCGAGCCGCCGCACGTCGTGCCAGGGCCGGTCCGGCAGCCCCTGGGCCGCGGTCGCGGCCTCGGCGGCGTGCCGCAGCTCCGCCCCCGCCGTCTCCCACGTCGCGGGCGCCCCGGCCACCACGACGGGTGCCGGGAACCCCGCCCGCTCCACGCCTGCCCGCAGCGCCGCCGCCACCCGGCCGGCCACCGCGGCCCGCTCCGCCGCGTCCCGCAGCCCCACCAGCAGCGGAACCCGGCCCTCCGGCAGTCGGACGCCCAGCAGCACCGGCGCCCCCACCCCGGCCAGCTCCTCCTGCACCGCGCAGGCCAGCGCCGCCCGGCCCTCCGCCGGGGCCAGGTCCGTCGCCGGCCGCATCACCAGCGGCAGCAGCGGACCGGAACCGGGCCGGAAGCCCAGCACCCGCGCCTGCGCCGGCGCCTCGGCCGCCGCCACCCGGCCCTCGGCCAGATCGGCCAGGAAGTCGCCGCGCCCGCGCGCCGCCAGCTCCTCCTCCTGCCGCGCCTGCAGCAGCACCACCGCCAGCAGCCCCGCCGTCCGCTCCGCCGCGATCCGGTGCACGGGCGCCAGCGGCGCGTCCACCGGCAGCACGGCCAGCCGGGCCCGCACGGCGCCCGGCCCCGGCCCGTGCCCCGGCACGTCGGTGACGACCGCCCCGGCCGGCCGGCCCGCCGGCGGCCGCAGCCGCTCCCACACCTGCAGCGGATCCGTGCCGCCCGCCGCACCCTCCGGCCCCGCCGCGTACAGCAGCCGCCCGTCCGGGGTCTCCAGGAACACCGGATTGCCCGCGAAGCCCGCGAACAGCCGCAGCACCTCCGGCACCCCGCCGCCGCCCAGCAACACCTCCGTGCAGCGCCGGTGCACCTCCTCGGCGCGCCGCAGCAGGGCGTAGTGCTCGTTGACGAGCTCGGTGTGGATCTCCTCCGTCACCGCCACGAACGGCACCTCCCGGTGCAGCTGCACCAGCGGCAGCCCGCACGCGCGCGCCGTGTCCACCACCGCGGCCGGCAGCGTCACGAACCGCGCGCCCAGCTCCACGACCAGCGCCGCGATGCCCCGCTCGGCCAGCCCCCGCACGAAGGCGCGCTGCTCGGCGGGGCGGCTGCCCACCCCCAGGCCCGTCGTCAGCAGGAGCTCACCGCCCTTCAGCAGCGCGGCGATGTTCGGGGCCTCGCCCGCGTGCACCCACCGGACGGCGCGGTCCAGCCGGTCACCCGCGGCGAGCACTTCGGGCAGGCCCTTGCGCAGCGCCGGCAGTTCGAGGGCCCGGGCCACGGTGATGCCCTGCGGGGCGTGCGGTTCCATGAGCGGAACCTAGCCGCCGTCCGGCGCGGTTGTCAGTTGCGGGCCTGTGCTGCAGGTCCGGCACCGCCGGCCGGGTCCGTGCGGGGCGCCGGCGGGAGCCCGGTGGAGCCCACGGCCGCCGGGTCGCGGCCCCACGGCGGACGCCTTACGCACCGTCCGGCGCCGCCCCTACTCTGGCCCCCATGACCGCAGCCCCCGACAGCCACGAGTCCATACCCTCCGGCATATCCCGGGACGCCGGCCCCGTCCTGCCGGACCGCGCCGCCGTCCAGCGCCGTACGGTCAACGTCCTCATGGCCGCCCAGGTCGTCATCGGCATCGGCATGGGCGCGGTGATCTCCTCCGGCGGTCTGCTCATCGAGCACCTCACCGGCTCCGAGGCCGCCGCCGGCTTCGCCACCACCCTCGTCACGCTCGGCGCCGCGCTGCTGTCCGTACCGCTCGCCGCCCTCTCCCGGGCCCGCGGCCGCCGCGCCGGCCTCAGCGCCGGCTGGCTGATCGCCTCCGCGGGAGCGCTGACCGTACTCGCCGGCGCCGCCCTCACATGGGCCCCGCTCGCCCTCTTCGGCCTGCTCCTCCTCGGCTCCGGCACCGCCGCCAACCTCCAGTCGCGCTACGCCGCGACCGACCTCGCCGAGAAGGACGGACGGGCCCGCGCGCTCTCCCTCGTCGTCTGGTCGGCGACCGTCGGCGCCGTCCTCGGACCCAACCTCACCGGGCCCGGAGCCGCCGTCGCCCGCACCGTCGGCCTCCCCGAGGCATCGGGCACGTTCGTCTTCTCCTGCGCGGCGTTCCTCGCCGGCGCGGCCGTGATCCGCGCCCGGCTGCGCCCCGATCCGCTGCTGCTGGCGGCCCGCCTGGACGCGGCCTCGGCACCCGCGCGGCAGGCCCGCTTCCTTACCCGAATGAGCGGCGCCCTGCGACACGTGGCCGCGTCACCCTCCGCGCTGACGGGGCTGACCGCGCTGGTCCTCGGGCATGCCGTGATGGTGTCGGTGATGACGATGACGCCGGTGCACCTCGCCCACCACGGGGCCTCCCTCAGCGTCGTCGGCTTCACCATCAGCCTGCACATCGCAGGCATGTACGCGCTCTCGCCCCTGGTGGGCAAGGCGGCGGACCGGCTCGGGCGGGTACCGGTGATCCTGGCCGGGCAGGTGGTCTTCGTGGCGGCGACGCTGCTCGCGGGCACGGCGGGCAGCCGGCAGTGGGCGATCGCGGCCGGGCTCTTCCTGCTGGGTGTCGCGTGGTCGTGCGCGACCGTCGCGGGCTCGACCCTGCTGAGCGAGTCGGTGGACGCCGAGCACCGGTCCGAGGTGCAGGGCGCGTCCGACACGCTGATGAATCTGGTGGGGGCGGCGGGCGGGGCGCTTTCGGGCGCGTTCGTCGCGCTGAGCGGCTACGGCGGCCTCAACGCCGCCGCGGCCGTCCTCGTCGTACCGGTCAGTGCGTGCGCCCTGTACTTCGGCCTCCGGAGGCGCTAGCGCTCCGATGGAAGTCCGGTACGTCATCTGCGGGCGCGTCGTGGCTGGTCGCGCAGTTCCCCGCGCCCCTTCGGGGTGGTGCAAGAACTGCCGCGCCGCAGCACAGGAAATTGATCCCGCCGCCACGGCGCTCAACCCCCACGGCGAGGGTCCGGCGGAATGGCGGTCCACCGGAACCCGTACGTGCCGCTATCCCCCGAACGCGGAGGACGCCGTCAGCCGCAGCGCCGTGTCGATCAAGGGAACGTGACTGAACGCCTGCGGGAAGTTCCCCACCTGCCGCTGCAGCCGCGGGTCCCACTCCTCCGCCAGCAGCCCCAGGTCGTTCCGCAGGCCCAGCAGCTTCTCGAACAGCTGCCGCGCCTCGTCGACCCGGCCGATCATCGCCAGGTCGTCCGCGAGCCAGAAGGAGCAGGCGAGGAAAGCGCCCTCGTCGCCTTCCAGGCCGTCGACCCCGGCCTCCTCGCCCGCGGTGGGGTAGCGCAGCACGAAGCCGTCGGGCGTGGACAGCTCGCGCTGGATGGCCTCGATCGTGCCGATCACGCGCTTGTCGTCGGGCGGCAGGAAGCCCATCTGCGGGATGAGCAGCAGGGAGGCGTCCAGCTCCTTCGACCCGTAGGACTGGGTGAAGGTGTTGCGCTCCTTGTCGTAGCCCTTCTCGCACACGTCCCGGTGGATGTCGTCGCGCAGCTCGCGCCACCGCTCCAGGGGCCCGTCCACGTCACCGGACTCGATGAGCTTGATGGTGCGGTCGACGGCCACCCAGGCCATGACCTTGGAGTGCACGAAGTGGCGGCGCGGGCCGCGGACCTCCCAGATGCCCTCGTCGGGCTCGTTCCAGTGGTCCTCGAGGTAGCCGATGAGGCGCAGCTGCAGCACCGAGGCGTAGTCGTTGCGGGCGAGGCCCGTCATGTGGGCCAGGTGCAGGGCCTCGGTGACCTCGCCGTAGACGTCGAGCTGGAGCTGGTCGGCCGCGCCGTTGCCGACCCGGACGGGCGTGGAGTTCTCGTAGCCGGGCAGCCACGGAAGCTCGGCCTCGCCCAGCTCGCGCTCGCCCGCGATGCCGTACATGATCTGCAGGTTCTCGGGGTCTCCGGCGACGGCGCGCAGCAGCCACTCGCGCCAGGCGCGGGCCTCCTCGCGGTAGCCGGTGCGCAGCAGGGAGGAGAGGGTGATGGCCGCGTCGCGCAGCCAGGTGTAGCGGTAGTCCCAGTTGCGGACGCCGCCGATCTCCTCGGGCAGGGACGTCGTCGGGGCGGCGACGATGCCGCCCGTGGGGGCGTACGTCAGGGCCTTGAGCGTGATCAGGGAGCGGATCACGGCGTCCCGGTAGGGCCCGTGGTACGTACAGTGCTCGACCCACTCCCGCCAGAACTCCTCCGTGGCGGCCAGCGAGCCCTCCGGGTCCGGCAGGGCGGGCGGCTCGCGGTGCGAGGGCTGCCAGCTGATGGTGAAGGCGACGCGTTCGCCGGGGGAGACGGTGAAGTCGGAGTAGGTGGTGAGGTCCTTGCCGAAGGTGTCGGCGGAGGTGTCGAGCCACACCGAGTCCGGGCCGGCCACGGCCACCGTGCGGTCGCCGACCTTGTGCACCCAGGGCACGACCCGGCCGTAGGAGAAGCGCATCCGCAGCGCGGAGCGCATCGGCACCCGCCCGCTGACGCCCTCCACGATCCGGATCAGCTGGGGCGCGCCCTCGCGGGGCGGCATGAAGTCGATGACGCGGACGGTGCCGCGCGGGGTGTCCCACTCGGATTCGAGCACGAGGGAGTCCCCCCGGTACCGGCGGCGGTCGGCGGGCGGCGGGGCCGCTCCCGACGGGTGCGCGGGGCCGACCCGCCAGAAGCCGTGTTCCTCCGTGCCGAGCAGACCGGCGAACGCGGCATGGGAATCGAAACGGGGCAGGCACAGCCAGTCGGCCGTGCCGTCCCGGCAGACAAGGGCGGCGGTCTGCATATCGCCGATGAGTGCGTAATCCTCGATACGCCCGGCCACGGTCATCTCCAGTCGAACGGCGCCACATGACCCCGTGGGGGTCCCTCTTGCGGTCAAGCGATCTTTAGACGAGCTCTGTTCCGGAAGGTGCGTCTCCCTGCGGGTACCTACTGCCCCCGGCGGTGGCCGGGGAAGGTGGCTGGGGAGGGCGGGATGATGCCGTGCCGGCCGGCTCGCTGCATGTGTCCGAGCAGGATACGACGCGGAGTTGGTGCGACGCGCGACGGTTGGAGGACGAATCTGAGCCGAATGGGTGGCCTGTGACGCCGCCGCCACGCACCGCCACACAGGGGCCGGGGACGCGTCGGCGGAAGCGGCCGGGCCGGGGCGCTGATACCCTGGTACCCCGTGGACCGGTGGGCGCAAGACCCCCCAACCGCAGCGACGGCACCCCCGAAAACTCCGGGTCGGCGCCGGTACGCACCCTCCACTCGCGACCACGGGAGCCCCCCTTTGGCCATTGCCGCAAAGCCCACGACGACCAAGCACCTCTTCGTCACGGGGGGTGTCGCCTCCTCGCTCGGCAAGGGACTGACGGCCTCCAGCCTGGGCGCGCTGCTCAAGGCGCGGGGTCTGCGGGTCACGATGCAGAAGCTCGACCCCTACCTCAACGTAGACCCGGGCACGATGAACCCCTTCCAGCACGGTGAGGTGTTTGTCACCAACGACGGCGCCGAGACCGATCTGGACATCGGCCATTACGAGCGTTTCCTGGACGTCGACCTCGACGGCAGCGCGAACGTCACCACCGGCCAGGTGTACTCCTCCGTGATCGCCAAGGAGCGGCGCGGTGAGTACCTGGGTGACACGGTGCAGGTCATCCCGCACATCACCAACGAGATCAAGCACCGCATCCGCCGGATGGCCACCGATGACGTCGATGTCGTCATCACCGAGGTCGGTGGCACGGTCGGTGACATCGAGTCGCTGCCGTTCCTGGAGACCGTCCGTCAGGTCCGTCACGAGGTCGGCCGGGACAACGTCTTCGTCGTGCACATCTCGCTGCTGCCCTACATCGGCCCCTCCGGCGAGCTGAAGACCAAGCCGACCCAGCACTCGGTCGCGGCCCTGCGCAACATCGGCATCCAGCCTGATGCGATCGTGCTGCGCGCCGACCGCGAGGTCCCCACCGCCATCAAGCGCAAGATCTCGCTGATGTGCGACGTCGACGAGGCCGCGGTGGTGGCCGCGATCGATGCTCCGTCGATCTACGACATTCCGAAGGTGCTGCACACCGAGGGCCTGGACGCCTACGTCGTGCGCAAGCTCGACCTTCCCTTCCGCGATGTGAACTGGACGCAGTGGGAGGACCTGCTGGACCGCGTCCACAACCCCTCGCACGAGGTCACGGTCGCCCTCGTCGGCAAGTACATCGACCTGCCCGACGCCTACCTGTCGGTCACCGAGGCCATCCGTGCCGGTGGCTTCGCCAACCGTGCCAAGGTCAAGGTCAAGTGGGTCGCCTCGGATGACTGCAAGACCCCGGCCGGTGCCGCCGCCCAGCTCGGCGACGTCGACGCGATCTGCGTCCCGGGCGGTTTCGGTGACCGTGGTGTGAACGGCAAGGTCGGCGCGATCACCTACGCCCGCGAGAACAAGGTGCCGCTGCTGGGCCTGTGCCTGGGCCTGCAGTGCGTGGTCATCGAGGCCGCCCGCAACCTGGCCGGCATCGAGGGCGCCAACTCCACCGAGTTCGACCCGGCCACCGCCAACCCGGTCATCTCCACCATGGCCGAGCAGCTCGACATCGTCGCCGGCGAGGGCGACATGGGCGGCACCATGCGTCTGGGCATGTACCCGGCCAAGCTCGCCGAGGGCTCCATCGTCCGCGAGGTCTACGGCAACGAGCAGTACGTGGAGGAGCGCCACCGCCACCGCTACGAGGTCAACAACTCCTACCGCGCCGAGCTGGAGAAGGCCGGCCTGGTCTTCTCGGGCACCTCCCCCGACAACAAGCTCGTCGAGTACGTCGAGTACCCGCGCGAGGTCCACCCCTACCTCGTGGCCACCCAGGCCCACCCCGAGCTGCGCTCCCGCCCGACCCGCCCGCACCCGCTCTTCGCCGGCCTGGTCAAGGCTGCCGTCGAGCGCCAGCAGGGCTGACCTATACGGTTGACCGGGGTGAAGGTTTCCGCACGGAGGCCCTCACCCCGGTTTCCGCTTTTCTGGAGGACGTAGATGGGCATCAAGGACACCGCCGCCGAGTGGCAGGTCAACGCGACCGAGACCCCGTTCGTCGGCAACAAGACCAGCGTCCGCACGGACGAGGTGGTGATGCCCGACGGAACGGTCGTCAAGCGCGACTACCAGGTCCACCCGGGCTCGGTCGCCGTCCTCGCCCTGGACGAGGAGGGCCGCGTGCTGGTCCTCAGCCAGTACCGCCACCCCGTCCGCCAGAAGCTCTGGGAGATCCCCGCCGGCCTCCTCGACGTGCCCGGCGAGAACCCGCTGCACGCCGCGCAGCGCGAGCTGTACGAGGAGGCCCACGTCAAGGCCGAGGACTGGCGGGTGCTGACCGACGTCTACACCACGCCCGGCGGCTGCGACGAGGCCGTGCGGATCTTCCTGGCCCGCGAGATCTCCGACGTCGAGGGCGAGCGCTTCGAGGTGGAGCACGAGGAGCTCGACATGGAGCTCGACCGGGTGCCGCTGGCGGAGCTGGTGCGGGGCGTCCTCGCGGGCGAGCTGCACAACAACTGCCTGGTCGTCGGCGTCCTCTCGCTCGCCGCGGCGCTGGCGGGCGACGGCGTGGACGCGCTGCGCCCGGCGGACGCGGAGTGGCCCGCCCGCCCCTTCGAGGCGTAGCACCTTTCCGCCGGGCGGGATTCACCCGACGATCATCAGAACCGAATAGGTGATCTTCTGCAGCGGCGGCCGGGACTCCCCGGGGCGCGCCGGGCCGTGAACTAGGCTCATCGCGTGCCCGACCGCGGCCGCGGCGGGCTCGTTCGTGGCAGGTGGACGGGAGTGTGCCCCGTGGCGGAGCAGGCGGTGGAGACCGGCGACGGGATGGCGGCGGCGCCGCCGGGGCGGCGGTCGTCCGTCCCGGCGGCCGGCGGCCCGGCCCGTACGGCGGCCCCCGTGCTGCCCGGCTTCGTCGGCCGCCGCCGGGAGCTGGAGGAGCTGCGCGCCGACATCGTGCGCGCCGGCCTCGACACCCTCGCCGGCCGCAAGAGCCCGCGCGGCCGGGTCCTGCTCATCGCCGGGCGGCCCGGCTCCGGCCGCACCGCCCTGGCCGAGGAGCTCGCCGGGCAGCTCGCCGGCCAGTACCCCGACGGCGTGCTGCGCGCCCGGCTCACCGAGGCCGGCGGCGCCCCCGTCCCCACCGAGCGGACGGCCCGCGCGCTGCTCACCGCGCTCGGCGCGCCCGTCCCCGCGGGTGCCGAGGAGGACGAGCTGACGCAGGCGGTGCGCAGCGCCCTCAAGGGCCGCCGCGCGCTGCTGCTGCTCGACGACGCGGCGGGCGCCGAGCAGGTGGACCCGCTGCTTCCGGACAAGTCCGAGTGCCTGATTGTGGCCGTCTCGCGAGGTCCGCTGACCGGCGTGCCCGACGTGCGGCCCTGCACCCTGGGCGGTCTCGACACGGCCTCCGGCGTCGAGCTCCTGGAGCGCTACGCCGGCCCCACCCGCATCACGTGCGACCCGGCCGCCGCGAACGCCGTGGTGGAGGAGTGCGGCGGTCAGCCCGCGGCGCTGGTCCTGGTCGGCGGCTGGCTCGCGGCCCTGTCCAAGCTGTCCGTGGTCGACGCGGTCACGCGGCTGCGGGAGATGCCGCCCGGCGACGGGCACGACGTCGCTGCCCGCCCGCTGGCCCGCGCCTTCCGGCTCGCCTACGAGGCGCTGCCGGCGCCCTCCGCCCGCATCCTGCGGCTGCTCGCACTGGCCCCGGCCGGTTCCGCGGACGCCCACACCACCTCCGCGCTGGCCGGCTGCTCGGTGTCCGCCGCGCAGACCGCCCTGGAGGACTTCGAGGCCCGCGGCCTGCTGCGGGCCGAGCCCGCCGCCGGCTCGCTGCCGCCGCAGTACCTGGTCCCGGGCTGCCTCCTGGACATGCTGCGGGAGCTGATGCGGACCCAGGAGCGGCCGGCCGAGGTCGAGCTCGCCCGGGCGCGGATGCTGGAGCGCACCGTCCGCCAGCTGCACTCCTGCCGCGCCGCCACCCGCACCGACGACCCGCTGACCCGCAAGCGCCTCGCCGAGCTGCCCCGGCCCCTGCGGTTCGCCTCGCCGCAGGCGGCGGGGGAGTGGCTGACCCACCGGCTCCCGGCGCTCCTGGCGGCCGCCCGGCTGGCCGTGCAGGACGGCCGGCTCGACACCCTGGCCCGGCGCCTGGTGTCCGCGCTGACCCGCGCCCTGACCGCGCACTTCGGCGCCGAGGAGGCGGGCCCCGAGCTCTACGGGCTCCACCAGCTCGTCCTGGACGTGGCCCGGCGCTGCGAAATGCCCCTGGAGAAGGCCGCGGCCCTGCTCAACATCGGCGACCTGGACGCCCGGGCCGGACGCACCTCCGCCGCCCTCGGGCGCTACCGGGAGGCGCTGGACGCGGCGCGCGGGGCGGGCGACCCGTACGCGATCAGCCGCTCCCTGGAGTCCATCGCCGCCTCGTACCACGAGCTCGGCGACTGGCAGCGGGCCGTCGACTGGTACGGGCGCGCCCTGGAGCTGCGCCTGACGCGCGGTGAGCTCGCCGACGAGGCGCGGCTGTACGGCCGGCTGGGCGCCGTGCGCAGCTACGCCGGGCAGTGGAACGAAGCCCTCCGTGACTGGCGGGCGGCGGCCGCCGCGTGCCGCCGGCTGCGGGACCTGCCCGGGCACGCCCGGGCCCTCGGCGAGATCGCCCGGGTGCACGAGCACGCGGGCCGGCCGCAGGACGCCGTGCGGACCTGCCGGGAGGCCGTGGAGAGCGCGCGGCAGGCGGGCGACGACCGGCTGCGGGCGGCGATGCTGCTGCGCCTCGCGGACACCCTGGAGCGGCTCGGCGACCCCGCGGCCGCGGCCGGGCACCGGTCCGCGGCCGGCGAGCTGCTGACGGGCGTCGCCTCCGCCCCCGCCG
>NZ_PXWG01000179.1 GCF_003011965.1 Streptosporangium nondiastaticum
GCCGAAGCTGAGGACGGGGTATTTTATAGTCTGGCGTTGACTTTTGGCACGCTGTTGAGTTCTCAAGGAACGGACGCTTCCTTCGTACTCACCCTCTCGGGCTTTCCTCCGGGCGCTTCCCTTCGGTGTTTCCAACCTTACCAGATCCGTTTTCCGGTCCGTTTCCGGTCCGAATTCCGTTTCCGGCCCCCTGTTGGAGCGGGGTTTCGCCTTTCAGCTTTCGCTTTCCGGCGGTGATTCC
Organism: Streptosporangium nondiastaticum; assembly: GCF_003011965.1. GTDB lineage: Bacteria > Actinomycetota > Actinomycetes > Streptomycetales > Streptomycetaceae > Streptomyces > Streptomyces nondiastaticus. The sequence goes on from NZ_PXWG01000179.1 coordinate 242, forward strand.
GACTTTATCAGATCTCTCCGGTCGGAATTTCCCACCGCCCCGGAACGATCCTTCACGTTCGTCACGAACGTTTGGGCGTTCCCCTCGCGGTGGAGACGTAAACCTACTGGACGGCCGCGCCCGGATGCAAATCGGCAGCGGGGCGGCCGTCCGTTGGGTTGACGAAGCGTCAGACCTCGACGACCACAGGGAGGATCATCGGGCGCCGGCGGTAGGTGTCGGAGACCCACTTGCCCATCGTCCGGCGGACGAGCTGCTGGAGCTGGTGCGGCTCCACGACCCCGTCGGACGCGGACTTGCCGATCGCTTCCTCGATCTTCGGGATGACCGCCGAGAACGCGGCGTCGTCGATGCCCGAACCCCGGGCCTGGATCTGCGGCCCGCTCACCACCTTGCCCGTCGTGCTGTCGACCACGACGAACACGGAGATGATGCCCTCGTCGCCGAGGATGCGGCGGTCCTTGAGCGAGGTCTCGGTGACGTCGCCGACCGAGAGGCCGTCCACGTACACGTAACCCGCCTGGACCTTGCCGACGATCTTCGCTGCGCCGTCCACCAGGTCGACCACGACGCCGTCCTCGGCGATCACGATGTGGTTCTTCGGAACGCCCGTGAGCGCGCCGAGCTCCGCGTTGGCCCGCAGGTGACGCCACTCGCCGTGCACCGGCATGAGGTTCCTGGGCTTGCAGATGTTGTAGAAGTACAGCAGCTCGCCCGCGGAGGCGTGACCCGAGACGTGGACCCGGGCGTTGCCCTTGTGGACGACGTTGGCCCCCCAGCGGGTCAGGCCGTTGATCACGCGGTAGACCGCGTTCTCGTTGCCCGGGATGAGGGACGAGGCCAGGATGACGGTGTCGCCCTGGACGATCCGGATCTGGTGGTCGCGGTTGGCCATCCGGGACAGGGCCGCCATCGGCTCGCCCTGGGAGCCCGTGCACACCAGCACGACCTCGTCGTCCGGCAGGTCGTCCAGCGTCTTCACGTCCACGACGAGGCCCGCGGGGATCCGCAGGTAGCCCAGGTCGCGGGCGATGCCCATGTTGCGGACCATCGAGCGGCCCACGAAGGCGACGCGGCGCCCGTACTCGTGGGCGGCGTCGAGGATCTGCTGGATGCGGTGCACGTGGCTGGCGAAGCTGGCCACGATGATGCGCTTCTGCGCGCCCGCGAACACCTGGCGCAGCACGCCGGAGATGTCGCGCTCGGGCGGGACGAAGCCGGGGACCTCGGCATTCGTGGAGTCCACGAGCAGCAGGTCGATGCCCTCCTCGCCCAGCCGGGCGAAGGCCGGCAGGTCGGTGAGGCGGCGGTCCAGCGGCAGCTGGTCCATCTTGAAGTCACCGGTGTGCACGGCCATGCCGGCGGGGGTGCGGATGGCGACGGCCAGCGCGTCCGGGATGGAGTGGTTGACGGCGATGAACTCGCAGTCGAAGGGGCCCAGGCGCTCGCGGTCGCCCTCGGCGACCTCGAGGGTGTACGGGCGGATGCGGTGCTCCTGCAGCTTGGCCTCGATGAGGGCCAGGGTCAGCTTGGAGCCGATCAGCGGGATGTCCGGCTTCTCGCGGAGCAGGTAGGGAACGCCGCCGATGTGGTCCTCGTGGCCGTGCGTGAGCACGATGCCGTCGACGTCGTCCAGGCGGTCACGGATGGACGAGAAGTCGGGCAGGATCAGGTCGATTCCGGGCTGCTCCTCCTCGGGGAAGAGCACTCCGCAGTCGACGATCAGCAGGCGGCCGCCGTATTCGAAGACCGTCATGTTGCGGCCGATCTCCCCCAGGCCGCCGAGCGGGGTGACGCGCAGGCCGCCCTCGGGGAGCTTCGGCGGGGGACCGAGTTCAGGATGCGGGTGGCTCAAAAGACTCTCCTCACCACGCGCGCCACATGTCCTCGGGACATATGGCGCGCGTGACCTTCGTGCACTTGCAGTTGTTGGCGGTGTTCAGTTGTGAAGTCCTGCGTGTTCAGTTGTGAAGTCCGTGGGCGGCCGGCCCGGGGGCCGGTCCGCCGGGGCGGGCCGTCAGCCGAGCTGGACGCCGCCCGCCGTGAGGTCGCGCTTGAGCTGCTCGGTCTCCTGCTCGGTGAGCTCGACGAGCGGCAGCCGCGCGGGGCCCGCGGGCAGTCCCTGCAGGCCCAGGGCGGCCTTGGTGGTCATGACGCCCTGGGTGCGGAAGAGGCCGGTGAAGACCGGGAGCAGCTTCTGGTGGATCGCCGTGGCCTTGGCGTTGTCGCCGGACTGGAAGGCGTCGGCCATGGCGCGCAGGTCACCGGCGACGAAGTGGCCGGCGACGGAGACGAAGCCGACGGCGCCGACGGCGAGCTGCGGCAGGTTCAGCATGTCGTCGCCCGAGTACCAGGCGAGGCCCGAGCGGGCGATGGCCCAGCTCGTCGCGGACAGGTCGCCCTTGGCGTCCTTGTTGGCGACGATGCGGGGGTGCTCCGCCAGCCGGACGAGCGTCTCGGTGTCGATGGCGACGCCGCTGCGGCCGGGGATGTCGTAGACCATCACCGGGAGGTCGGTGGCGTCGGCGACGGCGGTGAAGTGCCGGACCAGGCCCTCCTGCGGGGGCTTGTTGTAGTACGGCGTGACGACGAGGAGGCCGTGGGCGCCCGCCTTCTCGGCGGCGCGGGCCAGCTCGGCGCTGTGGTGCGTGTGGTTGGTGCCGGCTCCGGCGATCACGTGGGCGCGGTCTCCGACCGCCTCGACCACGGCCCGTACGAGCTGGGCTTTCTCCGCATCGCTGGTGGTGGGGGACTCGCCGGTGGTGCCGTTGACGATGAGGCCGTCGTTGCCGGCGTCCACGAGGTGGGTGGCGAGCCGCTGAGCGCCGTCGAGGTCGAGGGCACCGTCAGCGGTGAAGGGCGTGACCATGGCGGTCAGGACCCGCCCGAAGGGCGTCTGCGGTGTGGAGGTCGGAGCCATGAGGGCCACGCTACTCGTTGCTCACCGTGAGGTGCCCCCTCGGGGAGTGCCAAAGGGATCCCGGCACTGCCTGCTCGGGGGTTCAAGCAGTGCCGGGTCCGTCTTTTCAGACTAGATTAAAGCCACGAAAAGCCGCAATACGGACACCTAAGCTACCGGGCCGTAAGGCTTCCCGTCCGCCCTGCCCCGTCAGGGGGCGACGCGGCCGTTCTTGTTGAACGCGGCGTACGTGAGCGGCATGAGCTTCGCCCACTCCGCCTCCATCTTCTCGCCGACCATCTCGATCTCGCGCTGCGGGAACGAGGGCACGGCCGCCTGCTCGTGCTGGGTGCGCAGGCCGAGGAAGTGCATCAGCGAGCGCGCGTTGCACGTGGCGTACATGGACGAGAACAAGCCGACCGGCAGGACCGAGCGCGCGACCTCGCGGGCGACGCCGGCGGCCAGCATCTCCTGGTAGGCCTCGTAGGCCTCGCGGTAGGTGCTCTCCATGACGCGCGTGGTGAGCTCGTGCTGCGCCTCGGTGCCCTCGACGAAGACGTACTTGCCGGGGCGGCCCTCCTGGACGAGCTTGCGCTCGGCGTCCGGGACGTAGAAGACGGGCTGCAGCTCGCGGTAGCGGCCGGACTCCTCGTTGTACGACCAGCCCACGCGGTGGCGCATGAACTCGCGGAAGACGAAGATCGGCGCGCTGATGAAGAACGTCATCGAGTTGTGCTCGAAGGGGCTGCCGTGCCGGTCGCGCATCAGGTAGTTGATCAGCCCCTTGGACCGCTCGGGGTCCTTGGTGATCTCTTCCAGGGACTGCTCGCCGGCGGTGGAGACGCGGGCCGCCCACAGCACGTCGGAGTCGGCCGCGCTGTGCTTGACCAGCTCGACGGTCACATCGCCGCGAAACGTCGGCTCGGCTTCCTTGGCGGTCTCGGTGGGGCTGTCGGTCACCGGCGGGGTCCTTCCAGTTGCAGTGCTCGGGCGGCGACCAGCCTACGGGCCGCCACTGACAACCGGTCCGCAAGCAGTGCCCTTACGGCCCCGCCGCGGCCGGGGGAAGCTGCCCACTGGTTGAGATTTTTCACAGAAGTCACTGAAAACGGGCACCAGTGGCGGCGTTCGATCGTCCTTACGTACGACAGCACGTTTTTCGAGGTTCCTAGGAGAGCCCCCATGTTCCGCCGGCGAGAGCCCGTGCCGTTCGCCTTCGTCGCCGAAGCCGAGCGCTACCGCAGCAACGTCACGCCGCCGTCCCGAGAACGCGCGAGCCGCTCGCAGATAGCCGGCCGCGCGCTCATGGGTCTCACGGTGGCGGCGGGGCTGGTCGGGGCGCTGCTGTTCGGGATGCCGTCCCTGCAGCCCAGCACGCAGGACACGCACCAGTCGCAGCGTTCCGAGGCTTCGGACGGCCGCTGACCGGCAGGTGACCACCGAGGGTGGGATCCGGCGCACCGACCCTGGTGTGCCCGGGTCCCGCCCTTTTCTATAGCCTCACCGGGCACAGCCATTCGAGCGTGCGTGCTGATGAGTGAGGAACCCTCGTGCCCCTGCCCTTTCTGACCGCCGACCGCGACGTCGAGGAGCTCGCGCCCGCCACCGCCGCGGCCGTCCCGCCCGCCGGGCACGACGAGGAACCGGCGCGCTGGCATCGGCCGTACCGGCCCGGCCCGTGGCGCGTCGGCGTCACCGCGCTGTTGCTGCTGCTCGCCTCGTACGTCCTCTTCGCGGCGATGATCATCGCTGTGGCCGGGTCGCTGCCCGGGGCGGGGATCTGCGTGGCCGTCGCCGTCCTGGTGATCGTGGCGGCCGTCCGCCTCGTGCGGGTCGGCGTGTGGGTGGGCGCGCGCGGGCTGCGGCACGTACGGCTGCTGTCCGCGAAGACGGTGCCGTGGGCGGAGGTGACGGCCGTGCGCACCGTGCGGCAGTCCGTGCGGTGGCTGGGCCTCCCCCGCTCCGTGCAGGGGCAGGCGGTCGTCGTGGAGCGCGCGGGCGGTGCGCCGCTGGCGACGCTCGTCACCAGCCACGGGGCGGACTTCCTCGGCCGGCCCCAGGCGTTCGACATGGCGTGCGACGCGGTGGAGGGCTGGGCGGCGGACTTCCGCCGCTGACCGGCCGTACGACGCAGCAGACGGCGGTGCCGCCTCATGCCGGGCATGGGGCGGCACCGCCGTCTGTCACGTCAGGGCCTCGCGAGCCCTGTCCTGTCATGGCCTCGCGCGCTGCGGCGGGAAGACACCCGCCGGCAAGCGACTACGCGTCCACCCGTACCGGCCTGCCGTCGTGGAGGGCGATCGCCCGCTGCATGGCCTTGCGGGCGCGGGGGGTGTCCCGGGCGTCGTGGTAGGCGACGGCCAGCCGGAACCAGGCGCGCCAGTCGGACGGGGCGTCCTCGGTCTCGGCCTTGCGCTTGGCGAAGACCGCGTCCGCGGAGTCCCGGTCGATGCGGCCGCCCGGCGTCCGTACCAGCTCGTCCACCGGCAGCCCGCCCTCGGCGTCCAGCTCCCGCGCGAGGCGGTTGGCGTCGCGCGCGAACCGGGTGGTCTGGTAGAGGAACCAGGCGCCGATGAACGGCAGGACCAGCACCGCCGCGCCGAAGGCGACGGTGACGGCGGTGCCCTGCTGGATGAGCATCACGCCGCGGCTGCCGACCAGGACGAAGTAGACGACCAGGACGGCGGCCAGGGCGAAGTAGACGATTTTGGCGCGCACGGTGCTCAGCCCAGGTCCAGGAAGTGTTCCAGGCCGAAGGTCAGGCCCGGGGTCGCAACGACGCGCCGCGCGCCGAGCAGGATGCCCGGCATGAAGCAGCTGTGGTGCAGCGAGTCGTGCCGGATGGTGAGGGTCTCGCCGGTGTCGCCGAAGAGCACCTCCTGGTGGGCCAGGAGGCCGCGGAGCCGCACCGCGTGCACGGGCACGCCGTCGACGTCGGCGCCCCGTGCGCCCTCCAGGGCCGTCGTGGTGGCGTCGGGCTGCGGCGGGCAGCCCGCCTCGTGCCGCGCGGCGGCGATGAGCTGCGCGGTGCGGGTGGCCGTGCCGGAGGGGGCGTCCGCCTTGTTGGGGTGGTGCAGCTCGACGATCTCGGCGGACTCGAAGAAGCGGGCCGCCTGCCGGGCGAACGTCATGGTCAGGACGGCCCCGATGGAGAAGTTCGGGGCGATGAGCACACCGGTCGACGGCGAGGCGTCGAGCCAGGTGTTCAGCCGCGCGAGGCGCTCCTCGGTCCAGCCTGTGGTGCCGACGACGCCGTGGATGCCGTTGCGGACGCAGAACTCCAGGTTCTCCATGACCGAGTCGGGGTGCGTCAGCTCGACCGCGACCTGGGCTCCCGCCTCGGTCAGCGTCTCCAGCTTGTCGCCCCGGCCCAGCGCGGCCACCAGCTCCATGTCGTCGGCGGCCTCGACGGCCCGTACGGCCTCGGAGCCGATCCGGCCCCCGGCGCCGATGACCGCCACGCGCAGCTTGCTCATCGTCCCTGCTTCCTTCGAACCAATCGACCAGGCGATTAAGAAACGGCCTCGTGCAGGCGTGCGGCCTGCTTGTCCTTCAGCGGGCCGATGACGGACAGCGAAGGACGCTGTCCCAGTACATCGCGGGCCACCTCGCGGACCTCGTCCGGGGTGACGGCCGAGATGCGGGCCAGCATGTCGTCGACCGACATCTGGTCCCCCCAGCACAGCTCGCTCTTGCCGATGCGGTTCATGAGCGCACCGGTGTCCTCCAGGCCGAGCACGGTGGAGCCGGCGAGCTGCCCCACGGCGCGGCTGATCTCCTCGTCCGGCAGGCCCTCCGACGCGACCTTGTCCAGCTCGTCGCGGCAGATCTTCAGCACGTCGTGGACCTGGCTCGGGCGGCAGCCGGCGTAGACGCCGAAGAGGCCGCAGTCGGCGTAGCCCGAGGTGTAGGAGTAGACGGAGTAGGCGAGGCCGCGCTTCTCCCGGACCTCCTGGAAGAGCCGGGAGCTCATGCCGCCGCCGAGGGCGGTGTTGAGCACGCCGAGCGCCCAGCGGCGGTCGTCCGTGCGGGCCAGGCCCGGCATGCCGAGGACGACGTGCGCCTGCTCGGTCTTGCGGCCGAGGACCTCCACGCGGCCGGCGGTGCGGATCGCACGGGCTCCGGCGCGCGGGGCGACGGGCGTCGCGTCCGTACGGCTCAGGGCGCCGGCCCGGTCGAAGGCGGCGCGCACCTGGCGGACGACCTTGGCGTGGTCGACGTTGCCCGCGGCGGCCACGACGAGGCGCGTGGGGTCGTAGTGCTTCTTGTAGAAGCGGGAGATCTGGTCGCGGGTGAGGGCGTTGATGGTGTCGACCGTGCCGAGCACGGGGCGGCCGAGGGGGGTGTCGCCCAGCATGGTGTGCGCGAACAGGTCGTGCACGCAGTCGCCGGGGTCGTCCTCCGTCATCGCGATCTCTTCGAGGATCACGCCCCGCTCTGCGTCCACGTCCGCCGCGTCGATCAGCGAGCCGGTGAGCATGTCGCAGACGACGTCGATGGCCAGCGGCAGGTCGGTGTCGAGCACGCGCGCGTAGTAGCACGTGTACTCCTTGGCCGTGAACGCGTTCATCTCGCCGCCGACGGCGTCGATGGCCGAGGAGATGTCCAGCGCGCTGCGCTTGGCCGTGCCCTTGAAGAGCAGGTGCTCCAGGTAGTGGGTGGCGCCGTTCAGGGCCGGGGTCTCGTCGCGGGAGCCCACGTTGGCCCAGATGCCGAAGGTCGCGGAGCGCACGGACGGCAGGGTCTCGGTGACGATGCGCAGGCCGCCCGGGAGGGTGGTGCGGCGGACCGTGCCGATGCCGTTCTCGCCCTTGAGAAGCGTTTGGGTACGGGCGACGGCCCGCCCCTCCGAGGAGGGGCGGGCCGTCTTCCGTGTACTACGGGACGTCACTTGGCGGACTCGTCCTTGGTCTCGTCGGCCTTGTCGCCGTCCTCGCCCTCGATGACGGGGATCAGGGAGAGCTTGCCGCGCTGGTCGATCTCGGCGATCTCGACCTGGACCTTCTGGCCCACGCCCAGCACGTCCTCGACGTTCTCCACGCGCTTGCCGCCGGCGAGCTTGCGGATCTGCGAGATGTGCAGCAGGCCGTCCTTGCCCGGCATGAGGGAGACGAACGCACCGAAGGTGGTGGTCTTGACGACCGTGCCCAGGTAGCGCTCGCCGACCTCCGGCATGGTCGGGTTGGCGATGCCGTTGATCGTGGCGCGGGCGGCCTCGGCGGAGGGGCCGTCGGCGGCACCGATGTAGATGGTGCCGTCGTCCTCGATCGTGATCTCGGCGCCGGTGTCCTCCTGGATCTGGTTGATCATCTTGCCCTTGGGGCCGATGACCTCACCGATCTTGTCCACCGGGATCTTGACGGTGATGATCCGCGGGGCGTAGGCGGACATCTCGTCCGGCGTGTCGATGGCCTCCATCATCACGTCGAGGATGTGGAGACGCGCGTCGCGGGCCTGCTTGAGGGCCGCGGCCAGGACGGAGGCCGGGATGCCGTCCAGCTTGGTGTCGAGCTGGAGGGCGGTCACGAACTCCTTGGTGCCGGCGACCTTGAAGTCCATGTCGCCGAAGGCGTCCTCCGCACCGAGGATGTCGGTGAGGGCGACGTAGTGCGTCTTGCCGTCGATCTCCTGGGAGATCAGGCCCATGGCGATGCCGGCGACGGGGGCCTTCAGCGGCACACCGGCGTTCAGCAGCGACATGGTGGAGGCGCAGACCGAGCCCATGGACGTCGAGCCGTTGGAGCCCAGCGCCTCGGAGACCTGGCGGATGGCGTACGGGAACTCCTCGCGCGTCGGCAGCACGGGCACGATGGCCCGCTCGGCCAGGGCGCCGTGGCCGATCTCGCGGCGCTTCGGCGAACCGACGCGGCCGGTCTCACCGACGGAGTACGGCGGGAAGTTGTAGTTGTGCATGTAGCGCTTGCGGGTCACCGGGGAGAGGGTGTCCAGCTGCTGCTCCATGCGGAGCATGTTGAGGGTGGTGACGCCCAGGATCTGGGTCTCGCCACGCTCGAACAGGGCGGAGCCGTGGACGCGCGGGATGGCCTCGACCTCGGCGGCGAGCGTGCGGATGTCCGTCACGCCACGGCCGTCGATGCGCTTCTTCTCCTTGATGACGCGCTCACGGACCAGGGACTTGGTCAGCGAGCGGTACGCGGCGGAGATCTCCTTCTCGCGGCCCTCGAACTCCGGCAGGAGCTTCTCGGCGGCGAGCTCCTTGACGCGGTCGATCTCGGTCTCGCGCTCCTGCTTGCCGGCGATGGTGAGCGCCTGGGCGAGCTCGTCGCGGACGGCCTTGGTCAGGGCGGCCAGGACGTCGTCCTGGTAGTCCAGGAAGACCGGGAACTCGCCCTCGGGCTTGGCGGCCTTGGAGGCGAGCTCGGACTGGGCGCGGCAGAGCACCTTGATGAAGGGCTTCGCGGCCTCGAGACCGGCGGCGACGACCTCCTCGGTGGGGGCGTCGGCGCCGTCCTTGACCAGCTGGACGGTCTTCTCGGTGGCCTCGGCCTCGACCATCATGATCGCGACGTCGCCGTCCTCCAGGACGCGGCCGGCCACGACCATGTCGAAGACGGCGTCCTCGAGCTCGGTGTGGGTCGGGAACGCGACCCACTGGCCCTTGATCAGAGCGACGCGGGTGGCGCCGATCGGACCGGAGAAGGGCAGGCCCGCGAGCTGCGTGGAGCAGGAGGCGGCGTTGATCGCGACCACGTCGTAGAGGTGGTCGGGGTTGAGGGCCATGACCGTCTCGACGATCTGGATCTCGTTGCGCAGGCCCTTCTTGAAGGAGGGGCGCAGCGGCCGGTCGATCAGACGGCAGGTGAGGACCGCGTCCTCGGAGGGGCGGCCCTCACGGCGGAAGAAGGAGCCGGGGATCTTGCCGGCCGCGTACATGCGCTCCTCGACGTCCACCGTCAGGGGGAAGAAGTCGAGCTGGTCCTTGGGCTTCTTGGAAGCGGAGGTGGCCGACAGCACCATGGTGTCGTCGTCCAGGTACGCCACGGCGGAACCGGCGGCCTGCTTGGCCAGGCGGCCCGTCTCGAAGCGGATGGTGCGGGTGCCGAAGGCGCCGTTGTCGATGACGGCCTCGGCGTAGTGGGTCTCGTTCTCCACCAGGGATATCTCCTCGTCTGCGTCCCCGCCCGTGTGGCGGGGACGGTGGCGGAGGAGCGTCTGTGCTGGCCGGTCTTCGATCGAAGCACCCGGATTTCCCTGATCCGGGGGCCACTACCGAGGACCGGCGGCGAGCCGAGCGCTCCTCCTCGTACGGTTCGGCACGGATGCCGTCGTGGAAACCAGACTACAAAGCTTCTGCTGTCCACGAGATACGCAAAGGGAGCGGCCCCCAGTCGGTGGGAACCGCTCCCTTCACGGTGTCTTACTTGGCGCCGGCGGCACCGCGGCGGATGCCGAGGCGCTCGACCAAGGCGCGGAAGCGCGTGATGTCCTTCTTGGCCAGGTACTGCAGCAGGCGGCGGCGCTGACCGACCAGGAGCAGCAGACCACGGCGGGAGTGGTGGTCGTGCTTGTGCGTCTTGAGGTGCTCGGTCAGGTCCGAGATGCGGCGGGTGAGCAGCGCGACCTGGACCTCGGGGGAACCGGTGTCGCCCTCCTTGGTGGCGAACTCGGCCATGATCTGCTTCTTCGTAGCGGCGTCGAGCGACACGCGGTACTCCTTCTGAGTGTCTTTTGGCCACCGAGTGCCCCTGGTCTCTTTCTCAGGGGAGCTTCCGTTACTCGGGAGGCGGGGTCCGCTGGGCGCTGTCCCCAGAGGCCGGTGAGGGCACTCCGAAGGCGCGTACACAAACGGCCGCTGCACAGAGTACCAGCCCGGGCCAGCGGGATGACCGCGGAGGTGGGGCGGGGGCTGCGCGGGGGGCCTCGTGGGGGGCCTCATGCGGCGGTCTGGCCGCTGCCCGTGCGGGGCCTCATGCGGGGCCTCATGCGGGGCCTCATGCGGGGCCTCATGCAGGGAGTGGGGCCGCCTCGTGCAGGGCGTGGGGCGCGCCGCCTCATGCGAGGCCTCATGCCCTGCGTGGGGCCTCATGCCCGCCTCGTGCGGCAGGCCTGGGCGGCCGCCCCGTGCGGGGCCTCATACGGGCCTCATGCGGGGCCTTGAGCGCCGCCCCATGCGGCGGGCGGGCGCCCCATGCGGCACGTCAGCCCGCCGAAAGGCTGCGGGCCGCCGAGTACAGGTCGAGGACCGCCAGGCACAAGGGTACGAGCGCGAGGAGCAGGGTGCTCTCGGACAGGTCGGAGACGCGCCCCCAAAAGGGTGACAGGCCCTTGGCGGGAACGATCAGCGCGACGGCCGTGAGCAGGGCCCCACCGAGGGTGACGGCGGCGGCCAGCCAGAGCGTGCGGACGTCGAGGGAGCCCCCGGCCGCACCGGTGGGCGGCATGAGGGAGAGGCCGAGGACGAGCAGGACGAGCGCCGCGAGGCCCGCGCCGAGGACGGCGGCGACCTGGGCGGTGTAGCGGAAGAGGCGGGCGCGCAGCAGCATCGCCAGGCCGGCGGTGAGGGCGAGGAGCCGGGGCCACGGGCCGCCGCCCGGGGCGAAGGCCAGGACGGCCGTGGAGCCGGTCACGACGGCCGCGCAGCCGCCGACGAGCCCGAGCAGCAGTTCGTGGCCGCGGCGGACCTGGGCGGCGATGCGCCGGGCGTCCACGGGGTCGGCCTGCGGGGCGCC
>NZ_PXWG01000017.1 GCF_003011965.1 Streptosporangium nondiastaticum
TGCCCCCGTCCTCACCGCCCTCCGCGGGCCCTTCGGCTGATCCGGGGCGGCGGGGACGGGGGCGGGCCGGGCGAACGGCCGGCGCGCCCGCCCCCGCTAGGCGGCGGGCTCGGCGATCAGGGCCGTGGCCACGCGGCGGAATCCGAGGCGCGCGTAGATCCGGGCGACGTCCTCGTCACCCGCGGACAGGAAGACGGTCCCGGCGCCCCGCGACCGGGCGTCGGCCAGCAGCGCCGCCGTCACCGCGAGCCCGAGGCCGCGGCGGCGCGCGGCCGGCAGGGTCCCCACCCCGACGATCTCGCTGACCGCTCCCACCGGCTGGTGCTGACCGGCGCACAGCGCCACGCCGTCCTCGACGGCAGCGGCGACGACCGTCAGCCCGGCCACGACGCGCGCCGCCACGTGCTCCACGGACCCGTCCCCGGCAAGGCCGCGCACCGCCTCACGCAGCTCCGCCGTGCCGGCAACCCCGACACCGGTCCCGGGATCGGCGAAGGCCAGGTGGGGGACGGCGACCGCACTCGGCAGCACGGGATCGCCCGGCCCGACCGTCCGCAATTCCATCCCGGCGGGCATCTCGGGCAGGGCGGGGACCGGAGCGTCCGGGCCGATCGCCATCAGGGGGTGCTCGTGCACCGTGAGCCCCGCCTCCTCGGCCGCGGCCCGCAGCGCCGGCGTGGTCTCGGCGACCCACTCGAAGCTCTCCGGGATGCCCAGTTCCCGCTGCCGCGCGCGGACCCGGGCCACGTCCCCGGCGGTCACCTCTCCGGACCGGCCCAGGGCGGGGCGTGCGTAGAAGGGCCAGCCCTGGCCCTCCCGGACGAACAGGGTCAGCGGCCCGAAGTCCTCGGCCCGGGCGCCCGAGCGGGGCACCGCGTCGTAGTACTGCTCTAGCCGGGCCAGCAGTTCACGACGGTCATCAAGTTGCGCAGGATTCACGCCGAGCATCCAAGCCGCTGACCACGTGTTCCTGCCACTGCTTTTCCGCCCGGCCCGGCCGGCCACCCCCAGCCGCGAGACCCTCGTCAACGCGGCGAGCACCGCCGTAAGGATCTTGTAACACTCCTTCGGGTGCCGGGGCCGAACCGGCCGTGGTTGGCTCGCGGTGAGCTTGATCCTTCCGACGTCAGCCAGCGCGAGGAGAAGCGTGTCCACCGTCTGCCGCCCCGCCTTGAGCCTGCCCGAGCACTCCGCCACCCTCGACGAGGTCGTCGACCACATGGCGAAGCTGCACGCCGGCCATCCCCGGATCCGGTCCGCCCTCGGCCTCATGCGCAACACCTCGGTGCGCACCAGATCGCTCGTCGACCCCTTCGGCACCGTGACGAGCCCGAGAACCTTCGGCGAACGCATGCGCCGCTACGCCGCGGCCGGCACCGACCTGGGCGTCAGCGCCGCGGAACGCGCCCTCGCCGCAGCGGACACCACGCCGGACGAGGTCGACCACCTCCTGCTCGTCTCGTGCACCGGCTACCTCCTCCCCGGCCTGGACGCGCACATAGCGGGCCGGCTCGGATTACGGCGCGGCGCCCGGCGCCTGGCCTTCACACAGGTCGGCTGCGCCGGCGGGGCGTACGCCCTCGCGCGCGCCCGGGAACTCTCCCTGGCCCACCCGGGATCCGTCACCCTGGTCGTCGCGGTCGAGCTGTGCTCCCTCTCCTACCAGCCCGGCGACGACCGCATCGCCTCCTTCGTCTCGACCGCGCTCTTCGGCGACGCGGCCGCGGCCTGCGTGGTCCGCGACGACCGGCCCGGACTGCGGCTCGACGCCGCGTACGAGGACCTCGCCCCGGACACGCTGCGGCACATCTCCTACGACGTCGACGAACTCGGCTTCCACTTCGACACCGACCCGCGGATATCCCGCGTCGTGGCCGAGTCGATGCCGCTCCTCGAAGCGTGGCTGCGCGCCGAGACGGCCGTCCTCGCGCCGCAGCCCGACTTCCTCGTCAGCCACACGGGCGGCCCCCGGATCATGTACGAGGTGAGCAAGGGGCTGGGCATCCCGCCCGCGATGTTCGAGCTCAGCGAGAACTCCCTCGCCCGGCGGGGCAACACCGCGAGCGTCGTCGTCCTCGACGTCCTGGCACAGACCTTCGCCGCCCCTCCGCACCCCGGAGCCACGGGCCTGGTCATCGCCTTCGGCCCCGGCGTCACCACGGTGGCGGTGGCCGGCACCTGGGTCGCGGCGTAGCTTGGCGACCGGCCCATCGAGCCACGGCCGGGGTGACGACGCCGGCCGTGGCTACGGTTCCGGTTCGGCGAGAGGATCCGCCATGGACATCCCCGGCCCCGCGCCCCAGGAGGACGGTGGCCTCGGTGCCATCGCCGCGGCGGGCGGCCTGCACACCTACCAGTTACGGCTGCACGCCGAGTACGGGCCCGTCGTGCGCTTCCAGCTGCCGGGCGCGGAGACGGGCACGGCCGTGTCCGTCTCCGACCCCGTACTGCTGGAGGCCACGGCGGGCACCGACAAGCGGCCGGAGCGGCTCTTCGCCTTCCTGGCCCCGTTGTTCGAGACCGGCAACCTCCAGGTGATGCCGGCCGGTGAGCACGGCCCCTGGCGGCGCCTCCTGCTGTCGGTGCTGGCGGGGCGGCCTTCCCACGAGCGGCACTTCGCGCAGTTCACCGCGCTGGCGACGGCGCTCGCCGGCCGCTGGGCCGAGCGGGCCGGCCGGGAGCCCGTGGAACTGCAGAAGGACCTCACCGCGCTGTCCCTGCGGATGATCTGCGCGTACGCGCTGGGAGGCGAGGTCGCCGACCCCGACCGCGTCGTCACCGCCTTCGAGGACGTGCTCACCGAGCACCTGGGGCGGCTCTACCACCTGCCGGCCGCGGGCCCGGAGGAGGAGCGCGCCGAGCGGGCGCGGCAGGCCCTCGCCCACCTGCGCACGACGGTCGACCGGGTCGTCGCGGCCCACCGGTCCGGCGGCCGCGGGCCGCGCGCGGACCGGAGCGACCTGATCGGGGCGCTCGTCGAGGCGGGTGAGCGGCCCGCGCGGATCCGTGACACCGTCATGGTGGCGATGCTGGCCGCCCACCACACCACCGGGGTGGCCGTCTCGTGGACCCTGCACCTGCTGGGCCGGCATCCCGAGGCCGCCGGACGCGTCGCGGACGAGCTGGACCGCGTGCTCGGTGAGCGTGCCGCGCCCGCGTACGCGGACCTGCGGCGGCTCACGTACCTGACCATGGTCCTCAAGGAGACGATGCGGCTGTACCCGCCCGGCCCCTACGGCGCGCGGGAGACGACCGGGCCCCTCGTCCTCGGCGGCTACGACATCCCCGCCGGGACGACGGTCTTCTACCCCTTCTGGGCCGTCCACATGAACCCGGACCACTGGCCCGAGCCCGAGCGGTTCAGGCCCGAGCGGTTCACGCCGGAGGAGGAGGCCGGGCGGCACCGGCTGGCCTACGTCCCCTTCGGGATCGGACCGCGCAGCTGTGAGGGCGCGGGCCTGGCGATGGTCACGGCCGAGCTGGTGCTGGCCGTGCTCCTCAAGCGCTTCCGGTTCCGGCCCGTGCCGGGACACGAGGTGACGCCGGTCGAACGGTTCGTCCTCTGGGCGGCCGACGACATCCGCATGACCGTCACCCCGCGGACCCCCGGGTAGGTCCGCCGGCCGGGGGCCGCGGAGCGGCCGGGTTCATCCCTTCCGCGCGCCGCTGCCGTTGCGCTGCTTGGGCAGCTGCTGGGGGTCGTAGCCGGGGAAGGGCCGGTCGAAGAGCCAGTTGTAGAGCATCTCCCGGCAGACTTCCGGCTGGAACGCCGGGACCTGGTGCCCGGAGTCGGGAACGCTGACCTGCGTCAGGTTCCCGAGGCGGCGGACGAATCCCTTAGGGTTGCCCTGCGCCTGTGTCCAGATCAGCCGAGGGGCGTTGCGCCACTCCGCGTGTTCCTGGTCGCCCTTCGCCCTCATCAGGTCGTCCAGGATCTCCTCGGTGCTCCGGTACCCGCAGGCGGTGTCGAAGTTCCCGGTGTAGAGGAGGGTCTTGCAGCCCCTGGCGAGGAGCTCGGCGTAGTCCTCGGAGCAGTCCCTCATGTTGTCGTTCACCAGCCATTCGGCCACCGGGCCGTCGTTGTCGGCGCACTCCCAGGGGACGTCGTGGGGAACGTGCAGCGCTTCCTTCACGGCCTCGCTGTCCAGGTAGGCGCGCAGCGCGCCCATGGGCAGGTCGTCCCAGCGCCGCACGTCGTAGAGGTCGAAGTTGCCCCCGTACGCGAGGGTGGCGGTCACCAGGTCGTTGCCGAGCTTGGTGGCCTTGGCCATCTTCCCCTTGGCGAGCGCTTCCTGGTACGCGGCGTAGGCCGTGTAGAGGGACTGCTTCTGGCTGATGCCGAGGAACCCGGTCGTGTAGGCGTAGTCGATCAGGACGCGGATCGACAGCTCGGGCCTGATCCAGCCGTTGCCGACGGATATCCCCTTGAGGTTGATCCGCCGCCCGTCCGCGTTGCGGCGGTTGTGCTCGTCGATCTCCAGGGCGATCGCCGGCACGTACTTCCCGGCGTAGCTCTCGCCGCAGACGTACAGCGGGCACCGCGCGTACTCGGGGTGCAGGTCGAAGAACTTCTGCAGGCCCTCGCGGAACATGCGGGCGAGGGTCTTCTCGTCCTGGACGTACTCCCCCACGTCGGAGTGGCTGTACCCGGTGCCGACGGGCTGGTCCCAGTAGACGACGTGCGCCTCCTGGTTCCAGGTGTTGGCGGTGACCGAGACCGTCCCGGCGGCGTCGTCGCCGATGGTCAGCGGCCCGTTCTCCAGGAAGAGCCCCAGCAGCGAGGAGGCGCCCGGCCCGCCGTTGAGCCAGATCAGCAGCGGCGTCCCGCTGATCAGCTCCTGCTGGTCGTGGACCGCGACGTGCGGGTTGCAGGTCTGGCTCTCGAAGAACCAGTAGAAGAGGTGGTTCGCGGTCCCCGGGTGCTCCGTGCTGTCGACGTGGACGTGCCCGGCGTAGGAGCGGGTCTTCACGTCGACGGATCGGGTGTTGAAGAGGTTCGCAGGGATCGAGGTGACGAGATCTGCTGCGGACATGGTTCACCTTCCGTTCGGCGGCGGGGTCCGGAGCTGCGTGCGAGGGGAGCGGGGGAACCGCTTGGGCGTCTTCTCCGGGTCCTCCAGGAGGCCGATGCGCTGCCCTTGGAGCAGTTGCACGGCGGGGAACCGGCCCTTCTCGAAGAGGAGGATGTTCAGTGACCCGCCGTACATGAAGTTCCCGACCCGCTCTCCCTTTTCCACCGGGACCGGCAGCTTCCCGGTGAACTTCTCCAGGAAGTTCACCGACGCGATCGAGTTGAGACCGACGGGCACCTGCGCGACGTACCCTTCGCCGTCCGGCCCTCCATCGGCATTCACGTACAGCGTCTTGATGATCACGTACCCCCGGCGGAAGTCGAGGAAGTCGTTGTAGTCGTAGCCGTAGCCGACGTCCCCCTTGTCGAGCAGCTGAGGGAAGTTCCGGATCCCGTAGTACATGCCGCCGATGTCGCTGCGGGCTTCCACCACCTCGCCCGCCACCGGGGTGTGATACCAGTGGTAGCTGTCGGGCATCAGGATGCACGACACCGCTGTGCCGCCGATGAAGTGGCCCGCGTACTTCGACCTGTCGAGCAGCTGGTTGACGTTCATGGTCACGTTCTTGACCGGGATCTGCGTGAGTTCGCCCAGGTCGTCGACGATCATGTTGATGACGCAGTCGGCCGGGGCGACCACCACGGTGGGGTCTTCCTTGGCGTCGACCGGCCGCCGGTCCTCCTTGATCTCCCTGATGAAGAATTCGTTGAAGTTCTTCCAGTTCTTGATCTTGTAGTCGTCCATGCGCTTCGCGCCGAGCTGTTCGACCCACCTGTCGATGGTCTTCTTCGACTCCGGCGAGTTCATCTGCAGGCCCTGCAGATGTGTGAAGTCGGCGATCAGCTCGCGCCCGGGCCCCTTGTTCATGAAGTCCATGCCGGGCTTGTGCCCGCCGTAGTTGATCCAGCTGAACTTCTCGATGTAGGTCAGGCCGTTGTCGACTCCCGATCCGTTCTCCTGCCACTCGTACCAGTCGCTGAAGAACTGATACAGGAATTCGATGTCCTTGTTCTGCCAGTCGCAGTACACGGGGTCGTCCGGATCGACCGGGCACTTCTCCGCGTACTTGACCGCCGCGTCGTACTGATCCCTGAAGCCCTCGTGGTTGTCCTCGTACCACGACATGAGCTTCGCGAGGAAATCCTCGATGTCCTTGGAAAACTCCATCGGCGTCCCGCCTCCTGCCGCTTCCGCGTGGTGCGCTGCCGTGTGCCGCAGCCCAATCTGTCGCGCCCCGGGACCCGGGCACGAGGACGCGAACCGGCCACTGCCCACCACACCGACGCATTCCGGTCGCGCGCCGGAAGGCGGAGTCACACCTTGACGAACAGTCTGTCCAGGTACTGGTCGATGGCGGCGAGCGCGTCCTCGGGACGGATCACGTCGAGTTCGATGAGGGGGGTGAAGCCGGTGAGGGCGAGGAGCAGGCCGGTCTCCACCGCCGGGTCGCGCCCGGCGTCGATGTACCCGTCGGCGATCGCCTGACGCACCAGCTGCTCGACGAGGGCGCGCCCTTGGAGCATCCCGTCGCGCGCCCGGGCGTGGACGTTCTCGTCGTGGAGCGCCTCCAGCACGTAGGCGGCGCTCATCCGGCTGGTCGCGCGGGCGTCGGCGTGCAGGGGGAGGGTCTCCGTGAGCATCAGCCGGAGCACGTCGCGGGGGTGCGGCCGGTCGCCGAGCTCCTGGACGCCCCGGCCGACGCGCAGGGCGGTCTGCTCGGCCGCGAAGTCCATCGCGAAGGCGAGCATCGCCTCGCGAGAGGCGAAGTAGTGCTGCACGGCCCCGTGGGAGAGGTCCGCTTCCTGCGCGACCTCCCGCATGGTCAGGTGCACCGCGCCGCGCCGCTCGACCACCCGCCACAGCGCCCGGGCGATCGTCTCGCGGCGCTCCTGGTGGTCCACCTGCTTCGGCATCGTCGGCCTCTCCGTCACTCTCTTTCCGGCACTCTCTTTCCGGCCCCCGCAGTCTACCCGGCGTTCCCATACGGTTGACATAATACAGCTGGCCGATAACGCTGGAGCCCTTCGGAAGAACGCTCGGAGAGGGGTAGCGACATGTCTCAACAGCCATGCGTGCGCACTGCGGAGGGCCTGGTCGAGGGCCGGCGGCGGCGGTACGGGCACGCGGTCTTCCGCGGCATCCCGTACGCCCAGGCGCCGGTGGGAGCGCTCCGGTTCGCCGCGCCCGTCCCGCTCCGGCCCTGGGACGGCATACGGCAGGCCGTGGATTTCGGCCCTCCGCCGCCGCAGTCCGTTCCCCACGCCGGGCCGCCAGCCGGGAGTTCACCGGCGGGCACCGACTGGCTGACGCTCAACGTCTGCACGCCGGACCCGGGCGCCGCGGGGCTGCCGGTGCTGGTGTGGATCCCCGGGGGCGCCTACGTGGCGGCGGACTCCGGCGACCCGATGTACGACCCGGCCGAGCCGGCCTCGGCGGGGCTCGTCGTGGTGAGCATCAACTACCGGGTGGGCGCCGAGGGTTTCGCCTTGCTCGACGGCGCGCCGCCCAACCGCGGGTTCCTGGACCAGATCGCGGCGCTGGAGTGGGTGCAGCGGAACATCGCCGCGTTCGGCGGGGACCCCGGCCGGGTCACCGTGGCCGGGCAGTCCGCCGGGGCCGGGTCGATCGCGGCCCTGCTGACGATGGAGCCGGCGCGCGGGCTGTTCCGGCGGGCCGTCACCCACTCGGTGCCGGGATGGCACTGCACGCGCGCCCTCGCGGAACAGGCCGCGGCCGCGCTGGCGGACCGGCTCGGCACGGCTCCCACGGCCGCGGCCCTGTCCGGCGTCGACCCGTGGCGCCTGGCGGGCGAGCTCACCGCGCTCAGCGCCGGGCTGCCCGGCCGCCGCGAGAGCTGGGGGCGGCTCGCCCAGGCGGGCATCGCCATGTGCCCGGTCGTCGACGGCGAGGTCCTCTCCGAAACGCCCTGGCCCGCGCTGGCCGGCGGCCGCGCGAGCGGGACCGAACTCCTCGTCGGCCACACGCGCGATGAGTTCCGGCTCTTCAGCGTCATGACCGGACGGCTGGGCACGTTCACCGACGAGGATGCCCGTACGGCCCTGGAGCTGTTCGCCCCGGCGCCGGACGGCGCGGCCGCCTACCGGGCCGCCCACCCGCGGGCCTCCGCGGAGGAGCTGCTGGAAACGGTGTACTCCGACGCCCTCTTCCGGATGCCCTCGCTGCAGCTGGCCGAGGCTAACGCGGCGGCCGGCGGCACGTCGTTCCTCTTCGAGCTGCGGCTGGGCTCCACGGCCATGGGCGGGGTCTTGGGCGCGTGCCACAGCCTCGACGTCCCCCTGGCCTTCGGCACCCTGGCCAGCCCCACCGGCAAGGGGCTCCTCGGCGACCGGCCCACGCCCGAGGCCCTCGCGGTCTCGCAGGAACTCCAGCAGGCGTGGATCCGCTTCGCCACCACGGGTGCTCCCGGGTGGGCCGCGTACCGCCCCGGCGAGCGGCTCACGCGCGTCCTGGAAGGCGAGTCGAAGACCATGCCCTATCCGGAAGAGTCCTCGCGCCGCATCTGGGAGGGGCACGCCCCGGCGCCCTTCGACCTCGTACGGCCAGGACCGCCCACGGGTGATTCCGGTGCCGAAGCCACCGTCTCGCTCTAAACGGGTCCGCCCTGCGGCCCTTGCCGGCTGTTGAGGCAGGAGCGTACGAAGTCCCGGACGACGGGGTCGGCGTCCGCGGAGGCGGGCCAGGCGACTCCGACCCGGCTGGGGCTGACGCCGGTGACCGGGCGGTACGTGATGCCCGGGCGTGCGTAGTAGCGGGCGGCGGATTCGGGGGCGAGGGCGATCCCGTAGCCGTTGGCGATCGCGCTCAGCCATTCGTCGGGCTGGTCGGTGACGGCGCCGACGCGGACGGGGTGGCCGTCGCGCTCGTCGGCGGCCAGCCAGTAGTCCCGCCAGGCGCCCGTCCGGGGCGGGGCCGCCACGAACGGCTCGTCCCGCAGATCCCGGAACGGAATCCGTTCGCGCACGGCGAGGGGGTGCGCCTCGGGCAGCGCGATCCAGCGGGGTTCGCTGAACAGGACCTCGACGCGTACGGCGTCCTGGCCGGGGAAGGGCAGCCGCAGCAGGGCGGCGTCGACGTCCCCGTCGGCGAGGCCGGCGCTCGGATCCGCCCACGAGGCCTGGCGCATCTCGACCCGCCAGCCCGGCCGGCGCCGGGCGAACTCCGCGACGATGTGCTGGGTCGCCTCGTTGGCGGCGCTGGCCAGGAACCCGACCCGCAGGACGCGGGCCGCCCTGCCAGCCGCGCCCTTCGTCTCCCCCAGGGCCCGGTCCCACTCGGCCAGCAGGTCGGGCACCCGCGCCGCCAGCACCCTGCCCGGAGCGGTGAGGACCATGCCGGTCTGCGACCGCGTGAACAGCCGTACCCCGACCCGGTCCTCCAGCTGCTTGATCTGCCTCGTCAGTGCGGGCTGTGACACGAACAGCCGTTCCGCGGCCCGGGTCAGGCTGCCGTCCTCCGCCACGGCGACGAAGGAACGGAGCAACCGGGTGTCGACGTCCATGCCATCAGGTTATAGACGCAGGCATTGGACGCCGTGCCGAGGGGTTGGCGAGGCTGGGCGCACTCCCGCTCCGCGCCTCTCCGAAAGGACAACGGGTGTTCATCGCCTACGTGATCGTCACCGTCGTCACGATCGCCGCCAACGCCGGGATCGCCGTGGCGGACCTGATGAAGGCCGGGTTCGTCCTCGCCAACGCGGCCGAGGTGGGGACCCCGCGCTCCTGGATCCCCCCGCTCGCCGCGCTCAAGGGGGCCGGTGCCGCCGGGCTGCTGCTCGGCCTGCTCGGTGTCCCCTTCATCGGTGCCGCGGCCGCGACCGGGCTGGTCCTCTTCTACGTCGGCGCCGTCGCGGTACACGTCCGCGCCCGCGTCTACTACAACATGGCCTTCCCCGGCGGCTACTTGGCACTGAGCGTCGCGTCCCTCGTCCTCACAGCGACGCGATAGGCAGCCGGTGTGCCGCACTGCGAACCGCGTCACGCGGCGCCGGTGCGCACCGCGGTGACCGCCACCGTCGCGTAGCGCACGGCGAAGCTGCCGCCCATGGCGTCAATAGCGGCCCCGACGTGCTCCAGCACGTCCGCCGCCTTGCCGGGCGGGAGCCGGGTGAGGGAGCCGTGGGTGGGCATCTGGTCCAGCCACGCGTCCCGGGTGTAGGTCCGGTCCCAGTCGAAGCGCCACTGCTCCGGCTCCCCGAATCCGCCCGACTCCCGTATTGCGTCGGCGGCCTTGGCCTCAAGCTGCCGGTGCCCGTCCAGGGCCTGCGCCTCCGTCGCCGGGATGGCGAACGGCGAGTCGGGCGCGACCCGCCTGTAGGCCGCGTCGAAGGCTTCGGTCACCTCCGGCGGAAGCCGGGGCACGTTCCAGAAGGCCGCGAGCCGGCCGCCGGTCCGCAGCGCCTGCGCGGCCTTGGCCGCTCCCGCGACCGGGTCGATCCAGTGCCAGGCCTGGGCGGCGACGACCGCGTCGAAGGCACGCCCCGCCGGGTCCCAGGCCTCGAACGCCGACACGTCGACGTCCACGCCGAGCTGCCGCGCGAGTGCGGCCATCCGCGGGTCGGGCTCGACTCCCAGCACCCGGCAGCCGGCCGCCTGGAACTGGCGGGCGGCGATTCCGGTGCCGCAGCCGACGTCGAGAACGTCGCCGGCGCCGGCGGCGATCCGTTCCACCAGGGCGCCGGGGTAGCGGGGCCGGGCCCGGTCGTACCGTTCGGCGTCCGTGCCGAACGACTCGGCCGTCTCCCGGTGTTGATGCGGTTCTCGATCCGAGGGGCTCGATCGCCCTGACGGTGAAGTGGGCATGCGCCCACTATGGTGGGCACATGCCCACTCGTCAACGGATAGGGTCCGGCGAGAGACGGAAAGGACGTGCCGCATGCCGACCGGGGTGGCCCTGCGCGACGCGCGCGAGCAGTTGTTCGACGCCGCCGAGCGCATCCTGCTCCGGGCCGGGCCCAGCGCGCTGACCAGCCGCGCCGTCACGACCGAGGCGGGCTGCGCCAAGGGCGTCCTGCACCGGCACTTCGCCGACTTCGACGCCTTCCTCGCGGAGCTCGTACGGGACCGCGTCGCCCGGATCGACGGCTGGGCCGCGGCCCTGCGCGGCGCCGCCGGCACCGGCTCCGTCGCCGGCAACCTCGCCGCCGCGCTGACCGACCTCTTCGGTTCGGTCGCCGTGGCGATCGTCGCCCTGATCACCTTCCGGGACGACCTGCGCGCCCGGCTGCGCCGGGCCGGACCGGGCGGCGGCATCCCGCTGCTGACGGAAGCCGCCGCCATGGTCGCCTCGTATCTGGCCGCCGAGCGCGAACTGGGCCGCGTCTCAGGCGATGCGGACGTCGACGCGCTCGCTCCCGCGCTGATCGGTGCCGGTCACCTGCTGTTCGCCGACCGGACGAGCCCCCGGCCGGAGGCCGGAGCCGTCCGCAAGGTCGTGGCCTCGGTCCTCGCCGGCGCCCTCCGGGACGACGCTCCCGTCACCGACCGGACCTGAGGTGCAGGGCCACCACGACTGTCGCCACGACCACCGCCAGCACTCCGGCCAGCGCCGCGAGCAGCACCGATGACGTCACCACGTAGGTGCCTGCGATGCTCGCCGTCACTCCGTTCACGAGCGCCACGACCTCCGCGGGGCTCGGGTGACGGTCCGGTCCGGTGGGGCTGGTGGAGTCGGTGGAGTTGACGGAGCCGGTGGGGTCGGTCGTGCCGGAGTGCCGTGTGCCGCCATTGCGCCTCATGAGGGCCTCGCCTTCATCGGGGTTGTTATCCGGAAAGGGGCGGAATACAGCGTTCCCGTGCAAGTGCTGCGGACGGAGGCGGGTGCGAGGAATTCCGGCGGGCTTTTGCACGCTTCCGGCTCCCCACGGCCCTATAAGGGTGTGACCGACCCCGAGGAGGTGGCCGCGTGAGCCCCCGAGGAGATCGCGGAGCCTTACCCGCCGAGTTGCCGGGTTTCGCCGATTTCTTTACAGCGGAGTATCCACGCGTCGTGCACAGCCTGATGAGAGCCGGGGCGACTTACGAGGAAGCCGAGGACGCCACCCAGGACGCCATGCAGGAGCTCCTGCGCACATGGGCGGACTGCAAGTGCCCCGCGGGCTGGGTCCGGACGGCAGCCTGGCACGCGTACTGCAAGAAGGCCGAGCGCAACCGCAGACGCCTGGTCCTGGAGTCCCGGACCGCACACCTCTCGGGCCCGGCCCCGGCGGCCCCGCCGGAACCGGACGAGCACAAAAGGGTGCTGGAGGCCCTGCGCGCCCTCCCCCCTCGGCAGGGCCAGGTCCTGGCCCTGCACCTGGACGGCTACTCCGCACAGGAGATCGCGGCGCTTCTCGGCGTGAAGGCGAGCACGGTCCGCAGCAACCTGCGGCACGCGATCGCCGCACTGCGGAGCTCACTGGAGAACCACGAGGAAGATGAAGGAGGTTCGCATGTCCGCAAGGGATGATCACGGTCTCGCCACACGCAGGGCCCAGCCGAAGTCCACCAGAGTCGCCACGCAGCACGTGCACCCGGCGTTCGAGCGATTCCTCCGGGCCGTCCGGGCCGACATCGAGAGCCGGCTCACCCCGGACGTGGTGCAGGAGCGGCTCCGTCGGCTCACCGGGCCGGCGGCCACCGCACCGGCCGCGGACCGCACGCGCAGCGCCGGTGTTCCCCGCTTCGAGTCCCGGGCCGGCTGGGCCGCTTACGGATATCACGTCATTCGTCTCTGGCTGCTCGCCATTGCCGCGACGGGAAGTCCCCGCGCGCGTCTCCGGCGGAACGATGTCGACGAACTCGCGGTGGAGACCGTGGCACGGGCGCTGAGCAGCTTCCGCGACCAGGAACTGCACCCCCTTCCGGAACCACGGACGGCGGATGCGGCGCTGAAGGCCGCTTTCCTCACCGAATGCGTGCGTCACCTTCCCTACGTCAATCGAAGCCTTCGCCTCATGACCGAACAGGTTTCCTTCGAGGAATTCGAGGACACGGACGACATCGATCTCGTCGGGGCGCTGTGGGACTGCGCGACCACCGGACGGGCGGAGGAACTGCGCCGCGCGGCACGGGACGCGGGAGGAGAAGGCGAAGGGGAAGGCGACGCCGACGAGATCGTCACGCTGACCCCCATCGCCATCCGTTCCGCGGTCCAGCGCTACCCGGAGGCGGTGACCCCCGGCTCCATCGCCTGAGCTCTTTTTCCCCACCACCGGCTTTTCCTTCGGCGCACCACCGGACGCAAGGTGGCACATGAACGTGAACGTGAACGACGTGAAAGTGCGGCAGATCCTCCGGCGCTCCGACGAACTCGACCACGAGCAGTACGCGGTCGGGATCGAGATCCAGCCGTACAAACTCACCGGAGTCGTCGTCGGGGCCGACGGCGTGGTCCTGGCGCGCTCCCGTCGGCACCTCACGGTCATGGAGTCGGCAGAGGTGGTGAAGCGCGTCGCCGAGCTCGCGGAGAACCTCGTCGACGACAGGCTGGGATGCGCCTTCCCCAGGAGCAGGGTGTGCGTGGGGGTCCAGGTCGGCGGGCCCGTCGACCCGGACACGGGCATGGTGCTCCACCTGGTCAACGGGCCCGACGACCACCGGCACGAGAAACCTCCCCCGTACGAGTGGGAGGACGTCCCGCTCGGTGCGGAACTCGCCTCCATGCTGGGCTGCGCCACCTCGGTGGAGAACGACGCGCACGCCTTCGCCGCGTACGAGCAGAGCCTCGGCGTGGGCCGCGTCGGCTCGACGTTCGGGGTCGTCCTCGTGCGCGACGGCGTGGGCGCCGGCATGGTCGTCCGGGGCGAACGGCTCTCCGCCCCGGTGGAGTTCGGGCACCTCCAGGTGTGGCCGAGGGGCCGCATCTGCGACTGCGGGATGCGCGGGTGCATCGAGAGCCAGGTCGGGAACCGGGCCCTGACCGCCGTGGTCAAGGAGCGGACCGGCCGGGAACTGGACGGGCTGGAGGCCGCGATCGCGCTCGCCGACGGCGACGACGCGCAGGCGCGCGAGGCACTGGCGGCCTTCCGCAAGGCCGGCACCTCGATAGCCCGCGGCATCGCCACGCTCCTCACCCTGTTCGGGCCCACCCACATGGTGGTCTACGGGGCGGAGGACCTCATCGGCGGCGGGCCCGGGCGCCGGGCGGCGAACGCCTTCCTCCACGCGATGCGGAAGTTCCCCGCGCACACGTTCCAGATCAGCAGGGACTGTCAGATCGTCACCAAACCGCTGGACGCCGTCCGTGGTGCGCACGGCGCCGCGCTGATCGCTCTGCAGGGCTGTCCCGGCGTCCTGCTCCAACCCCGGTAGGAGTTCCCCCATGCGCCCACGACTCCCCGACGACGGCCGGCTCGCCATCGGCCTCGACATCGGAGGAACGAAGATCGCCGCAGGAGTGGTCGACGCGGAGGGCCGCGTCACCGACCGCGTCCCTGCCGTGCCGTGCCCCTCCGACCAGGCGACCATCCTCAAGTCCGTCTCCGTCCTGATCGAGGCGCTGCGCTACCGCAATCCGGGGGTCGCAGCCGTCGGCGTGGGCGCGGCCGGCCTCGTCCGCTGGCCCGAAGGACGCGTCCTGACGGCCCCCAACACCGCCTACCACGACCTTCCGCTCCGGCGGCTGCTCCAGGAGTCCACGGGGCTGCCGGCCGTCGTCGAGAACGACGCCAACGCCGCCTGCTGGGCGGAGTACCGCTTGGGGAACAGCGCCGCCCACATGGCCTTCGTCACCGTGGGGACAGGTGTCGGCGGGGGCCTCGTCCTGGCCGGTCGCCCCTTCCGGGGGCGCACCGGGATCGCCACGGAGATCGGGCACATGATCGTCGACCCGCACGGCACCGAACGCTGCGGCTGCGGGACCGTCGGCTGTCTCGAACCGCTGGCCTCCGGGCGGGCCCTCGGCCGCTACGGCAGCGCGGCGGCCGCGGCCGAACCCGGCGGGGCGCTGGCCGCCCTCGCCGACGGGTCGGGACGGGTGACCGGGGAGGCGGTGTCCGCGGCCGCACACGCCGGTGACCCGGCGGCACGGGCCCAGCTGGAGCGGCTCGGCCACTGGCTGGGCATCGGCGTCGCGACGCTCGTCAACCTCTTCGACGTCGAGCTGGTGGTCATCGGCGGCGGC
The DNA here is from genome assembly GCF_003011965.1 of Streptosporangium nondiastaticum. Lineage (GTDB taxonomy): Bacteria > Actinomycetota > Actinomycetes > Streptomycetales > Streptomycetaceae > Streptomyces > Streptomyces nondiastaticus. Next base: position 15,192 of record NZ_PXWG01000017.1, read on the forward strand.
GTGGCCGAAGCCGGCGAGCTCCTGCTGGCTCCTCTCCGCGCGAGCTTCGCCCGCTACGTGACCGCCGCCGCCCACCGCGAGCTCCCGGCCGTCGAACCCGCCCGCCTCGGCCCGGAGGCCGGATGGATCGGCGCGGCCCTCCTGGCCCTCGACCACGAGGAGGAGGACCCGGCCGGCGGGCAGTGACGCCTTCCGCTGTCCGTCCATCGGGTGAGCGTCCGCGTGTCCGGTGCCCCACGGGGCACCGGACCGATCACTCTTCCTGGACGGGTCCGTCCGTGGCCGACGGCCGGCCGGAGGAGGGACTGTGAGCGCAGGCGGCGGATGGGCGGTGGCCGCCGTGGCCGCCGTCACCGGTGGGTACGCGCTCGTCTCCCGGCGCCTGGCCCTGACCGTCGTGTCGGCGCCGATGGTGTTCACCGCCGCCGGGGTGCTCATCGGCCCGGCCGGCCTCGGGCTGCTGGATCCGGAGCGCGACGCCGGGCCGGTGCTCGCCCTCGCCGAAGCGGCCCTGGCGCTGGTCCTGTTCACCGACGCCGCCACCGTACGGTCGGAGGAGTTCCGCAACGGCTGGTTCCTCCCCGTCCGTCTCCTCGTCGTCGGGCTGCCGCTGACGATCGCGGGCGGTGGTCTGCTCGCGTGGGCGCTGCTGCCGGGTCTCACGGGATGGGAGCCGGCGCTGGTGGGGGTGATCCTCGCGCCCACCGACGCGTCGGTGGGCAAGACCGCCGTGTTCGCCCCGCGCATCCCCGCGGTCGTGCGGCACGGGCTCAATGCCGAGTGCGGCCTGAACGAGTGCCTGGTCCTGCCCGTGTTCGCCGTCCTCCTCGCCGCTCTGCCCGGGACGTCCGCCTCCCACCAGGGAGTGACGGGAATCCTCCGTCAGGTGCTCCTGCTCAGCCCCTTGCTGGGGCTGGTGGCCGGGGGCCTCGGCGGGGTGCTGCTGAGCAGGTCGCGCGCCGCGGGCCGGGTCGACGACGACTGGCGCCGCATCCTTCCCCTCGCGCTCGCCGCCGGGGCGGGCACGCTCGCGGCGGCCACGGGCGGCAGCGCCTTCGTGGCGGCGTGGGTGGCGGGCTTCGCCTTCGCGGCCGCCCTGCGCGCGGGTCCGCCGCCGGGTTCCGTCCCGGAGGGCGAGGACGACACTCTCGAGTCGGTGGAGCACCTCGCGGCGCTTCTGGCCTCACTGAGCTTCCTCGTCTTCGGCGCGGTGCTCCTCGGCCCCGCGCTGACGGACCTGAACGGGCGCGTCGTCGCCTACGCGGTGCTGAGCCTGACGGTCGTGCGCATGCTGCCCACCGCCCTCGCGCTCGCGGGCAGCCGGCTGCGTCCCCCGACCGTGGCCTATACCGCGTGGTTCGGCTCCCGCGGTCTTCCCTCCCTCGTCCTCGGGCTGGTCGTGGCGGCCGAGGAAGTGCCCGGGGCCCGGCCCATGGGCACCGCGATCGCCGTCACGGTCGGCCTCGGCGTCCTCCTCCACGGCGTCTCGTCCGTCCCCCTCGCCGACCGGTACGGCCGGTGGTACGAAAGAGCCGCGTCGCGCCGGCCGTCCCTGCGGGAGAGCGTGGCCGGCGGACTTCCCGGCGAACGCCCCCTCCCCGAGTGGAAGAGGCGGTGACCGCGGGCCGGCCGGCGTGTCAGGCGCGCCGGGCCACGACGCGGCCGCGGTCCGCGGCTTCGGCGAGCGCCCGGAAGTCGTGCTCGTTCCGGTCGGCGTAGGCCTCGGCGAACTCGGCCAGGGCCCGGTCGAAGGCGTCACCGCCGCCCAGGTAGGCGGCGATCGCGATCCGGTCGCCGGAGCGGGCGTGGGCGCGGGCCAGCGTGGCGCCGCACAGCTCTCCGTAGGCCTGCAGCCGGCCGGGCGGCATCGTCTCGGGGCGGGCGCTGCCCTTCCAGTCGCGCAGCTGCCGGACGTAGAAGTCGCGCTGCCGCCCGTCGATCCCGGTGGCGCGCTCCCAGCCGAGGAGGATGTCGCTGACGGCCTGCATCAAGCGCTGCCCGCAGACCACGCGCTGCCCCTCATTGGCGTACGGGCTCGGGCGCACGAACGGTGCCAGCACCGACGGGCCCGCCTCCTTGGCCTGCAGGATCAGCGGATCGTCGTCGTCGCGCCCGAGCATGAGCACGATCCAGCAGCGGGTGCCCACGCTGCCGACGCCCACGACCTTGCGCGCGGCGTCGGCCATGCGGAACTGGTCCAGGAGGTGCCGGCGGTCGGAGGCGAGGCTGCGGCCGTACCGTTCGACGAGCAGGCGGAGGCGTCCTTCGAGCTCGGCCCTGCGGTCGCCGGTCGTCAGGTCGCCCAGCGGAACGATCAGGGGCGGATCGGCGGCGATCCGCCGGGTGCCGTCGACGACCTCGGTGAGCTGCTGGAAGGCGTGCAGGTGGTCGCGGCCGCGCGCGGTCTCCAGGGCCCGGGACATCCGGCGGCGGCCCTGCTTGCCGAGCCGGTCGGCGAAGAGCTCGCGCAGGCGCTCGGTGTCGAAGTGCGCGTACCACACGTCGAGGTTGCGCATCGCCGCGAAGCCGCGCATCGCTTCCCGGTACGCGCGCACGGTGCCGCGGACGACGTCTCCGCGCCGCTTGTCCGGGACGTCGTTCTCCCGTGCCGCGATCGCCACGCTGGCGGCCAGCCGCTTGACGTCCCACTCCCACGGACCGGGCAGGGTCTCGTCGAAGTCGTTGACGTCGAAGACCAGGTGGCGCTCGGGCGAGGCGAAGAGCCCGAAGTTCAGGAGGTGGGCGTCCCCGCACAGCTGCGCCTCGATGCCGGTGCGGGGCTGGGCGCCCAGGTCGGCCGCCATGATCGCGGCGCCGCCGCGGTAGAAGGCAAACGGCGACTCCAGCATCCTGCCGTAGCGGAGGGGAACGAGTTCCGGTACGCGGTCGGCGCTCTGCTGTTCGAGGATCTCCACCGGGTCGGCCCGGCCGGCGTCGGGCCCCGGTCGGGCATGGGCCGAGCGGGGCATCCGGCCGCGGGCCGCCTTGCCGCGCGCCGCGCGTTCATGCGGTGACAGGTGGGGTTCCGGCGCTTTCACGGCGGGCTCCTTCCCTCGTCGTCGACGCTCCGGCGCGAGCGGCGGCGCACGAACCAGAGGCACGCCGCGAGCAGGGAGACCGCGACGAGGACGATCAGACAGGTGCCCCAGAACCCGCCGGCCAGCCGGAGCCCTGCCCAGGCGGCCGCGCCGGCCGCCGCGAAGGGCACCACCGCGAGGGCGAACACCCGCAGAACGGCGGCGACGCCGGCCGTGCTGGGCATGTGGGGAAGCCGCTTCCGGTGCCTGAGCAGTTCCCCCGCGGCGCCCGGAGTGTAGTACTGCACGGCCTTCGCCCCCAGCCGCAGGGTGTTCTTCCGGTAGATCACCGCGAGTGCGGGCACCCAGATCAGCGGCAGCACCATGCCGACGAGGAACAGGGCGACGATCGGGGTCGTCGACACCACCCGCCGGAACGTGCTCTGTTTGCCGCCGCCGCCCACGAGGCCGAGGATCGCCGCCATCCGGACGATCAGCGACCACCGTGTCCGCCGGGGGATCCGGCCCCGGCCTCCGGGCGGCCGCCGCTTCGCCTCCCTCAGGGCCTCGGCGGCCGCCTCCGTCGACGGGTACACGTCCTGGAGGACCAGCAGGTCGGCCACGCGCCGTTCGCTCCGGGGATCTTCGCCGGCGAGGACGGCCAGTTCGAGCACCATCCGGGCCTGGGAGAGCAGTGCCGCGACGAAGCTGACGGGCATGAGGACGATGAACGGGCCGCCCAGCACGGCGCCGTCGGCGATCGCCATGTGCGTCCCGTGGGCGATGGCCTCCCGGCGGAGTTCGTCGTCCCCGGCCGCCGGCTTGTTCCGCTTGCGGCGGGCCACCGAGGCTGCGGCCCGGGGGCCGAACCGGCGCACCGCGAAGAAGGCCAGTTGCTCGGGCATGTGCTGCGGATCGGCCCAGATCATCGGCAGCAGCGCCTGGGCCTCCACCGTCGCCGACCCGGCCGTACGGGCCGGCCGCGATTCCCCGGGGTTACGTCCGCCGCCGTTCATCGGTCCCACTGTGGGGCCGGGCGTGCCGGGACCGCCTCACCCGTTGCGGGTGAGGGTGACCGCTCCCGCGGGCGGCGACCATGGGCGGAAGGGGTCCGGGCAGCAACCCGATGGAGACGCTCATGAGGCAGGCCGACCGTGGAGGGGCCCGGCAGCGCTGGAGCGCACGCCTGGCGGTCGCGTCGGCCGCCGGCGCGGGGCTGCTCCTGCTGTGCGTGGCAGGCCTCCGGAGCGTGGCGCTGGTGGCCGTGGGAGCGGCGGGCCTGGCGGTGTCGGCAGCGGCTGCTTGGTGGGCGCTGACGCACCGGGGCGTCGTGAGGGGCATTGCCCTGGTGCTGGCCGTGGCGGCACCGCTGGCCGTGCTCGCGTCGTACGTCGCCGCGCGGCTCCTCTGGCTCGTCCTCGTCTCCCTGGGGCTCGGGGTGCTGGCCGCCGTCGCGGGCTGGGCGGCGCTGCGGGCGGACACGGCCCCGGGCACGGCGCCCGGCCGGCCGGTCCCGCCGCCCCGGCACGCCTGTCTCCTGATGAACCCCCGCTCGGGCGGCGGGAAGGTGGGGCGGTTCGGGCTGCGGGAGAAGGCGGAGGCGCTCGGCGCGGAGGTGGTGCTGCTCGGCCCCGGCTCCGGGGACGCCGCCGCGCTCGCCCGCGCCGCCCTCGCCCGGGGCGCGGACCTGCTCGGGGTGGCCGGGGGCGACGGGACCCAGGCGCTGGTGGCGGGCGTGGCGGCGGAACACGGGGTGCCGTTCGTGGTGGTGCCGGCGGGAACGCGCAACCACTTCGCCCTGGACCTCGGGCTCGACCGGGAGGACCCGACCCGGAGCCTGGAGGCGCTCACCGACGGGGTGGAGCTGCGGGTGGACCTCGGGCGCGTCGGCGGGCGCGTCTTCGTCAACAACGCGTCCTTCGGCGCGTACGCGGAGGTCGTGCAGAGCCCCGCGTACCGCGACGACAAGGCCGGCACCCTCATGCGGCTGCTGCCCGGCGTGCTGACCCATCAGCGCGGTCCGCGGCTGCGGGTGGGCGCCGGGTCCGTCACCGTGGACGGCCCGCAGGCCGTGCTGGTGAGCAACAACCCCTACCGGGTGGGCGACCGGGCCGGGCTGGGCCGGCGCGACCGGCTCGACGGCGGAGTGCTGGGGCTGGTCAGCGTCAAGGTCGACAGCGCTGTCGAGGCGGCCGATCTGCTGCGCGGCCGGCACGCACCCGGTCTGGTCGCGCTCACTTCGCGCGAGCTCGTGGTCGACGCCGACCGGCCCGAGGTGCAGGCCGGCGTCGACGGTGAAGCGCTGACGCTTCCCACGCCCGTGCGCTGCGTGTCGGAGCCCGGTGCGCTGCGGGTGAGGGTGCCCCGGCACCGCCCAGGGGTCCCGGCGGCGCGGCCGCGGCTGGACTGGCGGCGCCTGTGGGGGCTCGCGTTCGCGGCCGGCCGCGTCCTACCCGTCGTCGGCGGGCCTGCGGGCAAGGGCTGACTGGACCGCCCCGACGACGACGTGGGCGGCGACGCCGACGAGCAGGATGTCGCCCGCCAACTGCACCATGGTGGCGATCCGTGCGGGTTCCGTGCGGGGCGTGATGTCGCCGAAGCCGACGGTGCTGAACACCGTGAGCGCGAAGTACAGGGCGTCGGTCCGGCTGAGGGGCTCGGTGAAGTCACCCGGCCGGGCCTGCTCCATGAGGTGGTACGTGGCCGCGAAGAGCAGCAGGAACAGCGGAACCGTGGTGGCCAGTGCCTCGACCGCCCGCAGCCGGGGCCGGGGCGACCGCAGGATCGAGCGGATCTGCCAGGTGAAGAGGGCCGCCACGGCCACCAGACCGAGGACGAGGCCCACGGCCGCGCTCCCTTCGAACCTCTGGTCCATGGGCAGGAGGTAGTAGGCGACGACGAGGCCCGTGGCCGTGCCGAGGGGCCGCAGCACCGCCCTCACCGTCCGGCCTCCCTGGTCAGCCGCTCCGCCGGCAGCCGGCGGGTGAACGGGAACGCGCCCAGGGTGATGGCCGCGGCGGCCAGCACGGAGGCCTTGAGGGCGTCCAGCTGCGCCGTGGCGTAGGAGTCGACGAGCGCGTCGGTCTCGGACGGCGGGAGCGAGGCCCGTCCGGCGGCGGCGCGCACCTGGTCCGTGCTCACGAAGCTGACCCCCGCCTCCATGGCGATGCCGGCCTGGTGGCGTGCCGTGTCCGAGATCTTCGGGTTGTCCTCGATCTGCGTGGTGAAGGCGTGGACCAGCGCGCCGATCAGCAGGGAGCCGATGAGCGCGGTGCCCAGGGACGAGCCGAGGTTCTGTGCGGTGTACTGCAGGCCGCCGGCCTCGCTGCGTTCGTCCTCCCCCACGCTGGACTGCACGACGTTGCCCAGCTGGGAGGCGAGGAGCCCCATGCCCAGGCCGAGGACGGCCATCGCCAGGCCGAAGGAGAGGTTGTCGATCCGGGGCTCGATCGTGGCCAGGAGCCATACCGCCGCCACGACGAGCACGAACAGGCCGCAGCGCACCACCGTGCGGGGCGCGGCGATCCGGCCGAGCAGCGGTCCGGTCATGGCGGACAGCAGCATGGTCACGGACACCGGCAGCAGGCGCAGCCCGGTCTCGAAGGCGTTGAGGCCCTGGACGACCTGGAGGTACAGGGGGATGACGAAGAACAGGCCGAGCAGGACGAGGTTCTGGCAGAGCAGCATGGTCAGCCCGGACCGCAGCGGCGGGACCGCGAACAGCGACAGGCGCACCAGAGGCTCCCTCCCCCGCGCCTGCTGCCGCCGCTCCCAGCAGCAGAACAGCCACAGCAGGACGCCGCCCGCGGCGATGACGAACAGGGTCGGGGAGAAGCCGAGCAGGGTGAAGGGCGGGTTCCGGGGCTTCAGCCACCCCCAGGAGCTGCTCTGCAGGACGCCCAGGACGACGAGGGCGAGCCCGGCCGAGGACAGGGCGACGCCTCCTTTGTCCAGTGCGGTGCGCGGCTCCGGCGGAACGTCCGGGATCCACCGGACGACGCACAGCATGGCGATGACCAGCACGACCTCGCCGGCGAACACCAGGCGCCAGGTCAGGTACGTGGTCACCCAGCCGCCGAGCAGCGGGCCCACCGCGATGCCGGCGCCGGCCAGGCCGCCGATGACGCCGTAGGCGACGGCCCTCTCCCGGCCCCGGTACGCGCCGGCGACGAGTGCCGCGAGCGCGGGGAGGACGAGGGTGGCGCCGAGTCCCTCGACCACCGACCAGCCCAGCGCCAGCACCCACAGGGACGGCGCCAGGGAGGTGACGGCGGACCCGGCCCCGTAGACGACCAGCCCGATGGTGAAGGCCCGGCGGCGTCCGAACGCGTCGCCGAGCTTCCCGCCGGTGATCATGAAGGCGGCCATGACGAGGGTGTAGAGGGTGATGACGGCCTGGATGGCCGTGACCTCGGTGTCGAAGTCCTCGACCAGCCTGCTGATCGAGACGTTCATGACCGATGTGTCCAGCACCATCAGGAACTGGGCCGTCCCGAGCACGGTCAGGGCCCGCCATCGTTTCACGCCTGCATGCACCCTCTCCGTTTTCCGGTGCGCCCCGGTGACGGGCGAGCGGCCGCTTGATCGCACCCTAGAACCGCGCGGCGACCGGCCGGCGTCTTGGGCGGGGCGTGTCGCGGGCCCGGCCCGGGTGCCGGCGGGCCCGTGTGCGATCACCGGTCGTGCGTGGTGAAGATGGAGGGGAGCGGTCCGCCGGGGCGGACCGGCCGCAGATGGGGGGTGTGCGCAGCAGTGCAGCGGCTCCTCCATGGCACGGTGGTGATCGGATGCCTCCGACCGGACTCCCGCCCTCCGGCGACGGGCGGGGAACGACACTGGCCTGGTCGGGCGATCCCCTGCTCGCCGCGAAGTTCTCGGTGCCCGCCGCTCCCCGCCATCACGTCTCCCGGCACCGGCTGCTCGACCGGGTCGGTGAGGGCGCGCGCGGGCCGTTGACGCTGGTCACCGGCCCCGCGGGCGCGGGAAAGACGGCACTCGCCGCCGCGTGGGCGCGGGACGGCGAACCCCCGGGGCCGGTGGCGTGGCTGACGCTCGACACGCACGACGGGGCGCCGGGCGTCTTCTGGAGCTACGTCGTGGAGGCCCTGGGGCGCGTCCTCCCCCGGCTGCGCGACGGGATCACCATGCCCGCCCGCCCCGGCAGCGTCGGCACGTCCCTGCTGACCCGCCTCGCCGCCGCGACGGAGCACCTGTCCGGCCCCGTGGTCCTGGTGCTCGACGGCTTCGAGAAGGTGGCGGGCCGGCGCGTGCCGGCCGGCCTGGAATTCCTCCTCGGCCACTGCGGGCCCCTGCTGCGGCTGGTCGTGACCAGCCGGCGGGACCCCCTGCTGCCGCTCCACCGCTACCGCGCGGAGGGCCGGCTGACGGAGGTCCGCGGCGCCGACCTGGCCTTCACCCCGTACGAGACGACCGCACTGCTGCGCGGGCACGGCCTCGGACCGGGGGACGACGTCGCCGGGGCCCTGACACGGCGCACCGGAGGATGGGCCGCGGGCCTGCGGCTGTGCGCTCTGGCCATGCAGCGCACCGGCGATCCCGACGGCTTCGCCCGCTCGTTCGCCGGCACCGAGCAGGCGGTCTCCGGCTACCTGATCGCCGAAGTGCTCGACGCCCTGCCTCCCGCCACCGCGGAACTGCTGCTGCGCGCGAGCGTCCTGGACCGCCTCCACCCGGACCTGGTCGACGCCCTGACCGGACGCCGGGACGCCGAGGCCGTCCTGGCCGGGCTGACCCGCGAGAACGCCTTCGTCGATCCCGTCCCCGGCACGCCCTGGTGCCGGGTCCACCCGCTGTTCACCGAAGTGCTCCGCGGCCAGCTGCGGATCCGGCACCCCCGCCTCGTACCGCGGCTCCACGCCCGCGCCGCCCGGTGGCTGGCCGGGGAAGGGCTCGTCACCGAGGCGCTGGAGCACGCCGCGCAGGCCGGCGACTGGCAGTACGGCGCTTCCGAGGCCGTCCACCACCTGCTGGCCGGGGCCCTGTTCACGGCTCCGGGAGGCGAACGGGTCGAGCGGGCCTTCTCCCGCATGCCGCCCTCCGTGCCGGGCGCCGAACCCGCCCTGCTGGCGGCCGCCTGCCGGCTGGCGCGCCACGACCGGGCCGGCTGCCGCGAGCGCCTCGCCGTGGCCGGACGGCACCTGCGGCAGGGCGGCACGGAGCCGGACCCCGAGGTCGGGCTCACCCACGCGCTGCTGCGCCTGCTGTGCGAACCGCAGGCGGACGAGCACAGCGGCGAGCACGGTGCGGATGACGGGTCCGGCCCCGCCGAGGAAGCCGCGCGTGCCGTCTCGGACCTGATGGGGCGGCTGCCGCCCGAGCGGATCCGGGCCCGCCCCGAGATCGAGGCCCTGCGGCTCCACGGGCTCGCGCGGTCGCACCTGGGCCGCGGCCGCCTCGCCGAGGCCCGCCGCCTCTGCGCCGAGGCCGCCGGCGCCTGCACCACGCAGGAGTCGCTCCCCGTACAGCACATGGCCCTCGGACTGCTCGCTCTGGCCGAGAGCGCTGCGGGCGCCCTGACGTCGGCGGAGGACCACGCGCTGCGCTCGCTGCTGATCGCAGGTCAGCACGATGACGGGCCGGACGGCCGGGGCGGCGCCGCCTTCGTCGCCTTGGCCGCGGTCGCGTGCGAACGGGACAACCAGGAAGTCGCCCACCGCCGGCTCGGACAGGCCCTCGCGTGCCGTGACGTGCACTACGACCCGCTCCTGGCGGCCGAGGCCGCGGTGCTCCGCTCCCGCCTCGAACTGGCCCGGGGCCGCTGGGAGACGGCCCTGTCCGTCCTGCCCGGCCCGGGAACGGGCGAAGCCCCGTGGCCCGCCCGGCGGCTCGCGCTCGCACGTGCGGCCGCGGCACTGGCCCGGGGGGATCACGAGGCCGCGGTCGACGCCGTGCACGGCATCCGCGCCGACGGGCCGGCGCCCCTCGTCGCCCTCGCCCGCGCCCACCTCTGCGCCGGACGCACCGACCGCTCCCTGCGGCTGCTGGCCCGCGCCGAGGACTCCCCCGGCCTCGGCCTCCCGGACCTCGTCGGCATCCACCTGCTGCGGGCCCGGGCCGCGCTTCTGGCCGGCGACCGGGCGACCGCTCAGTGCCTGCTCGGCCGGGCCCTGGACGCCGCCCGGCCGGAGCTGCTGCGCCGGCCCTTCCTCGATTGCGGCCCCTGGCTGCGCCCCTTGCTGGACGGCGCCGGCCGTACGGACCCCGCGCACACCCGCGCAGCGTGGCTGACCGCCCGCGGGGACGCCGGCCGCCCGGGCCCGGCCCAGCCGCTCAGCAGCCGTGAACGCGACGTGCTCCTGTGCGTGCAGAGGATGATGTCCGCCGACGAGATCGCCGCCGAGCTGTCCCTCTCCGTCAACACCGTGAAGACCCACCTGCGCAGCGTCTACCGCAAGCTGAGCGTCTCCCGGCGCCGCGAGGCCGTGGAGCGGGGCAGGGAACTGCACATCCTCTGACGCTCCCCCGGCCGACGGGCCCGTCTCCACCTGTTCCGGGTGGTGGCGGAGGACTCCGGCGGGCGCACCCTGTCAGCGATGGTGCCCGACGGCGGGAGAGGATCGGCCATGCGCTACGAATTCCGCGTGACGGGCAGCGTCTCCCGCCTCATGGCGGAAGCCTTCCCGGAGCTGAAGGCGGAACCGGTGCCCCGGCAGACGCTGTTCTCCGGCACGGTCACGGACGAGGCCCACCTGTACGGGCTCCTCGCCCGCTTCCAGGACCTCGGCCTGAGCGTGCGGGAGATGCGCCGCCTGCCCGAGTGACGGGCGGCGCCCCGGTTCACCCGCCACGGGTGATGCGGTCCGCGCCGCCGGTCGGCCAGCCTGCGTGGGAGACCAGCCCTTCGGGCGTCCGGCACGTGCCCGTTCCGGTCGGCACGCGCCCCCGTCCGAGGAGGGAGCAGGCCATGAACCCGCCTCGCGTCCCGGGCCCGCAGGGTTCCGGCCCGCTGTACGGCGACGGACCCCTGACCCCCAGCGAACGCCGCGACTACGCGCGCCTCCGCAAGCACGAGGCCATGCACCACCGGCGGCTGCGCTACGCGGTGACGTCCGTCCTGCTGGTGCTCGCCTTCGTGCTCTCACCGCTCGCCGTGGTGGCGGCCTGGGCGAACAGCCAGGTCTCGGACACCGACCGGTACGTGCAGACCGTCGCGCCGCTGGCCAAGGACCCGGCCGTGCAGAAGACCGTCACGGACAGGCTGACCACGCGGGTCGTCGACAACGTCGACGTCAAGGGTCTCACCGACGCCCTCAGCAACGCGCTCGCCAAGGCCGACGCACCGCCGGGGATCGTGGACAAGTCGCACCTGCTGGCCGGCCCGCTCAAGAACGCCTTCACCACCGCCGTTCGCACAGTGGTCGACAAGGTCGTCACGAGCGACCAGTTCGCCGAGCTGTGGGACGGCGCGAACCGGCGGGCCCACGCGGCCGTCGTCAAGACGCTCACCGGCGAGGGGAGCAGCGCCGTGCAGGCCAAGGGCGACGCCGTCGTCCTCGACCTGGGCACCGTCGTCGACAAGGTCAAGGACAAGCTGGTCGGCGAGGGCTACGAGAAGGCCGCGAACATCCCCGACGTGGACAAGACCATCACTCTGTTCCGGACCGACAAGCTCGACGACGCCCAGGGCGCCATGCGCCTGCTCGACGTCGTCGGCACGTGGCTGCCCGTCACCGTGATCGTCCTCGCCGCGCTCGCCGTGTGGACGGCGCCCGTGCCCCGGGTGGCCCTCATGGCCGCGGCCGTCGGCATCGGCGTCATGATGGTCCTGCTCCTGGTGGGCCTCGTCGTCGCGCGGCGCGTCTACCTGGACTCCGTCCCGGACACCGCCCTGCCCGCCGACGCGGCCGCCTCGGTCTACGACACCTTCGTCCGCTTCCTGCGCAACAGCACCCGCACGGTCCTCGTCACGGCGGTCATCACGGCACTGGCCGGATACCTCTACGGGCCCGGGCGCGGCGCCCGGTTCGTCCGCTCGGTGACCGGGCGGGCCACCGGCGCCACCGGCCGGGCCATGGCACGCTCCGGCCTGCGCACCGGTGCCACGGGCCACTGGCTGGAGACGCACCGGCGCTGGACCACCGGCATCGTCATCGCGGCGGCGGTCATCGCCCTGATCATCTGGAACTATCCCACGGCTGCGGTCGTCGCCCTGGTCCTCGGCATCACCGTCCTCGTCCTGGCCGTCCTAGCGGTGCTCGGCGCCGCCTCCACCGCGAACAGCACGGACAAGCAAGGGAAACCATCATGAACGCACACGTGTACCTGGCCTACGACTACCCGCTCCTGGGCGCCTTCTGGACCGTCCTGTGGATCGTCCTGTGGGTCGCGTGGTTCTGCCTGCTGTTCCGCGTCATCGCCGACATCTTCCGCGACGACACGCTCAGCGGCTGGGCCAAGGCCGGCTGGCTGATCCTCACCATCCTGCTGCCCTTCCTGGGCGTCTTCGTCTACGTCCTCGCCCGCGGCCGGAGCATGGGCGCACGCGAGCGGCGCCATCTCCAGGCGCAGCAGGAGGCGTTCGACGCGTACGTCCGGGAGGCGGCCGGCAGCACGGGCCGCAGGAGCGAGGCCGACGAGCTCATGAAGCTCTCGGAGATCCGCGCCCGCGGGGACATCTCCGACGAGGAGTTCCGCCGGGCGAAGGAGAAGATCCTGCACTGACGGAGGCCGGTGCAGGATCTCGCTCACGGGTCCGCCGGTGCCTCACCGGTCCGCCGGTGCCCGCTGCGGAATCCGTTCTGCCCGGGCGGACGACCGCGCTCTCACGCGGTACGGGCCGGGTGGCCGGCCGCCGACTCCGCCAGGGCGCGGATCGCCGGGTGCCAGGGGCGGGCGGAGGGCCCGGTCAGGACGAGGCGGCGCGAGGTGCGGGGTTCCAGCGGCAGCAGCACCAGGTCGGGCGGGATGAGCGAGCGGGAGACCTCGGACAGGACGGTCACGCCGATTCCGGCCTGCACCATGCTGATCAGCGTCGCCAGGTCCCGCACCCGGTGGGTGGGGTCGAAGCGCAGCCCGGCGAGCCCGTGGATCGTGCGGATGCGGGCTTCGCAGCCGTTGGGCGAGATGAGGAACTGGTCGTCCTCCAAGTCGCGGATGTCCACGCACGGCTCGCCCGCCAGGGGATGGTCGCGGGGCAGCAGGGCCCGGTAGTGGTCCGTGGCGAGCAGGACGCCGGGGCCGGACGGCGGGTCGATGAGGATCGCGGCGTCGGCGGTCCCGTCGTCCAGCCACGTCGCCACTTCCGCGCTGTCGCCCTCGAAGACCCGCACCGTGACCCGCGGCTGCTCCTCGCGCCAGTGCCGCAGCAGGCCGGGGACCATGCCCTGGCAGACCGTCGGCGTGGCGGCCAGCCGCACGATGCCGGTCATGGCCCCGCCGGCCTCGGCCGCGATCCGTGCCACGGACCGGGCCGCCGAGACCGCGCGGCGGGCGTGCGGCAGGACGCGCTCCCCGAGCGCTGTGGTCCTGGCCGGGACGGCACGGACCAGGAGCGGGGCGGCCAGTTCGCGCTCCAGAGACGCGACGGCGTGCGACACCGCCGACTGGCTCATGCCCAGTTCGGCGGCGGCCGCACTGAAGCCCCCGGCGTCGACGACGGCGAGGAAGGCCCTCAGCTGAGGGAGATTGACGGACATGCACCGGCCTCATATGCGTATGACTTCCATGCGTTGGATCAATCGTGCCAGGTCGGTGAGGCTTGCTCCGGGCCGCCGCCGGAACCGCCGGCGGCGGACCACGTACATGGCCACGTACATGGCCACGTTCATGACCACGTCCATACGGAGGAGAAGACATGCCGTACTTCCGGGTCACCGTCACCGACCCCGGCCTTCCGGCCGACGCCCAGCACGCCATCGCCGAGGGGCTGACCGAGCTGGCCGTGTCGGTCCTGCACAAGGAGCGCGCCCGCACGATCGTCCACATCAACCTGGTGCCTTCAGCCGGTTACTTCGTCGGCGGGAAGCCCCTGGCCGGCGACCGCGACGCGCACGTCGAGGGCAGCCTCACCGCGGGCACGAACAGCGCCGCGGAGAAGGCCGCGTTCATCGCCCGGGCCGGCGAACTCCTGACCGGAATCCTCGGGCCGCTCCCGCGGTCCGGCGTCGCCCTGCACGAACTGCACCCGGAGAGCTACGGCTACGGCGGTGTGACCCAGTTCGACCACTACCGCTCCCGGCAGGCGGGCTGACGTACCGGGGAACGACGTACGGGCGGGAAAAGCGTTTGACGCGAGGAGGCGTCCGACGATCGGATGGTGGCCCGTGAGCACAGGGCAGATGCACGCCGGCGAGCACCCCGTCGGCGAAGACCTCGTACGACGGCTGATCGCGGGTCAGTTCCCGCAGTGGGCGGGACGGGCCGTGCAGCGGTTCCCGTCCGGCGGCACCGTCAACGCCATGTACCGGCTGGGCGACGACATGGTCGTACGGCTGCCGCTGGTGCAAGGCGGAGCCGCGGACGTGCCGCTGGAACAGGAGTGGCTGCCCCGCCTCGCGCCCCGGCTGCCCGCGGCGATTCCCGAGGTGCTCGGGGCCGGGCAGCCCGCCGAAGGGTATCCGTGGCCCTGGTCGGTGCACCGGTGGCTGGCCGGCGAGAACCCCGAGGCGGGGGCGCTGAGCGAGCCCGTGCTGCTGGCCCGCGACCTGGCGGCCTTCGTGGCGGCGATGCGGAGCGTCACCCTGCCGGGGGCGCCGAAGGCCCACCGCGGCGGGCCGCTCGCCGCGCTCGACGAGGGGACCCGGGCGGCGATCGGGGAACTGCGCGGGATCCCTGAGGAGGGCGTCGACTGCGATGCCGTGACCGCCGTGTGGGAAGGCGCCCTGCGGGCCCCGGCCTGGGACGGGCCGCCGGTGTGGCTGCACGCCGACCTGATGCCGGGCAACCTGCTCGTGGCCGGGGGCAGGCTGACGGCGGTGATCGACTTCGGGTGCGCGGGGACGGGCGATCCGGCCTGTGACCTGTTCCCGGCGTGGAACCTGCTGCCGCCCGGCGCGCGGGAGGCCTTCCGCGAAGCGCTCGGCGTGGACGACGCGACCTGGGCCCGCGGCCGCGGCCGCACCCTCTCGCAGGCCCTGATCGCCCTGCTGTACTACCGGACCACGAACCCGGCGATGGCCCGCAACGCCCGCCACGTGATCCGGGCGGTGCTGGAGGAGGTCCGGAGCGACGACGGCCGCGGTCACGGGGGCCGGTGACCTCCGTGACCACGGCCGGACGTACGCGACCTGCCCGCCGCGCTAGAAGTGGATCTCCTCGCAGGCACGGCCACGGGATTCCAGGCGGCCGTTGACGTGCTCCCAGCCCTCCGCGCACACCACCGAGCGGTTCGGCAGGTCGCGGCCCACGTGCACCGTGTACTGCTGGTGGTATCCCCAGTAGCCCGTCGCGCTGTCGGCTTCGAGGCCGCCGCCCCAGATGTGGAAGTGCCCGGTGAAGTCACCGTTCCACGTCGTCGACGCCGCGACCGAATCGACGTGGAGGCCCGACCCCTGCACGGAGATGCACGTCCGGTGGTTGCAGCCCCGCGCACCCGCCTCCGCGGAGGGCACACCGGCGACCAGCAGCGCCAGGGCACCGACGGCGCTCAGTCCTGCGCGCAGCGCCCAACTCGTCTTCGTTCCCACGATGGTTCACGTCTCCTGGACTCGCGGCGGGGGATGACGGGGTGATCTTGCCGGCGGTTCCGCCGGGTGCCCTCGCCCGGCGGGCGGATTACACCTGAACGGCTGATGCCGGCCGTCCCCCTCCTCGGCCACTACTCCCGCGTCGGCTGGATCGGTGCCGCGCCCGACGCCGATGCCGGCGTCCGGATCCGGCAGGACGGCGAGGACATCGCCGCCGGAGGCCACGCCGGCCTGGCAGCGCGCGTCACCACCGCCCTTGAGCCCCTCCCCGCCTTCCTGGCGGCGGCGGATGCGGACCGGCCGGTCCGCATCCCCCTGTGGGGACCGTGGTCGCTGCGCCTCGACGACCTGCTCGTCACCCGCATGATGGAGATCGCGGTCCACAACGACGACCTGGCCGTCAGCGTCGGCGCGTCCGCGCCCGAGCTCCCGGAGCGCGCCGCCGACACCGTGGTCGCGCTCCTCACCCGGCCGGCCCGGCGCCGCCACGGCACCTCCGCCGTCCTCCGCGCCCTGGCCCGGGCCGAACGCGCGCCCGCCTCGATCGCCGCGTTCTGACGTCCTGCGGTCCGCGGGGCCGTTCAGGCGGCGGCGCTCTCCCGTACCGGCTGCGACCGTACCGGCTGCGACGCCGTGTCGATGACCTCGTCGAGGATGTCGCGGGTGCGGACCAGATCGGCGATCATGCGGTCGATGCGCTGCCGCTCGCCGGCCAGTTCATCGACGAGGCGCCCGGTCGCCCGTTCCGACGGGCCGCCGTCCGGGTCGCGCATGCAGGGCAGCAACTGCCCGATCTTCGTGCTGTTGAGGCCCGCGGCGAGGAGCACCTGGATCCGGATGACCCGGTCGACCGCCCACTCCCCGTACTCGCGGTGCCCGCCGGGCGTCCGCTCGGCAGTCAGCAGCCCCTGCTTCTCGTAGTAGCGCAGCGACCGCTCGCTCACACCGCTCCGCCGGGCCAGTTCCCCGATCCGCACGCCGCCTCCCCGACTTGAACCTGACACTGGTGACAACTTCTACCGTACGGGCATGACGAACGCACCCGTGAACTCCGGTCTCTTCACCCCCTTCCGCCTCGGCCCGCTGCACCTGCCGAACCGCCTGGTCATGGCCCCTCTGACGAGGAACCGGGCCGGTGCCGACGGCGTACCGGAGCCGATCATGGCCACCCACTACGCGCAGCGCGCCTCCGCCGGCCTGATCATCGCCGAAGGCACCACCCCGAACGCCGTCGGCCAGACGTACGCGAACATCCCCGCCATCCACCGCCCGGAGCACGTGACCGGATGGCGTCGGGTCACGGACGCGGTGGGCGCCGCGGGCGGCCGGATGTTCCTGCAGCTGCAGCACGGCGGCCGGGTCGGTCACCCGGACAACAGCGGGCTGGTGCCGGTCGCGCCCTCGCCGGTCGCGCTTCCGGAGACCATCCGCACGCCCGCCGGACGCCGGCCCTCCGTCGTGCCCCGCGAGATGACCGCCGACGACATCCGCTCCACCGTCGCCGACTTCGCCCAGGCCGCCCGCAATGCCGTCGCGGCGGGCTTCGCCGGAGTGGAGGTGCACGCCGCCAACGGCATGCTCCTCCACCAGTTCATGGCGCAGAACACCAACCACCGCACGGACGCCTACGGCGGCCCCGTGGGCAACCGGGTCCGCTTCGCGGCCGAGGTGACGCGCGCCGTGGCCGACGCGATCGGCCCGGAGCGGGTGGGCCTGCGGATCTCCCCTGCGAACACCGTCAACGGCATCGACGAGGGCGACACCCACCGCATCTACCCCGCCCTCCTCGCCGCCGTCGGGGACCTGGGACTGGCCTACCTGCACGTGCTGTTCGCCGACCCGGACCAGCCCCTGTACCGGCGGATCCGCGACGACTGGTCCGGCGTGCTGATGGCCAACCCCGACCTGCGCCGGTCACCTGCCCTGCCCGCCGACGGCGGACGGAGCGCCGGCGAGCGCCTGCTGGACTCGGGGGCCGGCCTGATCTCGCTGGGCCGCGCCTTCATCGCCAACCCCGACCTGGTCGAGCGCTTGCGTGCCGGTGCTCCGCTGAACGAGGTGCGCGAGCAGTACTGGATGTACGTGGGCGGCGAGACCGGCTACAACGACTACCCGGTGCTGGGCGCGGCCGAGGACCGGGGCCGCGTGCTCGCCGTCACGGGTGGACGCTCAGGTGCGTGAAGGCGATCGTGTGCTTGATGCCGCCGGCGAGCACGCAGTCGGTCGGCAGGCCGGCGGGCAGCGTGTGGATGGTCTTCTCGGCGACCGACCCCTTGCCGCGTCCGGCGACGACCACGCCGTCGAGCACCGCGGTGTTGACGCCCACGAGCCGGACGGAGGGGCCGGAGCGGTACGCGATGACGGTCGTGCTCCCGTCCGCGTAGTGCAGGGTCTCCTCCGACCGGTTCCCGGCGAGGAGCAGGCAACTGCCTCCGGTGGTGCCCTCGGTGTGGTACGTGGCCGTAACCAGATGGCCCGGGCCGTCCGCGCAGTGGTACGTGCCGTCGACGCTGACGGCCGAGGGGCTGCTGGAGAGGCCGAGCCCGGGGGTGTAGGTGATGTCCTCCCGGCCCGAGCAGTCCACGACGGCATGGCCGGGCCCATGGCCGTCACCATGGGCCCGGGCCACCGGTGCTCCTCCGACGCTCGCAGCGACCAGGGCGAGGGAGGACAGAGCGATCCCGGCGCCACGCTTGCCGACCATGGGTACTCCTTCGTTTCCTGCACGTGCGCCGGCCACGGCGCGGCTGACGGCCACTTGGCTACCCCACGCGCCCCGGGTTCCATCCCCTTCCCCCGGCCTCCGAAAGCACCGCAGGCCCTCCACGCCGCACAACGCGCTCTCGCGCCCGGCTTCACGCCCTGCCGGACGGGCCCGGCCCGCGTCACCGTGGGCTGTCCCGTAGCGAGCAGACGCGGTCGCCGGCGCGACCGCCCTTGGGAGGCCTGATGAGCGACATGAGCCCGGCGGCTCCCCGGGTGGCCTCCGTGGCGGTGTCCGCACCCCCGCACCGGCACCGTCAGGGGGACATCGCCGCGGTGTTCGCCGAGGCGTTCCTCTCCGCCGATGCGGTCGTGCGCCGGCAGTTCACCGGCATCGCCGCGCACACGGGCATCGCGTACCGCAACCTGTCCCTGCCCCTGGCCGAGTACCGCCGGCCGCGCACGTTCACCGAGTACAACGAGACGTGGACCGCCACCGCCCGCCGGGTCGGGCTCGACGCCCTCGAACAGGCCCTGGCCGCGGCGGGCGTGCGGCCCGGCGAGGTCGGGGCCGTCGTCACCACGACCACCACCGGGGTCTCCGTCCCGTCCTTCGACGCCGAGCTCGTCCAGCGGGCCGGCCTGCCCGGTCACGTGGCCCGCATGCCGCTGCTCGGCCTCGGCTGCGCGGGAGGCGCCGCCGGTCTGGCCCGGGTGCACGACTACCTGAGGGGCCGGCCCGACGACGTGGCCGTGCTGGTCTCCGTCGAGCTGTGTTCGCTGAACTTCCAGTACGCGGACACGTCCGTCGCCAACCTCGTCGCCACCAGTCTGTTCGGCGACGCGGCCGCCGCCGTCGTGGTCCTCGGCGCCCGCCGGGCCCGGGAGGCGGCCGGCCCGGCGCTGGTGGCGGCCCGAAGCCGGCTGCACCCGGGGACCGAACACCTCATGGGCATGCGCGTGGGCACCGGCGGCTTCGCCGCCTTCCTCTCCCCCGAGGTCCCCGGCTTCGCCGAGAAGCACCTCCCCGGCGAGGTCCACGACTTCCTCACGGGCCACGGACTGACCACGGCGGACGTCGCCTCCTGGGTCTGCCACCCCGGCGGCCCGAAGATCATGGAGGCCCTGGACCGCGGCCTCGGTCTGCCGCCCGGGGCGCTCGCCCGTTCCCGGGACTCGCTGGCCGAATACGGCAACGTCTCCTCCGCCTCGGTGCTCGACGTCCTCCGCAGAACCCTCGCCGCACCACCCGCCACGGGCTCCGCCGGCCTCCTCCTCGCCCTCGGGCCGGGCCTCACGAGCGAACTGCTGCTCCTGGCCTGGTGACAGCCGCGGGCACCCGCCCGTCTCGGCCGTCCGGCCCTTGGGCGGCTACACCGGGCCGGACCCGCGGCCGGTCCCGGCGTAGGTGTGGAAGCCCCGGCCCGTCTTGCGCCCGAGGAGGCCCGCCTGGACCATCCGCTGCAGCAGCGGGGGCGGGGCGTAGAGGGGCTCCTTGAACTCCTCGTAGAGGGATTCCGCGATCGAGACGACGGTGTCCAGACCGATGAGGTCGGCCAGCTTGAGCGGGCCCATCGGATGGGCGCACCCCAGCTCCATGCCGGCGTCCACGTCGGCGGCACTGGCGAAGCCCGACTCGGCCATGCGGACGGCCGCGAGGAGGTACGGGATGAGCAGCGCGTTGACGACGAACCCGGCCCGGTCCTGCGAGCGGACGACGGACTTGCCCAGCGCGGCGGCGAACTCCTCGGCGGCGGTGACGGCCGCGGGCGCGGTGTGCAGGGACGCGACCACCTCCACCAGCGGCAGGACGGGCACAGGGTTGAAGAAGTGCAGGCCCACCACGCGGTCGGCGCGCCGCGTGGCCATGCCGAGCCGCATGACGGGGAGGGAGGAGGTGTTGGTGGCGAGGATCGCCGCCGGGTCCTCGACGATCTTGTCGAGGGCGGCGAAGACCTCGGTCTTCACGTCCGCGTTCTCGACGACGGCCTCGATGACGAGGTGGCGGTCGGCCAGGTCGTCGAGGCTGCCGGTGAAGACGAGGCGGGCCAGGGCGTCCTCGGCGGTCGTACGGTCCAGCTTGCCCTTGCTGACGGCGCGTTCGAGGGAGGCCGTCACGCGGTCGCGCGCGGCGCGGGCGGCGGTCGCGTCCGCCTCGCAGACCACGGTGTCGAGGCCGGCGCGGGCGCAGACCTCGGCGATGCCGGCGCCCATCTGTCCGCCGCCGACCACCCCGACCCGCCGGATGGGTGCCGTCATGACCGCACCTCCGTCCGGCCGGCGAAGGCCGCGTCGAGGGGGCCGGGGAAGTCCAGCGCTCGGGGCGTGAGGATCTCGTCGTGGCGGTCGCCCGGCGGGCCGGGGACCTCGATACGGCCGGTCAGTTCGGTGAAGGGCATGCGGTCTCCATCTGCGGGGCGGTGAGGGCCGGACGGGGAGGTCGTCCGGCCCTCACCTGGTCGTGAGCGGGAACGGGCGCGCGGGACGTTCCTAGTGGAACTGCTCCTCCTCGGTGGAGCCGGTCAGCGCGGTCGTGGAGGAGGCCGGGTTGACCGCGGTGGACACGAGGTCGAAGTAGCCGGTGCCGACCTCGCGCTGGTGCTTCACGGCGGTGAAGCCGTCGGCCTGGGAGGCGAACTCGCGCTCCTGAAGGTCGACGTAGGCCGTCATGCCGTGCTCGGCGTAGCCGTGGGCGAGGTCGAACATCGCGTGGTTGAGGGAGTGAAAGCCGGCCAGGGTGATGAACTGGAAGCGGTAGCCCATCGCCCCGAGCTCGCGCTGGAACTTGGCGATCTGATCGTCGTCCAGGGCCGCCTTCCAGTTGAAGGAGGGCGAGCAGTTGTAGGCCAGCATCTTGCCGGGGTGCTCGGCGTGCAGGGCCTCGGCGAACTCGCGGGCCTGGGCCAGGTCCGGGGTGCCGGTCTCGACCCAGATGAGGTCCGCGTAGGGGGCGTAGGCCAGGCCGCGGGCGATGACGGGGGCCATGCCGCCCCGCACCCGGTAGAAGCCCTCGGCGGTCCGCTCGCCGGTGCAGAACTGCGCGTCGCGCTCGTCGACGTCGCTGGTCAGCAGGGTCGCGGCGAGGGCGTCCGTACGGGCCACGATCAGGGTGGGGACGCCGGCGATGTCGGCGGCGAGCCGGGCCGCGTTGAGGGTGCGGATGTGCTGGGCGGTCGGGACGAGGACCTTGCCGCCCAGGTGGCCGCACTTCTTCTCGGAGGCGAGCTGGTCCTCGTAGTGGATGCCGGCCGCCCCGGCGGCGATCATCGCCTTGGTGAGCTCGAAAGCGTTGAGGGGGCCGCCGAAGCCGGCCTCGGCGTCCGCGACGATCGGCGCGAGCCAGTCGACGCCGGTGCCGGTGCCCTCAGCGGTCGCGATCTGGTCGGCGCGCAGCAGGGCGTTGTTGATGCGGCGCACCACCTGCGGCACCGAGTTGGCCGGGTACAGGCTCTGGTCGGGGTAGGTGTGCCCGGCCAGGTTGGCGTCGGCGGCGACCTGCCAGCCGGACAGGTAGATCGCCTGCAGCCCGGCCCTGACCATCTGGACGGCCTGGCCGCCGGTGAGCGCGCCGAGGGCGTGGACGTACTCGCGCTCGTGGAGCTGCCGCCAGAGGCGTTCGGCGCCGCGCCGGGCGAGGGTGTGCTCCTCGCGGACGCTGCCGGACAGCCGGACGACGTCCTCCGCGCCGTAGGTGCGCTCGATGCCCTTCCAGCGGGGGTCCGCGGCCCACCGCTCCGCCAGTGCTTCCGCCGCCGTCTGTGCCTGAGCCATGATCGTCTCCCGGTGTCGCGTTCCGGACCGCGTCCTGAACCACGTCGAAGTCGGAGTTCTGTCAATCCTGCTAAGGGAGTCGCTCTCCCTCGGACGTGATGGCCCGCCGTGCCTTCGCCGGTGCGCGAAGGGCGTGTCGCCTCAGGTTCCGGCGGGCCGCAGTACGACTCTGGCAGTGACACTGAGTGCCATCAAGCATGGTCTATTGCCAATTCCTGCGAATCTTCTCCCCGCGTTCCGCCAAGTCTGCGAAGGTGCAATCCCCTTCGTTGCCCCTTCGTTTGCCCCTTCTTTCACTTCCCCTTCACCGCTTTCCCCTTCGCCCACGGACAGGAGCCGACGGTGAGCAAGACGTACGCGGGAGCACGGTTGCGCAGGCTGCGCGAGGAGCGGCGGCTGAGCCAGGCCGAGTTCGCCCGCGTCCTGGCCATCTCCCCCAGCTACCTCAACCAGATGGAGCACGACTCCCGGCCGCTGACCGTCCCCGTCCTGCTGCGCCTGACCGAGGCGTTCGGCGTGGAACCCGGCTTCTTCTCCGAGCTCGGCACCGCCAGGGTCGTCGCCGACCTGCGCGAGGCCTTCGCCGAGGAGCTCTCGGCCGCCCGGGTCTCCCCGTCGGACCTGTCCGAACTCGCGTCCCGGCTGCCCGCCGTCGCCGCCGTCCTGCTCGATCTGGGCCGCCGCAACCAGGCCCTGACCGAGCGCCTGGCCGAGGCGGCGGACGGCCGGGGCGGCACCGCAGGCCCGGCCGTGCCGCGCACGCCGCACGAGGAGATCCGCGAGTTCTTCTACCGCCGCCGGAACTACCTCCACGACCTCGACCTCGCCGCCGAGGACCTGGCCGCCGGCCTCGGCATCCGGCCCGGCGGCGTCCTCCCCGCCCTCGCCGCACGGCTCACCGAACGGCACGCCGTGCACCTGGCCACGGACTCCGGCCGGCTGCACCACTACGACCCGGCGCGCCGGGTCCTGCACCTCTCCAGCCGGCTCCGCCCCGGCCAGCGGGCCTTCCGGATGGCCACGCAGCTGGCCCTCCTCGAATGCTCCGGCGAGATCTCCGCCCTCGCCTCGGAGGACTACCCCGAGGGCTCCACCGCGTGGTCGCTCGCCCGGATCGGCATCGCCAACTACGCGGCCGCCGCGCTGATCCTGCCGTACCGCGCCTTCCACACGACGGCCGAGGAGATGCGCTACGACATCGAGCGGCTCGCCGACCACTTCGGGGTCGGCTACGAGACCGTCTGCCACCGTCTGAGCACCCTGCAGCGGCCGCGGCTGCGAGGCGTGCCCTTCTCCTTCGTCCGCGTCGACCGGGCGGGCAACATGTCCAAGCGGCAGTCGGCGACGGGCTTCCACTTCTCCCGCGCGGGCGGCACCTGCCCGCTGTGGAACGTGTACGAGGCGTTCGCCGCGCCCGGCCGGATCCAGGTGCAGATCGCCGCCATGCCCGACGGGCAGCGCTACTTGTGGACCGCCCGCACCGTGACCCGGCAGCGCGGCGGCTGGGGCGAGCCCGGCAAGTCGTTCGCCATCGGCCTGGGCTGCGAGATCCGGCACGCCGGCCGGCTCGTCTACTCCGACGGCCTCGACCTCGGCAACGCCTCCGCCGCCACGCCCATCGGCATGGGCTGCCGCATCTGCGAACGCCTCGACTGCCCGCAGCGGGCGGTCCCGCCGCTCGGCCGTCCCCTCGCCGTCGACGAGAACAGCAGCACGTTCGTGCCGTACCCGGTGGCGGACGGCGGGGCACGGTGATCGTGCCGACCAGTGAGGTCCCCGCACCAAGTTGCAGAGGATTCTCTGCAGAGATCTCTATGCAGAGAATCCTCTGCAACCTACGATGCCGACATGCCCCAAGAACCCGAGCGCGAGCGCACCTCGCAGCACACGAAGCCCGAACGCCGCATCGACGCCCGCAGCTTGCGGGGCCTCGCCCACCCGCTGCGGATGAGGATCTTCGAACTGCTCAGCCTGGACGGCCCCGCCACCGCCACGGGGCTCTCCGAGCGCCTCGGGGAGAACACCGGCACCGTCAGCTGGCACCTGCGCCACCTCGCGGAGCACGGCTTCATCGAGGAGGAGACCGGGCGGGGCACGAAGCGCGAGCGCTGGTGGCGCAGGGTCGGCACCGCCAACCGGCTCGACACCGCCGACTTCCGCGACGATCCCGACAGCCGCGGCGCGCTCTCCGTCTACCTGCACGAACTGACGCAGCAGCACTTCGCCCGGGTCACGCGCTACTTCACCGAGGAGTGGGACGACCGGTGGCGGAACGCCGGTACGGTCTCGGAGTGGAGCAGCCTGCGGCTGACGCCCGATCAGCTCGCCGCGCTCAACGCGGACCTGATGGCCGTCATCGCCCGCCACACGCCCGCCCCGGACGCCGAACCGGCCCCGGACGCGCTCCCCGTCGTCGTCCAGCTCCAGTCGTTCCCCCGCAAGGAGCGTGGCACCGCATGACCGGGCCCGCACGCGTGACCGGGCCCGTACGAGGCGGCCTCCTGCGGCGCCACCGGGACTTCCGGCTGCTGTGGTGCGGCGAGACCGCCGGCAAGTTCGGCGCGTCCGTCACCGGGGTGGCGATGCCGCTGATCGCCGTCTCCGACCTGCACGCCGGCCCCTTCGAGGCCGGCCTGCTGACCGCCGCCTCCTGGGCCCCGTGGCTGCTGATCGGCCTCCCGGTGGGCGCCTGGGTGGACCGGAGCCGGCGCAGACCGGTCATGATGACCGCCGCCGCAGTCTCCCTCGTCCTGTTCGCCGGAGTCCCGGTGGCCGCCCTGGCCGGGCGGCTGAGCATGGGCCTGCTGCTGGCCGTCGCGCTCCTGACGGGCACGGCCGCCGTGTTCTTCCAGACCGCCTACAGCGCCTACCTCCCCAGCATCCTGGAACCCGCCGACCAGCCCGAAGGCAATGCCAAACTGCACGGCAGCGCGTCCGCCGCACAGATCGCCGGCCTCGGCTCCGGCGGCCTGATCGCGCAGTTCGCCGGCGCGGTCAACGGGATGTTCGCCAACGCCGCGACGTTCCTCGTGTCCCTGCTGTGCCTGTCGGGCATCCGCCACCGCGAGCCGCGCACCCCCGGGGCGGCGCGCCGCCCCGGCTCCCTGACCGGTGAGATCGGCGAGGGCCTGCGGCTGGTCGCGCGGGACCCCTGGCTGCGCACGCTGACGCTGTTCGGCGCCACCTCCAACCTGGCCCTGATGGGGTATCAGTCAATACTGGTGGTCTTCCTGGTCCGCACCGTGGAGCTGGCTCCCGGAACCGTCGGCGCCGTCGTCGCGGCCGCCGGCAGCGGGGGCATCGCCGGGGCCTTCCTCGCGCGCAGGGTCGCCGGCCGCATCGGCACGGCACGGGCGATGCTGCTCTTCGAGCTCGGCGTGCCCGCGTGCGCCCTGCTCATCCCGCTGAGCACGGACGGAGCCGGCGTCCTCCTCTACGTCACGGGCGGCTTCTGCGTCGCCGCCGGCGTCGTGGCCGGCAACGTCATCAAAGCGAGCTTCCAGCAGCGCTACTGCCCGCCCGGGCTCCTCGGCCGCCTCACCGCGAGCACGGCGTTCCTCAACTACGGGACCATCCCGCTCGGAGCGCTGCTCGGCGGCGCGCTCGGTGACGCCCTCGGCATCCGCACCGCCATGTGGATCACGACGGCTGGGGTCCCGCTCGCCGGGCTGCTCCTGCTCTTCTCCCCCGTCGGGCGGACCCGGGACCTGCCGGCGGACCCGCTGCCGGAGAGCACGGGGGAGGCCGCGTCCCGGCAGCTCAGTCCGCGATGAGCACCGCCGCCCCGGTGACGCGGTCCGCCGCCAGGTCGGCGAGCCCCTCGTCCGCCCTGCTCAGCGGATAGCGCTGGACGTGGACGACGGGGCGGTGCCGGGCCACCTCGGCGAGGTACGCGCGGCCGTCCGCGCGGGTGTTGGCGGTGACGCTGCGCAGGGTGCGCTCCTGGAAGAGGTGCTGCTGGTAGTTCAGGGGCGGGACGTCCGTCAGGTGGATGCCGGCCACGGCGAGCGTGCCCCCGCGGTCGAGCGCGGCCAGGGCGACGGGGACCAGGTCACCGACCGGGGCGAAGAGGATCGCCGCGTCGAGGGGCTCGGGCGGGGCGTCGTACGCGCCCGTGGCGGAGGCGGCCCCGAGGTCGAGGGCCAGGCGCCGCGCGTCCTCGGCGCGGGTCATCACGTGGACCGTCGCACCCCTGGCCATGGCCAGTTGGGCGGTGAGGTGGGCGGAGGCGCCGAACCCGTAGACGCCGAGGCGCCCGCCGGGCGGCAGCTCGGCGCGCTCCAGCGCCCGGTAGCCGATGATCCCGGCGCACAGCAGCGGCGCCAGCTCCTCGTCCGGCAGGCCCTCGGGCAGGTGGTAGGCGTAGCGGGCGTCGACGACGGCGTGCCGCGCGTAGCCGCCGTGGGTGTCCCATCCCGTGTACCGCGAGTGCGGGCACAGGTTCTCCCGGCCGGCCGTGCAATGCCGGCAGGTCCCGCAGGTGCCCGCCAGCCAGGCGATGCCCACGCGGTCGCCCCGGGCGAAGCCGCCGGCGCCGGGGCCCGTGGCGAGGACCCGGCCCACGACCTCGTGGCCCGGGGTGCAGTGCGGCACCCGTGGCGCCAGGTCCCCTTCGGCGAGGTGCAGGTCGGTGCGGCACACGCCGCAGGCCCGCACCTCGACGAGCAGCCCGGTGGGTCCGAGCGGGCCGAGGGGGCGTTCCACGCGGCGCAAGGGGTGTTCGGCGGCCGGTGCCGTGCGGTCGACGACCCAGGCCCGCGTGGTCACTGCGCCATCCGTCCCGCTCGCCACCTCGGGTCTCCTTCTGCCGGCCGGCGGCGGGCACAACCCTCCCCGGCCCGCCGGTTTCATGGTGCGCCGCCGCGGTCTTCTCCGCCAGTGAAGCCGGCGCGGGCCCGGGAAGCGTCAGCGTCCTGACGGGTCGGACCGGAGCTCGGGGGGGCAGCGGCGCCGGGCTCAGGTGCGGCAGGACGCTGATGGCGATGTCGGCGAGGCTTGCCTGCAGCACCCTACGATCCGGCGGGGCCGGGACCCGAACGCGCTCGGCGAACGTGCTCGGCGAGCACGTTCAGCGGACGGCGCCTGATTGACACGTCAACTCAAGAGGAAGCCGGGACCGCGTCCCCGTACGGAGCCGGAGCCGGCCCGGGGCTCAGCTCCCGGGCGTCACCAGCGCACCGCGGTGAAGTCGATCGGCCGCGGCTCCATGCGCCGGGCGCGCGCCGTCAGGCCCCTCATCTTCTCGGCCATGACGGCCGCGGGCAGGACCATGCGGTCGCCGTGACCCGGCAGCAGCCACTCGAACCGCAGCCCGCCCACCGTACGGGCCAGCGACGCCGCCAGCTCCCTGATGGAGTACCAGGTGACGCTCTCCGCCACCTCGACGTCGTTCGCCGAGCGCGACCAGTAGAAGCTGTCCCCGCTGAAGCAGTACCGCTCGTCGGCGACGTAGAGCACGCTGCCCTCGGTGTGGCCGGGGAGCGGGTGGGCGACCACACCGTCGGCGATCTCCACCGCTTCCGTACCGCGCAGGACGCGGTCGGCCCCGGGAGCCGCGGCGAGATCGCCCTCGTGGATCCACAGCCGGGCCCCGAACCGCCCGGCGTAGCGCAGACCGTGCGCCGCGTGGTCGCGGTGGGTGAGGAGGACGTCGGTGACGGGACCGATCCCCTCGAAGCGCGCGGCCAGCCGCTCGCTCCACCGCGGGGTGTCGATCATCATCAGCGCCCCGGAAGGCCGCCGCAAGAGGTAGGAGTTGGCCGCGGCCGTGTGCGGGGAGTTGTGCCCGCAGAGGTACACGGTGTCGTCGAGGGCCAGGGGGAAGGGGTCCAGCCCCGGATCCAGCCGGCCGGCGGAGGTGCGGATGGAGCGGGTGTGACAGGCGAACGCGGCGGCGTGCAGCTGCCGTTCCTCCTCCTCACCGGCGGGCTGACGGGTGATCACGGAGCGCCCGCCGGCCACGCCGATCAGGCCCGGCGCGAGCTGCCTGGCGACGTCGCAGTCGGTACAGCGGTCGTCGACGTACCAACCGGGGCCTTCTGCGGACCGGGGGCGGGTGGTGTGTGCATCGTTCACGGTACGGCTCTTCCGACGGGGTCCGGGTCAGGCCGGCGCAACCGGCCTTCGTGACAAGAAGGTTCGCCGGAGGCCGCCGCGAAGCGGAAGGGGGCTCGGGTCTTGTTTCTCCTGGGCTCGGCGTATCTCTCACCCACCTGCACGGCGGGTCGTTCACCACCCATGACGGCATATGTGCCCATCCGGCTTTCGAGACGTCCGGGCCGCGATTCCACTCCTGCGGAGGAGGGGACTCGCCGACGTTCATCTGCCAAATGCCCCGCATTCGAGTGCTTCGCCGATAAAGTCGCATTGTGCCGTACCAGCGCTGACGTCGGGTCAACCTGTCGCGTCGGGGCCTCACCCAGGGGTCTCGGGCGGGGCTGGTAGCGCTGCCGCACCCGAGGGCTCTCTCAGGGTCTCGCCGGCCGGCGGGTCTCGTGGTCCGAGGAAAGGCGCACACATGGTGCAGCACAGAAGGCCGAAGACGCCGGTCGACTGGAACCTGGTCCGCGGCGTGGCCCGGGCAGTGACGCCGTGGGTGGAGCTGCTGACGGCCGTGACCGCTCTGGCCCTGGCGATGACCGGCAGGGGCTGACCCGCGGGGCGTATCACCAGTACGCCCCGTGGAGCCAGCCTCCTCGGCCGCCCGTCGCGGGACTCCGGTCCCGCGGCGGGCCCACTCTCCGTCCGCGCCGCGCGAGCGGCACGGGCCGTGCGGCGGCGGATCCTCCCGCCGCCACTCGCCGGCCGGCCGACGAGCCCACACCCTAACGCACGGGGCAGCGCCTCGCCGGGGAACCGCGGCGCGGCGGACGTCCGCCTGGAGGACACGGGCAGGCGCATGCCCACGGCGGGCGCGCCGCCCGGGGTCCGCCCTCCGTGGGGCGGCTCAGGCAGGGGTGCCGCTGAGGATGTCGACGCGGCCCGTGTCGAGGGAGTAGTAGGCGCTGACCACCGCGAGCGAGCCCTTCTTCACGAGCGGGGAGAGGTCCTTGTTGGAGCGCAGGTCGGCCGCGGTCAGCTCGGCCTGGGCGCGGATCATCGTGTCGACCGGGTCGGGGCCGCGCTGCTTGAGGGCCTTCTTGTACGCCGGCTGCAGTGCCTCGACGATCGCCTGCAGGTTGCCGGGCAGGGTCGCGCCGTCGCGCAGGGCGTCGTACGCCGCCTTCGCCGCGCCGCAGCGCTGGTGCCCGAGGACGACGATCAGCGGGGTGCCGCTCGTCAGGGGCCCGTACTCGACGGAGCCGGTGACCACCGGGCCGACGGCCTGCGCGCCGGTGCGCAGCACGTAGAGGTCGCCGAGGCCGGTGTCGAAGAGGAGCTCGGGAGGCACGCGGGAGTCGATGCACGAGAGGATCACCCCGTACGGCTCCTGCGTCTGCGCCACGAACTGGCGGCGGTCCGGATCGCGGTCGGGGTGCTGGAGGTTGCCGTTCACCCAGCGCTTGTTGCCCTCCAGCAGCCGCGCGAGCGCCTCCTTGGCCGTGGCCGGGCTCGCGGTCGGCGGCGCGGGCGTCGTCCTCGGGCGGGCGGCCGCCTTCCCGGCGCTCCTCACGTCCGCGGCGTCCCTCGCGCAACCCGAGAGCATGGCCGCGGCGGCGGCCGCGAGACCGCCGGTGAGCATCGCCCGGCGATGCGGTTGTCCTGCTGAGCCCATCGGTGGTTCTCCTCGGCATGGCTGACGCATGGTGACGGTGATGGGGATTGTTCACCGCGGTGCGGGTGCTCCTGCGGGAGGCGCGGAGGACCGCCGGGCCCATTTACCACCGACGGCCCAAAGGCGCGGGCGCCGCCGGCACCGCTGCCGCGGCGGACCGAAACTGACTGGCCGTCGCACCGGGCCCTCGCCTACGGTGTGGCGACCGAACGAGACACTGAATGGGCAGCACGATGAGCACGAACACGGCCGGCCGGCGCACCATGACCCTGTGGCGGCCGACGGGACCGGAGGAGCTGGCGCTGGTCGAGGCGTCCGGCCGGCGGGCCTGGCCCCCGCGCCTCCCCGACCAGCCGATCTTCTATCCGGTGCTGAACGAGGACTACGCGATCCGCATCGCCCGCGACTGGAACGTGCCCGCCTCCGGCGTCGGCTACGTCACCCGCTTCGAGGTGGACGCCGCCTTCGCCGCCCGCTACCCGGTCCGGCAGGCCGGCGGGCGCACGATCCTGGAGCTGTGGGTGCCCGCGGAGGAACTGGACGAGTTCAACCGGCACATCGTCGGCACCATCGAGGTGGTCCGGGAGTTCCGGCCGGAGCCGCAGCAGCAGCCGTAGCCGCGACCCGCCCCGCGTGGCCCGCATCACACCTGACGGGTTACGCGGGCAACGGAGCGTGAATTCTGGCCACCGCCGGATCCGTCCGCCTAGCCTGTGGAAACGGCCCCGGAAAGGCCGCGTCGCAGCTGATGCCAAGGCTCTGGAAAAACACTTGGCCCGGATCCGCCCCGGACGGTGGTTTGTGGCAGGGTACAGACGGAATTTCATCTCCGATTACGACGGTCTCGCCGGTCAGTGGTGGGATCCTCGCGGGCCGCTCGCGCCGCTGGGCTGGATCGCCCGGGCCCGCGCCGCATTCGTTCCCGATGCCGGTGCCGGTGCCGGCGCCAATGCCGGTGCTGATGCCGATACCCATACCGATACCGCGGCCGGTGCCCCGCGGGCGCGTCTGCTCGATGTCGCCTGCGGCGGCGGGCTTTTCGGTCCGCATCTGGCCGGCAAGGGATATCGCGTGTTCGGCGTGGACTTGTCGGCCACGGCGCTCAAGGAAGCGCTCGGGCACGGCTTCGACGCCGTCGCCCGGGCCGACATCACCCGGCTCCCGTTCGCCGACGAGTCCTTCGACGTCGTCACGGCGGGGCAGTGCCTCGAACACGTACCGGATCCCTTCGCCGTCGTGGCGGAGCTGTGCCGGGTCCTGCGGCCCGGCGGCACGCTGATCGTCGACACCATTCCCGACACCAGGGTCGCCCGGCTGGTGGCCATCACGTTCGCCGAGAACGTCCCCCTCCCGGGCAGGCCCGCCCGCGGCACCCACGACCACCGCCTCTTCGTCAACCGGGAGCGGCTGGCCCGGGTCGCGCGGTCGCACGGCGTGGAGCTCCGGCTGCTCGGGCTGCGTCCGCGGTCCCGCGACTTCATCCGCTACCTGGCCGGGCGATGCGAGGAGGTTCGCATGGTTCCCATCAAGTCCACTTCCGTCCTCTACCTCGGCGTGGGGACGAAACGATGACGGCGACCCTTCAGCAGCGGCCGGTCCGCGGAGACGCCGTACGCGCATGGCTGGTCGGTGCCCGCCTCAAGACGCTGCCCGTGACCTTGGCGCCGATCGCCGTCGGGGAGGGAATCGCCCATTCCCTCGGTGCCGTCAGCTGGTGGCGCACCGTCCTGACGCTGCTGTTCATGCTGGGTTTCGTCCTCGGCACGAACTTCTTCAACGACTACAGCGACGGCGTGCGGGGAACCGACGACGCGCGCCTGGGGCCGGCGCGGCTGGTCGGCTCCGGGCAGGCCTCGCCGCGGCAAGTCCTGCGCTTCGGGATGTTCCTGTACGCCGTCGCCGTCGTGACCGGCGTGGTCCTGGCCGCGACGGTCTCCTGGTGGATGCTCGCCGTGACGGTGTACTGCGGGCTCGCCGGCTGGTGCTACACCGGCGGCCCACGGCCCTACGGCTACCGCGCGCTCGGCGACCTCAGCATCTTCCTCTTCCACGGCGTGATCGCCGTGTGCACCACGGCCGCCGTCCAGCTCGGCCACGTGCCCCTGCTCGCGCTCGGCGCGTCCGTGCCCATCGGCCTGCTGTCCTGCGCGCTGCTGACGACGAACAACCTCCGCGACATACGGACCGACGCCGCCGCGGGAAAGATCACCGTCGCCGTGCTGCTGGGCGACAAGCGCACCCGCGTCTACTACGCGCTCTGCGTCACCGGCGCCTTCGCCTCCGCACTGCTCCTTGCCGGCGCCCGGCCCTGGGCGCTGCTGGTGATCGCCGCCGTCCCGTCCGCCGTCTTCCCGCTGCGCCGCGTGCTCAGCGGAGCACGCGGCAGGGACCTCATAGCGGCGCTGGAGCACACCTGCCTGCTGCTGCTCGCGTTCGGGGCGCTGCTGGCGATCGGCCTGGCCCTGTGACCAGCCCGTACGGCCGGCCCCGTAACCAGTCCGTGCAGCCGGTCCTGTGACCAGCCCGTGCAGCCAGCCCCGTTACCCGGCCCGCACCCGGCCGAAGGAGAAAACCCAGTGACACCGGATCACGAAGTGCTGGTGATAGGCGCCGGATTCGCCGGAATAGGGACGGGAATCGGTCTGCGCCGGGCCGGCATCGACGACTTCGCCATCATCGACCAGCAGGACGGCGCCGGCGGTTCCTGGCACACCAACAGGTATCCCGGAATCGCCGTGGACATCACGTCCTTCTCCTACTCCTACGCCTTCGAACCCTTCCCCTCCTGGTCCAGGATCTTCCCTCCCGGCGCGGAACTGAAGGCGTACGCGGAGCACTGCATCGACAAATACGGTCTCCGTCCCCGTCTGCGCTTCCACGCGAAGGTCGTGCGCGCCGAATACAGCGAACAGCACCACCTGTGGCGGATTCTCCTGGCGGACGGCGCCTCCTTGACCGCACGGTTCGTCGTCTGCGCCACCGGCTGGCTCACCGAGCCGAAGCGGCCGGCCATCGAGGGTCTGGACGCGTTCAAGGGCGACGTCCTGCACACCGCGCACTGGGACCCGTCGCTGGACCTGACCGGCCGGAGCGTGGGCCTGATCGGCACCGGCGCGTCGGCGGTCCAGGTCGTTCCGGAGATCGCCCCGCACGTGGAGTCGCTCCACGTCTACCAGCGCACCCCCATCTGGGTCTTCCCGAAGCCGGACTTCGCGGTGCCGGAGCCCGTCCGCCGGCTGTTCGGGGCGGCACCGTGGACGCAGCGGGCGATCCGGCTGCTCACCGACACCGCGACGGAGGTCGGCTTCGTGATCGCCATGATCCACCACCGCCGGTTCCCCTTCCTGGTGCGGGCGGGGGAAGCGGCCTCGCGGCTCTACCTGCGCAGCCAGGTCAGGGGCGACCGCGAGCTGATGGCCAAGCTCACCCCCGCGTACCGGCTGGGCTGCAAGCGGCCGTCGTTCGGCAAGGGCTACTGGCGTGCCTTCACCCGCGACAACGTCCGCCTCGTGACCCAGCCCGTCGAGCGCGTCACGGAGACCGGCATCCGCACGGCGGACGGCGGCGAGCAGCGCTTCGACGTGCTGGTCCTGGCCACCGGCTTCCAGACCCTCGAGAACCTCCCGCCGTTCCCGGTGCACGGGACCGGCGGCCGTGACCTCAGGGAGTTCTGGCGGACCGAGCGGTTCCAGACGTACGAGGGAACGTCGGTCAAGGGGTTCCCGAACCTCTGGTTCATCGTCGGGCCGTACTCCTTCACCGGCGGCTCGTGGTTCGGCATGATCGACTATCAGGTCACCCACGCCCTGCGGGTGATCCGCGAGGCCCGGCGCCGGCGCGCCACGCAGGCCGTCGTCCGGCCGGAGAAGCACGACAGGTCGTTCCGGGAGACGCTGCGGCGCGTGCCGGGCACCGTGTTCGCCCACGGGAGCTGCAGGCGTTCGAACAGCTACTACTTCGACGAGCGCGGGGACGCGCCGGCCGTCCGGCCGGCCAGCACGTACGAGGCCGCCTGGCGGGCCCGGCACTTCGACCTCGACGACTACGCGTACGAACGGCTGCTGGGGAGGCCGGCGTGATGCGGCTCCGCGACGTCCACGGGCGGGACCGCTCCCTGTGCGTCTTCTACGGGCTGTTCGGCCTCGCCGGGACCGCCGTCATGGGGGCGCTGGCCGTCGCCTTCGTCCGCGAGAACATGGACGCCGGCCCGTACGGCGTCGTACGGAACTTCGTCCACGACGCGTTGACGAACACGGCCTCCCAGTTCGTCTACGCGGACCTGGTCCTGATCTGGGCGGCCCTGGCGATCTTCATGATCGCCGAGTCGCGGCGGCTCGGGATCCACCACGTGTGGGCGTACATCGTCGGCGCCCCGGCGCTGGCGCTGTGCGCGAGCTTCTCGGTCTTCATGTACGTCCGCCAGCTGAAGATCGCGGCGGCCGGGGACGGCCCGGGCGGCCTCCGGGACATCCGAAACATCCGGGAGGATTCATCGTTTGACGGGACAACAGACCGGAAAGGCCGCCGGCCGGACACGGTCCCGCTGCCGAGAGCTGGGAGGAGGCAGGCATGAGGCCTGCGACGAGGAAGACAGTGAGGTCCGCGATCGCCGCCGCGGTCGTGGGGGCGTCGGTCCTGCTGCCGGCGGCCACGGCACAGGGCGCGCCCCGCGCGCGGATCCCCATCTGCCCGCAGGTGATCGGCCTGTGCACGTGGACGGAGCCCGACGCCGAGGGCACGACGAGAATGTTCCAGCGCCCGTCGACCAACCTGAACCCGCCCGTCCGCAGTGCGAAGAACCAGACCGGGCAGACCTGGTGCCTCTACCCGCGACCGTCGTACCGGGGCCAGGCCTTCGTCCTCCGCTCCGGTTCGTACACGCCGGGGCTCGGCCTCACGGCCCGCTCCGCGCGCCCCTGCTGACCCGGCCGGCGCCGCCCACCGGGAGCCCGGCGCCCGCGCCCGGCTCCCGGGCCCGCCGGCCCCCGCCGCGCGCCCGGTCCGGTCCGGAACAATCCGGTCCGGTCCACTCCGCTCCGGCCCGGCCCGGCCCGGCCCGGCAACAATGATCGTCATGGAAATGCGCCTGCCCGTTCTCGCCCATCCCGGCATGGTCCTGGAAGGACTCGCCCGGAACCCGGCCCTGCCGCCCGCCCTCCTGCGCCGGCTGTTCGCCCACCCTCCGGCCCGGGACGAAGCCGTCATGTGGCGCGCCGACCTGACGGAGGAGCTGGCCGGCGAGATCATCGCGCTCGGCGATCCGATGCTCACGCACGCCCTCGCCTGCAACCGCAGCCTCCCGGCAGGAGTCAAGCGGACGCTGGCCGCGGCGCCGGACCCCGCTGTCCGATCGGCGCTGGCCGCGCACGAGGAGGGAATACCCCGGGAGCTCTTCGAGCGGTTCGCCGGCGACCCCGCACCGGAAGTCCGGGAGGAGGCCGCCCGGAACGGCAGCACTCCGGACGACCTCCGTGCCCGTCTGGCGCAGGATCCGCATCCCGAAGTCCGCTCAGCCCTGGGCCAGTTCTGGACGGACGCCCCGGAAGCCGTGCGGCGCTCCCTGCTCACCGACCCCGATCCCACGGTCCGCGCGGCGGCCTGCGCCACGCACTTCCGCGGAGGGCCGGCCCCCGTACCGCCCGCGGATCTGCATCCCGCGCTGCTCGCCGACCCCGTCACCCGCGCAGGCGTCGTCCGCCATCTGGCGCTCGACGCCGGCACGGCCCGCCGCTTGGCGGCCGACGAGAACGAGGACGTGAGGGCCGCGGTCGCCGGTCACCCGGAGCTTCCGGCCGATCTCCGGGACGCCCTCGGCCGGGACCCGGACGCCCTGGTCCGCGCGGAGGTCTTCTACCGCCGGGACACCCCCGACGCCCTGCGGGCCGAGATCCACGCGAACCTGCAGGCCGGCTACCGGCGCTCGCGCGACACTCCCCAGGACGCCACCGAGGACGACGACTTCTGCCTCGTGGCCGTACTGGACATGCACCACCGGCACGTCGCCTGGCCGGCCGAGGCCCCGCTCGACCACGCGGACTCGCCGTACCCGTGCTTCCGGCGGTCCGTCGCCACCGCCGACGCGCTGCCGCCCGGGATCGTGGCCCGTCTCCTCGACGACGAGGACCACCGGGTCCGCGCCACCATGGCCGCCCGGATCCCGGACCTGGACCCGGCCGTCGCCGAACGCCTCGAACGCACCCACGTCCACGAGCGCAAGCGCCCGGGCAGGCCGGCCGATCACATCACGTTCCCGCCCGCGATGCTGCGCCGTTTCGCCGGCGACCCGGAGCCCGGGATGCGGGTCCTCGCCCCGCGCGACCCCGGTCTGCCGGCGGAGCTCGCCGCACGGCTGGCCGCCGACCCCGACCCTTTGGTCCGCATCGCCGTCGCGGGCCATCGCAGCCTCCCCCTGCCCGCCCTCTTCGCCCTGCTCGCGGACCAGGACGAAGACATCGCGATCGCGGCGGCCCGCTCGCCCCGCCTCCCGGTCGACGCCATGGAAGAGCTCCTCACCCGCGTCCGTCTGTGACCGGCGGCCGCACGGGCACCGCGGCGCCCTCTGCCCGGTGTCGCGACTACGCGGGGATCACCCCGGCGACGTTCCCGTCGAGGATCGCCGCCACCTGCTCCTCCGGCAGCCCGGAGTGGCGGATGTAGCCGGTGGCGGCCAGGAATTCGCCGCCGGCCTGGTAGGGGAAGTCGGTGCCGAGGAGGAGCCTGTCGGCGCCCAGTGACTCCACGGCCGCCCACAGCGCCGGGACGTGTCCGTGCCCGACGGTGTCGTACCACATGCGGCGTGCGGCCGCGCTGGGCTTCTCGGGGATGTCCGGGGCCTCCCAGGCGTATTGACGGTCGGCCCTGCTGAGCACCATGGGCAGCGCCCCGCCCAGGTGCGAGAGCACGATCTTCATGCGTGGCAGGCGGCTGGGGACACCCGCCAGGACGAGGTGCATCGCCGCGACCGTGTCCTCGACCGGGGCCCCGATCGACCAGGTCAGGCGGTGGCCGGCGATGAGCGGCGATTCGGCCCCGGTGCCGGCCGGGTGGACGGAGAGCACGCTGCCGCGCCGGTCGAGCTCCTCGAAGACCGGCTCGAACGCGGGGTCCGCGACCGACCGGCCCAGCACGGACGTCGTCGTGCACGCGCCCACCATGCCCAGGTCGTCCAGCGCGCGCCGCAGCTCCTCCAGCGCCGCGTCCGTGTGCGGGAAGGGCAGCGCGGCGAAGGCGCGGAAGCGGTCCGGCCAGCGCCTGACAACCTCCGCGTACAGGTCGTTGGCGGTACGGGCGGCACGCACCGCATGGTCCCGGTCGGTGAAGTGCGGTGACTGAGGGGCGACCGACAGCACCTGCCGCGCGATGCCCGCCTCGTCCATCAGCGCGAACCGCGCCTCGATGTCCGCGTCCGAGGTGCCGGCGCCGAGCCCGCGCTGCGTGGCGGTGTCGGTCTTGCCGTACGCCTGGACCAGATCGAGATAGGCGTCCGTCCAGATGTGCGCGTGAACGTCGATCGCCATGGCAGCGGCCTCTCGTGAGACGCGTGTCGTGAGCACGCGTCTCCTGAGTACGCGTGCGACTGAGTACGCGGGCGACGCCGGAAGCCCCCGGGGAACGGCAACGGCCCGGTCAGCCCTCCCCGGGCTTCGACCACACGGCGGGCCCGCCGCCGCGCCAGTCGATCAGCTCCGGGTCCTCGAGCTGCATGTCGTCCGATGCGACTCCGGCCCTCCGCAGGAACTCGATCACGTCCACGACGCCGTACGCCACCCCCAGGTTCTCCGCGCCGGCCGTCACCCGCCGGCCGCCCGACGACGACGGCGGATGCACGACGACGCGTGCGAGTCCGGACATGTTTCCAGCCTGCGCCAGGATCCGGCGGGACGCATCCGGGACCGCGCGGGCCGGGGCGGGGCTCGCCTCCCGCAACAGCCGGAGCGGGGCCCGCCCTCCCGCGATAAAGAAGATGCGCCATGCACGCGGACGCGGTTACCGTGGCCGCATGTCTACGCCCCGAATTTCCTAGCTGAGGACCCGCTTCCCCGCCAGAAGTGTGTCCTTCAGTCTTTTCGGAGCGTTACTTCATGATCACCGTTCGCGATGCCGAGCTGCGCGCGGGCGCGCGCCTGCTGCTGTCCGGCGTCTCCTTCACCGTCTCCCCCGGCGACCGCATCGGCCTGGTCGGCCGCAACGGCGCGGGCAAGACCACCCTGATGTCCGCGCTCGCGGGCCGGGCCAGGCCCGCCGCGGGCACCATCACCCGCACCGGACCCGTCGGGTTCCTCGCCCAGGACTCCCGCGCCGCCGACCCGGCCGTGACCGTCACCGAGCGCATCCTCTCCGCCCGCGGCCTGGACCGGGCCCTGCGGGAACTGCGCGAGGCCGAGGCCGCGATGGCGGACGCCGCGGGGCCCGGCGCCCTGGAGCGGGCGATGGGCGCCTACGCCCGCGCCGAAGCCGCCTTCCAGGCGGGCGGCGGCTACGCGGCCGAGGCCGAGGCCGCCCGCGTGGCGGCCGGGGTCGGGCTGCCCGACCGGGTCGTGCACGAACCGGTGGGCACGCTGTCGGGCGGGCAGCGGCGCCGGGTGGAGCTGGCCCGCATCCTGTTCGCCGGCCACGGCGGCACCCTGCTGCTCGACGAGCCCACCAACCACCTCGACGCCGACTCCCTCGCCTGGCTGCGCGCGTTCCTCCGGGCACACACGGGCGGGCTGGTCGTGATCAGCCACGACACGGGCCTGCTCGCCGGCGTCGTCAACCGCGTCTTCCACCTCGACGCGACCCGCGCGACGATCGACGTCCACAACACCGGCTGGACCACGTACCTGGCCCAGCGGGACGCGGACGAGCGGCGCCGCGCCCGCGAACGCGCCGGCGCCGAGCGCAAGGCGGCTGCCCTGCACGCCCAGGCCGACAAGATGAAGGCCCGGTCGGCGACGGCCGTGACGGCGAGGAGCATGGCGCGCCGCGCCGACCGCCTCCTCTCCGGGCTCGAACCGGCACGCCGGACCGAGAAGACCGCCAAGATCCGGCTGCCCGAGCCCGCCCCGTGCGGGCGGACGCCGCTCGGCGCCGCGGGCCTGGCCAAGTCCTACGGCGCCCACCGGGTCCTCGCCGGCGTGGACCTCGCCGTGGACCGCGGCAGCCGCCTGGTGGTCCTCGGCCTCAACGGCGCCGGCAAGACCACGCTGCTGCGCGTCCTCGCGGGCGAGGAACGGCCCGACGCCGGCCGGGTGGTGCACGGGCACGGCCTGCGGCTGGGCTACTTCGCCCAGGAGCACGACACCCTGGACGGTGCGCGCACGGTGCGGGAGAACCTCGCCGCGGCCGCCCCGCACCTCACGGACGGCGAGGCGCGGCACGTCCTGGGCGCGTTCCTGTTCTCCGGGGCCGACGCCGACAAGCCGGCGGGCGTCCTCTCCGGCGGCGAGAAGACCCGGCTCGCGCTGGCCGGGCTGGTGCACTCCGGAGCGAACGTCCTGCTCCTGGACGAGCCGACCAACAACCTCGACCCCGCCTCCCGCGACGAGGTCCTCGCGGCCGTCGGCTCCTACCCCGGCGCGATCGTGATGGTCACCCACGACGAGGGCGCCGTCGACGCCCTGCGCCCCGACCGCGTCCTGCTGCTGCCGGACGCGGACGAAGACCTGTGGAACGAGGAGTACCGGGAGCTGATCTCCCTCGCCTGAGCCGGTGGGCGCGGCTCCTGCCCGGCTCGTCCGGCAGGAGCCGTTCCCCGCGGCCGATCCCGGTCGGCCTGCGGCCGGTCGCGGCCGGCCCCGGCCCGGACCGTCACGCGGGAACGAGCGTGCGCATCCGTGCCGTCTCCCGGCGCCCGTCCACCCGCCGGCGGAGCCGTTCGCGCACCTGGGGCCACTCCTCGTCGAGGACCGAGTAGAACGCCGTGCCCCTGACGACGCCGTCCAGACCGCGGGTGTGGGCGCGGTGGACGCCTTCGAGGACCGCGCCCAGACCTTCGATCGCGGCGCGGGAGCGTGCGTTGCGGGCGTCGGCGCGCAGGGACACTCGGCGGACGCCCCACGTCTCGAAGGCGTGCCGCAGCATCAGCAGCTTGGCCTCGGTGTTGATGCCCGTGCCCTGGGCGCGTGCGGAGAGCCAGGTGCCGCCGATCTCCGCGGCGTCGGGTATCGCGGTGAGCGGGGAGCCCAGCGGGCCGCGCGGGGCCGGCGGCCAGACCACCGGGCCCTGCCAGTAGTCCAGCTCGCAGAAGCGGGTCGACCCCACGACCCGCCCGTCCGCGACCCTCACGGTGGCGAAGGGCACGGTCCGGCCGGTGGCCCGGGCCGCCAGCGCGTCGGCGACGTACTGCTCCGTCGCCTCGATCCCGCTGGGCACGGGTGTGAAGGCATAGCTGCCGCGGTCTTCGGCGGCCGCCGCGGCCAGGGCCACGACATGGTGCTCGGCGAGCGGCTCGAGCCGGACGGCGCGGCCGTGGAGGGTGACAGGTACGGGCACGGGCCTTGCATCCTTGCGCGGAGGAACGGGGGGAACAGGAGGACCAGGGGAACAGCGAGTTGAACCGTGCGGTCAGTGTGCGCTGCAGGTGGCGCCGCATGGGCGGCCGAAAAGTGAACGCCGGATGACATCGGGGCGACGTCGGGCGGCCGGGGCCTCCCGGCCGCCGGGTCCGGTGTGCTTCCCGCACAACTCCCATGGAACCAGGGGCCACCGGCAATCCTGCCGTCGACGCCTTGCGCAGCTAACAGCGTTAGCCTTACGCTGCAGTCATGCGGCTAACACCGTTAGCCCGGCTCATCCCCTGCCAGGAGTCCCCATGCACGCCGTCCGCACCCGCATCGACATCGCCGCCCCCGCTTCCCGCGTGTGGCAGGTGCTCACCGACTTCGACGCGTACCCGCAGTGGAACCCCTTCATCGTCAGCATCAAGGGCACGCCCGAAACGGGCGCAGTGCTGCGGAACGTCATCGTCAACAACGGCTCCACCATGCGCTTCCGCCCCACGGTCCGTGCTGCCGTCCCCGGCCGGGAGCTGCGCTGGCTCGGGCGGCTCGGGCTGCCCGGGCTCCTCGACGGGGAGCACTCCTTCCTCATCGAGGAGACCGGGCCCGGCAGCGTACGGCTCACTCAGGCCGAGACCTTCACCGGCGCCCTCGTGGCCGTACCCTTCATACGCCGCAAGCTCGACGTCCACGACGCCTTCGCGGCGATGAACTCCGCCCTCAAGCAGCGAGCCGAACACCAGTGAGCACCCACCAGCAGCCCGTCCGCACCCCGCGCACCCCCCGCGCCGCCCAGATCGCCGCCGCCGCCCGTGGCCTCCTGGAGGAGCGCGGCCGCGACGAACTGACCATGCGCGCCCTCGCCGAGCGCCTCGGCATCCGCGCTCCCTCCCTCTACAAGCACTTCCGCAACAAGGAGGCCGTGGAAGCGGCTCTCGTGGAGGACGCCCTCGCCGAGATGGGTGCGGCCCTGCACGCCGCCCTGGGCGAAGTGCCCGCCGCCGGCCGCGTGCCCGCGCTCCTGGCCGCCTACCGGCGGCACGCCCTCGCCCACCCCGGCCTCTACCGCCTGGCGACCACCGGGCCGCTGCCGCGCGCCGCCCTGCCCGGCGGGCTGGAGGAGTGGGCCGGCAGCCCCTTCTTCCTCGCCACGGACGAACCCCACCTCGCGCAGGCCCTCTGGTCGTACGCGCACGGCATGGTGCTCCTCGAACTCGACCACCGCTACCCGGACGGCTCCGACCTCGACCTCACGTGGCAGGCGGGCGCCCGCGCCTTCACCGCTTCCGGCGGGCGTTCAGCGCCGGACGTGCCGTAGCACCTCGTCGGCCAGGCGCCGGTCGAGCGCCGCGGGGAGGGTGTGCCCCAGGCCCTCGACGGTGACCAGGCGGGCGCCGGGGACGGCGGCGGCGGTGGCCCGGCCGTGGGCGGGCGGGAACATGGGGTCCTCGGTGCCGTGCAGCACCAGCGTCGGCGCGGTGACGGCGGCCAGGTCCGCGGTGCGGTCTCCGCCGGCCGCTCCGGCGAGGGTGTGGTTGAACCCGGACCGCCGGTCGCGCGCCCGCTCGTACACCCGCTCCTCCATCGCGCGGTACTCGGCCTCGTCGAAGGGGAGGACCCTCCCGTGCAGGACGCGCCACATGGGCATCCGGGTCGTGATGTACTCCTCGCGGCCGGCCCGCGGCCCGGGTACGGAGGAGGCGAGGGCGGCGAGCAGTTCGGCGGTGGGCGGCGGAAGCTGACCCGGCAGCGGCGGCCGGCCCGCGAGGGCGCGCCCTACGGCCCCGGCCGTGTCGCTGCCCAGAGGCGTGGCGGAGAGGCTGGTCAGGGTGCGGACGCGGTGCGGGTGGGTGACGGCCAGCCGCTGGGCGATGACGCCGCCCAGGGACGCCCCGACCAAATGGGCCCGGTCGGCTCCGAAGGCGTCCAGGACGGCGAGCGCGTCGGAGGCCATGTCCGCGACGGCGTACGGGCGGGCGGCGAAGTCGACCGTGGAGGAGCGGCCGATGTCGCGGTGGTCGTAGCGCACGACATGGTGGCCCGCGGCGGTCAGGTGCCGGACGAAGCCGTCGTTCCACTGGACGCCCTGCGCCCCCGCGCCCATCACGAGCAACACGGTCGGCCGCTCCGGGCTGCCGAACTCCTCCGCCCACAAGGTGAGGTCACCGGCCTGCACCATGCGTTCCGTGCCGGTGAGGCTGTCCGTCCCGGTCTCTGCGGCCGTCTCGGCGTCGTCTGCCTGCATGATCGTCAAGGTAGCGGGCGGCCGGGAGATCCCGCCATCGCGTTCGTCACAACGCCGGTGGCCCGGACGGCGCGACGCGGCCGGGCCGAGCCAAGCCGGGCTGGGCTGGGCTGGGCTGGGCCGACGACCGTGGGAAAGTATGGGCGTTCGAAGCCCCCCGGACCTCAGGCACGGGCCCCGGTCACGGACCCCGCTCCACAGGACCGCCGCACAGAAGAGAGCTCACAGCATGGCCGTCATCCACCGCACGACCCTCAAACCGACCAAACTCGAGCTGCTCACCTCCTGGCTGCCCTCCCGGCCGTGGTACCGGGGAGGCGCGGGCGAACCGCAGTTGGCCAAGGCCGGCGGGTTCCGGCTCGACGACCCGGAGGGCGAGGTCGGCATGGAGTTCGTGGTGGTCGCCGACACCGGCGGGGCCGGCCCGGCCGCCTACCTGGTGCCGCTCACCTACCGTGGCGCCCCGCTGGACGGAGCGGACCACGCCCTCGTCGGCACGATGGAGCACGGGGTGCTGGGGCGGCGCTGGGTGTACGACGGCTGCCACGACCCGGTGCTCGTCGCCCAGTTGCTCGCGCTGGTCGAGGGCCGGGCACAGGCCCAGGACCAGGACGTCAGCGACGTCCCCGCCCGGGACGTCACCCGCTCCTTCACCGGTGACGGCCCCGCCCCGGCGCCGGCGGACTTCACCGCCGCGGATCGCCGGGAGGACACCGAACTGTCCGCTGCCCGGCACGGCGTGACGCTCCGCCTGTGCCGGCTCCTGGAGCCCGGCGCCGACAGCACGGCGCCGCTTCCCGAGGGAACGACCGGCCACGTCGGCGGCTGCTGGGACCTGCCGGACGGCACGCGCGCCCGGGGCCTGTTCGCCACGCTGCACACCACCGTCGGGGCCTGAGCCGCGCGCCGTGCGGCGGAGCCCGGCGAACCGCGGAGGCGCCGGGCTCCCCGGACCGCGCGACCCGCCGGTGCCGGCCGGGTCAAGCCGGACTCAGACCGGACTCACGCCGGGCTCACGCCGGGCTCACGAAGCCCGCTCGGCCGCTCGCCACTGCGGGGCGAGCACCGACCAGATCTCCTCGTCGTGCCGCTTGCCGCGGTACAGGAAGCTCTCGCGCAGGACGCCGTCCTTCGTCATGCCGAGGCGCCGGGCCACGGCCTTGCTGGGCTCGTTCTCCGCGGAGACCCACCACTCCACGCGGTGGATGCCCCGCTCCTTCACGGCCCAGTCGATGAGCGCGCGTACGGCTCGGGTCACCAGGCCCTTGCCCACTCCCGCCGGTTCCAGCCAGCAGCCCGCCTCGGCATTGCCCTGTCCGACGTCCATCGTCCGCAGGCAGACCGCGCCGACCAGCGTGCCGTCCCACCAGATGCCGCAGAGCCGCCCGGTGTCGGCCGCGGCCTTCTCCGCGTACGTCTGCAGGAACGCCCGGCTCGACGCGAGGTCCGTGATGACGTCGGGCAGCCCGTTGTGCTGCCCGATGAACTCGCGTCCCCGGTCCACGTGGGCCAGGAACTCCTGGGCCTGCCACGGTTCGAGCGGGCGCAGCTCCGCGCCGTCGTCGCCCAGGGATATCGCGTACATCTTCGTCCTCCACGGCCGGAACCAGTGCAACTGGTGCACCTAACCTCGCACCTCCGCAGAAGGATCTCACCACGGAGGGTGTGGAAACGACGGCCGGGCCGGACGGGGACGGACCGGGTCAGGCAGCGGCCGGAATCGCGAACCGGACACCCGTCATCCGCTCCGACAGCTCCCACAGGCGCCGCGCGGTCGCGCCGTCGGCCGCCGCGGGGGCGAGCGGCACCAGCGTCGGGGCGCC
Source organism: Streptosporangium nondiastaticum (assembly GCF_003011965.1). Classification (GTDB taxonomy): domain Bacteria; phylum Actinomycetota; class Actinomycetes; order Streptomycetales; family Streptomycetaceae; genus Streptomyces; species Streptomyces nondiastaticus. The sequence goes on from NZ_PXWG01000017.1 coordinate 59,587, forward strand.
GCGCAGCTCGGCCGCGCCGTCCGGGCCGATGAACTGCCCGCCCGCCACGTTCGGGGCGGTGGCCGCGAAGAGCTGCGGCAGCGCGCCCCGGGCGGGGGTCTGGGCGAAGAGCGGGTTGCCGATCCTGCCGAGGGCGAACCGCAGGAGGCCGGTCGTCTCCTTCATCTGCAGGCTGGTGGCGGTGTAGCCGGGGTGGGCGAGCACGCTGCGCACCGGGCTGCCGGCGCCGGCCAGCCGCCGGTGGAGTTCGTACCCGAAGACGGCGTTGGCGAGCTTCGACTGGTTGTAGAAGCCCATGGGCGTGTACGTGCGCTCGCCGGCGAGGTCGTCGAAGCGGAGGCTCGCCTTGCGGTGGTTGACCGAGCTCACCGTGACCACGCGGGGGTCGCGCCCGGCGGTCAGCAGGTCGAGCAGCAGCCCGGTGAGCGCGAAGTGGCCGAGGTGGTTGCAGGCGAACTGCAGCTCGTGGCCCTGCGCGCTCAGCGACCGGGGCGGCGCCATCACGCCGGCGTTGTTGATGAGCACGTCCAGCCGCGGGTGGTCGGCATACAGCCGTTCGGAGAAGACCCGGACCGAGTCGAGGTCGGCCAGGTCGAGCCGGCGCACTTCGAGCCGGGCGCCGGGCCGTTCCGCGGTGATGCCGGCGGCCGCCCTGCGGCCCTTCTCCTCGTCGCGCACCGCGAGGATCACGTGCCCGCCCCGGTGGGCGAGCGCCCGGGTGGTCGCCAGACCGAGGCCGCTGTTGGCTCCGGTGACGACGAACACCCGCCCGGTCTGGTCCGGCATCTGCTCGGCGGTCCACTGCTGCTGCTTCGCCTGCTTCGTCATGCGGCACACATTGCCTCTCGTGTCACTCGGTGTCAAGGCGCGTCTGAGTGCCATACAAGGCATGGCGTTACCATCGTCCGGTGAGTACCCGCCCTGAAGTGACCATGGCCGAGCGCAAGCGGCAGCTCGTCTCGAACGAGCTGACCGAAGCGGCGCTGCAACTACTGGCTTCGAAGGGGTTCGACGCGGTCACGATCGACGAGATCGCGACAGCCGCCGGCGTGTCCAAGCGGACGTTCTTCCGCTACTTCGCGTCCAAGGAGGACGTGGTCGTCCAGTTCCTGGCCGGCATGGGCGCCGACATGCGCACGGAGCTCGCGGCCCGCTCCCCCCAGGAGCGGCCCTCCGCAGCCCTGCGGCACACCGTGGGCGTCCCCATCGCCACCTGCGCCGACCACTCCGACAGGGCCCTGCGCGTGGTCCGGCTGATCCTGCGCACCCCCGCCCTGCACGCGCGCTTCCTGGAGCGCCAGGCGCAGTGGCGCGACGACCTGGCGGCGGAACTGGCGCACCGCCTGGGGCTCGACCCCGGCACCGACCTGTATCCGCGGCTGGCCGCCGGGATGGCCCTGACCGCCTTCGACGCGGTGCTGCACCGGTGGAGCGGCAGCGACGGGGCCGAGGACCCGGACGAGCTGATCGACCGCGCGTTCGCCGTGATCGCCCCGGCGCTGGACGCCGTCTGACGCCGTCCTGTCCCTCCCCCGGCCACGTGTCGCAGGGACCGTACGGCGGAGGCGGGCGGTAAGCAAGGGACATGCGCATCCCGTTCCCGCCGGCGGGGCCCCGTCACTCAGGGGGCCGACGCGCGCTGCTTGCCGCACCTCTGGGGCTGATCGCCGTGATCATGGTGGCCGACCTGGCGACCGGCCCGGACATCCACCTCGGCCCGCTGCTCGTGGTCGCACCGGCGCTCACCGCGACCTTCGGCAGCGCGCGGCTGACCGCGGCGATCGGCGTCGTGGCGGTCACCGCCCAGATCATCCTGGGCGTCCTCTTCGGCCGCACCTCGACGGCGGACCACCAGACGCAGACGGCCGCCCTGTTCCTGGCCACCGCCTTCCTCGTCGCCTTCCGCGCCGTCCACGAGCGGCACCAACAAGCGCTCGACCGCGCCCGCTGGGTCGCCGACGTGGCCCAGAAGGTCCTGCTCAAGCCCCTCCCGGCGCAGATCGGCCCGCTGGAGCTGGCTTCGGCCTACGTGGCGGCCGAGGCCGAGGCGCAGATCGGCGGCGACCTGTACGCGGCGGTCCGCGCCCGGGACGCCACCCGCGTCATGATCGGCGACTGCCGCGGCAAGGGCTTCACGGCCGTGGGGGACGCCGCCCTGCTCCTCGGCGCCTTCCGCGCCGCCGCGCACCGCTTCCCCCCGCTCCCCCGGCTGGTCGCCCACCTGCACAACATCGTGTACTGGGAGTCCCAGGAACCGGCCGACGACCTCGCCGCCGGGGAGGGCTTCGTCACGGCGGCCGTGCTGGAGATCCCCGACGGCCTGCCCCGGGTCCGCGTCATCGACTGCGGCCACCCGCCGCCGCTCCTCGTCCGCGGCGGCGAAGTCGTATCCCTGGAGGTCCCCGACCCGTACCTGCCCCTCGGCCTGGGAACAGCCACGACGGAAGCCGACTACGAGGCCGAGACCTTCGACTTCCCCGACGGCGACCTGCTCCTGCTCTACACCGATGGCGTCATCGAGGCCCGCGACGCCCACGGCGCCTTCTACCCCCTCACCGAGCGCCTGGCGTCGTGGGGCGAACGGGACCCCCGGCGGCTGGTCCGGCGCCTCCACGAGGACCTGCTCGCCCACGCGGGCGGATCCCTCGGCGACGACGCCGCGCTGATCGCCATCAGACGCAAGCCGTGACCGTACGACGCGAAGGGCGGTGGCGCCCCGGGGGTCCGGGGTGCCACCGCCCTCACGGTGGTTCATGCCGCCTGTGACGGATTAGTACGCGGAGTTCACGTTGTCCATCGAGCCGTACTTGTCGGCCGCGTAGTTACAGGCAGCGGTGATGTTGGCGACCGGGTCGTAGATGTCCCAGGACGTGCCCTCGACGTGATACGCCTTGAACGTCGGGTCGATCATCTGCAGCAGACCCTTCGACGGCACACCATTCACGGCATTGACGTCCCAGCCGTTGATCGCACGCGGGTTACCCGTCGACTCACGCATCACGTTCCGCTTGATGCCGTCATACGAAGCCGGGATGCCCTTGGCCCGCAGAATGTCCAGGGCCTCGCTGATCCAGCCGTCCACGTTATTGGCGTAAGCCTTCTTCGCCGGAGCAGCCGGCTTGGCCGGAGCGGCGGGCTTGGCGGGGGCGGGCTTGGCCTCCAGAGCCTTGCGCTCGGTGGAACGGTTGGCGGCCTGCTTCTCCGCACGCTCCTGCTCAGCCTTCGCCTTCACCACGACGGCACCGGCATCAGCCTTGGCGGCCGTGACAGCAGCGGCACTCTGCTGCTCCAGCGCGTCCTGCTGCGTCTCACCGAAAGCCTCAGCACTCCACGCCACCGGCTTCACGGACGAAGCCGAAGCGGTGTCGGCGGCAAAAGCGTGCGGAGCGACAGCCACCGCAACCACAGCGGCACCCGTCGCGGCAATGCCGGCAACAGAGAACTTGTGAATCTTCGGAAGACGGGTATAGCCGGAGATGGTGGAGCGCATAAGAGAGCTGAACCTTCCCAATCGCGGATGTCGCCCGGCCCTGAAGCGGCGCAATAACGAAGCGCCGTTCCTCGGTCGACGGCGCCCAGCGACCCCGTAATTGTTAGCGGCGGCGAAAACCCCTGACAAGGCCTGTGACCTACTACCCCCATTCATAGGCCCCGGAAATCCGCCCGCCTTTCCCCTCTATTCCGCCACCGCGCCCACTAACGCATTTCGTAAGTGACGCGCGCCTCATGGGCGGCCTCACACCGCGGGCGCGCCCGAGTCGCCGACAGCGACGGCTCCGCCACCCGCAGTGTTCGCACTTCCCGCCCCTCCGTTCCTTCCTTAGGCTTCGGGAACCCGATCTTGCCTACGAGTGGGGAACGATCACATGCGTCGCGGATTAACCACCCTGACCAGCGCCGTCGCCGCCTGTCTGCTGCTCGCCGTCCCGGCCTCGGCCGCCGGTCCGGCCCCGGGAGCGGCCGGCGTCGGGGACCCGTACTACCCCGACGCCGGCAACGGCGGCTACGACGTCGCCCACTACGACCTCCGGCTGAAGTACCAGCCACGGACGGACCGCCTGGACGGGACGGCGACCCTCCTCGCGACCGCGACCCGGAACCTGAGCCGCTTCAACCTGGACTTCCTCCTCGACGTCGACGAGGTCCTGGTCAACGGCAAGAAGGCGGCCTTCGCCAGGTCCGGGACGCACGAGCTGGAGGTCACGCCCGCCACGGCCCTGGCACAGGGCAGCCCGCTCACCGTGGTCGTCCGCTACGGCGGCACGCCGTCGGAGAAGAAGATCGACGGCGCCGCGGCCTGGCACCGCACCGCGGACGGGGCGGTCGTCGTCGACGAGCCGACGTCGGCGCCCTGGTGGTACCCGAGCAACGACCACCCGTCCGACAAGGCCACCTACGACATCTCCGTCGCCGTGCCGGACGGGCTCCAGGCGATCAGCAACGGCGTACTGGCCTCGCGAACCTCGAAGCTGGGCTGGACGCGGTACAACTGGCGCTCGGCCGCGCCGCAGGCCACCTACCTGAGCACGCTCGCCATCGGCAGGTTCGACATCACCGAGGGCACGACCGCGAGCGGCATCCCCGTCGTCAACGCCTACGGCAAGGGCCTCGGCGACAACCTCGCTCCGGCCAGGGCCAGCCTGGAGCGCACCGGCGAGGTCGTCGACTGGGAGAGCTCCCTCTTCGGGCCGTACCCCTTCGCCGCGGCGGGCGGTTTCGTGCCGGACGTGCCCGGCTACGGCGCGGTCGAGACCCAGACGCGGCCGTTCTACACGCCCGGCATGTTCGAGAACGGCGCGTTCATGGAGGTCGTCGTCCACGAAACGGCGCACCAGTGGTTCGGCAACAGCGTCTCGGTGCGGAACTGGCGCGACCTCTGGCTGAGCGAGGGATTCGCGACGTACGCGCAGTGGCTGTGGTCGGAGAAGGAGGGCGAGGGCACCGCACAGGAACTCGCCGACCACGCCTATTCCTCCACCCCCGCCGACGACCCGTTCTGGCAGGTGAGACCCGCCGACCCGGGCGCCGGCCAGCCTTTCCACAACGCCGTGTACCGGCGCGGGGCCATGGCCCTCCAGGCGCTCCGCAACCGGATCGGCGACAGGGACTTCTTCGCCGTCCTCAAGCGGTGGCAGGAGGAACGGCGGTACGGGAACGCCACGGTGCAGGACTTCGTGCGGCTCTCGGAGCGGGTCTCCGGGAAGCCGTTGCAGAGGCTCTTCGACGCCTGGCTGTTCACGCCCTCGAAGCCGGCGCCGATGCCCCGGGCGGGCGGTGGCGGCGGCGCGTCCTCGCTCGCGTCGCAGGCTCGGGCCCCTGAGCCGCGGTCCTGGAAGAAGATCGAAGCGGCGCAGAGCGCGCACCGGTGGCCGTCACACCGGCACTGAGCGGCCTCATAGCCGGGACGGCGGCCGGGAGCGTCCGCCCTCAGCCCGCCGCCTTGCGCGGTGCGGCGATGCGCGCGGCCGCGGCGCAACCCGTCATGCCCGTCTGCTCACCGGAGGGGTTCCCGGAGCAGGCGCAGGATGCGGGTTCCGGCGGCACGGGCGGGTCGGCGGCGCCGACCGCGGTGCCCGCCTCCGACAGCGCGTGGAAGATCGTCTCTGTGGAGCCGGGCCCGACCGGACCGCCCGGGCCGCCCAAGCCGCCGGGAGCTCCCGGAGCCGGGGGCACCGGCGTCACAGCCGGATTCGCCCGCTCACGGGCGGGGGCGGCGCCCGCGGTCTCCGCCCGGGGCACGATGCCCTCCGCCGCGTACGCCGCGTCCGAGACCACCGTGCCGGGGAGGCCGTGGTACGAGGACCGCACGTGGACGGTGACCCCGTGCCGGCGGGCGTATTCCACGCTGCGCAGGGCCAGCACCTCGGCGCCCTGGACGGCCATCTCCAGCATGGTCTCGTACGTCACGTGGCGCAGCAGCCGGGCTCCGGGGAACACCTTGGGGTCGGCGGTGTAGACGCCGTCGACGTCTGTGCAGATCTCGCACACCTCCGCTCCGAGCGCCGCCGCCAGGGCGATCGCCGTGGTGTCGGATCCGCCGCGCCCAAGGGTGGTGACTTCCCCGGTCTCCCGGCTGAGCCCCTGGAATCCGGCCACCAGGACGATCTCTCCGCGGTCGAGCGCCGCCCGGACGCGCTGCGGCTCGACGGCGATGACCTGGGCCCGGCCGTGGGTCGCCGTGGTGATCACGCCGGCCTGGGGGCCCGAGAAGGAGCATGCCCGCCCGCCGAGGGCGTGGATCGCCATCGCGGTGAGCGCGTTCGAGACCTGCTCGCCCGCCGCCAGCAGCATGTCCAGTTCGCGCGGGGAGGGTGCGGGCGTCACCTCGCCCGCCAGGCGGAGGAGCTCGTCGGTGGTGTCGCCCATGGCGGACACCACGACGACGACGTCGTGACCCGCTTCGCGCGTCGCCACGATGCGCTCCGCCACGTGCTTGATCCGCTCGGTACTCCGCACCGAGGAGCCGCCGTACTTCTGGACGATGAGGGTCATCGCGTGACTCCTCTCTGCCTAGGCCGGGCGTCCGGTTCCGGCCGGGGCGGGGCGGTCGTGGCGGCCGGGCGCCCGGGGGCTGCACGCGGAGACGGCGTCCACGAGGATCGAGCAGGCCGTGTCCACCACGTCGGGGGTGACGTTGAGGGGCGGGAGGAGCCGTACGACGGCGTCGTCGCGCCCGCCGCGTTCGACGATGAGGCCGTGCCGCAGGGCGTGGGCCTGGACGGCGGAGGCGATCCCGGTCGCGGGGGTGCCGTCGTCCGGGTCGGCCAGTTCGACGCCCCACATCAGGCCGCGGCCCCGCACGTCGCGGACCCATGGGTCCGCGGTCAGCTCCGCGAGGCGGTCCGCGAGTTGTTCGCCGCGCCGGCGGACGTTGCCGAGGACGTCGTCGCGCCGCATGATGCGGATCGCCTCCACTCCCGCGGCGAAGGCCAGCTGGTTCCCGCGGAAGGTGCCGATGTGCGCGCCGGGCGACCAGACGTCGAGCGCCGCGTCGTAGAGGATGAGGGCGACCGGCAGGCCGATGCCGCTGAGCGCCTTGGACGCCACGATGACATCCGGTTCGATGCCGTACTGCTCGAAGGCGAACCACGTTCCGGTGCGCCCGCAGCCGGTCTGCACCTCGTCGGCGATGAGGGGGATGCCGAGGGCCCGGGTCAGGTCGCGCACGCGGCGTACGAAGTCGGTGCGGGCGGGGATGGTCCCGCCTTCGCCCTGCACGAGTTCGATGATCACGGCGGCGGGTAGGGGGATGCCTCCGTTGCCGTCGTTGAGCGCGTGTTCCAGGTAGGTGGCGCAGTTCGTGGCGCAGCTGTCGGGCGTCAGGCCGACGGGGCACCGGCTGCAGTAGGAGTACGGGAAGAAGTGGACGCCGGGCATGCCGTTGCGCACGGGTTCCTTCGGGGACACGAGTCCGCTCAGCGCCATGGCGGCGTGCGTGCTGCCGTGGAAGGCGCCCTGGAAGGAGACGATGTCGCCGCGGCCGGTCGCGGTCTTGCAGAGTTTGACGGCGGCTTCGACCGCATTCGCTCCGGTGGGCCCGCAGAAGTGCAGTTTCATGCGCTCGCGCAGCTCCGGCGCCAGCATGGACAGCTGGGCCTCGGTGAACTCGTCCTTGGCGGGCGTGGGGAAGTCCAGGCCGTGGGCGAGGAGGTCCAGTTGGCGGGCGACGACGCGGACGAGTTCGGGGTGGCTGTGGCCGAGCGAGAGCACGCCCGCTCCGGCGAGGAAGTCGATGAAGACGTTCCCGTCGACGTCCCGGACGAAGCTGCCGGCGCCGTCCGCCAGCGCGATGGGCAGGTGGCGGGGGTAGGTGCGGGCGGACGACTCCCGCCGTTCCTGGCGCGCGAGGAGTTCGGCCGAGCGGGGGCCGGGCAGGTCGCCGCGGACGTGCGGGCCCCTAGGGGTGCCGGGCTGCAGGGGCGAGGTCATGGGGTGCCTCCACGGGGGTCTGCCGCCGGGCGGGAAGCGCCGGGGACGGGAACGCCGGCCGGATCGCCGGCAACGCCCACCGGACCACCGTCGCATGCGCGTTCGAAAAGCCGCACCGGGGGCCGCCCGGGCGGAGGGCCGCCGGCGGACGGCTGCGGCAAGCCGCCCGGAACGGAATCCGCCCGAGTGGGTCCGGCGCGCGCCATGAACCCCGTCATGACAACCCCTGCGGCGCACTGCGGCGAACGGGGCCGGTCAGGCCCGCCGTCGGCTGTGCGGCCGGCTCAGCGGGGGATCCCTCGGGGCGGCGCGGCGCGTCCCGCGCACGCGAGCCACGAGCCGCCGGGGCCGGGACGGCGGGGCGACCGGAACGGTCCGCTTCCCATCACTTCCTCCGGAAAGGAGATCCTTGCCGCTTCCCATCCTACGGAGTTCCCCGGCACATGGACGCGACGAAGTTCCCCGGGCATGGGGGCGCGGGCCCGGCACGACGAGGCCGGACCGCAGCAATGGGCGCGCCCTGTCGTGGCTCGCTACACAACGTCACCACGCGGGCCGGACGAAATTCGTGTGCGCATCACCTACTAGGTTGACAGGCTGTGACCATGAATGCCCCGCTCAACGACACCCCCGGCCAAGAGCCCCACCACGAGGCTCCCACCGACTGGATCACCACGCCCGTCGAAGCGCGCTTCCTGCGCGGCGCCCTCGACGTGGAGCGCACCGCGCTCGGCGTCCGGCCGCACCGGCTGCCCTCCTGGGCCCGCGAGCAGTTCCCCGACCCGACCCTGGCCATGATGGAGGCGCAGCCCTCCGGCGTGCGGCTGGCCTTCCGCACCCGTGCCACCGCCGTCGAGCTGGACGTGCTCCACACGAAGACGGTCTACAAGGGCATTCCGCCGCTGCCCGGCGGCGCGTACGACCTGGTCGTCGACGGCCGGCCGGCCGGGCGGGCCGAAGCGAGCGGCGGCAACGTCCTCACCATCGACCTCGCCACCCAGGCCGCGGAGATGCGGCCGGGGCCGCCCGGCAGCGTGCGGTTCGGCGGACTGCCCGCCGGCGAGAAGGACGTCGAGATCTGGCTGCCCAACAAGGAGACCGCCGAGCTGATCGCACTGCGCACCGACGCCCCCGTCGAGGCCGCGCCGGACAGCGGCCGCAGGGTGTGGCTCCACCACGGCAGTTCGATCAGCCACGGCACCAACGCCGAGGGCCCGACCGGGACCTGGCCGGCGGTCGCCGCCGCCCTGGGCGGCGTGGAGCTGGTGAACCTGGGCTTCGGCGGCAACGCCCTCCTCGATCCGTTCGTCGCCCGCACCATGCGGGACGTCCCCGCGGACCTGATCAGCGTCAAGCTCGGCATCAACCTGGTCAACCTCGACCTGATGCGCGTACGGGCCTTCGCGCCCGCCGTGCACGGCTTCCTCGACACGATCCGCGACGGGCACCCCACGACGCCGCTGCTGGTCGTCTCCTCCGTCCTGTGCCCCATCCAGGAGGACACTCCGGGCCCCGGCGCACCGGACTTCGAGGGCGGGAAGCTGCGGTTCCGGGCGCTCGGCGACCCGTCGGACCCCTCGCGGCTGACGCTCCGCGTCATCCGGGAGGAGCTCGCGCGCATCGTCGCGCAGCGCGTGGCGGCCGGTGACGCGAACCTGCACTACCTGGACGGCCGCGAGCTGTACGGCGAGGCGGACTTCGCCGAGCTGCCGCTGCCCGACGAGATCCACCCGGACGCCGCCGGCCTGCGCCGCATCGGCGAGCGCTTCGCCGAGCGGGCGTTCGGCGACGGCGGCCCGTTCGCCGTCTGAGCCGGCCGGCGCCCTGAACGGCCCGGCCCGCGGCGCCCGTTCGATCCCCGTTCCCCGGGGTCCGAGCCGGGCGCCGCACTTCGGCCCCGTGAGTCCCCGCCGCCGGCACGCGCCCCGCGGTGGGGACTCCCGGGACGTTCAGCTCAGCCGCGTCCTGACGTACGCCTCGATGGCGTCGCGCTGGTACGCGGCCAGGCCCGGGGCGATCGACTCGTACGCCGCGCGCCAAGGGACGTTCTCCACGCAGGAGCGGCCGAGCGCGCGGAACTCCTCGGCGGTGACCGCCCGGATGCGGACCAGGGCCCGGTACTGCGCGCCGGTCTCGGCCTGCGCCGCTTCGCCGTCGGCGGGCTCGCCGGCGGCCAGGAGTTCGGCCAGCCGGATCATCTGCGCCGTGCGCTCGCGGTGCCCGGCCTCGATCTCGGCCTCGCTCATCGCCGCGGTGGCCTGCTCGACCGCCCCGGCCAGCTCCGGGAAGTCGCGCATGGTCTTCATGTACTGGTCGGGCCGGATGCCTTCGAACAGGTTCTCCGGCCGGTTGATGTCGATCATGGGACTGCCGTCCTTCCTGGACTGCTCCAGTTCGGTGATCGTGCGGGAGACGGTGCCGGCCAGGGCGTCCAGCCGGTCCCGCTCGGCGAGCAGCCGGCGGTGGTGGCCGCGCAGGGCCTCCAGTTCGTCGACCTGCGCGGCCAGGACCCGGCCGATCTCGGCCAGTCCCAGGCCCAGCTCCCGCAGCACGAGGATCTGCTGCAGCCGCAGAAGCTGCCGCTCCTCGTAGTAGCGGTGCCCGTTGCTGCCGATCCACGCCGGCGGCAGCACGCCGATCTCGTCGTAGTGCCGCAGCGTCCGGGCCGTCACGCCCGACATCCGGGCGACCTCCGCGATCGGCCAGGCCATCGCCGCCTCCCTCACGAGCGCCTCACCGGGCCGGCTTCTCCGGCCCTCGTCACGACGGTAGAAGCTGCCGCAGCGGCAGCTTCAACCCCCGCGCGGCCGGGGAAATCCGGTCGCCCCGCCCCGGCCGTCACACTACGTTGGCGGAATGCCCGAACTGCGCACCGCACGCCTGCTGCTCCGGGAGTGGCGGGATTCCGACCTCGCCCCTGGGCCGCCATGAACGCCGACCCCGAAGTCCGCCGGTACTTCCCGGACGTGCTCACACCGGAGCGGAGCGCGGCGTCCGCCGCCCGCTTCCAGGACGACCTCGGCCGGCGGGGCTGGGGGTGGTGGGCGGTGGAGGTTGCGGCCACCGGGGAGTTCATCGGGTTCGCCGGGCTGGACCCGGTGGAGGAGGACATGCCGTTCACGGGGGTGGAGGCCGGCTGGCGGCTGGCCCGCCCCGCCTGGGGGCACGGCTACGCCACCGAAGCCGCCCTGGCCGTCGTGGCCTTCGGCTTCGAGAGCCTCGGCCTGCCGGAGATCCTGGCCGTGACGACGGCCACCAACCTCCGGTCGCGGGCGGTGATGCGCCGCATCGGCATGACCCATGACCCCGCGGACGACTTCGACGACCCGGAGGTGCCCGAGGGACCGCTGCGCAGGAACGTGGTGTACCGGCTCCGGCCCGGGCATCATCGGCCCGGCGAGGGGTAGGCCGGTAGGCCCCGGGAGGTGCCGGCCGGAGCCGGAAGAACGCCTCCCGGTCCGTGCGCAGAACGGAGCCCAGCAGACATGACCAGCCGCACGCCCGGCCGCACACCGCCCGCCGATCCCCTTCCCCTGCACCGCCTGCACGTCGCACCGCCGCAGGTGCCGCCGTTCGCCATGGGCTCCTTCGACGCCTTCGGCCCCGACGCGCGGGCGGGCTACCCGCACCGGCACACGTTCTACGAGGTGGTCTACGTGACCGGCGGCGCGGGTGCGCACGTCATCGACCTCGTCCGCAGGCCCCTGGACCCCCACCTCCCCCACCTGTGCGTCGTCCTGCCCGGGCAGGTGCACTACTGGGAGCGCGCGTCGGGCCTGCGCGGCGTACTGCTGCTGTTCGGCGAGGACTTCCTGCTGGCCCGCCCCGGCGACCGCGAGCTGCTGCACGCGCTCGGCGAACGGCAGTGGCTGCAGCTCCCCGCCGCCCCCTCCGGAGGGGGCGACGACGCGGCGGGCATCGGCTCGCTGGTCCGGGCGATGGGAGCGGAGTTCGCGGCGAAAGCGGACGGCTACGCGTCCGTCCTGGAGGCGTACCTGCACATCCTGCTCGTCCGCGCGCTGCGCCTGCCCGGTGCGCGAAGACCGGACCCCGCGCCGGGCCGGGCGGCCGAAGTCGCGAGGGAGTTCGGCCTGCTGCTCGCCGCGACGACGGGTGCCGAGCGGTCGGTCGGGGCGTACGCGGCGCGCCTCGGCGTCTCGGTCGGCTATCTGAACGAGGCCGTCAAGCAGACGACCGGCCGCACGCCCGGCGAGCTGCTCCGCGCGGCCCGGACGCTGGAGGCGAAGCGCCTGCTGACCGGCTCGGACCTGGGTGTCGGCCAGGTAGCCCGGCGCGTGGGCTTCGCCGATCCCGCGTACTTCTGCCGCTTCTTCCGCCGGGAGACCGGGGTCAGCCCCGGAGACTTCCGCCGCCGGGCGGCGACGGCGCGGGCGGCGACGGCCCGGCCGGACGGCAACGGCAATCACCACGTTCACCGAACGGAGTCCATCGATCCGCGCCGCTCGCCTTCCTAGGTTCATCGGGGAACCACTCGATGCCCTCGATGCCGAGGAGGCGGACCATGACGGACGACCACGCCCGCACGGGCGTTCCGGAAGCGGCGGGCCGGCGCCCGCTGAGCCGCAAGACCCTGCTCAAGGCGGCGCTCGTCGCCCTGCCGCTGCCCGCGCTGATCGGCGGCGGCGCGGCCCTCGCCCGGGACCACCGGCCCTCGGACGGCCCGCTGCCGCCGACCCCGTTCTGCGACGACGGGGACGACCCGACGCCCCCGCAGATAGAGGGCCCCTACTTCAAGCCGGCCTCCCCCGAGCGCGCCTCCCTGCTGGAGCCGGGGACGCGGGGCACCCGGCTCACGGTCGCCGGTTACGTCTTCGGGACCGGCTGCCGGCCCGTCGCGCACGCCCTGCTGGACTTCTGGCAGGCGGACGCCTCGGGCGCGTACGACAACACCGGCTTCCGGCTGAGGGGGCACCAGTACACGGACGGCCGGGGCGGGTTCACGCTGACGACGATCGTGCCGGGGCTCTACCCGGGCCGCACCCGCCACCTCCACGTCAAGGTGCAGGCTCCGGGCGGCCCGCTCCTGACGACGCAGCTGTACTTCCCCGGCGAGCCCCGCAACAACACCGACCCGATCTTCAACGCGGCCCTGCTCATGAACGTCCGCCAGGCGGGCCCCGCCAAGGAGGCGACGTTCGACTTCGTCGTCGACCCCGGGGGCGGACCGCGCGGGTAGCGGCCGCCCGCGGGACGGTGGGGCGCACATCGGCGCGCCCCACCGGCTGCGTCACCGGACGGGCTACGGCGCCATCTCGTACGCCCCGGACAGCGCCTCGACCCGCTCCCACACGCGCGCCGAGCGGGCGTCGTCGGCGACCGGGCGGCGGACCGCGCCCAGCGCCCAGGCCTGCTGCTCCTCGGTGGCGGAGTCCTTGCCGTGCAGCTCGACGGCGTGCGCGGAGAAGTCGCGGACGAGGACGGCGAACAGCTCGTCGAGCACGTCCTCGTCGAGGCCGGTCAGGCGCGCCTGCTCCAGGATCAGCTGGCCGTGGACGACGAGCGCGAAGAGCTGCCCGACGGCGAGGAGGAGGTCGAGGTCGCGGCTCTGCTCCTCGTCCGGGGCGGCCGTGGTGACGAACGCGCAGAGGGCGTCGGCCTGCTCGCGGAAGCGGCCGACGTTGGCCACGTGGGCGTAGGCGTCGTAGGCGGCGCGCCAGTCGTGGAAGCGTATGGAGCCCAGGCCGCGGGCGGGCCCCTGCCGGAAGAGGAACGCGTCGTCGGCCGCGTCGAGGCGGGTCGGCACGGGGGCGTACTCGGCCGGGTTCAGCAGGTGGTTGCCCATGAACTTGAGGATCAGGGCGAGGTTGACGTGGACCGTGCCCTCCAGCTTCGGCAGGCCCCGGATCTCGGTGGCGGCCTGGGCGAAGTACGTGTCCTTCTCGAAGCCCTTGGCGGCGATGACGTCCCACATGAGGTCGATGACCTTCTCGCCCTCCGTGGTCACCTTCATCTTCGTCATGGGGTTGAAGAGGAGGTAGCGGCGGTCGTCGGGCCCGGCGGAGCGGAAGTAGTCGACGGCGCGGTCGCTGAACAACTTCATCCCGACGAGGCGGACGTAAGCGTCGGTCAGCTCGCGGCGCACGTGCGGGAAGGCGGTGACGGGGCGGCCGTAGAGGATGCGGTTGTGCGCGTGGGTGACGGCCTCGTACATCGCGTGCTCGCAGATGCCGATCGCGCCGGTGCAGAGGTTGAACTTGCCGACGTTGACGGTGTTGAGGGCGGCGTCGAAGGCGGCGCGGCCGGTGTGCAGGATGTCGTCGGGGCCGACCGGGTAGTTCTCCAGGCGGAACTCGCTGACGTACTTCGACGAGTCGACGACGTTCTTCACCAGGTGGTAGGCGGTGTGACGGCTGTCGGCGGCGAAGAAGACGTAGCCGTCGGGGCCCTCGACGTCGGTGCGGCGGCCGAAGACGGAGACGAGGCCCGCGGCGTTGCCGTTGCCGATGTAGTACTTGGAGCCGGTGGCGCGGAAGCCGCCGTGGCCGTCGGGCTCCAGCAGCATGTCGGTGGAGTAGATGTCGGCGCCGTGGGCCTTCTCGGAGAGGCCGAAGGCGAACACCTCGCCCTCGGAGAGGAGTTCCGCGGCGCGGGCGCGGGCCGTGGCGTTGTCGCTCTGCCAGACGGGGCCGAGGCCGAGGATGGTGACCTGCCACGCGTACCAGTAGTCGAGCCCGTAGAAGCCGAAGATCTCGTTGAGGGCGGCGATGCGGGCGGTGTCCCAGCGCTTGTCCTTCGCTCCGCCGGCGGCGGAGGCGGGGGTCAGGAACGTCGCGAACAGGCCCTCCTTGGCGGAGAACGCGAGGAAGTCCGCCAGCCAGGCGCGGGAGCGGTAGTCCTCGATCAGCTTGCGCTTGCCGCGCTCCTCGAACCAGTCGACGGTGGCGCGCAGCAGCCTGCGGGTCTCGGGGTCGAAGTGCGCGGGGTCGTAGGTGCGCGGGTTGAAGAGGAGCGGGTCGGCCATGGGGATTCGCCTTTCCGGCTTGTCGGAGGGTTTCGGGGGCGGTGCTGTGGTGCGGGCGCCGCGGTCCGGCGCCGGTTCAGTGCCCGGCGTGGAGCCGGTGGAGCGTGGCGAGGACGTCGTCGAGCCAGGCGAGCGTCATCCGCTCGTACGCGATGCCGCCGCGCAGGACGACGTGCTGCAGTTCCTGCCCGGCGTCGGGCGGTGCGGGCGCCTCGGGCCCGGTGAAGTCGCGCTGCTCCCCCGCGAGGTAGTGCGCGAGCCGGCCGGAGTGCGCCCGGTGGTGCCGTTCGACCTCGCGGATCAGTGCGGCGGGGTCGTCGAAGGCCGCGCCGCGGATCTTCACGGCGAGGTCGTGCCGGACGCTCTCCGGTTCGATCGGCTCGTGGAGCCACTGCGAGAGGGCGGTCCGGCCGGGAGTGGCGACGGAGTACTCCTTCTTGTCCGGCCGGCCCTGCTGCGGCACCTCGCGGACGTCGAGGAGGCCGTCGGCCTCCATGCGCTTGAGGACGCGGTAGATCTGCTGGTGGGTGGCGGTCCAGAAGTACCCGATGGACCGCTCGAAGCGCCGGGCCAGCTCGTAGCCGGAGCCCGGCTTCTCCAGCAGGGAGACGAGGATCGCGTGCTCGAGCGCCATGGCACGGATCCTTCTATGCAACTCGTTTCATAGACAAGAGGCGCCGCGCGGGTGAGACGCGGCTCACGGCGGGACCGTCACGGGGCCGGCGAAGACCGGTGAGGAGTGAGGCGGGCGCGGCGGGGCCGGTCCTCGCGCGCCGCGCAACAAAGCCGATCCGGACGGCCATGAGGCGTGAACCGGCCACCCCGGACCGACCGCGCTCCCTGCCGGCGGAGGGCCGGGATCCTTGAAAGGTCCCGGTCACCGGGTCGGCCGAACGAACGGGGAACCGCATGGGCTGGTGGGGGAAATCGGCGGACGACGGATCGGCGGGGCGGATCCTGGAGGCCATAACCGGCCTGAAGGGCGAGCTCGGCAAGGCGCTCCGTGACGGGTTCCTCGAACTGCGCCGCCAGAACGGCGAGCTGCGGGAGGAGCTGCGCGAGCTGCGGCGCACCGTGCAGGACGTGCACAAGGACGCCGCCGAGCACCGCCGGGAGACGGAAGCGCTGCGGCAGGAGCTGCAGGCCGAGGCCGCCGCGCGCCGGGAAGACGCGGCCCGCCGGGAGGACGCCGTACGCAGGGAGGACACCGCACGCAGGGAAGCGGCCGGCACCCTCTCCAGGGCCGGTGCCGGGGCTGAGGCCCGGGCCGGGACCGGTGATGACCGCGCGGACCTCGGTGCGGTCCCGGACGCCGGAACGGACGGGGACCCGCATGGAAAGCGGCTGGAGAAGGCCGCGGGGATCAGCGCCGCGGAGCTGATCTGTCACCGCGACACGTGGGCGTTCATCGTGGAGCAGGCCGCCCGCAACGCCCACTTCAGGGTCCCGGGCGAGGTGACCGCCGGGAAGGACGGCGCGACGAGCGTCGTCGTGTCGGGCCGCAGCCTGATGGCGATCCTCACCGCCCTGAACGCCGTGCGGCAGCAGGGTCGGGCCGCCGACCCCGGCGACTGCGCCCTGGCCAGGAAGTTCTACGACCGCATCGCGGCCGTCGTGGACACGGTCGGCCCGGCCGGCCACCGCCCGCAGGCCGCCGGGCACTCCGGACATGCCGGGCACGCCGGTCACTCCGGCGCGGAGGCGCCCCAGCGGGCGGTGATCGTGATCGACGACCGCCCGGGGCGGCCGGCGGCCGCCTCCTCGCCCTGATATGAACGCGGCCCCACCCACGCGGACACGCGGAATCACGCCGTGCCGAAGACCAGGACCGCGTTCTGACCGCCGAAGCCGAAGGAATTGCTGACCACCGTGGTCAGCCTCGCCCGGCGCGGTGTCTTGCGGACGATGTCGAGGGGAAGGCCGGGGTCGGGGTTGTCGAGGTTCGCGGTGGGCGGGATCAGCTGGTGCTGGAGGGTGAGGACGGCGCACGCCGCCTCGATGCCGCCCGAGCCGCCCGCGGCGTGGCCGAGGACGCTCTTCGGGGCGGTGACGGGCGGCGGGGTGCGGAAGACGCGGGCGAGGGCCCGGTACTCGGCCAGGTCGTTGATCCTCGTGGCGGTGCCGTGGGCGTTGACGTGATCGACGTCGCCGGGCGCGAGGCCCGCGTCGGCGAGGGCCGTGCGGAGGGCGTCGGCCGCGCCGCGCCCGTCCGGGTGCGGGGCGACCGTGTGGTGGGCGTCGCAGGAGGCTCCGTAGCCGCGCAGCAGCGCCCTGGGGCGGGCGCCGCGGGCGCGGGCGTGGGCGGGGCGTTCGAGGACGAGGACGCCGGCTCCTTCGCCGAGGACGAAGCCGTCGCGGTCGGCGTCGAACGGCCGTGACGCGCCCTCGGGGTCGTGGCCGCGGGCCGACAGGGCGCGCATCTGGTGGAAGCCGACGGCGGTGCTGCGGGCCCGCAGGGATTCGCTGCCCCCGGCGAGGGCGATGTCGCAGCTGCCGGCCCGCACCAGGTCGCGGGCCACTCCGATGGCCGTGGCGCCGGAGGCGCAGGCGGTGGAGACGGCCAGGTTGGGGCCGCGGGTGCCGAGGTCGAGGCCGACCTCGCCCGCGGCCATGTTGGGGATGCTGCGCATGATCGCCATGGGTGAGACGCGGTCCGGGCGGCCGGCGGCCATCCACGCGAACTCCCGGTCGTAGTGCTCCATGCACGCGCTGCTCGCCCCGATCACCACGGCGACCCGCAGCGGGTCCCAGGCGGCGGTGTCGAGGCCGGCGTCGGCGACCGCCTCCCGGGCCGCGGCCAGGGCCATGGCGCTGAACCGGTCCAGCCGGGCGGCCAGCCGCCGCCCCAGCGCGCCGGCCGCGTCGAAGTCGCTCCCGCAGGAGAAGTCGACCGGCAGTCCGGCGAGCCGGGGGTCCGGTGCGGCGCGGCTCCGGCCGGCCAGCAGCCCCTCCCAGGTGGCGGTCACTCCGACGCCGGCCGCCGTGACGAGCCCCAGGCCGGTGACGGCGACGTCGCCCTCGCTCATCGTTCGGCCGTCGGCGCGGACAGCAGGTCCGCCGCCTCGGCGAGGGTCAGACCGCTCAGGCCCTCCAGCGGGAGCACGGCTTCGGCGTGTTCATCGAGGGCCACGGCCAGTTCGACCAGGGCCATGGAGTCCAGGGCCAGCTCCGCGAACGTGCGCTCAGGGGCCAGCTGTCCGGGATC
Organism: Streptosporangium nondiastaticum; assembly: GCF_003011965.1. Taxonomy (GTDB): domain Bacteria; phylum Actinomycetota; class Actinomycetes; order Streptomycetales; family Streptomycetaceae; genus Streptomyces; species Streptomyces nondiastaticus. The sequence continues at coordinate 77,703 of NZ_PXWG01000017.1, forward strand.
GACGCCGATCCGGGTGACGAGGGCTTCGGTCAGGGTTTCGTACGTGCTGCTGCTCATCGTCGTCCTTCGCCATCGGTTCGTTCGCGACGGGTTCGTTCTCACGGGGAGTGCGTGCGCAGCGGGTGCACACGGCGTGCGGCACGGGGCAGTGCCGCATGGAGCAGCGGAGGGCCACGGGGTGGTGGGCGTCGACCGCGCGCTGGGCGAGCGCGGCGAGGCTCCGCCGGTCGGGCGTCGCGCCGGGGGGAATGAGGGGCAGGACGGTGACGTCGACGGTCAGCCCGCGGATCGCGACGGTGCGGCGCAGGGACTCCGCGGCGGACATGGAGCCCACGTAGGAGGCGGTGGTGGTGAGCGTGCCGGCGACGTGGTAGCGGAGGGCGACGGGGCGGACGGCCGCTCCGGCGTCGAGGGCGGCCTGGAACGCGGCCGGGCGGTAGCGGCCTCCGGCGGCACCGCACCAGGTGGTGCCCTCGGCGAACACGGCGACGGCGTCGCCGCGGCGCAGGGCCGTGGCGACGCGCGCGACGCTGTCCGGCAGCGTGGAGAGCCGGTCCCGGTCGACGTAGAGGCTGCGGCCGACGGCCGCGATCCAGCCGATGACGGGCCAGCGGCGAAGGTCGGCCCTGCTCACCAGGCGTACGGGCAGCGCGGCGGGGAGCACGGAGACGTCGAGCCACGACGTGTGATTGCTGACGACCAGGGGGGCCACGGGGCCCGCGGGGGTGTGTGCTTCCTGGAACGTCACGGTCCGGCGGACGCCCACTGACCGCAGGATGCCGCGCATGTACCAGCGGTACGCGGCGTCCGAGACCCGGTGTCCGGCGAGCCGTGTCAGGGCCACCAGGGGCACGTGGGCGAGCAGCAGCAGGAACGCGGCGATCCGCGCCGTGCGGCGGAGGCGGCCGACGGTCGGCGGTCCGGGGCGCAGGCAGCCGCGCCCGCAGGAGGAGAGCGGCCGCCAGGGCGCGATGGCCGCGGGGTGCGATGCCGTCATCCGCTCATCCTTCGCAGCAGGCGGAGGTAACCGGGGGGCACGCGGTCCAGGGACAGCAGGACGAACAGGTCGGCGGCGTCGAAGGCCGCGTCGAAGGCCGGTGGTCCGCACACCCAGGCGCCCAGCCGCAGATAGCCCTGGAGCAGCGGGGACAGGGCGCCGCCGGGCTCCTCCGGCACGGCGTCGGCCCGCCACGGGACGAGGGGGCTCACCCGGTGCGGTAGGGGTGCGTAGTGCCGTTCGCGGGTGGTCCGCCACGCGCGGGCCGCGCGGCGGCCGCCGTCGTCGAGGGGGACGGAGGCGCAGCCGCACAGCCAGCGCAGTTGATGATGCGTCAGGTAGGTGAGGATCCCGGACCACAGGGCGAGCATCACGGTGCCGTTGCGGTGGCGGGGGTGGACGCAGGCGCGCCCGGCCTCCACGAGGTCGTCGCGCAGGGGCGCGAGGGCACTGAGGTCGAACTCCCCGTCGGCGTAGAGCTTCCGGGCGGCGCGTGCCGCTCGCGGGGGCAGCAGGCGGTAAGTGCCGACGAGTTCGCCGGTGGCGGTCGCGTGGACGACGAGGTGGTCGCAGAGCGCGTCGAAGGCGTCCACGTCGCGGCCGTCGACGGCGTGGACGGCGCCGTCGCCGAACTCCTCGGTGAAGACGGCGTGCCGGAGCCGCTGGGCGGCGTGCACGCCCGTGCCCTCCGCGGCGAGGGTGACCTCGTAGCCGCCCGGTGACGCGGGGTCTCCCGTACGGGCCAGGACTCGTGTGCCGCTCATCGGGGGCCGTCCGTCCTCCGGTTCATCGGCCCGCCCCGACCGGGCCGCGCAGCTGACGCGCCACGGCCGGCGTCCAGCCGAGGTCGTAGCGGCCGCCTTCCCGGGCGAAGCGGGCGCGCAGCGCGGACCACGGCAGCCCGGGGTGGCGGTGGTGCACGCCGTGCAGGTTGAAGCCGAGGGCGAAGGCTTCCAGCGGGCGCGGCAGCCGCAGGTTCATCGCCTGGAGCGGGGCGTCCAGCGGTGTGGCGTAGTGGTAGGCGTTGTCCTGCAGCGACACCACGAGCGCCCGTCCGGCGAGGGCGGCGACCGGCATCCAGGCGTGCTCGCCGTAGGCGGCGAAGGCCACCGCGTGGACGGCGACGATCGCCGCCGCGTCGGTGCGGAGCTGCCGCAGGGCCCGCCGGCGGGCGAGGCGGCCGAGCAGCAGACCGGCCACGGTGTCCGGCGCTTCGGCCGAACGGGCGAGGCGCCGGAGCACTGCAGCGGGCAGTGGGGCGAGGAGTACCGAGGCGGACTCCATGAGATAGAGGCCGCCCAGCAGCCGTGCGTAGTAGCCCGGTGCGGCCTTGGCCCAGGTGGTCGTCCGGGCGTCGTAGACCTCGGCGCGCTCGCGGAGCGTGCGGCTGTAGCGGTGGTGGAGCAGGTTGGCCGTACGGGGCAGGCCGGCCCCGGCCGCGCGGGGGCCCGGCTTGCCGTGGCCGAGCCTGCCGTGGCCGGGGTCGCCGTGATCAGGAGCGTTGCGGTCGGTGGCGGAGACGGTCACAACGGCTCCTTCCGTCGGAGACAAGGTGCAAGATGCCCAGGGCTCGCGGCGGGATACGCCTCATCAGGGCAGAGTTCATCTGAAGATGTGCAGTCCGCCCACTGGCCACCCCGCTTTGGTCATCCCGGAGAGTGGCTCTGCCCTCAGCAGACCCGCATTCGCAGATGACGTGTTCGATGCTTGGCTGTCGGGATGGAGATCCTGATTCTGGGCGGAACGGCGTGGCTGGGCCGCGAGGTGTCGCGGCAGGCCGTCGGGCGCGGCCACCGGGTGACGTGCCTCGCCCGCGGCGAGAGCGGCGAGGTGGCGGAAGGAGCGGTCCTGGTGGCCGCCGACCGGCGCGACGCAACGGCCTACGGGCCGCTGCTCGACCGGGAGTGGGACGCCGTCGTCGAGGTGTCGTGGCAGCCCGGCTTCGTCCGCGGGGCGCTCGGCGCCCTGGGCGGCAGGGCCCGGCACTGGACGTACGTCTCGTCCGTCAGCGCCTACGCCTCCCACGCCGCGCCGGGCGCGGACGAGTCCGCGGCCCTCCTGTCCCCCACCGTCCGGAGCGACGCCGGCCGCGAGCTGTACGGGGAGGCGAAGGTCGCCTGCGAGCAGGCGTCGGCGGCCGCGGTCGGCGACCGCCTCCTCATCGCGCGGGCCGGCCTGATCGGCGGCCCCGGCGACCACAGCGGCCGCTCCGGCTACTGGGTCGCCCGCGCGGCACGGGATCCGCACGGGCTCATGCTGGTCCCGGCGACGCCGGACCTGCCGACCCAGGTGGTCGACGTGAGGGACCTCGCCGCCTGGCTGCTCGACTCCGCGGAGGCCGGGACCACCGGCACCTACGACGCCGTCGGCCCCGTCGTGCCCTTCGGGGACTGGGTCGGGCTGGCCCGCACCGCCGGCGGGCACACGGGCCCGGTGACCGGCGCCGACCCCGCGTGGCTGATCGCGCAGGGCGTGGCCCAGTACATGGGCCCGGAGTCACTGCCGATGTGGGTGGCCGAACCCGGCTGGGAGGGCTGGTCGGCCCGGAGCGGCGCCGCGGCCCGCGCGGCCGGGCTGCGCCACCGCCCCCGGGCGGCCCTGATCGCCGACACCCTGCGGTGGGAGCGCGAGCAGGGCCTGGACCGGGAGCGGCGCGCGGGGCTGAGCGCCCGGCGGGAGAAGGATCTGCTCAGCGCCCTCGGCTGAGGCCCGGGAGAACGGAGTGAGGGCGGTGGCACCCCGGGTTCCGGGGTGCCACCGCCCTCACGGTGGTTCTGGTCGCCTGCCGCGGGTGCTGCGGATCAGTACGCGGAGTTCACGTTGTCCATCGAGCCGTACTTGTCGGCGGCGTAGTTGCAGGACGCGGTGATGTTGGCGACCGGGTCGTAGATGTCCCAGGACGTGCCCTCGACGTGATACGCCTTGAACGTCGGGTCGATGATCTGCAGCAGACCCTTCGACGGCACACCATTGACGGCGTTGACGTCCCAGTCGTTGATCGCACGCGGGTTGCCCGTCGACTCACGCATGATGTTGCGCTTGATGCCGTCGTAGGAGGCCGGGATGCCCTTGGCACGCAGGATGTCCAGGGACTCCTGGATCCAGCCGTCCAGATTGTCCGCGTAGGCCTTCTTCGCCGGGGCAGCCGGCTTGGCCGGGGCGGCGGGCTTGGCGGGGGCAGCAGGCTTGGCCTCCAGAGCCTTGCGCTCGGTGGAACGGTTGGCGGCCTGCTTCTCCGCACGCTCCTGCTCAGCCTTCGCCTTCACCACGACGGCACCGGCATCGGCCTTGGCGGCCGTGACAGCGGCGGCACTCTGCTGCTCCAGCGCGTCCTGCTGCGTCTCACCGAAAGCCTCAGCGCTCCACGCCACCGGCTTCACGGCGGAAGCCGAAGCGGTGTCGGCGGCAAAAGCGTGCGGAGCGACAGCCACCGCAACCACAGCGGCACCGGTCGCGGCAATGCCGGCAACGGAGAACTTGTGAATCTTCGGAAGACGGGTATAGCCGGAGATGGTGGAGCGCATAACTGAGCTGAACCTTCCCAATCGCGGATGTCGCCCGGCCCTGAATCGGCGCAATAACGAAGCGCCGTTCCTCGGTCGACGGCGCCCAGCGACCCCGTAATTGTTAGCGGCGGCGAAAACCCCTGACAAGGCCTGTGACCTACTACCCGCATTCATGGAAAAGGCCGGTCGCGGCCGCTCAGCCCCCTGATTTCAGCTATCCGTCCACTAAGTTCCTTAGTAAGTGATCCAGGCCTCATGGGCGGCCTCACACCGCCGGGCCGCAAGGGTGACAGGGAGCGAGCGCACCCGCGCGCAGCGTCAGCCGGCCCGCCGATACTGATCAATTACCGGCCGCCCGCAGCGAAAAGGAGCGCGAATACCCCCGTGACCTGCAGAGCTTGCCATTTCCCCGTGGGAGTGTTCAGGCTTATCCCGCACTTAAGCCGGTTTCCCCGAGAAAAATTTGCCATGCCGAGTAATGAGTCAGCCTTACCTCCGTAAGGGTCTGCGTCTGGAGAATCGCGTGTCCGCTCTGCCCTCCGAACCGCCCCTGTCCGTCATCCGTCCACGCGGCCCCGTCCGCGTCGCCGCCCCCTCCCCGGGCGCCCGGCACGCAAAGCCGCTGGCCCTGTACGACTCGTGGTGGACGGTCGCCGGTGCCGGCGTCGCGATCTGCGCGGCCTGGGCCGTCTCCGTGTGGATCTCCGTGCACCTGCAGGCCGACGCGACGCTCCACACCGCCGCGCTCTTCGTCCACCTCGCCAGCCTTGTGCTCGGCTTCGGTGCCGTGCTGGTCGCCGACTACTACGGGCTCCTGTGGATGACCGGCCGCTGCACTCTCCGTGAGGCCCTCGGCAGCGCAGGCCGCCTGCACACGCCCATCTGGGCCGGTCTCGTGGGCCTCGTCGCCAGCGGCATACTGCTCCACCCCAACCCCTCGGCCACCCTGACCGCCACCAAGCTGGTGATGGTCCTCGTCCTCAGCCTCAACGGCCTGCAGGCGGGCCTCCTCAACCGGCGCATGGCCGAGCAGGCCTCCGCCTCGCCCTCCACGGGCATCCTGGCCTGGGGCGGAGCCACCGCCCTCGTCTCCCAGATCTGCTGGTGGGGCGCCGTCATCGTCGGCTTTCTGAACACCCGGAGCCACTAGGCCCGCACAGGCCCGTTTGCGGCCTGCCGCGGCAGGCCGCACGGGTGGCAGACTGCCCCGGCATCCTCACCGATGCTGGAGGGGCGATGACCGACGCACAGCTCGGATCCCGTGCCGCCACTGTCCGGCCGCGGGAGAAAGTGCCGCGCCTGGTGCACTTCGTGGCCGCGCTCGGCGGCCTGTCGGGCATCCTGTACGGCTACGACGCCGGGGCGATCTCGGGGGCGCTCGGGCCCCTCACCGACAGGTTCGGGCTGGACTCCACCGGGCAAGGCCTGGTCACCAGCCTGATGCTGCTCGGGGCGCTGCCCGCTATCGTGGGCGGTTCGCCGGCCGCGCGGCGCTGGGACCGGCGGCACCTGCTGATCCTGGCCGGTGCGATCTTCGTGGCCGGCTCGGTCGGCTGCGGCACCGCCCCGAATGTGGCCGTCCTGATGGTTTCCCGGTTCGTCCTGGGCTTCGCGGTCGGCCTGGCGAACATGTTCGGGCTGATCTACCTGAGCGAGCTCGCGCCGAGGCAGCTGAGGGGCCGGATCACCGCCCTGTACCAGCTCTCCGTCAACATCGGCATCCTGCTCGCCTACGCGACGGATCACGCGTTGTCGGCGGCCTCCGCGTGGGAGTGGATGCTGGGGCTGGGAGCCCTCCCGGCGGTGGTCTTCCTCGCCGGGATGGCCGCCGCCCCGCCCGGTCCGCGCTGGCTGATGCTGCGCGGCCGGGAGGACGAGGCCCGCCGGGTGCTGCGCAGGCTGCGTGCCGGCCCGCGAATCGCGGACGAGGAGGTCGCCGGGATCCGGGCGGGCCTGGCGGGGCAGCATGCGGGCCTGCGCGATCTGCTGGGCGAGTACCGTCCGGCGCTGCGCATCACCCTGGTGCTGACCTTCTTCCAGGTCTTCACGGGGATCAACGCGGTGGTGTACTACGCGCCGGTCATCTTCTCCCACGTGGCCGGCGGCGGCAGCGACGGCGCCGGCACGGTGGCCAACTACTGTGTCGGCACGGCGCTCGTGCTCTCCACTACCCTCTCCCTGCCGTTCATCGAACGCCTCGGCAGGGTACGGCTGCTGACCGCCTCCCTGGCCGCGCAGGCGCCCCCGATGGTGCTGCTGGCCCTCTTCCCGGACACGGGCCCGCTCGCCGTTGCGTGCGTGTTCGCGTACACCCTGGCCTTCGGGTTCGGCCTCGGGCCCGTGTTCTGGCTGTACTGTCCCGAGGTGCTGCCGCTGCGGGCGCGGGCGGCCGGCATGGGGGTGGTGACGTTCGCCCAGTACCTGCTCAACTTCGTCTTCTCCCTGGCCTTCCCCGACGTGCTCGGGGCGATCGGCAGCTCCGTGTTCGCGGTCTTCGCGGTGCTGTCCGCAGCGGCCGCGTGGTACGTGGCCCGGAGCGTCCCGGAGACGGCGGGACGCTCCCTGGAGGAGATCGAGCACTACTGGCAGGAGCGGGCCCGGGGGAAGGCGGCGGCCGGCTAGGCCCGGTTCCGGGCGGCGCGCCGGCGTGCGGCCAGGAAGAGGGCCGCGGAACCGGCGGCCAGGGTCCCGGCGCCCGCGACGGCCAGCATCGCCGTGCGGCTGTCGCCGCCCGTCTCGGCCAGGCGGCCGCCCTGGGCGGAGGGGCCGGAGGGCGCGTCGGCGCCCTTCGCCGCAGCCGTCTGCGGCTCGTGCCCGCCCATGGCGTGCGCGTTCTCGGCGTGCCCGCTCCCGCCGTGGCCCGCCTCGCCCGGGCCGTCACCGCCGTGACCGCCGTGGTCGACGGTCGACTTGGCGGCGTCCTCGGTGATCTGCGCGTCGCTCGGGGCGGACGCCTCCGGTGCCGCGGCGGCGGCAGCGGCCTTCGCAGCCGGCGCCTTCCCGCCGAAGTCCACGTCGGAGCAGGTGTAGAACGCCTCGGGGCTGTCCGAGCGCTGCCAGATGCTGTAGATCAGGTGGCGGCCGGACTTCTTCGGGATTGTTCCTTCGAAGAAGTAGGTCCCGTCCTTCAGCGTCGGGTTCGTGACCTTGGCGAACGGCTTCGCCTCCAGGTCCGACCACTTCAGGGGCTTCCGCGGGTCGTATCCGTCCTTGGTGACGTACAGCTCGAACGTGCCGCGGTGCGCGGCGGTCGCCCGGTACTTGAAGGTGTGTTTGCCCGGGACGAGCTTCGTCCCCGGCCAGTCGGCGCGGGCCGCGTCCAGCCCCTTGTACTTGTCGCGTCCGGCGCTGCACAGCTTGCCGTCCGGGATGATCTGGCGGTGGCGGCCGGCGGCGGTGCCGATGTTGACCTCGTTCCAGTCGTAGAGCGGCTGGGTGCCGCCGGCCGCGACCATCGCCTTGCAGGCCGCCGAGCGCGGATGCTCCGGGCCCTCGGCGAAACAGGCGGAGACGCGGCTGACCGGATCCGTCATGGAGCCGTGCGCGGCGGCCGGGCCCGCGGCCAGCGCGGTGAGGGCGAAGCCGAGCGTGACGGGTGCGATGCCGAGTGCGGAGATGCGGACGGCCTTGCCGGGCGTGGGCATGGGGGGTGTCTCCTTCATCATCGGGGAAGGGT
>NZ_PXWG01000180.1 GCF_003011965.1 Streptosporangium nondiastaticum
GACCCCCACCCCGGAGCCCCCGGCACCCGGCACTGGACCACGTCGCCCAGCCCACCCGGTTCTCCACGGGCGGGCGGGTAGGGCTACCCCCACCCCCAAAGGACCCGCTGTTCCCATGGGGCGGGACGCCCCGCGTCCATAGCGTGAACCCAGTGATGGGCAAACTCGCAGCGCGCTCGCTGCGCTACAGAATCGGCGGCTTTGCCGCCACCTTCCTCGCGCTGTTCATCGGCGCGACGTTGGTCATGGCCTGCGGGGGTCTCATGGAGACCGGTATCCGCAACAACGTGCCGCCGCAGCGCCTCGCAGCGGCGGAGCTGCTCGTCACCGGCGACCGCACCCACGCGGTCGCCACCAGCAAGAAACACAAGAAGAAGACCACGCTGCCCGAGCGGGTGGAGATTCCGGCCGACCTCGTCGACAAGGTGCGGGCCGTGCCCGGCGTCCGGACGGCCACCGGTGAGCGCACCTTCGACGCCGCCGTCCTCGGCGGGGCCGCGGAGACCAAGGTCCAAGCCCACGGCTGGGAGTCCGCCGCTCTCACCCCGTACGCCCTCACCACCGGTAACGCCCCCGCCCGCGGCGAGGTCGTCGTGGACGACGGCACCGCCCGCCGCACAGGCGCCCGCACAGGCGACCGGGTCCGTATCGCCGCGCACGGCGGCTCCGCCAGCTACCGGGTGAGCGGGGTCGCCGCGGCGCAGGGCGTGCCCCAGGCAACCCTCTTCTTCTCCGCGCAGGACGCGGCCCGCCTCTCCGGTCGTCCGGACACCGTCGCCGACATCGCCGTCACTCTCGCCCCCGGCGCGCACGAGGACGCCGTCCGCAAGGGCATCACCGAAGCCCTCGCCGACCAGACGCCCGTCACTCTCCTCTCCGGGGACGACCGGGGTGCCGTAGAGCACCCCGAGGTACTGCAGGGCGGCGACGACCTGGTCGCGCTCTCCGGCGTCGTCGGCGGGCTCGTCATCCTCGTCGCGGCGTTCGTCGTCGCCGGGACCGTCGCCCTGTCGGCGCAGCAGCGCAGCCGTGAACTGGCGCTCCTGCGGGCGATCGGCACGACGACCCGCCAGCTCCGCCGGATGCTGCTCGGGGAGACGCTCATGGTCATGGCGCTGGCGGGCGCCGCGGCGTGGTTCGCCGGGCCCGTCGCAGGCCGGGTCCTCTACGACACCCTCGTGGACAGCGGCATGATCGCGGACACGGTCGTCTTCACTCAGGGCTGGATCCCGGCCCTGCCCGCCTACGGGGCGCTGCTCCTCACCGCCGTCCTCGGCGGCCTGCTCGGCAGTGCGCGGGCGGTGCGCGCGAAGCCCGTCCAGGCACTCGGGGAGGCGGCGGTTCAGGCGCCCGGCCTGCACCCCGTACGGATCGCTGCGGGGCTGCTGTTCCTCGCCGGAACGATCGCCCTCACTCTCGTCACCGCGCTCGTCCTGCGCGGCCCGGTCGCTGCCAGCACCGCAGGCCCGACGGTGATGTGCTGTGCGATCGCGCTCGCCCTCCTCGGCCCTTGGTTCGCCAAAGCCGTCACCCTTCTCCTCCACTGGCCCGTACGGCTCCTCACCGGCCCCGCCGGCCGCCTCGCCGCCCTCAACTGCCGTGCCCGTACGGCCAAGCTGGCCGCCGTCGCCACTCCGGTCATGCTGGCCAGCGCCATCGCCACAGGGAACCTGTACCTGCAGACCACGACGGCCGCCATGGCCGACAAGGCCTTCGCGGACAACCTGCGGGCCGACGCCGTCCTCACCTCCGCCGCGGGCGGCGTGGACCCGGCCCTCCTCGCACACATCCGGACGCTGCCGTCCGTCTCCGCCGCGAGCGCGTACGTGACCAGCGCCGCGCACACCGAGCAGCCGCACGACGGGGACGAGAACAAGAAGGGCCTGCCGCTGCAGGGAGTGAGCGCGGAGGGCGCCGCGCAGACCCTCAACATCACCCCCAGCGCGGGCAGCCTGGACGCCCTGCGGGGCAACGCGGTCGCCCTGCCGGAGGCTGTCGCGCACCGCATGCACCGCACCGTGGGGGACACGATCACCTTGCGGATGGGCGACGGCGAGCGGGCGGACGTACGAGTCGTGGCGCTGTTCAACGGGCGCGAAGGCTTCGACACCGCGCTGACCAGCGCCGAGCTGCTCGCCCCGCACACCACCGCCGGGCTGCCGGCCCAGCTCCTCGTCCGGGCGGCGCCCGGCGCCGGGGACCGGCTGACGGCTGACCTCACCGCGTTCGTGGCGCAGCACCCGGGGCTGAAGGTCACGGACCGGGACGCGCTGATGACCGCGCACGCGCAGGGCAGCCGTACCCAGGCGTCCGTCAACTACCTGATCATCGGGATGCTCGTCGCGTACACGGCACTGTCCGTCGTCAACACGACCGCCGTCGCCGTCGGCAACCGCCGCAAGGAGTTCGCGCTGCAGCGGCTCACGGGGGCGACGCGGGGACAGGTGCTGCGGATGATGACGGTGGAGGGCGGCCTGGTGGCCGTGGTGGGCCTGCTCCTCGGCGGCGTGGCCGCGGCGAGCACGCTCGTGCCGTTCGGCTACGCGCTGGGCGGCGCGGGGACGATCTCCGGGCCGCCGGAGATCGCCGTGACGGTGATCGGCACGGGGCTCGCCCTGACGCTGGCGGCGACCCTGGTCCCCACCTGGTGGGCGCTGCGGTCCCGCCCGGTGGAGGCGGCCCGCGCCTGACCCCGCCCCCGCCGGGCTTTCCGGCAGGCATGGGATCCTGGAAGCCAGGAACCCCACGCAAGGAGCGGCATGGCAGCCAACCTCGTCAATCTGGAAGCCGTCGACAAGGTGTACGGCACCCGTGCACTGCTCGACGGCATCTCCCTCGGCGTGAACGAGGGCGACCGGATCGGTGTGGTCGGCCGCAACGGTGACGGCAAGACCACCCTCATCCGGATCCTCGCCAAGCTGGAGGAGGCGGACAAGGGGCGCGTCACGCACGCCGGCGGTCTGCACCTCGGCGTGCTCACGCAGCACGACTCGCTCGACCCGGCCGCGACCATCCGGCACGAGGTGATCGGCGACCTGGCGGACCACGAGTGGGCGGGCAGCGCGAAGATCCGCGACGTGCTCACGGGCCTCTTCGGCGGGCTCGACCTGCCCGGCTTCGCCGACGGCCTGGACACGGTGATCGGCCCGCTGTCGGGTGGCGAGCGCCGCCGCATCGCGCTCGCCAAGCTGCTGATCGCCGACCAGGACATGATCGTCCTGGACGAGCCCACGAACCACCTCGACGTCGAGGGCATCTCCTGGCTCGCCCGCCACCTGCAGCAGCGCCGCTCCGCGCTGGTCTGCGTCACGCACGACCGCTGGTTCCTGGACCAGGTGTGCACGCGCATGTGGGACGTGCAGCGCGGCGTCGTCCACGAGTACGAGGGCGGCTACAGCGACTACGTCTTCGCGCGCGCCGAGCGCGAGCGCATCGCCGCGACCGAAGAGGCGAAGCGGCAGAACCTGATGCGCAAGGAGCTGGCCTGGCTGCGCCGCGGCGCCCCGGCCCGCACGAGCAAGCCGCGGTTCCGCATCGAGGCCGCGAACGAGCTGATCGCGGACGTGCCGCCGCCGCGCGACAGCGCCGAGCTGATGAAGTTCGCGAGCTCGCGCCTCGGCAAGACCGTGTTCGACCTGGAGAACGTCTCCATCCAGGCCGGGCCCAAGGAGCTCATCAAGCACCTGACGTGGCAGCTCGGCCCGGGCGACCGCATCGGCCTCGTCGGCGTCAACGGCGCGGGCAAGACCTCGCTGCTGCGCGCGCTCGCGGAGGCGGCCGCCACCGAGGGCGAGAAGCAGCCGGCGGGCGGCAAGGTCGTCGTCGGCAAGACCGTCAAGCTGGCCTACCTCTCGCAGGAGGTCGGCGAACTCGACCCGGCCAAGCGGGTGCTGGAGGCCGTGCAGCAGGTCCGCGACCGCGTCGACCTCGGCAAGGGCCGCGAGATGACCGCGGGACAGCTGTGCGAGAAGTTCGGCTTCACGAAGGAGAAGCAGTGGACGCCGGTCGGCGACCTGTCCGGCGGTGAGCGCCGCCGGCTGCAGATCCTGCGCCTGCTGATGGACGAGCCCAACGTCCTCTTCCTCGACGAGCCGACGAACGACCTCGACATCGAGACCCTCACCCAGCTGGAGGACCTCCTCGACGGCTGGCCCGGCTCGATGATCGTCATCAGCCACGACCGGTACTTCGTCGAGCGCACCACCGACAAGGTGTACGCGCTGCTCGGCGACCGGGCACTGCGGATGCTGCCGCGCGGCCTGGACGAGTACCTGGAGCGGCGGCAGCGCGTGATCGAGGCCGCCGCGCCCGCCGCGGCTCCGGCCGCGGCCGCCCCGGCGGCGGGTGCGCCGGCGCAGAAGTCCGCCGCGGACGCGCGCGCCGCGAAGAAGGAACTGCAGAAGATCGAGCGCCGCCTGGATCGCATCAGCGAGCAGGAAGCGAAGCTCCACGCGCAGATCGCCGAACAGGCGACCGACTTCGAGGCAGTGGCCAAGCTGGACGCGGAGCTGCGGGAGCTGGCGGGCGAGCGCGACGACTTGGAACTGCGCTGGCTGGAACTGGCGGAGGACGCGTAGCCGTTCCGGCGGATGACGGGGCACGTGCCTGTGCCGGTGCTTCCGGATTCCGCCGGACCCTCGCCGTCGTGGCGATCGGGTGAAGGGGCCGGCCCCTTCACTTCCGCCGCGGCGGCGAGCAGCCACAACGGCGGCATCCGGCGGCGCCGGAACCTCCTGTCGCCGTCGGCAGGTCAAGGACGCGCCTGCGCCCTTGAATCCGCCGCCGCGGTGATCAGCCACAACGGCCGCATCCGGCGGTGCCGGAACCCGCTCAGGTGCGTCCGGCACCGCCGATTACCGCCGTTGTGGCTGATCACCGTCGCGGCGGGGCAAATCGTGGCGAGGCCGCCCGCCAAGGGTGTCCGGCGGCGGCAACAGTCTCGTCACGGGCCGGTATCGACCCGTGTCCCGTCAGTACCGGGTGATAAAAAGAACATCCGCCAGCCCCGCCGCAACGAGGAAAGCTGATGTCAACACCGCCCCCGCCCCAGCCGCCCAACCAGCCGCCGCAGGGCTTCGGGGCACCCAGCCCCTCGTACGGCTATCCGCCGCAGCAGCACGCGCCCACGCAGCCCGCTCAGCCCGCGGTGAGCCCTCCGGCGCCCCAGCCGCCGCAGGCAGCACCGCAGGCTGCCCCGCAGCCGCCGCAGGCAACCCCGCAGGGCCCGCCCGCGCCCCCGCTCGGTCCGCCCGGGCCGCCGCCGGCGGGGCAGCCCGGCTACGGATACCCGCAGACGCCGCCGCCCCCGCCGCCCGCCGCGCCGCAGACCGCGCCTCAGGGCGGTTACGGCTACCCGGGCCCGGGCCAGCAGCCCGCGCAGGGGTACCCGCAGTACAACGCCTACCCGCAGCAGCCCGGCCCGTACGGCGCCCCGGGTCAGTACCCCGGTGCGCCCGGCGGCAACGGCGGCAACGGCGGTGACGCCGCCAAGAAGAAGCGCATGGCGGTCATCGCCGGCTCCGTGGCGGCCGTCCTCGTCCTCGTCGGCGGCGGCGTCTGGTTCGCCACCAGCGGCGGCGACAAGGACGAGACCAACGTCGCCAGCAACGGCCAGACCGGCGGCGGAGGCAACGGCGGCACCAAGGGCGGCGGCGGAGGCGGTGGCGGCAAGCCCAAGACCGTCGACGGCAAGCTCCTGTTCAACGTCGAGCAGGAGAAGGTCGACGACCTCGTCAACATGAACGGCATGTGGGCCACCGACCAGGTCGTCGCCAAGGGCGACGTCTACAAGGTCGTCGGCTACGGCCTGTCCGGCGGCAAGAAGTGGGAGCTCCCGCTCGACGGCGCCATCTGCTGGGCGAGCCCGAAGGCCACCGACGACGGCAAGGCCGTCATCCTCGTCAGCGACGGCAAGCCCAGCGCGGAGAAGAAGTACGGCGGCCCCTGCACCCAGGTCATCGCCTTCGACGTCAACAAGGGCACCAAGCTCTGGCAGAAGACGGCCAAGTCCGGCGACCGCGACGTGACCTTCTCCGAGGTCACCATCGGCGGCGGCACGGTCGCCGCGGGCGGCCTCAGCGGCGGAGCCGCCTGGTCGCTGGCGGACGGCAAGGAGCTGTGGGCCCCGAAGGCCGACGGCGACGACTGCCGCGACGGCGGCTACGGCGGCGGCAGCAAGCTCGTCGCCGTGCGCCGCTGCGGTGACATCGAGCGCGGCATCGTCAAGATCCAGACGCTCGACCCCAAGACGGGCGCCGTGAAGTCCTCGTACCAGATGCCGCCCGGTCTGAGCTGGCCGCACATCGCCTCCACCGAGCCCCTCGTCGTCGCCGTCAACGCCGGCGGCAGCACGGGCAACGGCGCGTCCGACTTCTTCGTCGTCGACGACAGCGCCAAGGACGGCAAGCTGCGCAGCAAGATCTCCACGGACAACGGCAAGTACGAGCCGCGCTGCCCGTCCACCGAGGTCGAGGGCTGCACCAAGCTGTCCATCACCAAGGACACGCTCTACATGCCGACCGCGGACCACTCCTCCGGCGACCCGAACCAGGCCGGCCGGGTCAACGAGATCGTCGCCTTCGACCTGGCCACCGGCCAGACCAAGGGCAAGACGGACGGCACCGCCGGCTCCACCCTGGTGCCCCTCGGCGTGGACCAGGACGGCTACCCGATCGGGTACCAGATCCCGACCTACAACGCCGGCGGCAAGGTGCTGCGCATCGACCCGAAGACGTACAAGGCCGACGTGCTGCTGAAGAACGCTGACGAAACGTCCCGCCCGGAGCGGGAGCTGTCGCCCGACTTCCAGCTGGGCCTGTGGGCCCAGGGCCGGCTCTTCCTCGGCACGAAGTACGCGCACCGCGCCTCTTCGGTCGATCTGGGGAAGCAGTACACGCTGATGGCCTTCGGCGGAAGCTGAGCGGACGGCTGACGCCCGTGTTGACGTCAAATGATCACGGCGTCGTCCGTACAGCGGTTTCCGACCGCTTGGCGCCGTGATCAAGCACAATTGAAGTCGTAACCGTCGTATCCCTGCTCGTCGCGCTGCCGCGCCTGAACGATCCGTTTCAGTCGCGAAGTACACGTGATTGGCAGGGATTTCGGCATTCCGGGGGACTTCTCACCGGTAAGGGGCGCGCAACGTCGAACAAGCGTGTAGCTTCCGGGGTCGAGGGGTCGACAAGGAGACGTAGAGACGTACGCGGGGCGACAGGGGGCAAGCGCATGGGCGTGCGGCTCATGGTGGTCGATGATCACCGACTGCTGGCCGAGGCGCTCGCCTCGGCCCTGAAGCTGCGCGGGCACCGGGTCCTGGCCGCGGCCGCGCCGAGCGCGGGCGCCGCCGATCTGGTGGTGAGCCGCGCACCCGAAGTGTGCCTGCTGGGCACTGCCACACCCGCCGAGCCGGGGGTCTTCGACCCCGTCGTCCGCATCAAGCGGGACCGCCCGCAGGTGGCCGTCGTCGTGCTCGGCCCGGTGCCGAGCCCGCTCGGCATCGCCGCGGCCTTCGCCGCCGGCGCGTCCGGCTACGTGCGGCACAACGAACGGATCGAAGGCGTTGAGCGCGCCATGATGAAGGCGCGGGCGGGGGAGGCGGCGGTCGATCCTCAGCTCCTCCAGGGCGCGTTCACGGAGCTGCTCAACCCCGCGGCCCAGCCCGACGACGAAGGGGCGAGGCTGCTGCAGCTCCTCACCCCGCGGGAGGTCGAGGTCCTCGTCCGGGTCGCCGAGGGGGAGGACACGCGACTGATCGCGGCGGGCATGGGGATAGCGCCGAGCACGGCGCGGACGCATGTGCAGCGGGTGCTGATGAAGCTGGGGGTGGGGTCGCGCTTGGAGGCGGCGGCGCTCGCTGCGCGCACCGGTTTGCTGGACCGCGCGGCGGGGGCGGGCCCGGTGCCGCCACCGAGGGGCCCGTAGCGGTCCTCAATCGCCGGACGGGCTAAAGATTTTCAACGGGGCGGGGTGGGGAGAAAGACCCCCGTGAGCCCACCGCGCCCCGTGAGGAAGACGGCAACCAAGCTCGCCGACGGCCGCGAGCTGATCTACTACGACCTCGACGGCGACGTCATACGCGAGCCCGCGGACGACCCCCGCCCCCTTCCCCCCGTTGCCACCACCACCGAAATCCGCCACGACCCCGTCCTCGGCGACGACGTCGTCATCGCCTCCCACCGCCAGACCCGCACCTTCCTCCCACCCGCGGAAGCGTGCCCCTTGTGCCCCTCAAGTCCCGGCCGCCCCACGGAGATTCCCGCCTCCGACTACGAGGTCGCCGTCTTCGAGAACCGCTTCCCCTCCCTCGCCGGCGAGGCGGCCGGCCGCTGCGAAGTCGTCTGCTTCACCTCCGACCACCACGCCTCCTTCGCCGCCCTCGGCGACGACCGCGCCGCCCTCGTCCTCGCCGCCTGGACCGACCGCACCGCTGAACTCGCCGCGCTGCCCTCCGTGCGGCAGGTGTTCTGCTTCGAGAACCGGGGCGAGGAGATCGGCGTGACCCTCGGCCACCCGCACGGCCAGATCTACGCGTACCCGTTCGTCGCCCCGCGCACCGAGCGCATGCTCGCCTCGGCCGCCGCCCACGCGGCCCGCACGGGCGGGCGCAACCTCTTCGACGACACCGTCGCGGCCGAGCACGAGGACGGCCGCCGCGTCGTCCTCGCCGCCGGGCACTGGACGGCCTTCGTGCCGTACGCCGCCCACTGGCCCTACGAGGTGCACCTCTACCCCCGCCGCCGCGTGCCCGACCTGCTCGCCCTGGACGACGCGGCCCGCACAGAGTTCCCACAGGTGTACCTGGAACTCTTGCGCCGGTTCGACCGGATCTTCGGCACGGACCAGCCGCCCACTCCGTACGTCTCCGCCTGGCACCAGGCGCCGTTCCAGGACCCCCGCAGGGATGAATTCGCGCTCCACCTGGAGCTCTTCACCGTCCGCCGGGCTCCCGGAAAGCTGAAGTTCCTCGCGGGTTCCGAATCCGGCATGAACGTGTTCATCAACGATGTGCCGCCCGAGACCGCGGCGGAGCGACTGCGAGAGGTAGCGAGCGAATGAGCGAGAGCAGCAGGAAGTGCCTGGTCACGGGTGGCGCGGGCTACGTCGGGAGCGTCGTGGCGGCGCATCTGCTGGCCGCCGGGCACGCCGTGACCGTCCTCGACGACCTCTCGACCGGGCACCGGGCCGCCGTCCCCGAGGGCGCGGCCTTCATCCGCGGCCGCGTGCAGGACGCCGGGCAGTGGCTCGACAGCTCCTACGACGCCGTGCTGCACTTCGCGGCCTTCTCGCAGGTCGGCCAGTCCGTCGCCGACCCCGAGCCGTACTGGCGCAACAACGTCGGCGGCACCGCCGACCTGCTGGCCGCCATGCGCGACGCCGGCGTGCGCACCCTCGTCTTCTCCTCCACGGCCGCCACCTACGGCGAACCGGCCGCCGTCCCCATCACCGAGGACGCTCCCACGGCCCCCACCAACCCCTACGGCGCCACCAAGCTCGCCGTCGACCACATGATCGGCGGCGAGTGCGCCGCCCACGGCCTGGCCGCCGTCTCCCTGCGCTACTTCAACGTCGCGGGCGCGTACGGCCGCTACGGCGAGCGGCACGCCCCCGAGACGCACCTGATCCCGCTCGTCCTGCAGGTGGCCCGCGGCGAGCGCGAGGCGATCGCCGTCTACGGCGACGACTACCCGACCCCGGACGGCACCTGCGTCCGCGACTACATCCATGTCGCCGACCTCGCCGAGGCCCACCTCCTCGCGCTCTCCGCCGCACGCGACGGCGAACACCTCATCTGCAACCTGGGCAACGGCAACGGCTTCTCCGTCCACGAGGTCATCGAGACCGTCCGCAAGGTCACCGGTCACCCCGTGCCGCAGACCGCCGCGCCGCGCCGCCCCGGCGACCCGGCCGTCCTCGTGGCCTCCGCCGAACGCGCCCGCGAGACCCTCGGCTGGACCCCGCGCCGCCCGGACCTCGCCGGGATCGTCGCCGACGCCTGGGAGTTCGCGCGCCGCGGGCCCGAACAGTGACCGCGGCGGCGAACGGCGCGGCCGAGGGCTTCGAGCGCTGCTACGGGTACGCCCCCGAAGGCGTCTGGGCCGCGCCCGGCCGCGTCAACCTCATCGGCGAGTACACGGACGTCAACGAAGGCCACGTCCTGCCGATCGCCCTCCCGCACTGCACGCGCGTGGCCGCCGCGGCCCGTACGGACGGCGTGCTGCGGCTGCGCTCGCGCGAGACGCCGGGCGGCGCGGCCGAACTGTCCCCGGCCGCCCTCGCACCCGGCGCCGTGAAGGGCTGGGCCGCCTACCCGGCGGGCGTCGCCTGGGCGCTGCGCGAGGCGGGCCTGCCGGTCGGCGGGGCGGACGTGTACGTGGAGAGCGACGTGCCGGCGGGCGCCGGGCTGTCGTCCTCCGCCGCCCTGGAGGTCGCCACAGCCCTGGCGCTCACCGAGCTGCACGGGGCGGTGTGCGAGCGCCCCGCCCTCGCACGGCTCGCCCAGCGCGCCGAGAACGCCTTCGTGGGCGTCCCCTGCGGCGTCATGGACCAGATGGCCTCCGCCTGCTGCACCGCCGGCCACGCCCTCCACCTCGACACCCGCGGTCTCGCGCTGCGGCAGGTGCCCTTCGACCTGGCCGCCCGAGGGCTGCGGTTGCTCGTCGTGGACACCCGCGTCCGGCACGCCCTGGCGGACGGCGCCTACGCGGCACGGCGGGCGGGCTGCGAGGCGGCGGCGCGGGCCCTGGGCGTACGGGCCCTGCGGGACGTGCCGTACGGGCGGCTGGGGGACGCGCTGGGCGAGCTCGGCGACGTGTCCCTGCGGCCCCTGGTGCGGCACGTCGTGACCGAGGGCGAGCGCGTACGGGAGGTCGTGGCGCTCCTCGCCGCGGGCGAGCCGCGCAAGGCCGGGCCGCTGCTGACCGCCGGGCACGCCTCCCTCCGCGACGACTTCGCCGTCTCCTGCCCGGAGCTCGACCTGGCCGTCGCGGTCGCGAACGAAGCGGGCGCGCTCGGGGCGCGGATGACCGGCGCGGGGTTCGGCGGCTCCGCGCTGGCGCTCGTGGAGGAGGGCGCGGCGGACGCGGTCGGCGAGGCCGTGACGGAGGCCTTCGCGGCGGCCGGGCACCGTCCGCCGCGGGTCTTCGCAGCGGTGGCGGGCGGCGGTGCGCGGCGGGTGCTCCGAGGTGAGGGGTGAACCCGCGCCGGAGGGTCCTCCCCGATCGTGCAGTCGGGCATGGTCAACTTCGCGTCGTTCCACGTCGTTCACTGCCTCAATACTGAACAGAAAGCTCACCATAAACAGGCGGGTCGAGCAGTTTTGCCAATCGGCTTCCGTTGCGGGACCCCCGCCGTACGCTGATGCACAGCGTCGGTGGGGGCCGGCGCTGATCAGGGGGCGAGACAGGCAGGTACGACGCCCGGGGCGGGGTGGATGTCAACAAGTGCGGCGGCGGCCGTGCGGTGTGTGGCGGCCCCGGACCGGGCGCCGTACCCGCACTGACCGCCGCCCGGGAATATGGGGGTGGCAGTGGCACGTATTCGGGTACTGGTGGTCGACGACCACCGCATCTTCGCCGAGTCGCTCGCCGCCGCCCTCGCGGCCGAGCAGGACGTGGAGGTCTCGGCGGCCGGCAGCGGGCCGGCGGCGCTGCGCGCGCTGGAGCGGGCGGCGGCCGAGGGGCGCCGCTTCGATGTGCTGCTGATCGATGCCGATCTCGGCACGGTCGGGCAGGACGGCGGCGGAGTGCCGGGCCAGCTCAGGGGGCCGGCGCCGCACGGCGCGGGCCTCGGGCCC
>NZ_PXWG01000181.1 GCF_003011965.1 Streptosporangium nondiastaticum
GAGCGTGCGGGAGGACGGCAGCCGGCTGCCGGGCGCGAGCCGCCCGCCGCGGACCGCCTCGCGCAGGGCGCGGATCAGGGACGCGCGCACGCCGCCGGGCCCGCTCAGGTCCAGGTGGAAGTCCGCGCCCGCACCGTCACCGGCGGCCGGGCCCGGCTCCGGCGCGGCCCCCGAAGTGGCCCATGATTTCTCCATGGGAATGGACCATACCTGTGGGCTGCCCGCGCCCTAGTGTCGTAGGCATGACGAACACGAACGCGAACACGAACGCACAGGTCACCGGCCACCACCACGCCCCCCGCATGCTGCTCCACGAGGTCGCCCCCGAGGTCGGGAAGGCCATGCTGAGCCTGGAGCGGGCCGCCCGGAAGGGCCTGGAGACCTCCCTCATCGAGCTGGTCAAGATCCGCGCCTCGCAGCTCAACCGCTGCGCCTTCTGCCTGGACATGCACACCAAGGACGCCCGCAAGCTCGGCGAGTCCGAGGAGCGCATCTACCTCCTCAACGCCTGGCACGAGGCCCCCGGCCTCTACACCGAGAAGGAGCAGGCGGCGCTCGCCCTGACCGAGGCGGTCACCCTGCTGCCCGGCGGCGTGTCCGACGAGGTGTACGACCGGGCCGCGAAGCACTTCCCGCAGCAGGAACTCGCCCAGCTCATCGCCATGATCACGACCATCAACGCGTGGAACCGGATCGGCGTGACGACCGGCCTCGGCCCGGGCGCGTACGCGGTCTGAGGACCGGCCGGAGAGAACGTGCGAACGGCACCGGTCGCGGGGGTACCGGTGCCGCTCGGTCACTGCTCAATGATCAGCTCACGGCAGCCACTTCTTCCAGACCTCCGGGTTCTCCTTCACCCACCGCTTCGCCGCCTCGTCCGCGCTCAGCTTGTCCTCGGCGATCATCTGGGCGACGGCGTTCTGGTCCTTCTTCGACCACGCGAAGTTCTTCAGGAACCGGGCCGCCTTGCCGCCCTTCCGCGTGAAGTCCGCGTTGAGGAACTTCTTCAGCGACGTCGTGGGGTAGGCGCAGTCGACCGCCGACGGGTCCTTCGCCCCCTTGTCCGCGCACTCCTGCGTGTACGGGGGCAGCTTCACCTCCACCATCGGGACCTCGTTGAACAGCCACTGCGGCTCGTACCAGTAGGTCAGGAACGGCTTCTTCTCCTTGGCGGACTGCTGCAGCTGCGTGATCTGCGCCGCCTCGGAGCCCGCGAACACGACCTTGTAGTCCAGGCCGAGGTTCGCGACGAGCGCCTTGTCGTTCGTGACGTACGACGGCGAGCCGTCCAGGAGCTGGCCCTTGCCGCTGCTCTCGGGCGAGCGCAGCTGCGCCGCGTACTTGTTGAGGTTCCGCCAGTCGAGGACGTCGGGGTGGGCGTCCGCGAAGTACTTGGGCACCCACCAGCCGATGTGGCCGGTGACGCCGAGGTCGCCGCCGGGGGCGATCGTCTTCTTGTCCTCGACGTACCGCTTCTCCTGCTCCGGGTGGCCCCAGTCCTCCATGATCGCGTCGACGCGGCCCTGGCTGAGCGCGTCCCACGCGGGCACCTCGTCCACCTGCACGGTGTCGACGCGGTAGCCCAGCTCGTGCTCCAGCAAGTACTTGGCGACGGCCGTGTTGGCCCGCGCGCCCACCCAGGACTGCACGGACAGCGTCACGGACTTCGTGCCCACCGCGTCCGCGTACGGGGACGCCTGCTTGGTCATGTCGGCCGCGCCGCAGCCGGTGGCCGTGGCGGCGGCGGCCACGACGCACAGCGCGGAGACCGCCGTCATCGTCTTACGCGCCATCACGCGCTCCCTTCGTCGGCTGGGTGACCCGGTCGAGCATCAGCCCCAGGCAGGCGATGGCCACGCCCGCGGTCAGGCCGGTGGCCAGGTCGCCCTGCGCGAGGCCGAACACGACCTCGTAGCCCAGCGCGCCGCCGCCCACGAGACCGCCGATGATGACGACGGACAGCACCAGCACCACGGCCTGGTTGACCGCGAGCAGCAGCTGCGGGCGCGCCAGCGGGAACTGCACCTGGCGCAGCTGCTGGCCGCCGGTCGCGCCCAGCGAGCGGGCCGACTCCATCGCGCCCGGGTTCACCCGGCGCAGGCCCTCGCTCGCGATGCGGACGACGGCGGGCAGCGCGTACACGATCGCGGCCGCGGCGGCCGGGGCCCGGCCGACGCCGAACAGGGCCACGACGGGGATCAGGTACACGAACTGCGGCATGGTCTGGAAGACGTCCAGGACCGGGCGCAGCAGCCGCTCCACGCGCGGGCTGCGCGCGGCGGGCACGGCGATCGCGAAGCCGAGCACGAGCGTGACCGCCACCGCGGCCACCACCTGCGACAGCGTGTCCATGGACAGCTCCCAGCGGCCCAGCACGCCGATCGCGGCGAGCGAGAGGACTGCCGTCAGGGCCGTGCGCCACGTGCCGATCAGCCAGGCGAGGGCGGCCACGAGGAGGAGGGCGCCCCACCAGGGGAGGGCCTGGAGGCCGTCGCGGAGGGGGTCGAGGACCCAGGTGGTGTAGTGGGCGGCGAGGTCGGCGGTGCCGCCGATGCCGGGGAGGCCGGTGTAGAGGTGGTCGACCATCCAGTCCTTGGCGTCGTTCACCGGGGCGGCGATCGCCACCGTCCAGGTGTCGGGCCAGGGCTTGTCGCCCGTGGCGAGGGCAGCCGTGGCGACCGCGGCCAGGGCCGCGAGCCATGCGGTCGTCCGCCGGGTGCGGGCCCGTCGCTGGTTGTGCCCACCCTCCCCCAGCCTTCGGCCGGGGGTGCCCCCAGCCTGCGGAACGCCTGCCCACAACCGGCGAGGTGACGGCGAAGCCGCGCCCGCCGTCGTGCGGTCCAGGACGATCGCCAGGAGGACGATCGGGATGCCGGCTGCCAGGGCGCTGCCCACGTCGACCGTGGACAGGGCCTGGTAGACGCGGTCTCCCAGGCCGTCCGCGCCGATGACGGACGCGATGACGGCCATGGACAGGGCCATCATGATGGTCTGGTTGACGCCCAGGAGCAGCTCGCGCCGGGCGAGCGGCAGCCGGGCCGTCAGCAGGCGCTGCCGCCCGGTCGCGCCGAGCGACTCCACGGCCTCCAGGACGCCCCGGTCGGTGGAGCGCAGGCCGAGCGCGGTGAGGCGGGCCATGGGCGGGGCGGCGTAGACGACGGTCGCGAGGACGGCGGGCGCCACGCCGATGCCGAAGACGAGGACGACGGGCAGCAGGTACGCGAAGGCGGGCAGCGCCTGCATGGTGTCGAGGACGGGCCGCAGGGCCCGGAACGTGCGGTCCGACAGGCCCGCGGCGAGGCCGAGGAGCGCGCCGACGGCGACGGACACCGCCACCGCGACGATCATCAGGGCGAGGGTGCGCATGGTGGGCACCCACATGCCGAGGAGGCCGCAGGCGGCGAACGAGGCGAGGGCGATGACGGCGACCCGTGCGCCGGCGACCCGCCAGGCGAGCAGCGCGGCCGCCGCCGTCACTCCGGCCCAGCCGAGGGCCAGGAGGACGGTGTAGACGGCGTGCACGGCGCCGATGATCGCGCCGCTGACGTGCCCGAAGAAGTAGAGGAAGGCCCAGTGGCTGTCGCGGTTGTCGATGATCCAGTCGCTGGCCCCGGTGAGGGGCTTGGTCAGGTCGACGGTGAACGCGGACGGCCAGGTGCCGCTGCCGTGGGTGGCCGCGGCCACGGGCACGAGGACGGCCGCGGCGGCGGCGAGAATGAGCAGCTTGCGGGCGGCGGGCCGGGCCCACAGGGCGCGGAGGGCGAGGACCGCGGGGTGCGGCGCCGAGGCGTCGCGGCCCGGCGGTGCCGTCTTCATCTGCGGCGAGGCTGTGTGTACGGTCATGCCGCCGTCCTTTCGCCGGCGGGGCCGGCGTCCAGACCCGCGACCACGCCCAGCAGGCTGCGGTGGTCGACGACGCCGACGCAGCGGCCGCCCTCGATGACGCGGGCCGGGGTGCCCGTGCGGGCCACCGTCTCGATCGCTTCGGCGACGGTCGTCGTCGGGTCGAGGGACTCGCCCGTCTCCGACTCGTCCGCGGCGGCGGGGCGCATGGCGCGCCGCACGGTGAGGACCTGTTCGCGCGGGACGTCCCGGACGAAGTCGCGCACGTAGTCGTCCGCCGGGGAGCCCACGATCTCCTCGGGGGTGCCGCACTGCACGACGCGGCCGCCGCGCATGAGCGCGATGCGGTCGCCGAGGCGCAGCGCCTCGGACAGGTCGTGGGTGATGAAGACCATGGTGCGGCCCTCGTCGCGGTGCAGGCGGACGACCTCTTCCTGCATGTCGCGGCGGATGAGCGGGTCGAGGGCGCTGAACGGCTCGTCGAAGAGGAGGACCTCGGGGTCGGCGGCGAGGGCGCGGGCGAGGCCCACGCGCTGCTGCTGGCCGCCGGAGAGCTGGCCGGGGCGGCGGTCCTCCAGGCCGGCGAGGCCGACCTTCTCCACCATCTCGGCGGCCTTGGCGCGGCGTTCGGCCTTGCCGACGCCCTGGATCTCCAGGCCGTAGGCGACGTTGTCGAGGACGGAGCGGTGCGGCAGCAGCCCGAAGTGCTGGAAGACCATGGCCGCGCGGTGGCGGCGCAGGTCGCGCAGGGCGCCCTTGTCCATGCCGCACACGTCCTCGCCGTCGATGGCGATGGTGCCGGAGGTCGGCTCGATGAGCCGGGTCAGGCAGCGGACGAGCGTGGACTTGCCGGAGCCGGACAGGCCCATGACGACGAAGACCTCGCCCTGGCGGACGTCGAAGGAGACGTCGCGGACGGCGACGGTGCAGCCGGTCTGCTCGCGCAGTTCCTCGGGGGAGAGCGCGGCGAGTTCGCTGCCGGGGACGCGGTCGGCCTTCGGACCGAAGACCTTCCACAGGTTGCGGACGCTGAAGACGGCCGGGGCGCCGGTGCCGGCGTTATTGCCGCTCATCGGGGGTCACCCCCGGTGCCGGGGCCTGCCGCAAGCATTTCGGCGCACTTCTCCCCCACCATCAGGACTCCGATCATCGGGTTCACGGCGGGCATCGTCGGGAAGACGGACGCGTCCGCGATGCGGATGTTCGCAAGGCCGCGGACGCGCAGCTCGGGGTCGACGACGGCGAGGGCGTCGTCGGCGGCGCCCATGCGGCAGGTGCCGGCCGGGTGGTAGACGGTGTGCGCGGCCTTGCGGACGAGCTCGCTGATCTCCGCGTCGCCGGTGACGTCCGGGCCGGGGAAGACCTCGCGCTTGAGCCACTTCTTGAACGGCTCGGCCTCGGCGACCTTGCGGGCGAGCTTGATGCCGTCGACGAGGGTGCGGCCGTCGTAGTCGTCCTCGTCCTCGAAGTACCGGAAGTCGAGGGCGGGCTTGACCTCGGGGTCGGCCGAGGTGAGGTAGAGGCGGCCGCGGGCGCGGGACTTGGGGATGTTGGGGGTCATGGACACGCCGTGCTCGGGGCGTTCGTAGCCCAGGCGCTCGGGGTTGTCCGTGAAGGGGATCTGGTAGAAGTGGAACATCAGGTCCGGGCCCTGGTGCTCCGGGTCCCGCTTGACGAAGAGGCCCGCGTCGGAGTCCATCGCGGAGTTGCCCGGGATGGGCCCGTCGGTCTCCCAGACGATGACCGACTCGGGGTGGTCGATGAGGTTCTCGCCGACGCCGGGCAGGTCGAGCACGCAGGGGATGCCGAGCGCTTCGAGGTCCTTCTTCGGGCCGATGCCGGAGTGCAGCAGCAGCCGGGGCGTGTCGACGGCGCCGGCGCAGACCAGCACCTCGCGGCCGGCCTCGACGTAGATCTCCTCGCCGTCCTTGGTGCGGACGTGGACGCCCGTGGCGCGGGTGCCGTCCAGCTCCAGCTTGTGCGCCCAGGTCTCCAGCATGAGGCGGAGGTTGGGGCGGTCGCCGGCTTCCATGTGGGGGTGGAGGTAGGCGACGGAGGCGGAGGAGCGCTTGTTGTTCTCCGGGTGGTAGGAGAGGTCGAAGAAGCCGACGCCCTCGTCGAAGGGCTTGTCGTTGAAGCCGACGACCTCGGGGACGCCGAGCGCGGTCTTGACGGCCTCGATCCAGTCGGAGGCGATGGCGTTCTGGTCCTTCTTCGCGACCCGCACGATGTTGTTGCGGAGCTTGCCGAAGTAGGGGTCCATGTCCTTCGCGCCCCAGCCGGCGGCGCCCGCGGCCTCCCACTCGTCCCAGTCGGACGGCAGCGGCTTGAAGGAGATCAGGGTGTTGTGGGAGGAGCAGCCGCCCAGCACCTTGGCGCGGCTGTGCAGGATGTGGGAGTTGCCGCGGGGCTGCTCGGTGGTCGTGTACTCGTAGTCCAGCTCACCGCCCAGCAGGCCGAGCCACTTGCGCAGCGTCAGCACGTCCTCGCGGTCGATGTCGGACGGGCCGCCTTCGATGACGACGACGGAGGTCCCGGGGTCCTCGGCGAGGCGGGAGGCGATGACGGAACCGGCGGTGCCGCCGCCGACGACGACGTAGTCGGCCGTGATCTTCTGGGCGGGGGGCATGGGGGTACTCCTCGGGGGCAGGAAGGTTCTTCGCTTACGGGTCGTTCGCGTGCGGGTCTTCGCTTGCGGGCTGTTCGCGTGCGGGTTCTTCGCGTGCGGGCTCTTCGCTCGCGGGCTCTTCGCCTACGGGACGAGGCCGGTTCAGCCTGCGAACCAGCGCACCGGCTCGGGCGCGAGGTTCTGGTAAATGTGCTTCGCCTCGCGGTATTCGGCCAGACCCGCGGGGCCGAGCTCGCGGCCGGTGCCGGACTTGCCGAAGCCGCCCCACTCCGCCTGCGGCAGGTAGGGGTGGAAGTCGTTGATCCACACGGTGCCGTGGCGGAGCCGGCCGGCGACGCGGCGGGCGCGGCCCGCGTCCTTGGTCCACACCGCGCCGGCGAGGCCGTACTCGGTGTCGTTGGCCAGGGCCACGGCCTCGTCCTCGGTGCGGAAGGTCTCGACGGTGAGGATCGGGCCGAAGGTCTCCTCGCGGACGACCTTCATGGCGCGGTGGCAGTGGTCGAGGACGGTCGGCGAGAAGAAGTAACCGCCCGCGGGGCGGACCTCGTTCGGCTCGGGCTGGGAGCCGCCGCAGCGCAGGGTGGCGCCCTCGGCGAGGGCGGAGGCGACGTACGCCTCGGTCTTGTCGAGCTGCTGCGCGGAGACCAGCGGGCCGCACTCGACGCCGTCCTCGGTGCCCCGGCCGAGGCGGATCTTCTCGGCGCGGCGGGCGAGTTCGGCGACGAAGCGGTCGCGGACGGACTCCTCGACGATGAGGCGGGAGCCGGCGGAGCAGACCTGGCCGCTGTGGATGAACCCGGCGTTGAGGGCCTGGTCGACGGCGGTGTCGAAGTCCTCGTCGGTCGCGCAGGCGTCGGCGAAGACCACGTTGGGGTTCTTGCCGCCGAGTTCGAGGGCCACCTTCTTCACGGTGGGCGCGGCGGCCTGCGCCACCTTGACGCCCGAGGCGAGGCCGCCGGTGAAGGACACCAGGTCGACGTCGGGGTGCTCGGAGAGGCGGGCGCCCACGGGGTCGCCGGCGCCGGTGACGAGGTTGCCGACGCCGTCCGGGAGACCGGCCTCGACCAGCAGCTTCATCAGCAGCACGGTGGACAGCGGGGTGACCTCGCTGGGCTTGATGACGAAGGTGTTGCCCGCCGCCAGCGCGGGGGCGACCTTCCAGCTGGCCTGCAGCAGCGGGTAGTTCCAGGGGGTGATCAGCGCGCAGACGCCGACCGGCTCGTGGACGACGACGCTGTGCAGGGTGTCCGAGCCCGCGTCCACGACGCGGCCGGCGCCCTCGCCCACGACGAGGTCGGCGAAGTAGCGGAAGGCGTCGGCGACGCAGTCGACGTCGATGCGGCCCTCTTCGAGGGTCTTGCCGGTGTCCCGGCTCTCGGTCAGTGCGATCTCCTCGCGGTCGCGCTGCAGGAGCTCCGCGACGCGGCGCAGCAGCGCGGCCCGTTCGGCCACGGGCGTCCGCGGCCAGGCGCCCTGACCGCCGTCGAAGGCGCGGCGGGCCGCGGCGACGGCGGCGTCCGTGTCGTCGGCGCCGCCCTCGGAGACCACGGCGAGGGTCTTGGCGTCCGCGGGGTCGAGCACCTCCCGCTGGGCGCCGGACGCGGCGGCACGCCACACCCCGTCGATGTGGATGGTCTCGGCTGACGACATGTTCTTTCTGCCTTCCGGTTCCTGGACGGTCCCGCTGCCGCCGGGCAGGGCGCTCGGGCGGCAACGGGACGCGCCTAACCAAAAGGCGAAAAGCTATGCCTCATTCTTCACAAAGAGTGACGCGGGTCACTGAGCGTCGCCGCTCGCGCAGTAGCCGGAAGGGCAGAACGAGCCCAGCAGCACCCGGAAGATCTCCTGGTGACGCGGCCACTCGTCCTCCGGCCCGCCGACCAGCAGGGCGTACTGCCGGCCGTCGGGGCCGTTGAACGCACGGTCGACAACACGCCGCACGCTCCCGTCGGGCCGCACGTAGGTGTACGCCAGCTCGGCGGCGCCGGCCGAGGGGGCGCTCTCCTGCGTCAGCCACAGCTTGCGGTAGCCCTTGTTGCGGGACACCGCCCCCTCGGCCTCCTCCAGCGCCGCGTACGGCGTCGGCTCCGGGCCGTCCATCGCGAACACCTGGACCAGGCTCTTGCCGTCCGACCGCCGGTAGAAGACGCTGGCGCCCTCCGTGCTGCGCTCCCAGCCGGACGGCACGTCGGCGCGGAAGCCGGCCGGGTCCTCCGTGCGCTCGAAGCCGCTGGGCGTGCCGGTCGCGTACTGCAGCCCCGGGAGGGACGAGGAGGAGGGCGAGGGCGCCGGGCCGAGGCCTCCGCCGCCGAAACCGCCGGTGGTGCCGGGCGTCGTGCCGGTCGTACCAGTCATGCCCGCCGCGCCGGTCGTCCCCGTGGTGCCGGTGACGCCTGTGGTGCCCGTGAGGCCCGTGGTTCCAGTGCTCCCCATGGTCCCCGTGGTTCCTGTGGTTCCCGAAGTGCCGGACGTCGTGCCGTAGTCGTACGACGGGCCCGGCACCGGCGGGCCGCTCACGCTCGGGCCCGGTGACGGGCCCCCGCGCCCGCCCGTGCCCGTGCCGTCGTCCCGCAGCACCGACCAGGCGCCCACGCCGAGGCCGCCCGCGAGGACCACCCCCGCCAGCGCGCCCGCCAGGATCGCCGCGTGCGACGGCCCCTCGGGCAGGCCGTCCGGAGGCCCGGGGAGCAGGTGGACCTCCTGCTCCTCGGCGTCGTACGGGGTTCCGTCCGCGTGCCGTCCGCGCCGTGGCGGGCCGTCCTCCACCCACTGCTGGAGATCCGCGTCCCAGCGGCTCATGCGCCCCGCCCCCTCACGTCAGCAGCCGGCCGGCCGCCTCGGCGACCGCCGCCGCCGAGGCCAGGCCGCCGACGGCCGTGGCTCCGCTGCTCAGCAGCGCCCGCAGCCGCACCAGGCGGCCGCGCTGCGTACGGCCCGTGCGGCGCGCCTCCGCCTCCAGGCCCGCGAGTTCGTCGCCGACCGCGTCGACGCCGTCGCCGTCGGACCGTACGAGCAGGGGCAGTTGCCCGCGCAGTGCCGTGACGGCCTCCAGCAGCTCGGGCGTCACGGCCAGCAGGTCGCGGGAGGAGTCGACGGCCCGCGCCTCCCGGCCCGCGGCGACCGCGCCGCCGGAGAGCTCGCCGACGGCGACGCCGCCGGCGCGGGGCACGCCGGCGGGCACGTTCACGGGCGCGCCGGCGGGCTCGTCGCTTAAGCGGCCCTTCGCGCTGCCGCCCGCACCGCTGTCCCGGCCCGCGTTCCGCTGCCCCGTGCCGCGGTGTTCGGCCTGCGCCCGTTCGCCGGCGGCGACCGCACCGCCGGTCATCCGCCCGATGGCGATCCCGCCACCGGTGCCGTTGCCGTTCCTGTCGTCCTTGTCGTTCTTGTGATCCGTCATGATCCCCCGTCCTTGGCGGTGTTCCTGGCCTGCGCGCCGCTGCCCGCGGCCACGGCGCCGCCGCTCATCGAGCCGATGAAGACGCCGCCCTCGCTGACCTGCACGATCTGCTGCTCGAACTGGTCGGTCTCGTAGCCCTGGCAGCGCAGGGCGTCCCGTACGCCGCTCGCGATCCGGTCCTGGACCGTCTTCACGTAGCGGCTGATGTCCATCTCCTGGAACAGCGAGACGGAGTGCACCCCGGCGATCTCGCGCACCGACCCGGCCGGCCCGTCCGGGACGGCGCGGCGCGGGTCGGCCAGCCACGTGCGGAAGCCGGCGACGGCCGTGCGGACCGCCGAGACGGCGGACGCGAACCCGGCGGCGGGCGCGGTCAGCAGGGCGCGGGCGCCGTCGCGCAGGATGTCGTCCTCGCCACGGGCGGCGATCACGTCGACCGCGCGGAACTCCGGCTTGACCGGCATCAGCACGTGCGGCACGACCTCCAGCACCAGCATGCCGCCCTGGGTGTGCACCCTGACCAGCACGGACACGACGACCTGCTCGTCCCACGCGCCCACGCGCACCCGCAGGAAGTAGCGCCGGGCCTCGCCGCCCTCGTCCACGGCCTCGTGCAGGTGCTGCCGGACGACGGGCTCGTCGTAGCGGACCTCGGGCCGGTGCGGGCCCACCGGCAGGTAGACGAACTCCTCGACCTCCAGGTCCTTGAGCCGGTCGCGGCTGGTCGCGGCGGCGGAGTCGCGCAGCGCCTCCAGGCGGGGCCGGATCAGGTCCACGACGGTGCGGGCGGTGAACGGCGCCCCGCCCTTGCCGTCCTTCGGCTTGAGCTCCAGGACGAACGACCACGGCTCGTACGGGCGGCCCATGCCGATGAACGGGCGGGAGGGGTCGTAGATGGTCAGACCCGCGTACTGCTCGCGGTCGATCGTCGCCGCGATGCGGCGGTGGTGGCGCGAGCGCGGCAGCGCGCGGGGCCCGCGGGCGAACGCCTCGCGCCCCAGCTCCAGGCGCATCACGGAGGCGACCCGCGACCGGTGCATCCACACGGGCAGCACGAGGAGCAGCGGGAAGAGCACGGCCGTCCAGCTGCCCACGCCCTCAAGGAGGGCGGCCACGGCCGCGATCCAGTAGGCGAGCTGCAGCACGGGCGGGCCGACCGCCCGCAGGGCGCGCAGCGAGGCCCGCCCCTTGAGGGCCTGGCGCAGGGTGGACTTGTCGACGCCGTAGACGGCGCTCCCCCGCCCGGCGGCGGCCTGCCCCATCCAGTGCGCCACGCACACCAGGGCGTAGATGCCGGCCCACGGAAGCGGCACGTCCGGGAGGCCGTCCGCGTCGTCGTTCACGACTCCGGAGACGAAGAACGCGGCCCATAAGCAGGCCAGCAGCACCGCCGTGAGCACGTCCTGCGCCCGCGCCCGCAGCGCGTGCGTGAGCACCGGCACGACGTCGATGCCGAGCGACGGCGCGATCGGCCGCTCCTCGTGCTCCACCAGTTCCTCGATGACGCGCCGCCGGAAGTCGAGGTCGAGATAGGCCCCCGCGCACAGCAGCCGGGTGGCCTCGCTCCGCGCGTCGGGCCTGGCGGTACCGGCCGTTTTCGCCTGCTCGGGCGACTTGGCCTGATCAGTTCTTGCGGATCCTGTGGATAACGTCACGAACTCTCCGATCGTCGAACTCACCTGCGAAGAAGCAGGAGTTGACGGACTGTCGGAGAACTCACAATAAGCCAATCCGCTTCTTGCGAACCCCTACTTGCGCCCGAATACCGGGCTGAAAATCGACCCCGTCCGGGTGTACCGCGGCACACCTGTACGCAAAAACGGGGGTGCCCCGGGAGCTGTCGCTCCC
>NZ_PXWG01000182.1 GCF_003011965.1 Streptosporangium nondiastaticum
GTCCGGCGGGAGCGCCGGAGGTGGGGCCGGCGGTGGGGCCGGCGGCTCGGGCAGTGCCGCTGCGAGCCATGGTCTGGGGGCGCCCGCGAAGATCGGCATCATCGGCGGCATGGTGGTCGCGGCCGGGGCTGCCGCCGCGTACGCCCTGATCGGGCTCTCGTCCGCGCCGGACCGGGCGCCGCAGGCCGAGGCGTCCAAGGCTCCGGTGGCTCCCGTGGCGACGCCCCGGCCGACGCCCGTGCCGCAGCGGAGCCACTCCCCCGGCCCGTCGCCGACACCCACGCCGGTGCCCTCGACGCCGATGCCCAGGGCGAAGGCGCCCGCCGCGGCGCACGCTCGTCCCGCAGCCGCGGCCCCCGTGGTCCCGGTCCGTGCCGCAGTGCCCAAGCCTCGGCCGAAGCCGTCGCCGCCTCCCGCGCCGCCCGTCCACCGGCCCGCGCCTTCGCCGTCCCCGTCTCCGTCGCCTTCGCCCACCCCGTCGCCCCCGCCCCGGCCGCCCGCCGTCTACCAGCTCAACCAGCTCGCGTACGCGGGCGCCGGCGACGGTACGAGGCCGGAGGTGCGGCTGGGAGCGCACAGCTGGCTGTGGCAGCGGTACGGCCTCCGGGTCGGCGGCGTCACGTACGGGCACGGCGTGAGCGTCCACGCGCCCTCGGCCGTCACCATCGAGCTGAACCGGCCCTGTACGGCCTTCAGCGCCCTCGTGGGCGTCGACGACATGTCGATGGGGCTCGGTGCCGCGGAGTTCTCCGTCTACGGCGACGGGGTGCCCTTGTGGCGTTCCGGCGTGGTGCAGGGCGGGGAGCCGGCGCAGCCGGTGTACGTGCCGCTCTCCGGCCACCGCACGATCCGGCTGTCGGTGCAGCCGCGGCGCGGCATGGGGTGGACGGCGGTGTCGGACTGGGCGCGCTCGTGGATCTCCTGCGGGTAGGAGCCCCGAGGCTTCTCTCCGGGAGCCCCGAGGCACCGCCTCACACCACCTGGCCCGGCACCACCCCTCCCGCCACGGCCCGCTGGCGCGGTGCCGCCGAGCCGGTCCAGCACGTCCCGCGGCGGGCCAGCAGGCGCCGCAGCCACACCTCGGTGGAGACGAGCTCCGCGAGGCCGTCCAGGGGCAGCGCGCGGCCGTTCGCGGCCCCGTGCAGCGCCGCCCGCACAACGCGGGCCTCCACGAGACCGGCGTCGGCGAGCAGCGGGGCCTCGAAGAGCTCCAGCAGCGGGCCGGTGGAGGCCCGTAGCCCCGCCCGTACGGCTGCCGCGTGCGCGGCGTGCGAGGTGGCGCCCCAGCCCGGGGGCAGGTCGCGCACGCCCGCCCCTGAGAGGACGGCGCGCAGGACCGCGGCGCGCGCCCCCGGCTGCACCCGGAGCGCCTCGGGGAGGGCGCGGCAGGCCCGTACGACCTCGTTGTCGAGGAAGGGGGCGTGGAGGCGCTGGCTGCGGACCTCGGCGGCTTGTTCGAGGATGCGGTGGTCGGCGGCGTGCCGGGCGAGGGCGGCGGCCGCGCGGCGCTCCCCCGGGCGTTGCGCGAGGCCTTGGGGGCGGACGGCCGCGGCCTGGAGCCGAACCGATACTTCGGCCAGAGCCTCACCCGTGAGCCAGCGGGCGGCGGGCCCGGGCCGGCACCAGGTGAGGGCGGCGAGGGAGGCGTCGACGGCCCCGCCCACGCCGGCGGGGACGGCCGCGCCCGGGGTGTCGTCCACGACGGGGAAGGCCGTGGCCCGCAACTGCCCGGCGGCCGCTTCAAGGCCTTCCCGGTAGGACGTGCGGGCCAGCCTGCGGGCCGCCCGGTAGACGGTGAAGGGGATGACCAGGGCCTGTGCGGAGGACCTGTCGGCGCGGGCGAGCGCCGAGACGGGGCGCAGCAGGTGGCGTCGGCGACGGTCCATCAGGAGATCGGCGAGGCGCGCCGGGTGGGCGTCGAGGACCTGGCGGGCGCCGTGGCCGACGAGGTGGTCCGCACCGCCCGCGGCGAGCCGGTGCCGGTGGCGTTCGGCGGTGACGAGGGAGGGGCCCGGTTCGTCGGTGAGGGGGCCGCCGGCGAGGTCCGCGTAGGGCAGGGCCTCCTCGCCCGCGGCGACGACGATGTGGCGCAGCCGGGGGTTGGCGGCGATGGCGTGGGCCCGTTCGAGTTCGGCCTGGCGGACGCGGCTGTCGTCGGTGACGAGGTCGTTGAAGGTGACGGCGAGCAGCCGTCCGCCGGTGCCGTGGCCGAGGGGGGTGCCGGGCAGGCCGGGCAGGCCGGCGGCGAGCAGCGCCAGCGTGGCGGAGGCGCTGCCTCCGGAGAGGTCGGCTCCGACGCCGGGGGCGGGGCCCGGACCGCCGCGGGCGGCGCGACGGTGGGCGGGGCCCATGCCCGGCACGGGGCCGGGGTCGAGGCCGCCCGGGCCGGGGTCGGGGGCGTGCCGCGGGGCGGCGAGGCGGGTGCGCACGGCTTCGACGAGGGCGTTCCTTATGTCCTCGACGGCCTGGTCGGGCGGGAGCTGGGCGGCGGAGACGGCGAGCGACGCCGTCGGCTCGTAACCGGTGATGTCGCGGGCGCCGTCGCGCAGGACGAGGGCGTGCCCGGGCGGCACGCGTCGTACGCCTTTGTAGGGCGTGCCGTCGGCGAGGGCCTCCGGGGAGTCGGGGCAGGCGAGGAGGGCGGCGAGGTGGCCGATGTCGAGCTGGGCCTCGATGAGGTCGGCGAGGGGCAGGGCGGCGGTGGCGTAGGCGGTGCCGCCGGCCCAGGCGGTGTGGAAGACGGGCCGGGCGCCGGCCAGGTCGCCCACGACGGTGGTGCGGCGGCCCACCTGGGCGATGGCGGTGTAGCTGCCGGGCCAGGCGGTGAGGTGCCGCAGGGCGCCTCCGCGGGCGGCGACGAGCCCGGTGCGCAGCTGCTCGTCGCCGGCGCCGCAGCGGCCGAGGACGGCGAGGCGGGTGAGGGGGTCGAGGCTGACGACGCGGACCTCGTCCGGGCGCCAGTCGCCGACGGCCCACAGGGGGGCGGGGTCGCCCCACAGGAGCTGGGCGCCGACGGGGACGGTCGGGGCGCCGTAGTCGTCATGGCCGCCGTGGGTGCCGGGGGGTGCGGCACGTTGTGGCACGGTCCCCGAGGTGGTGCTGCTCCACCCCACCACCCAGCGCATGACGCCTCCACAGGCTGTGGACAACCGACGTGGACAACCGACCGAGCACTAACCGAGAGCACTGACCGCGAAGCACTAACCGCAGAGCGCCGACCACCGAGCACTGACCACCGCGAACACCGAGCAACAAGCAACGAACACCGAGCAACGAGCACCGCGGACACCGGCTGGACGGCCATCAAGCGCCGCCATCCGCAGTCATCATGCACAGGAGGCCACCGGTTGCCACAACGAGACCACCACGAAAGAGGCAACCCATCGGTCGCGCCTTTCACCCCAACTCGCGCAAATGCGGGGCGAAATAGCGGGCCATCAAGCCGTATGCACGCAGCCGTCGCACGCAACGCCATGCTGTCACGTACGGAGGCGGCGGACGCCCACGCGCGCGTGCGGCGCGCCAAGAACCCGTTCCCGAAGGCCTTCCGAACGCCGCGGGCCGTCTCCCGGGCGGCGGTATCCGGCCAAACTCGGGGCGGTGCGGCCGCGGGGGCGCACTCGCCCAGTGCTTCGACCCACGCGTCACGGTCCGGGAGGCGGTCAGCCGCCTCCCGGACCGGTCCGCCGCCCGCGGGGAATGAGGCGGCGGCTTCCCCCAGCCCACTGGATCCAGTGCAGCGGGCCAACCCACGCAACTCCCATGGAAGCGCTCCCTTGATGGCGCGGACAGAGCGCACGGCGGGCGCACAGCCACACACAACCGGAGCACGTGCCCCTCGGTGCACGTCCGCACGGACCAGAATCTCGCCATCCGGGACACCACCTCTTAACGGTCGGGATGCGGGGAACTACGCTGGGTTTACGAATGCCCCGCGCCTATGCCGGGGCGGGCGTCGCGTTGTCGAGGGGTGCGCATGTCCAGGGAGCCACGCGGGCCGAACGAGAAGCTCGGCACCGTCCTCGCCCTCGCCGGGATCAGCAACGCCGGTCTCGCGCGCAGGGTCAACGACCTCGGTGCGCAGCGCGGATTGACGCTTCGCTATGACAAGACGTCCGTCGCGCGCTGGGTCTCGAAGGGCATGGTGCCCCAGGGAGCGGCGCCCCATCTGATCGCCGCGGCGATCGCCGGCAAGCTCGGCCGGCCCGTCCCGCTGCACGAGATCGGCCTCGCGGACGCGGACCCGGCGCCGGAGGTGGGGCTCTCCTTTCCGCGCGATGTCGGCCAGGCCGTGCGCTCCGCGACGGAGCTGTACAGGCTGGATCTCGCCGGTCGGCGAGGGGGCGGCGGCATCTGGCAGAGCCTGGCCGGATCCTTCTCCGTCAGCGCCTACGCCACGCCCGCCTCCCGGTGGCTGATAACCCCCGCCGACAGCTCGGTCGCGCGCGAGGCCCACACGGCGGCCGGCGAGGCAGAGGGCGGGGGCGGCCCGGACGGCGCCATACCGCAGCGCGTCGGCCACAGTGACGTCAGCAAGCTGCGGGAGGCCGCGGAGGACGCGCGCCGCTGGGACTCCAAGTACGGCGGGGGCGACTGGCGTTCGTCGATGGTCCCCGAGTGCCTGCGGGTCGACGCGGCGCCCCTGCTGCTCGGTTCGTACAGCGACGAGGTGGGCCGCTCGCTCTTCGGCGCCACCGCGGAGCTGACCCGGCTGGCCGGCTGGATGGCCTTCGACACCGGCCAGCAGGAGGCCGCCCAGCGCTACTACATCCAGGCGCTGCGGCTCGCCCGCGCGGCCGCCGACGTGCCGCTCGGCGGCTACGTGCTCGCGTCGATGAGCCTGCAGGCCACGTACCGCGGCTTCGCCGACGAGGGCGTCGACCTGGCGCAGGCCGCCCTCGAGCGCAACCGCGGCCTGGCCACCGCCCGCACCATGAGCTTCTTCCGCCTGGTCGAGGCCCGCGCCCAGGCCAAGGCCGGGGACGCACCCGCGTGCGGTGCCGCGCTGAAGGCCGCCGAGGGCTGGCTGGAGCGGGCCCGTACGGGCGATCCGGACCCGTCCTGGCTCGACTTCTACAGCCACGAGCGGTTCGCGGCGGACGCCGCCGAGTGCTACCGCGACCTGCGCATGCCCCGGCAGGTGCAGCGCTTCACGGAGCAGGCGCTGGCCCGCCCGACGGAGGAGTTCGTCCGCTCGCACGGGCTGCGGCTCGTGGTGTCCGCCGTCGCCGAGCTGGAGTCCGGCAATCTGGACGCGGCCTGCGCGGCCGGCACGCGGGCCGTGGAGGTCGCGGGCCGGATCTCCTCGGCGCGCACCACGGAGTACGTCCGCGACCTGCTGCACCGGCTGGAGCCGTACGGGGACGAGCCGCGGGTGGTGGAGCTGCGGGAGAGGGCGCGGCCGCTGCTGGTGTCGCTGGCGTGAGCGATGACTGCTGGTGTCGCCGGCGTGAGGGGTGGCTGCCGGTGTCGCCGGCGTCAGGGGTGGCTGCCGGTGTGAGCGCCTGATCACTTCCTGATCCCCCGTCCGAATCCCCTGTCCGATGTCCGAATCCCCTGTCCGATGTCTGACCCGGGTTTCGACCGGATGTCAGTGGCGCAGGTCATGATGGGGGCGTGGGTGAGGCGCCGAGGGGTCCCGGATGCCCGGTCGCGGGTGTGCCGGAAGGCGCGGGGAGGTGACGTGGTGAGGGCGTACGACTGCGATGTGCTGGTGGTCGGCGGCGGCATCGTGGGCCTGTCGACGGCCTATGCGATCACGCGTGCCCGGCCGGGTACGCGCGTCGTGGTGCTGGAGAAGGAACCAGGGCCCGCGCTGCACCAGACCGGGCGCAACAGCGGAGTGATCCACAGCGGGATCTACTACCGCCCGGGGTCGTTCAAGGCGCGGTTCGCCGTGCGGGGCGCGGCGGAGATGGTGAAGTTCTGCGCCGAGCACGACCTGCCGCACGAGGTCAGCGGCAAGCTGATCGTGGCCACGGACCAGGAGGAGCTGCCCCGGCTGCACGCGCTCGTCCAGCGCGGCCGGGAGAACGGCGTGCCGGTGCGCGAGCTCGGCCCGGCCCAGATAGCCGAGTACGAGCCGCACGTCCGCGGCGCGGGGGCCATCCACGTCGGCTCGACGGGCGTGTGCGACTACGGCGCGGTGGCGCGCTGCCTGGCCCGTCTGGCGGAGGACGCGGGGGCCTTCGTGCGGTACGGGGCGGAGGCGCGCGTGATCGGGCGGCGCGGTGCGGCGGTCGCGGTGCGCACGGGGCTCGGCGAGGTGCTGCGCGCCCGCGCGCTGGTCAATTGCGCGGGGCTGCACAGCGACCGCGTCGCGCGGCTCGCGGGCGATGACCCCGGCGTGCGGATCGTCCCCTTCCGCGGGGAGTACTTCGAGCTGGCCCCGGGGCGTACGGAGCTCGTGCGCGGCCTGGTCTACCCGGTGCCGGACCCGGCGTTCCCGTTCCTGGGCGTCCACCTCACGCGGGGCATCGACGGCACGGTCCACCTCGGGCCGAACGCGGTCCCGGCGCTCGCCCGCGAGGGCTACGGCCGGCTGACGGTGCGCCCCGGCGAGCTGGCGGAGACGGTGGGCTGGCCCGGCTCCTGGCAGCTCGCCCGCCGCCACTGGCGGTACGGCGCGGGAGAGGTGCGGCGCTCGCTGTCCAAGCGCGCCTTCACGCAGGCGGCGCGGAGGCTGCTGCCCGAGCTGACGGCGGAGGACCTGATACCGGCGCCGTCGGGGGTGCGGGCGCAGGCGGTGCTGCGGGACGGCACGCTCGTGGACGACTTCCTGTTCACCGAGTCGCCGCGGATGGTCCACGTGCTGAACGCTCCCTCGCCGGCGGCGACGGCCTCGCTGCCGATCGGGCGGGAGGTGGCGCGGCGGGCCCTGCTGGCGATGGACGCCGTCTGACCTGCAGCGCGTGGGTGCCTTGCGGCCTGCAGCCGCATGGGTGCCCCCTGGCCTGCAGCCACGTGGATGCCCTCCGACCTGCAGAGACCGGATCCCCATGTCGATCCCCATGGTCGATCCCCGCGGTCGCTCCCCGCGCGCCCGTAGAATTGAAGAACTGTGTCCGAGAACCACGCATCCCCCTCAGCCCCCGCTCCGGCCGCCGACGACGCCGCCGCGGCGCCGGTCCCTGCACAGCAGGGCCGCGGCCGCCGCGAGCCGATGTTCCCCGACGGTCCGGCGCCGGACCCGGCGGGCTCGCACCACGAGCGGCGCATCCGCTCCTTCCAGCCGCGCCGCAGCCGGGTCACGACCGGCCAGGGCGAGGCCCTGCGCCGCCTGTGGCCCAAGTGGGGCCTCGACATCGACGGCCTGAGCAAGCTGGATCTCGGCGAGCTCTTCGGCGACCCCGAGCTGCCCGTCGTGCTGGAGATCGGCTTCGGCATGGGCGAGGCCACGGCCAAGATGGCGGCGGCCGACCCGGGCACGGGCATCCTCGCCTGCGACGTGCACACCCCCGGCCAGGGGAATCTCCTCGGCCTGGCCGAGCGGAACGGCCTGGACAACATCCGGGTCGCCAACGGCGACGCGATCATCCTGCTCCGCGAGATGCTCGCCCCGGACTCCCTCGCGGGCCTGCGCGTCTACTTCCCGGACCCGTGGCCCAAGAAGCGGCACCACAAGCGCCGGCTGATCCAGCCGGAGTTCCTGGCCCTGGCGGCCACGCGCATGGCCCCGGGCGCGCTGCTGCACTGCGCGACGGACTGGGAGCCGTACGCGGAGCAGATGCTGGAGGTGCTCTCCGCGGCGCCGGACTTCGAGAACACCCAGGCCGACGGGGGCTTCGCGCCGCGGCCGGAGTTCCGTCCGCTGACGCGGTTCGAGGGCCAGGGCCTGGACAAGGGGCACGTGGTCCACGACCTGCTGTTCCGCCGCAAGGCGCACTGACGCCTGCTGAGCGTGCTGGGGGGTGGGCGGCCGGGGAGAGGCCCGGCCCCGGAATGCTCCGAGACGCTCGGGGACCCTCGGGGACGCTCCGGAATATCGAGGCCGCCCGGAATAACGAGGCCGCCCCGACGTCCCTTGGTTAGGGTCATCGAGTGCATGAGTCCCCACCCCACCAGCAGCCGGTAGCCGGGCCGGTGCCCGCCTCCGGTCAGCAGCCGAACTTCCCCGCGATGCCCGCCCCCGCGGGCTGGCGCTACAAACCGCGCCGCGCCCTGTGGGACAACAAGGCGGTGCGCGCCGGCGCGCTGATCCTGCTCCTGGCCCTGTGCGGCCTGGTCATCCTGGCCCTGGTGCGGGAGCAGACCGGCACCGAGGGGTTCCTGGTGGGCCTCGGCCTCGCCGTCCTGCCCGTGCCGCTGCTGGTGGCGGCGTTCCGCTGGATGGACCGCGTCGAGCCGAAGCCCTGGAAGAACCTGGTCTTCGCCTTCTCGTGGGGCGCGTGCGCGGCCACGCTGATGGCCATCATCGCGAACGGCTACGCCACCGAGTGGCTGCTGAGCTCCGTCGACCTCGCGCAGCGCCCGGAGGCCGACAAGTGG
The DNA here is from genome assembly GCF_003011965.1 of Streptosporangium nondiastaticum. GTDB lineage: Bacteria > Actinomycetota > Actinomycetes > Streptomycetales > Streptomycetaceae > Streptomyces > Streptomyces nondiastaticus. The sequence goes on from NZ_PXWG01000182.1 coordinate 8,488, forward strand.
GGGGCGACGTTCGTCGCGCCCGTGGTCGAGGAGACCGGCAAGGCGGCCGCGGTCCTGCTGCTCTACCTCTTCCGCCGCCGGGACTTCAACAACACCGTCGACGGCGTGGTCTTCGCGGGCATCACGGCCACGGGCTTCGCGTTCACCGAGAACATCCTCTACCTGGGCAACGCCTTCGCCACCGACCAGAGCTTCGGCCACGAGGGCGTGCCGGCGGCCACGGCGGCCACCTTCTTCATGCGCGTCCTGATGTCGCCGTTCGCCCACCCGCTCTTCACCACGATGACGGGCCTCGGCTTCGGCATCGCGGCCAGCCTGGCCCCGCGCCGCAAGGTCATCCGCGTCCTCGTCCCCTTCGCGGGCCTGCTCACCGCGATGGTCCTGCACTCCGTCTGGAACGGCTCGGCCAGCCTGTCGCCCCTGGCCTTCCTCGCGGTCTACGCCCTGTTCATGGTGCCTGTCTTCGGCGCCCTGACCTGGCTCGCGATCTGGTCCCGCCAGAACGAGCTGCGCACGATACGCACCTTCCTCCCGGCCTACCAGATCGCCGGCTGGCTCACCCCGCCCGAGCCCCTCGCCCTCTCCTCGATGCGCGCCCGCGGCATAGCCCGCGACGTGGCCCGCCGCACCGGGGGCCCAGGGGCGGCCCGCACGGTGGCGGAGTACATCTCGTTCGCGACGTCCCTGGCCTTCCTCCGCCAGCGCGCCCACAACGGCACGGCGGGCCCGGACTTCCCCGCCCGCGAACAGGAACTCCTCCACCACCTCTGGACCCGCAAACACATAGCCCAACCAGCCCTGACCCAGGCTTCCGCAACACTGCCCCGGCCGTTCGTGCCGATGCCGCAGCAGTGGGCCGCACCACCACCGGGGTGGCAGGACGTCAGGGGCCCCGGGCCTTGGCACGGCCCGGGAACGCCCCGCTAGCAGCCTCTTCGCTCCGACGGCGCGGTGCCCGTTCGCCCCTGCTCAGGCACTCGGGCCTGCGTGCTCGGGCTCCGCCTCCGGGAACGGGAGCTGCCCGTAGCCAGCAGGCGTGGGCCCGACAGGGGGCTGCCCCGCAGCCGGTGCGGCAATCCCGGTATCCCGTCCAGCAGCCGGAATCACCATGCGGACACCGTCCGCTGCAGAGCTCGGCTGCCCGCCCGGGCGGAGGACCGCGGCGATCGCCCTTCCCACGGCTTCTGCGACCGGAGGCGGGAAGGCGTTGCCCACCTGGCGGTATCGGGCGGTCTTCCCTCCCTCGAACGCCCAGTCCCGGGGAAATCCCTGGATGATCGCAGCCTGCTCGACCGTGAGCATGGGCCCGTTCGCCCTGAAGAGATCGCGCTCAGGGACACACGCGTCAGGATCGTTGGCCACACCCATCGCGTCGACGCCCAGCGCGGCCCACGCAGCCTTGGCCCGGCTGGGCCCGAGATCGGCACCGCCGTGCTTCTTCGAACCGCCTACGAGCGTGGGGGCCTCAGTACCGCGCTCCGTCGCCGCCTGCAGCCACCTGTCGAAAACAGCCCGGCCCCTGGCCCCGTACGGCTCATACCGTTCCCGCATGGTCTCGGCCAGAGCGTCCGCCACAGTGACGACCTCCTCGGCACCTGCCGGCCACTCGAACTTCACGCCAGCCAGGAGTTCCTTGGCAATCATGACGAGGACGGCCCGGGGCCGGAGCTGCGGGACCCCGTGCCGCCGGGCTTCGATCAGCTCCCAGCCGCAGAACTCGTAGCCGTAGGCCTTGAGCTCGCCCACGATCCGCTCGCGATACTCATCGAACTTCGTGTCCAGGATCCCCCGGACGTTCTCGATCATCACCGCCTTCGGCCGGAGCCGGCCCACCAGTTCAAGCATTCGGGGGAAGAGGTCACGCTCGTCGTCCTCACCCAACTGCTTGCCCGCCGCGGAGAACGGCGGGCAGGGGACGCCCCCGGCGAGGAGGTCCAGTTCCCCGGGCTGCAACCCGAACTCGGCGAGCTGCTTGTGCGTAAAGGGGTCGACCTCCTTCACGTCACCTTCGACGATCTCGCAGCCCGCCCATTCCGGGTTGCCCGACACATTCGCGCGCAACGTCCTGCACGCAAACTTGTCGATCTCCAGGAGCGCAAGGTGCCTGAAGCCGGCCATGTGCAGCCCGAGCGCCTGGCCCCCGGCACCGGCGCAGATCTCGATCGACGTCAACGGTTTACCGCTGGAGTTCAAGGTCCCCCCTCGTCGCGATGTGAGCAGATGCCCAAGTCTCACACCCAGGAGTGACATATCGAACTAGCGTTTCAAAATGACTGTCGCGTCGAGCTCGGGGACAGTCCCTGAGGGACCTGTCCGCCGGCAGAATGGAAGCGTGCCTGTCACTCCCCCCTCAGCTCGCAAGTCGGCCGAGATGAGCCGCCAGGCGAGTCGGAACACGACCCCTGAAATGGCGGTGCGGCGCCTCCTCCACAGCACAGGGCATCGCTACCGACTCCACACCAAGGTGCCGGGCATGCCGCGACGCACCATCGACATCGCCTTTCCCGGCGCGAAAGTCGCCGTCTTCCTCGACGGCTGCTTCTGGCACGGCTGTCCGCAGCACGCCACCAGTCCGAAAGCCAACGCGGACTGGTGGCGACAGAAGCTGGACCGGAACGTCGCCCGTGACCGGGAAACCAACGAGCACCTCGTCGAAGCCGGTTGGACGGTGTTGCGCTTCTGGGAACACCAGAACCCCGCGACCGTCGCCGCAGACGTGGCCGCGGCCGTCGCTGTGGCGCGGGCTGCCCGCCTCCGTCGCCCGTAACGCCCGGCGTAGCCTCGAAAGCGTTGGGTTTGCTGATGCGGAGGTGTGGGATGGCTCGGGTTTCTGCGGGTGTGGTTGCTGCGGGTGGGCTTGTCGGGGGGTATTCGGTTGCCCGGTGGACCGGGAAGCGGCCGCTTGGTGGGGTTGCGCTGGCTGTGGCCGGTGGGGTGGCTGCTCGGCAGTGGGGCGGGAAGGTCGGGGTGCCCAAGGCTGCGGCGCTGACCGGGCTGTACGTCGCCGCCTTCGGCGGGTCGCACCCGCTGGCCAAGAAGATCGGCGCCTGGCCTTCCGTCTTCGCCGTTGCCGGTGGGATGGCCCTTGCCTCCTGGGTGGTGGAGAGCCGGGCCTGATCGGCGGCAGGGCGGGGCATCGGGCGGCGTCTTCTCCGCCC
>NZ_PXWG01000183.1 GCF_003011965.1 Streptosporangium nondiastaticum
GGGGGGCGAGGCCGAGGGGCGCCGCCGGCTGGCGGCCTGGCGGCGCGGCGGCCTCGCGCGCTACGCCGAGCGCCACGACGACCTGGCGGGGGACGCGACGTCGCGGCTCTCCCCGTACCTCCACTTCGGCTGCCTGTCCCCGGTGGAGCTGGCCGCCGGGGCCCGGGAGCGGGCCGGCGAGGGCTGTGCGGGCGCCGAGGCGTACGCACGGCAGCTGGCGTGGCGGGATTTCCACCACCAGATGCTGGCCGCCCGGCCGGACGCGGCCCGCCGTGACTACCGCTCCCGGGGCGACCGGTGGCGGGAGGCGCCCGGCGAGTTCGACGCGTGGCGGTCGGGCCGGACGGGCTATCCGGTGGTCGACGCGGCGATGCGGCAGCTCGCGCACGAGGGCTGGATGCACAACCGGGCCCGGCTGATCGCCGCGAGCTTCCTGGCGAAGACCCTGTACCTCGACTGGCGGGCCGGTGCCCGGCACTTCCTGGAGCTGCTCGTGGACGGCGACGTGGCCGACAACCAGCTCAACTGGCAGTGGGTGGCGGGCACCGGCAGCGACACGCGCCCCCACCGCGTGCTCAACCCCCTGGCACAGGCCGACCGCTTCGACCCGGACGGCGCGTACGTGCGCCGCTGGGTCCCCGAGCTGGCCGGCGTGCCGGGCCGGGCCGTCCACCGGCCGTGGCTGCTGCCGGAGCGGGAGCGGGCGCGCTGCGGCTACCCCGGTCCGGTGGTCGGCCTGGAGGAGGCGCTGGAGCGGTTCAAGCGGGCGCGCGGGCGCGCCTGAACGACCGCCCCTCCACAAGCACGGTCAGGGCGGTCAGCGCGCTCCGTGCCCCGCCGCCACCGCCTCGACGCGGCGGGCGAGCTCGACGTCCAGCCCCGTGACCTTGCCGCCCACGCTGTGCGTGTTCACGCTGAGCGACACGGTGTTGTAGCCCAGGGTCGCGTCCGAGTGGTGCCCCAGCTCCTCCTGGATCTGGGCGATGTGGATCACCATGGCGGCGGCCTGGAAGTGCCCGTCGAAGCGGTAGGTGCGGCTGATGCGGACGCCGTCCGTGGTCCAGCCGGGCAGCTCCTGGAGGCGCTCCTCGACGTCCTTCTGGGAGAGCGGTTCGACGGCCATGACTGTCCCCTCGTGAGTCTTCCGTGAGTCGTCCGTGAGTCCGTAAGTCGTCCGTGGGTCTTCGTGCCCGTGATGGTTGCCCGGGGTAGGTGCCCGCGCCGGGTGCCGGTGACTCAAGCGTCCCACGGTGCGGGGGTGCTTTCGCGCCAATGTGCGGTACGGGGCTCCGTGTGCCGGAGAAGTGCTACCGGGAAGTAGGTGCCGCTCCTATGCTCCTGCGCCGAACGTGTACACGTCACCGACGCCAGGGGGCCGGGCATGGACGGTACGGGCAGCACGCGCAGGAGATTCATCGGCGGGGCCGCGGCCGTCGCCGCAACGGCCGGAACGGCCGCCCTCGGCGGACCGGCCGCGGCGGCGGCCCCCCGCACCGGGCCCACCGGGGCGGGCCGCGCCCGCGGATCCGCCGCACCGGCCGTCGCCGTCCTCGGCGGCGGCGTCGCGGGACTCACCGCCGCGCACGAACTCGCCGAGCGCGGCTTCCGGGTGACCGTGTACGAGAAGAAGGCGCCGGGCGGCAAGGCCCGCAGCATGGACGTGCCCGGCAGCGCGCGCGGCGGCCGCAAGCCGCTGCCCGGCGAACACGGCTTCCGCTTCATCCCCGGCTTCTACCGCAACCTCCCGGACACGCTGCGCCGCATACCCTTCCCCGGCAACGCGAACGGCTGCCACGGCAACCTCGTGGCGTCCACCGAGGTGATGCTGGCCCGGATCGGCCACGAGGACATCCGGCTGCCGTTCCGCTCGGTCGGCAAGCCGCCGCCGCTCCTCACCCCGGACGCCCTGCGCCGCGCGCTGACCGGCTTCCTCGACGCGTTCGGCAACATCCCCGTCCACGAGACCGCCTACTTCGTGAGCCGGCTGCTCGTATGGCTCACCAGCTGCGACGAGCGGCGCACCGGGCAGTGGGAGCGCACGCCCTGGTGGGAGTTCATCCGCGCCGCGCGGATGTCGCCGAACTACCAGCGGCTGCTGGCCATCGGCATCACCCGCAACATCGTGGCCACCAAGGCCGAGGTGGCCAGCACCAAGACGGTGTCGACCTGCATCGAGGCGTTCCTCTTCAACGCCCTGGGGCGGGGCGCGGACGGCGAGCCGGACCGGGTGCTCGACGCGCCGACCAACGAGGCGTGGATCGACCCGTGGGTCGCGCACCTGCGCTCCCTGGGCGTCACCTTCGAGATCGGCTCGGCCGTACGGGACCTGCGGATCGCCGGCGGCCGGATCACCGAGGCGGTGCTGCAGGACCCGTCCGGCGCCAAGCGGTCCGTGACCGCCGACCACTTCGTCTCGGCGATGCCCGTCGAACACGCCCGTACGACCTGGAACGCGCAGGTGCGCGCCGCCGACCCGCAGTTGGCGCGCTGCGACAAGCTGCAGACGGACTGGATGACGGGCATCCAGTTCTATCTGACGGAACCGACGCCCATCCTCCACGGCCACGTCAACCACATCGACTCCCCCTGGTCGATCACCTCCGTGGGGCAGGCCCAGTACTGGTCGAAACGCGACTTCCGGGCCGACTACGGGGACGGCGCCGCGGCCGACTGCCTGTCCGTCGACGTCTCCGAGTGGGACAAGCCCGGCATCCTCTACGGCAAGACCGCCAAGCAGTGCACGCGCGAGGAGGTCGCGCGCGAGGTGTGGGCGCAGATGAAGGCCGGGCTCAACGACACCGGGCGCACGGTGCTGAGCGACGCGAAGATCCACTCGTGGTTCCTGGACCCGGCCGTGGAGATCGGCGGGCCCCGCCCCGTCAACGACGAACAGCTCCTCATCCACCCCACCGGCACCTGGCACAACCGCCCTTCGGCGCGCACGGCGATCCCCAACCTCTTCCTGTGCGGGGACTACGTGGCCACCGACATCGACCTCGCCACCATGGAGGGCGCCAACGCGTCGGCGCGGGCGGCGGTCAACGCCCTGCTGGACGAGACGGGTTCACGAGCCGGGCGGTGCACGATCACCCCGCTCTACCGGGCACCGGAGCTGGAGCTGCCGAGGGCCGACGACGCGATCCGCCACGGGCTCGGCCTGCCCAACGCCTTCGACCTGGGGTGATGGCGGCGCCCCGGGGACGGCGCGTTACGGTCGGACCATGACGATCGTCGTGGACGCCCCCGGGGTGGGCCCGCTGCTGAGACAGTGGCGGGACAGGCGCCGGATCAGCCAGCTGGAGCTCGCCCTGCGCGCAGACTCCTCCGCCCGGCACATCAGCTTCATCGAGACGGGCCGCTCCCGACCCAGCCAGGAGATGGTCCTGCGCCTCGCGGACCGCCTCGACGTGCCCGTCCGGGAGCGGAACGCCCTGCTGGTCGCCGCGGGTTACGCCCCCGCGTACCCGGAGCGGCCGCTGGACGACCCGGCGCTGGGCGGGCTGCGCGAGGGCCTGGAGCGGCTGCTGACGTCCTACGAGCCGTTCCCCGCGCTCGTCGTCGACGGCACGTACGAGGTGCGGGCCGCCAACCGGGGCATCGCGATGCTCCTGGACGGCGTCGACCCGGCCCTCCTCGTCCCGCCGCTGAACGCCATGCGGCTCACCATGCACCCCGGCGGCCTGGCGCCCCGCATCCGCAACTACCCGGAGTGGCGGGGCCACCTGCTGCACCAGATGGAGCGCCAGCTGGCCCTGATGCGGTCCGCCCCGCTGCGGGCCCTCTACGACGAGGTGAGCGCGTACCCGGTCCCGGTCGCCGCCGGCCGGGAACAGGCCCCGCGGGAGGGCGACGACGTCCCCTTCGCCCTCCCCCTGATCATCGACCACGCGGGCCACACCCTCTCCTTCGTCTCGACCATCGCGACGTTCAACACCCCGATGGACGTGACGGTCTCGGAACTGGCGCTGGAGACGTTCCTGCCGGCCGACCCCGGAACCGCGCGCCTCCTCGGCACCCTCATGCCGTAGGCATGCGGTCCAGGAACCCCGTCACGGTCCGGATCCGGCCGTCCCCGTCCAGGGTGATCACATCGGACCCGGCCACGGGGGCGGACCCGTCGGCGAGGGACACCAGCTCCCACTGGAACCGCGCCACGTCGTGGTGCCCCTCGACCACACCGGTCCGCCGGAACTCGAACCCGGGGAACTGCTCGTGCGCCGCCGTTATGACCGCGGCGACGCCCTCGTGCCCGCGGACGTCGGCCAGCGGGTCGGTGTAGGACCCGCCCTCGGCCCAGGCCGCGGCGACGGCGGCGGCCACGGCCTCCGCACCGACGGCGTTCCAGGCGGCGAAGTAGCGGGCGACGGCGGTCTCGTACGACGACATGGCGAACTCCCTGAGTAAGCATCAAGAGGACGGTTCACGCCCCCCGGGCCGGAGTGCGCCGGCCCGGGGTGGCGCTTGCCTTCACGATGCCGGGCGCGCCGCGGAAGGGCGATTACCGGTGAGGTAAAGCGCCGCCCTGGCTGCCCTGCCCCCTCTTCGCGTTGCCCAAGTGCCCAGGCCTGCCCGAGGAGCCGGAGTCGAAGAGATCTCCAAGTTACCCACGCTGGAGGCGGCACTTGTGTCAGACTGCCCTCCGTCCAACTCCAAACAGTGGAGGCTCCGTTGACAGCAGAAGTGCACGTTTCCATCACTCCACGCGGCATGAGTGTCCAGGAGGCGTACCGCCTATTCAGGGACGACTCGCTTCTCGTCAACAGGCGGTATCAGAGGAAGCTGGTATGGGCCGTCGCGGAGAAACAGCTCCTCATTCAGAGCATTTTGGACGGCTACCCAATCCCCTTGATCCTCCTCGCCGAGCGCCCAGAAATTCATGGCGCTGGAAGGTACGAGATCATTGATGGGATGCAGCGCCTTGACGCCATCTTCTCTTTCATCGAACAGCGCTTCGACTACCGGGGTGCATATTTCGATCTCGGTCAGAGCGCCCGCGCTCGACAGGCCGCAGAATCCGGATCCTTCAGTCCTGTTGACGCCCTACTTTTCCTCTCTGCCGAAAAGTGTGCGAACATTCTTGATTACCAGCTGGCAGTGACGATCTTCCCTACCCAGACAGAGAAACAGATCACTGAAGTTTTCAGTCGAATTAATTCCAACGGGCGCCAATTGAGCGTCCAAGAGAAGCGTCAGGCAGGGATCCTCAACCCATTTTCCGAGACCGTCCGATCTGTCGCAAGCTCCCTCAGGGGAGACGTATCCGAAGACGTACTTCTCCTACATGACATGCCGAGTATTTCAATCGACTCAGCCCGAGAAAGACAACACTACGGAGTCCGAGCCGAGGATACAGTCTGGATCAGGCACGGCATTTTGAATGTAAAGCAGCTGCGCGAAGGTGACGACGAACAGATGGTCGCCGATATTGCAGCCTCAATTCTGTTCGGGAAACCGTTCGCCGCCAGTAAAGAAGCATTCGACGAGCTATACGACCCGCGCAACACAGAATACGGCCGCCTGGAACGAACACTCTCGGCCTATGGAATTAAAAGACTAGAAGACGAAATTCGAACCACCTTCTCTGTACTCTCGGAGGTGATTGACAGTCAACTTTCCATGCCGAACGGCTTGAGGAACCTTGTCCGCCCCGGCGGATCCAATCCAATTCGCACCCCGTTCTACGCAATCTTCATGTCCTTCTTCGACCTGATCGTGAAGCAGCAGAAGTCTCCTGACGACTACGCCGCGATCATCACCGCCCTAAGGGATGTCGGCGGACGGCTGAAGACGGGCAGACATTACACATCAAGCGAGGATCGCGTATCCAATATTGACGCCATCACGGGATTGATTCAACGGCATTTCGTGGCAAAGATCCCGCCAGTCTTCGGCCATGGGCCAGGCCTGGCGCTGGACTTCGAGAATTCACTGCGCAGATCCCGCATCGAAACCAGCAGGTATGAATTTAAACAGGGACTGCTCGACCTGGATCACGACCGGAAGTGGAACAGTAGGATCACCGGGCGTCTCGCAGAGACCATCTGCGGCATCGCCAACCTGAAACCGGAGGTGGATGGATACCTTTATCTCGGCGTTGCCGACAACGAGGACCACGCCGCGAAGATCCAGCAAAAGGATTCGGTCACCCCCATCACCATCGGATCACATCACGTCGTCGGCGTGGATAGGGAAGCGCGACTCAAAAACCTATCACTCGACAATTATGTCCAGCGATTCGTGAATCACCTATCAAAGTCCGGCTTGAGTGAACCGCTCCGAAGTCAAGTGCTTTCCGGTATCGACACCGTCGAATACAAGAACCTGTCCGTAATCCGGATACTAATCCCTGGACAAAAAGATTTGTCTTACTGTAACGATGCCGTGTTTGTTCGGCGTGGATCTTCGACAGAAAGGATCGAGGATGTCAAGCAAGTGGTTGTTCTGGGTAAACTATTCGCCTGAGGTCAACAAATTCGGCGTAGCTTCGCAAGATCGCTAAAAAGCCCAACAAGGTTCCGAGCTGTTCGCGTACTCGCCCGATTGGGCAGACTGATTCGGTCTGCCCAATCGGGCAGTGCTCACGCCTGTTTGCGGTCCACGTATTCAAAGACCGAGCCGTCGGGATGGCGGGCGACGACGTTGCGGCCGATCGGGGTGGGCACCGGGCCCGCGATGATCTGTGCGCCCACCGCCGCCAGGTCGTCGAGCGCCTCGTCGACGTCCGTCACCGCGATGGTGGCGGTGATCTTCCGCAGGATGGACAGTTCCCTCTCCGGGCCGCTCATCAGGAAGAAGCACCCGACCGCGGCCACCGCGACCCCTCCCCGGTGGAAGCGCAGCGCCTCGGCACCGGTCAGACGTTCGTAGACATCGATCGCGTGGTCCAGATCATCGACGCACACCCGTAGCGAGGTCCCCAGAATGTTCATGGGAACCAGGCTAGTTGGCGCCGCGGGGCGATGCGGTGCGGTTCATGCGCGGCACAGGAGTTCGCCGTTCAGGACGGCGAACCAGGCGTCCTCGTGGCGGCCCCACGCGCGCCAGGCGGCGGCGATCCGGTCGAGCGCGGCGCGGTCCGCGTGGCCGCCGTCCACCGCGAGCCGTGCGTACGCGGAGGCGACGGTGCGGTCCGCCCACAGGCCGCTCCACCAGGATCGCTCCTCCTCGCTCGCGTAGCACCAAGCGCTCGCGGTGGCGGTGGTGCCGGCGCTGTCGAAGCCGGCCCGGCGAGCCCAGGAGAGGAGGCGGCGGCCGGCGTCCGGCTCGCCGCCTCCCGCGCGGGCGACCCGCTGGTAGAGCTCCTGCCACTCGTCGAGGCCGGGGACGCGCGGGTACCAGGTCATGGCGGCGTAGTCCGCGTCGCGGACGGCGACGATCCCGCCGGGCCGGCAGACCCGGCGCATCTCGCGCAGCGCGCCGACGGGGTCGCCGACGTGCTGGAGCACCTGGTGGGCGTGGACGACGTCGAAGGACGCATCGGGGAAGTCCAGGGCGCGCAGGTCGCCCACGGTGAAGGCGACGTTGTCCAGGTCCCGTTCGCGGGCGACCGCGCGGGCCGCCCCGAGCACCTCACCGGCGGCGTCCAGGCCGGTGACCCGGCCCTGCGGGACCAGTGCGGCCAGGTCGGCGGTGATGGTGCCGGGGCCGCAGCCGACGTCGAGGACCTCCAGGTGCGGCTGCAGGTGCGGCAGGAGGTAGGCGGCGGAGTTGCGGGCCGTGCGCCAGGCGTGCGAGCGCAGGACGGATTCGTGGTGGCCGTGGGTGTACACGGCGGCGTCGTCGGAAGCCATGGCAGCACCGTAGGCGCTCGTCTCGGATGACGAGAGTCCCGTCTCATCAGTCGGGCAGCTTGCGGTAGACCACCAGTGCCTCGTTCTCCTTCTTCAGCGTCAGCGCCTCGGGGGCGGGGGCGACTTCCCCGTCGTACGCCAGGTGCGTGCCCTCGGCGATGCCGCTGAGCCGGAGGTTCCGCAGGCGGGCCGCCCGGAGCACCGGGGAGTGCTTCAGGTCGCCCGCGAGGGCCGCCGCGAGCAGCCGGGTGCGGGCCAGCGGGCCGCCCGAGACGGTGCGGACGTCGAGGACCCCGTCCGCGAGGTCGTGCCGGCGCACGGGGGCGAGGCCCAGGCCGCGGTACGTGCAGTTGCCGGCGAAGAGCATCCACAGGCGGCGCCGCTTGCCGTCGACGCGCAGGCTGACCGGGCGCGCCGTGCGCAGGACGTGCACGGCCGCCAGCACCCCGGCGGGCCAGGCGCCGGTGCGCGGGGCCCACCGCTCGCGGACGCGGACCAGGTCGGGATAGGCGCCGATGCTGAAGGTGTTGAGGAACCAGCCCAGGCCGGTGCCGGAGCCGTCGCGCAGCCGCACCATGTCGACGGCCACCGCCTCACCGCTCTCCACGGCCCCGCAGGCGTCCGCCAGGGACTCGATGCCCAGGTCGTAGGCGAAGTGGTTGTACGTGCCGCCCGGCAGGACGGCCAGCGGCAGCCCGTGGCGGCGGGCCACGGCGGCCGCGGCGTTGACGGTGCCGTCGCCGCCGGACACGCCCAGGGCGCCGCCCCGTTCCCGGGCCCGCAGGGCGGCCGCCTCCAGGGTCTTCCCGAGGTCCTCTCCCCCGTCCGGGCCCTCCTGCCCGTACGGGACGACCTCCGCGCGGGGCAGCGCCGCGCGCACCCCCTGCACCGGGTCGGGGCGCGTGACGGCCCGCGGCCCGGAGCCGGTGTTCACGACCACCACCAGGCCCTCGCCGCGCGGCAGCGCGGGGGCGTCGGCCCGCGGCCGGGCCGGCGGCGCGAGCTGGGAGCGGGTGGGCACGACGCCGCGGACGGCGAAGGCGGCGCCCGCACCCAGCACGGCCCCGGCGAGCACGTCACCCGGATAGTGGACACCGGTGTAGACGCGCGAGAAGCACACCGACGCGGCCAGCGGCGCGAGCGCCAGCCCCCACAGGGGGTTCTCCAGCGCGACGCCCGTCGCGAAGGCGACCGCCGACGCCGAGTGGCCGGACGGGAACGACGTGGTGACGGGCTGGCGGGACAGCCGCCGGATCGCCGGCACGGCGTCGAGGACCGGGCGCACGCGCCGCACCGACCGCTTGCCGACCGTGTTCACGGCCGCCGAGGCCACCGCCAGGGACGCGGCCCCGCGCAGGGCCGCCCGCCGCGCGGGGCGCCCTCCGGCCAGGGCCGCGCCCGCCGCCAGGCCGAACCACAGCAGCCCGTGGTTCGCGCTGCGCGACAGGCGGGGCAGGACGCGGTCCCCGCCCGGCCAGTGGTGCGCCGCGACCGCGAGGAAGGCCGCCCGGTCCCAGGAGCTCACGATCTTCCGCATGGCGCACGTGTACCCCGTCGGCGGCGCCCGATGCCGGGGGCGTCCGACGCGAGCCCCCCACGCGGGGCGGGGAGTAGCCGCCCGGCCGCCCCGCGCCCACAATGGCCGCATGACCGATGCGACGCTGCTCACCCGGCACAAGGAAGCACTCGGACTGTTCACCGAGCGCGTGCACGCCATCCGCCCCGGCCAGTGGGACGAGCCGACGCCCTGCACCGAGTGGTCCGTGCGCGACCTCGTCAACCATCTGGCCGTCGAGCAGCTGTGGGTGCCGCCGCTGCTGGACGGCAAGTCCATCGACGACGTCGGCGACTCCTTCGACGGCGACCAGCTGGGCGACGACCCGGTGGCCGTGTGGGACGCGGCCGCGGCCGCCGCGCGCGAGGCGTTCGCGGCCTCCGGGGCCCTCGACCGCACGGTGGAGCTGTCCTCCGGGCCGTCGTCCGCCCGCGCGTACTGCTCGCAGATGGCGGCGGACGCCGTCGTGCACGCGTGGGACCTGGCCCGCGCGATCGGCGCGGACGAGCACCTGCCGAAGCCGCTGGTGGAGCTGACCCGGCGCGAGGTCGAGCCGTACGTCGACAGCCTCGCGGGCACGGGCCTGTTCGCCGAGCCCGTGGAGCCGCCGGCCGGCGCCGACGCCCAGACCCGGCTGCTCGCCCAGCTGGGACGCCGGGTCTGAGAGCGACGCCGGGTCTGAGAGCGGGGAGACCGGGGCGGCGGTGCGCACGGCCGTGCGCGAGTACGCCCGGTCGGGTAATCGGCCGCACGCTGGGCAGGATGCCGGCATGGCCTCCCCACTCACGCTCCTGACGCCCCGCCTGACACTGCGCCGCTGGCGCGCGGACGACCTCGGCCCGATGGCCGCCGTCAACGCCGACCCGGAGGTGATGCGCTGGATCGGGGACGGCTCGGTGCAGGACCGGGAGCGGACTTCGGCGGCGATCGCCTCCTGGGAGCGGGAGTGGGACGAGCGCGGAGTGGGCCTGTTCGCCGTCGAGGTCCGCCAGTCGCGCCGGCTGGCCGGATTCGCGGGCCTGTCCGTGCCCTCCTACCTGCCCGAGATCCTCCCGGCCGTGGAGCTCCGCTGGCGGCTCGGCCGGCCCTTCTGGGGGCGCGGCCTCGCCACCGAGGCCGCCCGCGCCGTCCTGGACTTCGCGTTCCGCGACCGCGGGCTGGCCCGGGTCGTCAGCGTGCACACCACCGGCAACGACGCCTCGGCGGCGGTCCTGCGCAAGCTGGGGATGCGGCGCGAGCGGGAGACGACCCACCCGGAGTACGGGGTCCCGGTCTGCGTCCACGTCCTCGACGCACGCCCGTAGGCCCGCTTTCCTAAGACGTCCCTAATACGTCCCTGAGACCGCCCCCGTCAGCCGGTACGGGGCCTACCCGGACAGCACCCGCGAGCCGCCCACCGGCAGGTCCCACAGGTCCTCGCGCGGCCGCCCCGTCGCCTCCCAGGCGGCGCGGACGCGGTGCAGCGGCTCCAGCGGGGGCTCGGCCGAGAGGATGAAGGTCGACCAGTGCATGGGGGCCATCACCCGGGCCCCCAGGTCCTGGCACGCGGCGACGGCCTCCTCCGGGTCGGTGTGGACCGTGCCCAGCATCCAGCGCGGGTCGTAGGCGCCGATGGGCAGCAGGGCGACGTCGATGCCGCCGTAGCGCCGGCCGATGCGCTCGAACCAGTGCCCGTAGCCGGTGTCGCCCGCGAAGTAGACGCGCTGCCCGCCCGGCGCGGTGAGCACCCAGCCGCCCCACAGCGACCGGCAGGTGTCGGTGAGGGTGCGCTTGCTCCAGTGGTGGGCGGGGACGAAGTCGCAGCGGACGGGGCCGGCGGGGCCGGGCAGCTCGACGGCCTCCCACCAGTCGAGCTCGGTGACGCGCGTGAAGCGGCGCCGGCGCGCCCAGCGGGCCAGGCCGGCCGGCAGGAGCAGCGGGGTGTCGCGGGGCAGCCGCTTGAGGGTGGGCGCGTCGAGGTGGTCGTAGTGGTTGTGGCTGATGAGGACCGCGTCGACCGGCGGCAGGTCCTCCCAGCGGACGCCGACCGGGGTGAGCCGGGCCGGCGTGCCGAGGATTCTGCGCGACCAGACGGGGTCGGTGAGGACCGTGAGACCGCCGATGCGCAGGATCCAGCTGGCGTGCCCGGCCCAGGTGACCGCGGTCGTGCGGGCGTCGACGGCCGGCAGGGGGCCGGGCGCGACCGGCAGGGCGGCGGCGTCGCGCAGCGCCTCGGCGCGCGGGCGC
>NZ_PXWG01000184.1 GCF_003011965.1 Streptosporangium nondiastaticum
GAGCGCCTGGTGCACGAGCGTGGGGCGCCAGGCCGGGTCTCCGGAGGACGGCGGCCGCACCGGTGGCCGCTCGGGCGGGTGGATCATCGCAGGCCGGCGGGCACGCGCGGCCGGTCAGGCCCGGCCGGTCCGGCCCGGCTGGTGGGCCGTGGCGGCCGCCGTGCAATGGGTGCTGTCGGCGCTGCAGGTGCTCACCGCGGCGTGGCTGCTGGCCCTGCTGACCGGTGCTTGGGGCGGCGAGTGGTGGATCCCCGCGCTGCTGCTGACGGGCGCCGTCGCGAGCGGGCCGGCCCTGGCCTGGTGCTGCCGGGCGATGGCGCGCGGCCCGGCCCGCCGCTACGGACTGGAGACGGAGCGGCGGCTGCGGAACGCCGCCGCGGGCTGCGGGCGGGAGCGGGTGCTGGAGCCCGTCGCCGCGGAACTGCTGCGGTATCAGGAAGTCCGCGCCCAGTACGTGATCGCGGCCGGGGAGGCCTGAGGGCGTCGCTCTTGAACTCGGTGTGCCGCCCGTGAAGGTGACGGAGTTGTCCACAATCGCTCCGTCGTCCACAGCCCCCGGCGAGATCTCCCGGACCCCGGCAGCATGGCTCCACGAAGCAGCTTCACCGCAGCACATGCAGCAGCTGCCGAACGCGACGAACGCGAAAGACGGACGCGAAAACGGGGGGATCCGCATGAACGAGACGCTGGTGACGGTCGTGGGAAACGTCGCGACGGAGCCGGAATTCAGGGAGGCCGCGAACGGCGCGGCGTCCTCGCGGTTCCGTTTGGCGGCGTCGGTGCGCCGCTGGGACCGGGCCAAGGAGGAGTGGGCGGACGCGTACACGAGCTTCTACACGGTGTGGGCGTGGCGCGCCCTCGCGGCCAACGTGGCGGCGTCGCTCGGCGTGGGGGAACCGGTCGTGGTGCAGGGCAAGTTGCGCATCCGGGAAGAGGAGCGCGAGGGAAAGCGGTGGCTGTCGGCGGACATTGACGCGGTGTCGGTCGGCCACGACCTGAGCCGCGGGACGTCGGTGTTCCGCCGGGTGTCGCCGGCGAGGCCGCTGCCGACGGAGCCGGTCCGAACGGCGGCGGACCCGGTCCGAATGCCGGCGGACCCGGTCCGACTGGCGACAGACCCGGTCCGACTGGCGGCGGGTCCGGCGGAAGGAGCCGCTCCGGCCATTCCGGATCGGGAGCCCGCGGCCGCCGGCGCCGAGGTGCCGCCCTTCTGAAACACCCGGTTTGTCCCGGCGATTTATCGATATTGCCGGGCCGGGCCGCGGTTCGCTGGTAACGATTCCGATTCGGATCGATTGAGCGGCCCCCCGCGTGGGGATGGCGCCGTGCCCGCTCCTTAAGATCACGTTCACAGCAACGTGCAACGGGGGGCCGCGGCGACGTGTCAACGGCTGCGAGCGACAGCGTGCAACGGGGGCTTCTGAGTCTTGAGTTCGGTGGCGAGGCGCGCCGACTTGATCTGCGTTCGCCCGGAAGGAAGTCGATGATTTCTGTCAGGAGGCGGGGAGCCGCCCGCCTTGCCGCAGCCTGCCTGGCAGCAGGACTCGCCGCGGTGGGCACGATAGCCGCGGCGGGCCCCGCCGCCGCGGACGACGCGCCGCAGAACCCGGGGGGCGTCACGGCCACGCTCGGCGGGATCACCGCCGGCTCGGGCGTCGTGGTGCACGACCGGCGCCGGACGGCCGAGATCCCGGCGGGCCTGTTCGAGATGAAGGTCGACGGTGGCGGCTCGCTGCAGACGTACTGCGTCGACATCCTCACCAACACCGTGGACGGCGCCCGCTACCGCGAGGTCGGCGCGGCCGAGTCCTCCCTGCACGCCAACAAGGACGCGGGGAAGATCCGCTGGATCCTGCAGCACTCCTACCCGCAGGTGAACGACCTCGCCGCGCTCGCCAAGGACGCCGGCTCGGGCCCGCTCGACGCGAACACCGCCGCCGCCGGCACCCAGGTCGCCATCTGGCGGTATTCGGACGCGGCCCAGGTCGACGCCAAGGACCCCGCGGCCGCCAAGCTCGCCGACTACCTCTACAAGACCGCGAAGGACGTCGAGGAGCCGGAGGCGTCGCTGACGCTGAGCCCGTCGGCGCTCTCGGGCAAGCCGGGCCGCAAGCTCGGCCCGGTCACGGTGCGGACCACGGCGAGCAGTGTCACCGTCACCCCTTCGGGTGATGCGGTGGCCCGGGGCGTGAAGATCGTCGACAAGGACGGCAAGCCGGTCGCCGCCACCGGCAACGGCGGTGAGTTCTACGTGGACGTCCCGGCGGGCGCCCCCGACGGCTCGATGTCGCTGAAGGCCTCGGGCGCCGCCAAGGTCCCGGTCGGCCGGGTCTTCGTCGGCGACCACACCACCACCCAGACGCAGATCCTGGCCGGCTCCAGCGAGAGCACCGTCTCCGCGGGCGCCACCGCGCACTGGACGGCCAAGGGCGCGGCCCCGGCCCTGTCCGCCCGCAAGAACTGCGCCAAGGGCGGCGTCGACGTCACCGCCGACAACCAGGGCGACGCCCCCTTCACCTACGAGCTGGCCGGCCGGACGCACACCGTCGCCCCCGGCCGCTCCGAGACCACGCTGGTGAAGGTCGGCGAGGACCGGGCCTACCGGTTCACGATCACGGGGCCGGGCGGGCTGTCCAGGACCTTCTCCGGAATCATGGACTGCGCGACCTTCGCCGCCACCGCGGCCGCGCCCCCGGCGGAGGGGGCCGCCGGATCCGGCCACGAGGACGGCGCGGGTTCCGGCGCCGCGGCCGCGGGCGAGGGCGGCACCAAGGCCACCCTGGCCTCCCGTATGAGCCCGGCGTCGACGGGCGGCGGCACCGGCAAGGCGGCCGTCAGGGCCGACGGCGACCTCGCCGCGACCGGCGGCAGCGACACCACCCCCACGATCGCCGGGATAGCGATCGCCCTGATCGTCGCCGGCAGCGGTGCGGTCTACCTGCTGCGCAGGGAGCGGGCGTCCGCGGGGGAGTGATGCACCCGGCCCGGGAATGATGCGCCGGGGAGTGACGCACCCGGCCCGAGCCGCGGAGTGATCCGCCGGGGAGTGACGCACCGGGCCCGGGAGTGATCCGCCCGCGAGTGATCCTCCGGGCCCCGGCGCGCGGGCCGCGGGGCGGGGTCCGGTGCCCCGCCCGGGGCGCCCGGAGGGCCGGAAAGCCCTCCGGCGCCCGCCCTCCGGCGGCCCGTGAGCGGGCCGCGCCCGAATCGGGTTTCCGCCCCGGGCGTCCGGTGCGGCAAGATGGGTGTATCTGCCCTCACGCGGCGGAGCCGCACATTGGCCCTTCTCGATTGCCGGACGGTTTCTCTTGGCTGAGTACATCTACACCATGCGCAAGACGCGCAAGGCGCACGGCGACAAGGTCATCCTCGATGACGTGACGCTGAGCTTCCTGCCCGGTGCGAAGATCGGTGTGGTCGGCCCCAACGGTGCCGGTAAGTCCACCGTCCTCAAGATCATGGCCGGTCTGGAGCAGCCGTCCAACGGTGACGCGTTCCTGTCGCCGGGCTACAGCGTCGGCATCCTCATGCAGGAGCCGAAGCTGGACGAGTCCAAGACCGTCCTGGAGAACGTCGAGGACGGCGTCGCGGAGATCAAGGGCAAGCTCAACCGCTTCAACGAGATCGCCGAGCTCATGGCGACCGACTACTCGGACGCCCTGCTCGACGAGATGGGCAAGCTCCAGGAGGAGCTCGACCACGCCAACGCCTGGGACCTCGACGCCCAGCTCGAGCAGGCCATGGACGCCCTGGGCTGCCCGCCCGCCGACTGGCCGGTCGTCAACCTCTCCGGTGGTGAGAAGCGCCGCGTCGCCCTCTGCAAGCTGCTGCTGGAGGCCCCCGACCTGCTGCTCCTCGACGAGCCCACCAACCACCTCGACGCCGAGTCGGTGAACTGGCTGGAGCAGCACCTGGCCAAGTACGCGGGCACCGTCGTGGCGATCACCCACGACCGGTACTTCCTGGACAACGTCGCCGAGTGGATCCTGGAGCTCGACCGCGGCCGCGCCCACCCCTACGAGGGCAACTACTCCACCTACCTGGAGAACAAGGCCGCCCGTCTGAAGGTCGAGGGCCAGAAGGACGCGAAGCGCCAGAAGCGCCTCAAGGAAGAGCTGGAGTGGGTCCGCTCCAACGCCAAGGGCCGCCAGGCCAAGTCCAAGGCGCGCCTCGCCCGTTACGAGGAGATGGCCGCCGAGGCCGACAAGATGCGGAAGCTGGACTTCGAGGAGATCCAGATCCCGCCGGGCCCGCGCCTGGGCAACATCGTCGTCGAGGTCAACAACCTCTCCAAGGCCTTCGGCGAGAAGGTCCTCATCGACGACCTGTCCTTCACCCTGCCGCGCAACGGCATCGTGGGCGTCATCGGCCCGAACGGCGCCGGCAAGACCACGCTGTTCAAGATGATCCAGGGTCTGGAGACCCCGGACTCCGGCGAGATCAAGGTCGGCGAGACCGTCAAGATCTCGTACGTCGACCAGAGCCGCGCCAACATCGACCCCAAGAAGACGCTGTGGGCCGTCGTCTCCGACGAGCTGGACTACATCAACGTCGGCCACGTCGAGATGCCCTCCCGCGCCTACGTCTCCGCGTTCGGCTTCAAGGGCCCGGACCAGCAGAAGCCGGCCGGCGTGCTCTCCGGTGGTGAGCGCAACCGCCTCAACCTGGCGCTGACCCTCAAGCAGGGCGGCAACCTGCTCCTCCTCGACGAGCCCACCAACGACCTCGACGTCGAGACCCTCTCCTCGCTGGAGAACGCCCTGCTCGACTTCCCGGGCGCCGCTGTGGTCGTCTCCCACGACCGCTGGTTCCTGGACCGGGTGGCCACGCACATCCTGGCCTACGAGGGCGACTCGAAGTGGTTCTGGTTCGAGGGCAACTTCGAGTCCTACGAGAAGAACAAGATCGAGCGCCTCGGCCCGGACGCGGCCCGTCCGCACCGCGCCACCTACAAGAAGCTCACCCGGGGCTGAGCGTGGCGCGTCACCTCTACTCCTGTCCCCTGCGCTGGTCCGACATGGACGCCTTCGGCCATGTCAACAACGCGGTCTTCATCCGCTACCTCGAAGAGGCACGGATCGACTTCATGTTCCGGCTGGCGCCGGGGGAGGGGAGCGAGTCGTTCCAGGGCGGGTCCGTCGTGGCCCGGCACGAGATCGACTACCTGCGCCCCCTGGTCCACCGGCACGCGCCGGTGACCGTGGAGACCTGGGTGACCAAGGTGGGTGCCGCGTCCCTGACCGTCGCCTACGAGGTCAAGGACGAGGACCAGGTCTACGTGCGGGCCAGCACCGTCGTCGTCCCCTTCGACTTCGAGGCGGGCCGGCCGCGCCGGATCACCGACGAGGAGCGCATGTTCCTGGAGGAGTTCCGGGACGACGCCGCGGAGGAGGCCGTCGCCGCATGACGGGGCTCCAGCCTCCGCCCGGGCACCGGCTGCGGTTCGCCGACGCCGGGGAGGCGGCCGACCTGGTCGCCTTCCTGGCCCGGCTGATCCACTACGACCGTGCCGCCGTCGTCCGGCTGCAGGCCGCCGACGGCGTCCTCGGCGTCTTCGGCCGCCCGCCGTCCTTCGAGGTCCTCGCGGTGCGCACGGCCCGGCTGGCCCGCGGCGGGGCGTTCGACGTCACCGTCTCGGCCGGGCAGCTCGCCGACGCCCTGGACGCGGCGCCCGCCGAGCCCTCCGGCGAGCTGGAGATCACCGTCCCCGACGCCGTCACCGGCCCGCCCTGGGCCGGTGTGCTGCCGCCCCGCGGCGGCTGGCGGCGCGTGCCCGGGCTCCCCGGCCAGGAGGCCCTGCGGGGTGCGGTCGGGGCGGCGGTGGCGGAGTTCCGCGCCCGCGACGAGGAGCTGCCCGAGCACCGGCGCACCCGGGTCGAGCGCGACCGCATCGGCCGCGAGATCTGGTCCCGCACGCTCGGTGACACGGACCTGCCGCTGCGCGCGGTGCACGCCGCGCAGTCCCTGGGCTTCCTGCGGCCCGTGCGGGCGGTGGCGACCGCCCCGGCGCGGGGCGGCGCGGGCACGGCGCTCGCGCCGGAAGAGCCCGTGGCGCTGTTCGCGGCGTCCGGCTGGCTGCGGCTGAGCACGCCGTACGGCTCGGTCGCCGTACGGACAGGTGGGCTCCCGGGGCTGACGGTCACCCCTGCCTGAGCGGGGGCGTCAGCCCGCGGTGTTCACCATCGACGCCGCCGCGTACGTCAGGTAGTTCCACAGCTGCTGCTCCAGCTCCGGAGCGAGCTGCAGCTCGTCCACCGCGTCCCGCATGTGCCGCAGCCACGCGTCGTGGGCGGCCCGGTCCACGGTGAAGGGGGCGTGGCGCATCCGCAGCCGCGGGTGGCCCCGGTTCTCGCTGTAGGTCCGCGGCCCGCCCCAGTACTGCATGAGGAAGAGCACCAGGCGCTCCTCGGCCGGGCCGAGGTCCTCCTCCGGGTACATCGGCCGCAGCAGCGGATCGGCGGCCACGCCCTCGTAGAAGCGGCGGACCAGGCGCCGGAAGGTCTCCTCGCCGCCGACCTGCTCGTAGAAGGTCTGCTCCTGAAGGGTGCCGCGCGGAATCTCCATCACCCCTCCATGGTCTCAGACGGACCGGCCGAGGACGGGGGACGTAGGTCCTTCGGTCCACCCGGCGAGAGTCCTCTCCGCGCCACGGCGCGAGCGCCGCCACCGTGGCGCACAGTGGACGCATGGGCGGTACGCACCTGAAGCGGGACGCCGAGCTCTCCTCCGCGCTGCGGGGCGAGCTCGTCGAGGGGCTGCGGGCCGCCGGCGAGCTCACCGACCCCCGGTGGCGGCGCGCCTTCGCCGACGTGCCCCGGGAGCTGTTCGTCCCCGCCTACTACGTCGGTGTCGTCGGCGGCTACCAGCGCTTCTCCGGCGACGACCCCGATCCCCTGCGGCACGAGAGCTGGCTGGTCGGCGTCTACGCGGACGAGCCGCTCGGCACCCACGTCCGGGACGGGGAGCTGGTCTCCTCCAGCAGCCAGCCCTCCCTGATGGCGAAGATGCTCGCCGCCCTGAACGTCCAGGACGGTCACACCGTGCTGGAGATCGGCACGGGCACCGGCTACAACGCGGCCCTGCTCGCCCACCGCCTCGGCGACGACAAGGTCACCACCGTCGACCTCGACCCGGAGATCACCGGGCCCGCCCGCGCCCACCTCGCCGAGGCCGGCTTCCACCCGGAGGTCGTCACGGGCGACGGCGCGTACGGCTGCCCGTGGCGCGCCCCCTTCGACCGGATCCTGGCCACCTGCGCGATCGCCCGGGTGCCGCCGGCCTGGCTCGCCCAGACCCGGCCCGATGGCCTGGTCCTCGCCCCGCTCGCCACCGGCCTGATCGCCCTGCGGGTCAGGGACGCCACCCACGCCGAGGGCCGCTTCCTGCGCACCCCCGCCTACTTCGTCCCGCTGCGGGGCGCCGCCCCCGCGCCCGTGCCGCGCGTACGGGGCCTGCCCTTCCGGCTGCTGCAGAGCGACCGCTTCCGCTTCCTGCTGGCGCTGACCGCGGGCGCGCTGGACCCGGGCGACGCCCACCAGCTGTGGCGCGGCCTGGGGCGCCCGGGCCGCGAGCGCTACGGCGTCTCCGTCGCGGGCGACGCCCAGTGGGCCTGGGTCGACCACCCGGACGGGCCGTACCGGTGGCCGCTGGGCGCCGCGGGCCCGCGCGGGGCGGGCGTCAGCCCCGGCGCAGCGTGATCGTCGTCCACGCCCCCACGTGCACCCGGTCGCCGTCCTGCAGCGGCACCGGCACGTAGGGCTGGATCGGCGTCTCCGAGCCGTTGATCGTCGTGCCGTTGGTGGAGTCCTGGTCGACGACCGCCCAGGTGCCGTCCGGCTGCTGCACGAACATCGCGTGCTGGTGCGAGACGCCCGGGTCCTCCGGCGGGCGCGACAGGTCGATGTCCGGGGACTCGCCGGTGCTGTGCCGCTTCCGGCCGACCGTGACCTGCGGCCCGCTCAGCTGCAGCTGCAGCTCGGGGGAGTACGCGGGGAGGTTGAGCCCGGCGGCCTCGGGTCCGCTGCGGTTCATCATCGCCGTGAAGTACTCGCGGTCGGGCGCCACGACGGCCGTCCACGCGGCCGGCGCCTGCTGCTGCGCGCCCTGCTGGCCCGGCACGCCGCCCGTCGCCCCGTGCTCGTAGCCGTACGGCGGCGCGGGCTGCGCCGGGGGCGTGCTCGGCGGAGGCAGCATCCAGTCGCCGTCGGGGCCGTCGGCGTAGGCCGGCGATTCGCTGTACGGGGAGTCCGCGTAGGGGGACTCGCCGTAGGCCGGGTCCGCGTAGGGCGAGGCCGGGTGCGTCTCCGGAGTGAGCGGCTCGGCGGGGCGGTTGATGCGCGACGGGCGCGAGCCGTAGTACTCGTACGACTGCGGCGGCTGGGTGTGCTGAGGCGGCGGAGGCGGCGCCGACTGCAGCCCCTGCGGGGCCGGCGGCGGGGGCGGCCCGAAGGAGGCGCCCGTCCGCGTCAGGAAGTTGTAGCGGCACTCCTCGCAGAAGGGCGCCTGCGCCTCGCGGGGCGTGCGGCAGTGCGGGCACAGCTCGGCCTGCACGGTCGTGTCCCCCGTGTGCTCGGGGTGCGCGCCACCGGTGTGCGGTCCGTAGCCGTAGCCGGGGGCGCCCTGCGGGCCGCTCGGGGGCGGCAGCGGCGCGCCCGCGGGCGGGGCGGCGGGCGGCGGCGGGACGGCCCCGCCGGCTCCCGGAGCACCGGAGGGGACGGGCCGGTCGGGCGCCCCCGACATGCGGTGGCCGCACACCTCGCACCAGTCCTCGGCCGTCGACTGGTGGCCGTTCGGGCAGGTCGGCATGTCGGTTGATCCCCCTCGTGTGCCGTTCGTTGCGGTCGTCGCCGGTGCGCGTCGCGCGGGCCCGGCGCTACTTCTTCACCCGTACGGTTTTCGTCGAGCGCGTTTCGAGGGTCATCTGCGCCTCCGCGGTGACCTTCGCCTTCAGCCGCACAGTACCCGTCGCGGCGTCCACCACGTCCACCACCTTGGCGAGGAGTTTGGCCGTGTCCTCGTTGCCGGAGCGGTTCGCCAGCTGGACGGCGCGGCCGAGCTTGGCCGTCGCCCCGTCCAGGTCCCCGGAGCGGCGCAGGTCCAGGCCCTCCTGGATGTAGCGGGCGAGCTCGGCCTGGCCGGTGTAGTGGGCGACCTGCGCGTTGATGGAGGTCGACGCGGCCAGGTCGTCCGTCCAGATCGCCCGGACCAGCCCCTGGGCCAGCACCTGCGGTGAGGACCCGTCAGGCGTGGGCAGCACCAGCGAGACCCGGGCGGCGAGCATCTCCTCGCCCACCGCGGCGGCGGGCACCCGGACGCACAGGTGGTAGTCGCGCGACTCGTCGCCCCAGGAACCGGTGGGGTAGTCGCCGATGCGCGGGCCCGCCTCGACGCGCCGCTCGGTGAGCGCCTCCAGCGCGGGCGCGACCTGCTTGAGGAACTTCACCTCGGCGCCCTGCGGCGTCCACAGGCGCAGGGCGACGTCCGCGACCTCCTTGCCCATCGCGGTCTCCATCATCCGCGTGAAGTCGGCGGCGAGCCCGGCCGGGTCGGCGACGATGTCGGCGGTGCCCAGCAGCGCCGAGGCGATCGCGGTGACCTCCTTGACCTCCCAGTCGGTGCCCACGCCGCGCGCGTCACAGGTGAAGCGGCCCGCGCAGTGCTCCAGAGAGGCGCGCAGCGCGTCGGGCTCCTCGTGTTCGTTGCGGCCGTCGGTGAGCAGGATGCCGTGCCGTATCGGCGCCTCGGACGTCTCCAGCAACTGCCCGGCCAGGCGCAGCCAGGTGCCGATCGCCGTGCCGCCGCCCGGAGTCAGCCTGCGCAGGGCCTCCTTGGCCTGCTGCCGGGTGGTGGCGTCGGCCAGGGCGAGCCGCCCGCCGCCGGGGTAGGCCTCCTTCGCCTGGTGGGTGCCGGCCACCACGGCGAAGGCCACGCCGTCGCGCAGGGTGTCGATGGCGGCGGCCGTGGCGGCACGGGCGTTGCGCATCTTGGTCGGCGGGTAGTCCATCGAGCCCGAGCAGTCGACCATGACGACCACGGCCGCGTCCGGCCCCGCGGGCCGCAGGCCGTGCGAGGACGGGGACTGGTGGGGCACGGCCGACAGGGGCACCGTCGCCGTGGTCCCGCCGCCCGTGGCGGTGACGGTGACGATCGCGTCGACCTCGCGCCCGCCCTCGGGCAGGTGGGCGTTCTGGTACACGTCGACCGTGAACCGGTGCCCGCCGCTCTTGGAGAAATTGGCCATCTGATCCGCTCCTCGGTACTCCGTCCGTGCCGGGGCACGAGGGGGCGGGCCGGCGCGCGGTGCCGCGCGGGCACCGGCGTTGCATCCCCCCTGCGACCGCCCCGGCCTCAGGCCGATCCTGCCCCCTCGGGCGCCAGGGGGAACGGCAGTACGGCCACTGTTACGTTGTCGTGGCCCCCTCCGTCCAGGGCGTGGGCCAGCAGTTGCCGGGCGCACTCCAGCGGCCGGGTCCGGGCGTCGGGCGGGGTGACCTCGGCCATCAGCTCGGCGGACTCGGCGTAGTTCCACAGCCCGTCCGTGCAGACGATGACCACGCCCTTGCGGTCGGGGTGGAAGGACGCGGTGTGCGGCTCGACCTCGTAGGCGTCCGCCCCCAGCCAGCCGGTGATGGCGTGGGCCCGCTCGTCCGCGTACGCCTCGGCCTCCGACAGCAGGCCCGCCGCGACCATCTGGGCGGCCCAGGAGTCGTCCTCGGTGAGCCGGGCGGGCTGGGTGGAACGGTCCTCCGGCACCCAGTAGGCGCGGCTGTCGCCGACCCAGCCGACGGTGAGCAGGTCGCCCGTGACGACGGCCGTCACGATCGTGCAGGCGGGGGCGTTCTCGTGGCGGTGCGGGTCGTGCTGCAGCGGCCCGCGCGCGGGCGCCGCCAGCGAGTTGACGGCCTCGGCCGCCCGCATGATGGCGTCGTGGGTGGCCTCCCGTGGGTCCTCGCCCTGCGGCAGGGCCGTGACCAGCAGCTCCCGCGCGGCCGCGCAGGCCGCCGCCGACGCCTCGTCGGGGCGGGTCGCGGACGACACGCCGTCACTGACGACGGCGACGGTGGCCGGGGCCCCGTCGGCGAGGGCGATGGCGGACACGGCGTACGCGTCCTCGTTCCGGTGGTGGCGCAGTCCGCGGTCGCTGACCGCCGCGACGCCTGGCAACTCGTGCTCCATGTGATCCCGTTCGCGCGGCTGTGCATGCCCGCAGTGTTCGCAGTACCCGTCCTTGTCGATCATGCCGGATCGGCACGACCCGCAGCTCCGCCCGGTCCCGCCCGCGCCCGGGCGGACCGCGCCCGGCCCGGGAGGCGCCCCGGGGGCCGCGTGGCCGGCCTGCGGAGGGACCCCCAGCACAGCGCCGGTGCGCGGGTCGGGCGC
>NZ_PXWG01000185.1 GCF_003011965.1 Streptosporangium nondiastaticum
CAGCTGCGCGGCCTGATGGCGGACTGGTTCCACACGCGCGCCGTGCGCGGCCTGGAGGGCTACGTCCGGGCGGCGACGCGCAGCGTGCTCGGCCGTGCCCTGGAGCTCGGTGAGTGCCACCGCCGCCACGCCCGTCGCCCGCTCCGAGAACGATGGGCGCACTCCCGTACGCGAATCCGCCGTGCCCGCGCAGCCGGCTCCGGCAGCCACCCCGTCCGCCGCTCCGGTCACGGACAAGGCACCCGCCCGGACCGGCGCGCCGGCCGAACGGAGCGGCGGGCCCGCCGCGGAGGCATCGCCCCGGCGCACCCCGCCGCCGCCCGCTCCGGGAACGGACCTCGCGCAAGAGGTCGTCCGCATCGTCAACAAAGAGCGCGCCAAGGCCGGCTGCGGCCCCGTCCGCCACAGCGCCGAACTGGTCGCCTTCGCCCAGGGCCGCACCGACGACACGGCGCGGCACACCCCGCTGAACCAGTGGTCCGCGTTCGCCCGCGGCATGTCCGCGCCCGGCCACCACTGGAGCACGTACGGGGTGAACGCCGCCACCGGCCACGGCAGCGCCTCCGCCGTCGTGACCGCGTGGATGAACGACCCCGGGCAGCGCAGGACCGTCCTCAACTGCGCCTACACCGAGATCGGCGTCGGCGTCACCTTCACCTACGACGGCCCGCGCTGGCTGCAGGTCTTCGCCGCGCGCTGAGCCCTCGTCCCCAGAGCCACCACCCTGCCGGGCGGGCCCCGCGCCGCGCCCGGCCGTCCGCAACCCCCCACCGAAGGGAACTCCGTTGCCACGCGAACACAGCCACCGCCGCAGCAGAACCGGTCGCCGCGTCATACTCACGGCGGCCGCTGCCGCCGCGGCCGCCGGCATCACCATCGGCGTCATCACCGTCGGGTCCGCGACCACGGGCGGCGGCAGCCCGCAGCCCGGGGCGGTGAGCGCCCCCGCCTCCGAGCCCGTCCACAAGAAGCCGCCCGCCCCGCTCACCTCGGCCCCCAAGGCCGACAAGCGCCGCGGCCTCGTCTACGAGGGCCTCAAGCCCGCCCCCAAGGGCGACCGCTGCGTCGGCGTCTACAGCGTCTCCCGGGCCGGCCTGTGCACCCACGGCCCGGACGCCCCGCCCAAGGGCGTCGACATCACCAAGGACACCCCGCCCGCGGCCAAGGCCACCACCGGGCCCTCCTCCCTGACCGGAGACGGCGAGCAGGCCCCCTCGGCCGGCGAGGCCCTGCGCGGCGCCCCGGCCGTGATCGACGCCCGCAAGGGCGGCGTGGCGGCCTCGCCCGCCGCCCCCGGCTCGCCCGCCGGCCCGCAGGACGGCTCCGGCTCCAAGGTCGTCTGCGAGGGCGACGGCTCCACCGGCAACCGCGTCCAGGTGCTGTACGTGCACGCCCCCGGCCGCGACCGGTTCGGCCAGTACGCGGCCTCCTTCAAGCAGTGGGCGGCCGAGACCGACGTCATCTACAACGCCAGCGCCCAGGAGACGGGCGGCGAGCGCCACGTCCGCTACGTGACCGAGGGCGACTGCACCGTCTCCGTCCTGGACGTCGAGGTCTCCGCGGGCGACCTGCAGGAGTTCGGGGCGATGAACAACGCCCTGGCCGCCAAGGGCTTCAACCGCCGCGACCGCAAGTACATGGTCTTCGCGGACGCCCAGGTCTACTGCGGCATCGGCACCTTCAATGGCGACGAGCGCCCCGGCCAGGACAACCTCAGCAACTTCGGCCCGTCCTACGGGCGCACGGACTCCGGCTGCTGGGGCGGCAGCACCCCCGCCCACGAGCTCGGCCACAACCTCGGTGCGGTCAACAACAGCGCCCCGCACACCAGCAAGGCCGCGCACTGCGTCGACGAGTGGGACATCATGTGCTACTCGGACGCCCCGTACTACCCCAAGATGCAGACGATCTGCCCCGACCGGGCCAACGACAACCGCCTGGACTGCGGCCACGACGACTACTTCCACACCAACCCCAAGCCGGGCAGCTACCTCGACACCCACTGGAACATCGCGAACAACCGCTTCCTGATGGCCGGCGGCGGCACCACGAACCCCGACCCCGGCCCCACGCCGACCCGCACGCCCGGCCCCGGCCCGACGCGTCAGCCGTCCGCCGGCCCCGACGCCCAGGTCAGCCAGATCACCCCGAACTCCGCCGTCGTCAGCTGGGCGAAGGTCCCCTCGGCCGCCGGCTACGACCTGCTGGTCGACGGGAAGAAGACGGCCGACGTCAAGGACACCGTCGTCCGCCTCACCAACCTCAGCCCCGACACCGCCTACAAGGTCGCCGTCGCCGCGCGCGGCACCGACGGCAAGACGTCCGCGCCCGGCCGCGCCGCGTCCTTCCGCACCCTCTCCACGGACGGCGGCACCTCCCCGACCCGCCCGGGCACCCCGTACCTGATGGTCAACGGCCTCACCGGCCAGGCCGTCGACCTGTGGGGCGGCTCCGCCGCGGACGGCACCGTCGCCATCGCCTACCAGCGCCACGGCTACGCCAACCAGCAGTGGCTCTTCGAGAACGCCGGCGGCGGCGCGCTGCGCGTGAAGTCGGCCCAGAGCGGCAAGTGCCTCGAACTGGGCAGCGGCGGCCAGGCCGTCGCCGGCCAGTACGTCGCCCAGCGGCCGTGCCGCGACACGGCCGCGCAGAAGTGGCGGCTGAACGGCGCCGGCGGCGGGGCGTACGTCCTGCAGCCCGAGGGCTCCTCCCTGGTGCTGGGCATCAGCAAGCGCTGGTACTACGGCGGATGGCTGCTCGAACTCCAGCAGAAGAATGGCCAGGGCTACCAGAACTGGACCCTGGCGAAGGCCGCCTCCTGACGGCTGCCCCCTGACGGCCGCCCCCCGGCGGCCGTCCCCTGATCCGGGCCGGCGACCGCTGTTCACCACCCCTGTTCACCACCCCCCACCGGCGGTCGCCGGCCCTCCCTGCCCCGCTCACGCTCACTCACCGAAGCCCACCCTTCCCCGGAGGAACGCCGCGATGAAGCCACGCCCCGTCACCCTGGTCCCCGCGCTCGGCTGTGCCGCCGCCCTGCTGGTCCTGGGCACGCCCGGGCCGGCCGCCGCGCACGGCGACACCATCCACTTCACCGTCGGCGGCGCGCAGTCGGACGGTCACGTACGGGCCGTAGCGTCCTGGGACAACGACGACGACCCCGTGGACGAGCCGGTGGCCGGCACCCTGACGGCCACCGGCCGGGACGGGCGCACCCTCGGACCGTGGCAGCTCGTGGCCGTCGCGGGCGAGAAGGCGGCCTACACCACCCGCGAAGCGCTGCCGCCGGGCAACTGGAAGGTCGTCGTGCACAGCGGCTTCCCGGACCTCGGCCACGGCGAGGGCACGGTCGACGTGGCGGCACAGGGCGAAGCGGCCAAGGGTGAAGGGGCCAAGGGTGAAGGGGCCCGAGGCGAAGCCAAGAGCGGCCCCGCTCCGGCCGCTACAGAGCCTCCGGCGGCGAAATCAGCTCCGTCCGGCCCCAGCGCCGCCCCGCGGGAAGCGGCGTCCTCATCGTCCTCGTCCCGTACGGGAATCGCCGCCGGCGCCGGCGCGGCGGCCGCCGTGATCGCGGCCGTGGGAGGCGTGCTCCTGTTCCGCGCCTGGCGGTCGAGGAACGGCCGCGCGGCGAACGCCTGAGGCGCGTCCGCGCGCGGACTCCGGCGGCAGGCGGGGGAGATAACCCGATGGAGTGAAGCCCGTGGGTGGGCGGGGCCGGCGGTCACCGTGCGGCCCCGGACGGCCACCGGTGCGGCCCCCGCCGTCACGCCTGCAGAGTGGCGAGGAAGTCCAGCAGTTCGGCGTTGACCTCGTCAGGGCGCTCCTGCTGCGTCCAGTGGCCGCAGCCGGGCAGGGTCACGCTGCGGTGCAGCCGCGGCAGCACCGTGTCCAGCGACGCCACCAGCTGCGCCATCTGGGGGAAGGACCTCACGAGGTCGCGGTCGCCCGCCACGTACAGCGCGGGCACCTCGATGCGGCGGCCGTCGAAGGGCGCGAGGAGCTCCCAATTCCGGTCGATGTTGCGGTACCAGTTGAGGCCGCCGGTGAAGGCGCGGTCGCCGTGCGCGGAGTACTCGCGGACGAACGTGGCGACGTCCTCCTCGGTGAGCCAGCCCGGCAGCTCCTTCGGCTCCGGCATCGTGTCCACGGCCGTGCTGCCGGCCGGGACCACCCACGGGCGCGGCTCCTCGTTCTGCGGGTTGTCGCCCGAGGCGCCCACCAGGAACCGCCGGAACGTCGACGCCGGATCCCGTACCAACTCCGCGTCGGCGACGCCCGGTTCCTGGAAGTACAGCTGGTAGAACCCGTCGCCGAGCAGGGAGCGCAGGGCCGGCAGCGGGGCCTCCGGGCCGCGCGGCACCGGCGGCACGCTCAGACCGGCCACGCCGCGCACGACGTCGGGCCGCAGCAGCGCCGTCGTCCAGGCGACCGGGGCGCCCCAGTCGTGCCCGACGACCACCGCGCTCTCCTCGCCGAGGGCGTGGATCAGGCCGATCACGTCACCGGCGAGGTGGAGCAGGCTGTAGACGCCGACGTCGCCGGGCTGGTCGCTGCGCGCGTAGCCGCGCTGGTCCACGGCCACCACCCGGTAGCCGGCGGCGGCCAGCGGCCCGAACTGGTGACGCCAGGAGTACCAGCACTCGGGAAAGCCGTGCAGGAGCACGACCAGCGGGCCCCGCCCCTGCTCGGCGACGTGCAGTCGCACCCCGTTGACCTCGACGAAGCTGTGCCCGACCGAGCTGTCCATGTCCATGGCGTCCTCCTGGGGCGTCCTGCCGGCGCGGTCACCGGCGTACTCCGTGGCGTACTCCACAGTAATCGGCAACTTCGGCGGGGGGACCCGGGATTCCCGCTTCCGCGGTGCCCTCCGGCGGCGGGGCGTGGCGGAGCATTCGGCTGGGTGCCGCGCTGCTGTTGCGCGAACCTCCGGGGTGGGTCATGGGTAGGACATGAGCGAATACGAGCGTTCCCGGACGATGCCCGATCTCCCCGAGCACGTCTTCGACCAGGCGAGCGTCATCACCTGGTTCAGCAGCTGGCTCCCGGACGAGGTGCACGTCCGGCCCGGGGAACCGCCGGCCGTGGCCGTCCACGAGGACCGCACGGGTCTGGACGCGCCCGCGCTGCTCCACGCGGACCGGGAGCGGATGCGGCTGGAGTGGGGAGCGCTGGAGGGCGGCAGCGGATACACGGGATGGCTCCAGGTGGCCGGCTACGACACCGGGGCGAGCGAGGTCACCGTTCACCTCTCGTTCTCCGACGGGCGGCACGACCCGGGGGAGGAGGCCGCGCTCGGCGCTCTCGACCGGAGCCTCGCGCGGCTGGAGGAGCAGGTGCGGCTCCGGGTCGAGGACGCCGGATAGGGGCGACGCCGGATAGGGGCGATCGCACGCCGCGGGTCGTATCGCCCGCTCCGTGTCGGACCGCCCCTCCGGGCCGATCTGTGCGCGGCCGGCCTATGCGTGGCCGGCCTCCTCGGAGGCCGGCTCTCAGAGCGGCTCACCCCTCGGGGTTGGCCTCCAGGCAGGTCAGCTCGATGTCGTCGATGATGGCCTCGTTCGTCTGGCCCTTCAGGTGCGCGACGTTCTCGATGCCGACCGCCATCCAGCCCGACACGCTCATGACCAGCACCCGCAGCCCGTCCGTGCCGTGCTCGGCGAGCACCCTGTCCGCGACCTTGAGGGCCTCCTCCGGTACCCGCTCCGCCGGTTCGAGGCCGACGATGGTGCGCATCAGCCCGATGGTGGTGTGCGAGATCTCCGGGGCGATCGCCCGCAGCCTCCGGTCCTCTTCCTCGTCCACGTGTCCTCGATTCTGTCCGTGATTCTGTCCGTCAGCGGGTTCCGTCAGCGGGTCACGTGGAAGCACCCTAGGCGTCCGCGCGCCGGGTACGCGCCCTCGCGCCGGTGGGTCATCCCCGTTGTGGGTGAACCGTGGTCAAGAAGCTCCCAACTCGCCTTCGGATGTGGCAGAACGCGCTAGCAAAGCGACCGGAGCGGGGCCGCTTCGGGCGGCTGGCTCCGGTCATTGTCAGTGCCCGGTGCCAGGATGCCCGGCATGACTCCTTTGCTTCTCGCCGACATCGAAAAGGCCCTGCGCAGCAGTTGGGGCGCCGACACGTGCACACCGGAGTGCCGGTCGCAGTGGACCCCGGCCAATCCCGCCCGCGACCAGTGCGGTGTCACCGCGCTTGTCCTCAATGACCTGCTGGGTGGCGAATTGGTCCGGGGCGAGGTCCGCGTCGACGGCGTGCGGACCGACTTCCACTGGTGGAACCGTCTGGGGGAGGGGGTGGAGATCGACCTCACGCGCGAGCAGTTCGGCCCCGAGGAGATCGTCACCGGAGGCACGGTCATACCGCGCCCGCCGGAGATCAAGCGCCTGCGCGAGGAGTACGAACTGCTGCGCGCCCGCGTGCTGGAGAAGCTGGTGGGCTCCGCCGCGGCGTAGCCGGCCGCGGCGCCCCGTCCGCGCGTCCTCAGCCGAGCAGTGCCGCCGTGCACTCCTCGGCGAGGTCCTCCGCGTGGGCGGGCAAGGGCTCACCGGCCCGCAGGCGGCGGCGGACCAGCGAGAGCGGCAGGTCGATCATGGCCACGCTGACGCGTTCGGCCGCCGCGGGCCCCTCGGCCCCCAGGGCCGCGGCCAGGTCCGCGAGAGCGGCCCGGACCCGCTGGTGACCCTCGTCCGCGCGGCGGGCGTGCTCCTCGGACCACTCGGCGCGGGCGAAGTCGCCGGCCCCGTAGAGCAGGAGCGCGGCTTCCTCCGGGTGGGCGCGGCTCCAGGCGACGCTGTGGCGCGCCGCCGCGGCCCCGGCCCGCCGGGGGTCGGGATCCCCTTCCAGGGCGGCGAACCAGCCCTCCTGGAAGCGCTCGACGGTCCGCAGCCACACCTCGGCGAGCAGTGCGGTCCGCCCCGCGAAGCGGTGGTAGACCGAACCGCTCGGCGCCCCCACCTCCTTGGCGACCGCGGACATCGTCACTCCCGCCGGTCCCGATGCGGCGGCGAGCCGCACGGCGGCGTCGAGGAACTGGTCCGTGTCGAAGAGGGAAGGCCGTGCCATGTGATGGAGACTACTCTCCACAATATTAGAGAGGTGTCTCTATAATCGGTCGCAGGAGAACGGAGGGCCATGCCCATGGATGTGTACAACGTGCACGAGCGCCTGCTGCCGGTGAAGGCGAGCGAGGCGGGCGCGCTGATCGACAGTCTTGCGAGCGACGGGGACCTGCTGTGGCCGCGCGGGTCCTGGCATCCGATGACCTTCGACCGCCCTCTGAGCGTGGGGGCGGTCGGAGGCCACGGGCCCGTCCGCTACCGCGTCGCCGCCTACGTCCCCGCCACGTGGGTGCGCTTCACCTTCAGCGGGCCGCGCGGCTTCCACGGCTTCCACGAGTTCGCGGCCCTGCCCGCCTCCGGTGCACCCGCCGGCGGGGACCGCTCGGTCCTGCGGCACACCCTCGCGATGGCCGCCCGCGGCCCCGCCCGCCTCACCTGGCCACTGTTCTGGCGGCCGCTCCACAACGCCTGCCTGGAGGACGGCCTGGACCGCGCCGAACTCGCCTGTACGGGCACGGTGGCACGGCCCGCCCGCTGGAGCCCGTACGTGAGAGCGCTCCGCACCTTCGCCCGCTGATCGTTGACGGCTGACGGCTGACGGCTGACGGCTGACGGCTGACGGCTGACGGCTGACGGCTGACCCGCTGACCGCCGGCGCCGGGCGCCCTCCGCCCCGCCGGCCCCACCGACAGGGCCCCGTTCGCGTCCACGCCGCAGCACAGGGGACTGCGGCGCGGGCGCGAACGCGGCCCGATCATGGCCGGTTCGGCCCTGTGACCCCCGCCGCGCGGCGGGTGAGGCTGATCACGACCGAACCCGTCAGCGAGGGGAGCACTTGTGACCGGCCACAGCACGCCGCGCAGCGGCGAGGAAGCGACCCGCAAGCACGAGGGAACGAGCCGCGCGTACGAGGAAGCCACCCGCGACTACTACGACTCCCGTGACGTCGACGCCTTCTACGACGCGGTCTGGGGCGGCGAGGACATCCACACCGGCATCTACGCCCACCCCGGCGAGGCCGTGGCCGACGCCTCCCGCCGCACCGTCGACCGGGTCGCGGACCGCCTCGCGCACCGGCTCGGCCCGGACCGCACCGTCCTCGACCTCGGATCCGGATACGGCGGCACCGCCCGCCGCCTGGCCGGGCGCTTCGGCTGCCGCGTCGTCGCCCTCAACCTCAGCGCCGCCCAGAACGAGCGGCACCGCGCCGTCAACGCCGCACGCGGGCTGGACGGCCTCATCGACGTCGTCACCGGCTCCTTCCACGACATACCGTGCCCCGACGGCAGCTTCGACGCCGTGTGCTCCCTGGAGGCGTTCTGTCACAGTGGCGACCGGCCCCGGGTGCTGAGCGAGGCCGTCCGCGTCCTCAAGCCCGGAGGGGCCCTGGCCTTCACCGACATCATGGCCGCCGAGGACGTGGCGGCGGAGGCGCTGCGCCCGGCGGTCTCCCGGCTCGGCGTGGACGCCCTCGCGACCGTGCCCTTCTACCGCGACCGGCTCGCGGAACTCGGCCTCACCGGCACCGGCTTCGACGACCACAGCGGCCAGCTGGTCACCCACTACGACCGGCTGACGGCCGAGACGGCGGCGCGCACGGCTGAGCTCGGAGACCGTATCGGCGCCGCCTACCTCGCCCACCTCAACGAGAACCTGCCCGTGTGGGCCGACGCCGCGCGCCGCGGCCTGCTGCGCTGGGGCGTCCTGCACGGCGGCCGCCCGTAATCGTCCGTGACCAACCGGCCACGCTCTGGCTTGATTTGCCTTCTCCCCCTGATCGATACCCGCGAGTAGCGTGCCCCGGCGCGGGGGCCTCTCTGGGAGAAGGGCGTTGGCATGTTCTATAGCGCGTTCAGGGCTGTGGTGCTCGTGCCGCTGCTGCGGTGGCTCTTCCGGCCGCGGGTCGAGGGCCTGGGCCGGGTGCCGCAGCACGGCGCGGCGATCGTGGCGGGCAACCACCAGTCGTTCACCGACCAGTTCCTGATGGGAGTGGTCCTCCGGCGCCGGATCTCCTTCCTCGCCAAGCAGGAGTACTTCACCGGCCGGGGCCTGAAGGGCCGGCTGGCCGCGGCCTTCTTCCGCGGCCTCGGGGCGATACCCGTCGACCGCTCCGGCCGGGCCGCCGGCCAGGCGGCCGTCGACGAGGGCGTGCGCGTGCTCGGCCGCGGCGAGCTCCTCGGCATCTTCCCGGAGGGCACGCGCTCCCACGACGGGCGGATGTACAAGGGCAAGGTCGGCGTCGCGGAGATGGCGATCCGCTCCGGCGCGCCCGTGGTGCCCTGCGCGATGATCGGCACGTTCGAGGCGCAGCCCGCCGGGCGGCGGCTGCCCCGCCTGGTCCCCGTCACGGTGCGCTTCGGCGAGCCCCTGGACTTCTCGCGCTACGCGGGCATGGCCGACAACCGGCACGTCCTGCGGGCCGTCACGGACGAGATCATGTACGCGATCCTCAAGCTCTCCGGGCAGGAGTACGTCGACATGTACGCCGTCGACGCCCGGGCGCAGCTCGCCGCCCACGGCTCCGGCCCGGCCCTCGCGGACGCCGCCGGTGCCGCGCAGCTCGCGCCGGTCCCGGACCGCACGCCCGGCGACCGCCCGGCCGCCGCCCGGCACGCGGCGCCCGGAGAAGGACGCCACGCGGCGTAGGAGACGCAGGGGGCCCGGCCGCCGCGGAGACCGGCGCCGGGCCGCCATCAAGGCCCCGGCCGGACCACGCCCTCAGTCGAAGCGGATGTGCCTGATCCCCGTCCACGCCCGGCGCAGTCCTCCCCGCAGCGCGCCGTCGGTGTTCGGGGCGAGGGTCAGGCCGGCCGCACCGGCGACGGCGTCGGCGACGGCCGGGACTGTGAGCCGGTCGGTCCGCACGTGCGCGGCGAACTCCGGCTCGCGCAGCCGCTCCAGGCACCGGTCGAGCATCGACTCCGCGAAGCTCTCGCCCCGCCCGGGCGCGGCGCGGCCCGCGACCGCCTGCAGGGCGTGCACCACGGAACGTTCGCGCAGGCGCCGCAGCACCGTGGCGCGCGTGGCCATGAGGGTGAAGTGCCGTACGTCGTGGCCGCGTTCGCGCAGCCGCCCCACGGTCTCCCGGAAGACCTCCGGCTCCACGACCGTCATGGGCACGATGACCGGCCCGCCGTGCTCGCGGAGGGCCAGGTCCAGCACCTCGTACACGCCCTGCCGCCAGGCCGGGAAGTCCTGGAAGTCGCCGCGCAGGGCCGGCGGGGCCATCCGGTGCAGGCCGAACCCGACGTGCTCGGGGTCGCAGATGACGCTGCCGGGCAGCCGCCGCCGCAGCTCGTGCGCGGTCTGCGTCTTGCCGCCGCCGAAGGGGCCGTTGATCCACAGGAGCATGGGCCGACCCTACGCCGCGGGCGTTCCCGTAGGCTCCCCGCTCATGAATGACGACGTGCGCAACATCGTGCTGGGCCTGGTCG
The DNA here is from genome assembly GCF_003011965.1 of Streptosporangium nondiastaticum. Lineage (GTDB taxonomy): Bacteria > Actinomycetota > Actinomycetes > Streptomycetales > Streptomycetaceae > Streptomyces > Streptomyces nondiastaticus. The sequence continues at coordinate 10,491 of NZ_PXWG01000185.1, forward strand.
CCAGCGGGATCAGTGCTGCCGCGGGCTGGTTCGTGAGGACACAGCTGTGGCGGCGCCAACTCCGCCGCAAACGAGCCTTTTTCGGCCTCTCGGCAGGCTCGGAGTGCCTGCTCGTCGTCAACCAGGACCCCACCGCGACCGGCTGGGGCGTCGCACGTCACGACGCCTTCGCGCTGCTGGAGATCTCCGCTCTGATCAAGGAGTGCGGGGCGCACGCGGACATCGTGGTGCACGACGCCGCCCGCCAGGGGATCGGCGTCCGCACCGAGTTCTGCGTCGGCGGGCCCGTGTCGAACCGGCGTACCGAGGCCCACCTGCGCTCGCTGCTGCCCGGGGTCGGTGTGAACACCGCGCACGAGGGCCCCGACGAGGGCGCGTTCACCGTCGGCGGCGAAACGTACCGGATGGACAGGGGGACGGCCGAGTACGCCCTGCTCGCCCGGCTGGCCGGGCCCGGCGGGAGCAGGCCGGTCTTCCTCGTCTCCGGCCAGCGCAGCGTCACCAACCAGGCGGCCATAAGATACCTGGCCCAGCACCACACGCGGCTCGCCCGCCACCACGGGCTCGACGGCACCTTCTGCCTGCTGCTGAAGGTCGTGAACTCGGACGCGTACGGCCCGGACATGGTCGAGCTGGTCGCCGACGTCACGGCGGCCGCCACCGCCCGCTGACCCGCCACCGCTCGCTGACCCGGCAGGGCCCGCCGCCCGCGCGCTCGGCCGCCCGGCCTGCGGCCCGGCCGCCCC
>NZ_PXWG01000186.1 GCF_003011965.1 Streptosporangium nondiastaticum
CGGACCGAAGCGGCTGCCCGGCAGTCCTCCGGGCAGCAGTGAGGGAAAGCGACTCCAGGCCATGTCCGAACCCGCCCCACCCCTCTCACCCGAGCCCGCCCCGAACGAACCCTCCCGCGGCCGCGGCCGGCTCCTGACGGGCGTGGTGTGGGTCGCCCTGCTGGTCGGCCTGTGGCTGTGGGGACGCGAGATCACCGAAGGGCACGGGCCCTCCGTCACCCCCACCGCCGGGGACGTCGCCGCGGCCGGCCGCCCGCTCGCCGACCCGCTGCCCCCGGCCCGCCCGCCCCTGCCCCCGGCCCCGCCCCGCTCCCTCACCGTCAAGGCCCTGGGCGTGGACGCCCCCGTCGAGGCCAGGGGGCTGGACCCGGCGGGCGCCGTCGACCCGCCCCCGTACGACCGGGCCGGCACCGTCGGCTGGTACCGCCGCGGCCCGCAGCCCGGCGCGCCCGGCGCCGCCGTCCTCGTCGGTCACGTCGACACCGACAACGCGCCCGCCGTCTTCTACGACCTCGGCAGCCTCAAGCCGGGCGACACCGTCGCCGTCGGCCGCGCGGACGGCACCACCGCCGAGTTCACCGTCGAGGACGTCTCCGTCTTCACCAAAGAACGCTTCGACCCCGCCAAGGCCTACGGGCCGCGCGACGGAAAGCGCGCCGAACTGCGCCTGATCACCTGCGGCGGCGACTTCGACCGCGCCCGGCGCTCGTACAGCGCGAACGTCGTCGTCTCCGCCTACCTGACCGGAGCGACCGGAGCGACCGGAACTGCCGGAGCGACCGGAACGGCCGGAACAGCCGGAGCGACCGGAACGACCGTGCCGAACAAGCCGAACAAGCCGAACGAGCCGGGCAGGTTGGCCGGATCCGGACGGAGATGAGCGTATGAGTGCTCCAGCCGGGCGAATTGACTCCCCGTCATCCACAGATCACACACGGTCCCGCTCTCAGGTGTGCCAGCATTGCAGGGACCGGTCATGTCCCGTGGGGGCGTGGGGACACCCCTGCAGGAATGCACCCGAGGGGGAATGGATGTACGGCAGTCACACGGGCCGTGCCCGCAGGGCGCGCGCGGTTCTGGGCACCGCCGGGGCCGCCGTCGGCGCGCTGATGCTGCTCGCCGGCTGTTCCTCCCCCTCGTCCTCCGCCACATCCCCCAAGGAAGCCCCGCCGCCGCAGGCACCCGCGCAGCAGCCCAAGGCGCGGGTGCCCTTCTGGGTCAACCCCGAGTCCATCGCGGCCAAGCGCGCCTCCGAGCTCCGCAGGGGCGGCCGGAGCGGCCAGGCTCAGGCCCAGCTCCTCAGCAAGATCGCGGCGCAGCCCGTCGCCGAGTGGATCGGCCCCGACGACCCCGAGGGGCAGACCCGGGGCTTCACCGAGGCCGCCGCCGCGGCCGACCGCATCGCCGTCCTCGTGCTCTACAACATCCCCCACCGCGACTGCGGCCAGTACTCGCAGGGCGGCGCCTCCGACGGCAACGCCTACCGCGGCTGGCTGGACGGCGCCGTCCGGGGCATCGGCAACCGCGGCGCGACGGTGATCCTGGAGCCCGACGCCGTGCCCCACGTCTCGGACGGCTGCACCCCGCACCAGTACCACGAGGAGCGGTTCGCGCTCCTCAAGGAGGCCGTGGGCCGCCTCAAGGCCCTCCCGCACACCAAGGTCTACCTCGACGCGGGCAATCCCAGCTGGGTCAATCCGCCCGACCGGATGGCGGATCCGCTGCGCCGGGCCGGCATCGACCAGGCCGACGGCTTCGCGCTGAACGTCTCCAACTTCCAGACCACCAAGGCCAACAAGGACTACGGGCACCGGCTGTCCGGCCTGCTGGGCGGCAAGCACTTCGTCATCGACACCAGCCGCAACGGCAACGGCCCGCTGAACGCCCCCAGCCACGAGAAGGCGTGGTGCAACCCCGCGGGCCGCGCCCTCGGCGCCCCGCCCACCACCCGCACCGGCGACTCCAAGGTCGACGCGTACCTGTGGGTGAAGCGCCCGGGCGAGTCCGACGGCACGTGCAAGGGCGGCCCGGGCGCCGGCAAGTGGTGGGAGACCTACGCGCTGGACCTGGCGCGGAACGCCCACTGAGCCGGCCTCCGCGGGAGGCCGGCCCGTGCCCGCCGGCAGGCGCTACGGCTTCGAGGGCAGGCGCTACGACTTCGCCACGGGCACCTTCACCCACACCGCCGGCGAGGGCACGCCCCGGCCGTCGACGACGTTGAGCATGTACCACCCCGGGGGCACCAGCGACGGGTCCTTCGGCAGCGTGACCGTGAGCCCGTCCGCCGTGCGGCTGAACTCCAGGGCGATCGACCGCTGTTCCACGTTGGTGACGTGCGTGAACGACCCCGGCCTGATGAGGCGCGCCTTGGTGATGTCCTGCGGGCGGTCCGTGCGGTACGTGGCGGTGCCGCCCAGGGCCACCGTCCGGGGCTCGGTGTCCTTCAGCTCGGGCCGCCCCTTCTGGTAGAGGTACGGCGGCGTGTAGAGGTCGATCTGCTGCTGGAAGACGCCCGGCTTGGTGTTGGCCCTGTCGCCGAAGAGCGAGTCGGAGCCGAAGGTCATCACCCGGCCGTCGGGCAGCAGCAGCGCCCCCGAGTGGTAGTTGCGGCCCACCAGCGGATCGGCCACCGCGTGCCGGGTGTTGTCGGCGGGGTCGTAGATCTCGGCCTTGAGGACGTTGGAGTCGCTGCGGCCGCGGTAGTCGCCCGAGCCGTTGGTGGTCAGCACCGTGTCGTCCGGGAGGATGACGCTGCTGGGATAGCGGGCCTTGGCGTAGAGGTCGGGCCCGTCGCGGAAGCGCGGCCGGTCGGCGTGCAGGTCGACGATGCGGGTCCTGGCCGTGGCCTTGTCGTCCTCGCCGACCCCGCCGCCGCCGAGGACCATGTACCGCTGGTCCTGGGCGGGGGGCAGCAGGACGGACATCGAGGTCTCCAGGACGTCCGGGTCGCTCATGCCGGGCACTTCGGTGAACTCGTTGGTCGTCAGGTCCCACAGGCCGGGCACGCGGCCCTTGTCCGCCGGGCCGTAGCCCGCGTTGGAGCCGGTGTAGAAGATCCGGCCCTTGTCGGTGAGGAAGAGGGCGGGATAGGTCGGGAAGAAGCGCTCCCTGGGCAGGTAGGTCCACTTCTTGGTCTTCGGGTCGTAGACCTCGTTCTTCCCCGGGACGACCTGGCCGATCTCGTCGAGGCCGGAGACCGAGAGGACCCTGCCGTCCTGCAGGGTGGTCAGCGTCGGATACCAGCGGGCCTCGTTCATCGGGTCGACCGTGACGTAGCGCTCGGCGACCGGGTCGAACTCGAAGGAGTCCTTGATGCCCTGGAAGTCCTTCTTGTCGAAGGAGAGTTTGTTGGCGATGCCGTAGACGTTCTGGGCGTCCTTGCCGGAGAGACCCTCGACCCGGTAGTTGTCGGTGAGGCCGGTCTCGAACTCGTGCCCCTTGTGCAGCGCCTCCACGTAGACGCGGGCGGTGGAGACCGTGACGGTGACCTTGCGGGTCTCCTTGTTCTGCTCCTTCTTGGCGCGGGGGACGAGCACCGCGTCCTTCGCCTCGAAGGTCTTGCCGTTCTTGCGGCCGGTGAAGCGGGTGCCCGCGGGCAGCGTCATCGGCTTGTCCGGGTCCTCGTTGTGCACCACCATCAGGCCGCCGGCCTTGGTGACGTCCCCGTCCAGCTTCTCGTACCGCTGTGTGCCGCCGGCGACCAGGAGGCGGCCGTCGGGCAGTTGGGTGTGACCCGCGCAGAACAGGTCCTTCGGGGTGGGAATGTCCTTGTACGTGTTCTCCACGGGATCCCACAGGACCGTGCGGAAGGTCTTCGCGCGGAAGTTGGCGGCGTTGTTGCCGGAGCCGGCGACGAGGAGCACCTTCCCCGTGTGCAGCAGGGCCGCGTGGATCGTGTTGATCCGGTACCGCTCGGGGACGTCGACCACCGACCAGTGGCCGTTGCGCTCCTTGTACTCCGGCTGATTGATCTTGTAGTCGTGGTACTGGTGGGAGGCGTAGCCCCAGATGGCCGGCCCGTTCATGCCCGCCAGGGCGAGCACCACCGCCGACCCCACCGCGAAGCGGCGGGTGCGGCGGCTGACACGGTAGTGCCGGAAGTTCATCGGGTGGCCTCCACGGCTCGCACGGCTCTCTTGGCGCGATGCGCGGTCCACCACCACGCCACGATCGGGGCGACGGTGATCGCGAGGGCCAGCGTCGCCCACGTGCGCATCGCGACGTGCGTGTGGCCGAGCCAGAAGGAGGCCACCAGCGAACCGCCGAAGACCGCCAGGAAGAACAGGTGGATGCGGAAGGTCCCGAAGAGGGTGTCGGGGCTGGCGGAATCGCCCTTGGGCGTGACCACGAAACGGCTCTTGCGGCGCAGCACGGCGTCCATCAGCGAGCGGGCGTAGACCGGGGCGGAGAGCGCGGACATCACCATGCCGGCCAGCCCGCCCGAGCCCTCGGGCTCGTGCGGCGAGACATTGTGCCGGCGGTTCCAGATGTAGAGGCCGATCTGCAGGGCGGCCGCATCGCTGTAGAGCATCATCCACACCTCGGAATTGATCTGGATTCCGGAGGCGCCGAGGCCGAGGAAGAGGGCGCAGCTGAGCGCGCCGAGCATCCAGTTGAGTGCGGTCATCGGATAATAGATGACCAGCAGGCTGTAATTGAGGAATTTGCCCGGGGAGAGCGACCAGGGCCCTTTCCAGAACTGCTTGAGAATGGTCTCGTAGGTGCCGCGGGACCAGCGCAGCTGCTGGGTGAAGAAGTCCGTCCAGGCATTGGGGCCCTCGCCGACCGCGAGGACGTCCGGGGTGTAGACCGAGCGCCACTTCCGGCCGGTCGCGGGATTGCGGTGACGGTGCAGTTCGAAGCCGGTGGCCATGTCCTCCGTGATCGAGTCGTAGAGGCCGCCGATTCCCTTCAGCGCGCTGATGCGGACGGCATTGTTGGTGCCGACGAACATGGGTGCGCCGTAGCGGTTGCCGGCGCGTTGGATCAGGGCGTGGAAAAGGAACTGCTGGCTTTCTGCGGCCTTGGTCACGGCCGCATCGTAGTTCCCGTAGACCTGAGGACCAACGACAAACGCGATATCGGGGTCGCGGAAGTACCCGAGCATGCGTTCCAGGAAGTTGGGCAGGGGGACGTGGTCGGTGTCGACCGAGGCGAAGAAGTCGTACGCATCGCCGTGGGCGTCCAGCCAGGAGTTGTAGTTCCCGTGTTTGGTCTTCGCGCGGAACGCGCCCTTCGGCTGATTCCACTTCTCGACGCCCTTGCGGGAGAAGTGGCGCACGCCGAGCCGCCGGCAGACGGCCTTGACGGCGGGGTCGTCGCCCTCGTCGAGCAGCCAGACGTCGAGCGGGCCGCGGTGGCGCAGCCGGACGGCCGCCTCCAGCGTCCGCGTGACCATCTCGAGCGGCTCCTTGCCGGGCACGAACGAGGTGAGGAAAGCGACCTTGGTGCCGGTCTCGGGCACGACCGGGACGGGGTCGCGGGCGACGAGGGTGGCGTGGGCGTTCGAGGCGACGTTCAGCGTGCGGAAGAGCTCGATGAGGCCGATCGACACCAGCATCACCGTATCCAGCACCCGCATCAGCGGGGTGGCGTGGTCGCGCTGCGTCCAGTGCGCGGGCTGCATCAGCCAGATCAGCAGGCCGACCGAGACGACGGGGGCGGCGCCGAGGAGCGCCGCGCCGAGGACGCGGTGCGTCTCCTCGGCGAGCAGGCTGCGGTAGCGCACCCGGTACGGGCGGTCAGGGTCGGGCTGGGTGAGCGGGCCGGCCAGCCGGCTGTAGTGCTCGTAGTCGAACCGGGGCCGGGCTCTCGGCGGGCGCGAGGGCGGCGGCGTCGGTCCGCCATGGCCGGGTTGCTGCGGGATCGTTCCCTGGCGGACGGATGTGAGTGGTCTCGCCGCCGCCCTCGGGTCGTGAAGCTGCCGCCGGGCGTCGGCAGGAGTGGACGTCATGTGTCATTTCCCCCCGCACGCATGCTGACTGCGTGTGTCAGATCGCGGGTCTCGTCCGGCCCCCCACGGCCGCACGGACCCCAAGAGCACCGGCCCCCCCGGCGCCACCCAACTCAACTCAATGGTCACTCAGTGATGTTGGGTCATCGCTGTCCGTTCAGGATCTCGGACGCCGGGCCATGATCGCAAGGGTGAAACAAGGTGTTTACCGGGCAAAGTGGTGCGACCTGCCGTGATGGGACATGTCATTGACCGGAAAATGACTCAAGGCTCCTCACTGATAGTGAGGAGCCTTGAGACTCGCGTGCGCCGCCAGGGACTCGAACCCCGGACCCGCTGATTAAGAGTCAGCTGCTCTAACCAACTGAGCTAGCGGCGCCTGCTGACAGAGAAAACTCTACCCGATCCCGAGGGGTGCTCCCGACCACCCGCCCCGTCACCTGCCCGGACGCCCCGGCGTGCGGTTCTCCCGGACCGCTGGAAGGCTGTGCCCGAGTACTGGCGGGACGCCGGGCCGGGGGCCCGGGGAAAGGTGCAGCGGGCGTGGTGCACATACGCGGCGCGGTCGTGGCGGCCGTGTGGGCGGCCGTGCTGGCCGGGCCCGGCGCGGGCCCCGCGGCGGCCGCACCCCTTTCCGCGCCGGGCCGCGGCGGCCCGCGGACCGTCCTCCCGGCGGTCCGGCCCCTCGGCGACCGTCTGGAACCGGCCATCCGCTATGCCATGGCCCATCTGGGTGACCCCTTCGCCATCGGCGGCGCCGGCCCCCGCCGCTGGGACTGCTCCGGACTCGTCCAGCAGGCCTACCGTCGCGCGGGCGTACGGCTGCCGCGCATCGCGGCCGACCAGTACCGCGCGACGAAGCGCATCCCGCGGCGCTCCCTGCGCCGCGGAGACCTCGTCTTCTGGTCCGGCAACGGGCGGGCCTCCGGCGTCCACCACGTGGCCGTCTATCTGGGCGGCGAGCGCTACATCGAGGCGCCGCGCCCCGGTTTCAAGGTCCGTGTCTCGGCCTTCTCCCGCTACAGGCCGAACCTCTACGGGCGGGTGGGGTGAGCCTGCGGGCGACCACGGGACATAGGGGGACCCTCGGGGGCGGCGCCTTCCCGGGCACCTGACGAACTGCGTCAAGAGTGCCTCCTTGAAGAGCGAATGACCGGAGGCCGGGACACGGCCTTCGCGGGGGCATGGGCGCAGGGCAGCGGCGGTCCCGGTGGAGCGGAGGTGAAGCCGTTCCGTACGGGACGCGACCGGATCGTTGCGTCCATTGGCCTAGACATGCCAAACGGCCGGTACTAGCCTCCGCCTTGGTCTAGACCGCATTTCACTCGGCTCACAGAACCCCCCACGTTCTCCGAGGAGCAAAGGCATGCGCAAAAAGATCAGTGCGGCGATCATCGGCCTCGGCATCGCCGGCACGTCCCTGCTCGCCACCGGCAGCGCGAGCAGCCACGGCTACACCGACACCCCCACCAGCCGGCAGGTGTACTGCGCCAACGGCACCGTCGAGGACTGCGGCGAGATCCAGTGGGAGCCGCAGAGCGTCGAGGGTTCCAAGGGCTTCCCGGCCCGCGGGCCCGCCGACGGCACGATCTGTGCCGGCGGCAACAGCCGCTTCGCGGAGCTCGACGATCCGCGGGGCGGTCAGTGGCCCGCCACGAAGGTCAGCTCCGGCCAGCGCTACACGTTCCGGTGGCGGCTCACCGCGCGCCACGCCACGACCGACTTCCGCTACTACCTCACCAGGCCCACCTACGACCCGAACCGGCCGCTCACCCGGGCCGACCTCGAACCCCAGCCGTTCCTGACCGTCCCCTACAACGGCCGGGTGCCCGACGCCACCGTCTCCCACGAGGGCACGCTTCCCTCCGGCCGGACCGGCAAGCAGCTCGTGCTCGCGGTGTGGACCATCGCGGACACCGGCAACGCGTTCTACGCCTGCTCCGACGTCCAGTTCTGACGGCCTCGTCCGAAGGCCGCCACGGACGCCGGAGCTTCCCGGCGCCTCCCCGGCCCCACCCCGGGGAGGCGCCATCCGTATTGCGGCGCCGTACGGGCCGGGGCCCTTCCTACTCCTCCCCGGAGTCGTCCTTCCCCGGCCGGAGGGCGATGCGGGCCAGGACGCCCGCGACTACCAGCGCCAGCCCCGCCAGCAAGGCGTAGTCCGGGACCGCGTTGCCCACCCGGGAGGCCAGTTCCTCCAGGCGGAACTCCTGGTCGGCGTCCAGGAGCCCGGGCAGCCCCGTGGTCCCGTCGTAGGCGAGGAAGAGCACCCCGATGCCGATGAAGAACAGCCCCGAGACCAGCGACGTCGTGTGCAGCCGCAGCCGGCCGAGCCGCAGCTCGCGCCCGCGCAGCCAGCGCCGGCCGCCGAGCCGGAAGCGGTCCCAGAAGACCGCCAGCACGAACAGCGGCAGCGCCATCCCGAGGGCGTAGACGGCGAGCATGGATCCGCCGTAGACGGGGTTGCCGTTGACGGCCGTCACGGTGAGGACCGCGCCGAGGATCGGCCCGGCGCAGAACCCGGCCAGCCCGTACACGCAGCCCAGCAGGAACGTCGACGCCGCCGAGCGCGGCGTGATCCGCCCGGCCGCCGCCTGGGCCCTCTTCGAGGCGAAGCCGAGGCCCAGGATCTGGGCGGCGCCCATGGCGATCACGATCCAGCCGCCGGCGGTCACCAGCAGGTCGCGGTGGCCGTTGAAGAGCCGGCTGGCCGCGGTGGAGGCCACGCCGAGCGGGACGAGCGTGGTCGCGAGGCCCACGTAGAAGACGCCGGTGCGGGCGAGCAGCCGGCCGGGGCTCGCGAGGGAGTATGCGAAGAAGGCCGGCAGCAGCAGCGCGCTGCACGGGCTGACCAGAGCGAGGGCGCCGCCGAGGAACGCGGCGAGGTAGCCGATGTCGGTCACGCCGGCCCCTTACTTCTCGCTCTTCTTCGCGGCGGCGGCCCGGGCCTGCGCGATGGCCTCGTCGAAGGCGGCCATCGGCTGGGCACCGGCGATGGGGCGGCCGCCGACGAGGAAGGACGGGGTGGAGCTCACACCGAGGCCGTACCCCTCCTCCTGGTCCTTCTTGACGGCTTCCTCGGAAGCCGACCCGTTCAGGTCCGAGCGGAAGCGGTCGATGTCGGTCACGCCGGCCTTGCCGGCCATGTCGGCGAGCTTGTCCTCGGCGAGCGCGTCACCCTTGCGCAGCTTCGCGTAGACCTCGTCGTGGAACTGCCAGAACTTCCCCTGCTGCCCGGCCGCCCAGGAGGCGCGGGCGGCGCGCTCGGAGTCCTTGCCGAAGATCGGGAAGTTGCGGAACTCGATCCGGAGCACGCCCTGGTCCACGTACTTCTTGATCAGCTCGGGCTGGCTGTCGCGGGTGAACTTGCCGCAGTACGAGCACTGGTAGTCGGCGTACTCCACGAGCACGACCGGCGCGTCCTTGCGGCCCAGCGCGAGCGGGTCGCCGTCCTTGCGGCGGCTGGTGGCCTGCTCGGCGCGGTCGTACGCGCCCTGCATCGGGTCGGCGGAGGCGTCGCCGGCCGCGGCGGGCCCGCGCTTGCCGGAGCCGCTGCCGCTCTTGCCGATGGCCATGCCGACGGCGACGACGGCGGCGACGAGCGCGAGGATCGCACCGAGGGCGGCGATGCGGCGGGGGAGGGAGACGGTGGCCTTGGCCGGGGCCTTGCCCTTGGCCGTGGTCTTCTTGGTCTTCTTGGTCTTCGAGGAGCGGGCAGAACTGGCAGACATAAAGGAGGAAGCTCCCTGGAACGTACGGAATCCGGATATGCCGAAGCACGGCCCGGCGGGGCCGTGAGGAGCGGATCTAGATCCGTAGGACGGGGAGCAGCTCGGCGCAGCCCGCGACGGGGGCGGGCGGCGCGCGCGGCGCGGTCACCCGGGGCGCGGTGGCCCGGGGGAGCGAGGCGCGGGCGGTGCCCGGCGCGGTGACGGGATCGGCGTGCCCGGAGGCGACGGCGGTCTCGGCATCCTTCAGCGGGACGTCCTGCTGCCGGCAGCTGGGGCCGGTGTCCGGGAGGGCCCGGGCCCGTACGGGCTCCGCGGCGGGCGCGGACGCCGGGTCCGCGTGACGTGCGGAGGCGGCGGACGCGGAGGCGGCGACAGCGGCGGACGGGGCGGCCGTGACCGCGGCGTACGGCTGCGCGCCGCCCGGGACCGGCCCGAAGAGGACCGCGAGGAGGAGCAGGAGCACGGCCGCGGCCGCCGACCGGTGATTCCTGGTCGTGCTGGTCACGGTGCTCCTCTCCCGGTGCGCGGCGAACGGACGGACGGCCTCCATGCTACGGGCCCTGCTCGTACGGCCCTGCTCGTACGGGCCTGCTCAGACGCCTTCCGCCGCGAGCGCGCGCAGCGAGACCCGCTGGGCGTACCAGAGCAGGGAGACGGTCGTGGCGGACATCACGAGGGCGAAGGCGAGGTGGCCCGCGACCGAGACCACGGTGCAGCCGGCCAGGACGAGGGCCAGGTGGGAGCCGAGCCGCAGGGCGAGCAGGCCGAGGGCCACCTTGCGGGTGCTCTTGCCGCGCCACATGCGCTTGGCCAGGCGCAGCCGCGAGCGCAGGACGGTCAGGGACACGACGAGGTTGACCACGAACAGGGCGCCCAGTGCCCACAGGAACCGGTGGTCGGCCTGGAAGAGGTCGTAGGCGGCGGACGCCACGCCCTCGAAGACGAAGAACCAGGCCGGCAGCGGCTTGATCTCCTCGGTGGAGGCGGTCTCGGCGGCCTCGGCTGAGGCGGGGGCGGCGGGGGCGAGCGTCATCGTGTCCATGCCCATAACTCTGTCGTCCGGGCGTTCCGGCGGGCAGATCCGACGATCACAGGTCCCCGATGACATAAGTCATCGGGAATGCCCGCGAGGGGAGCACGACGAAGGCCCCCACCTTGCGGTGAGGGCCTTCGCCTGTCTGTGCGCCGCCAGGGACTCGAACCCCGGACCCGCTGATTAAGAGTCAGCTGCTCTAACCAACTGAGCTAGCGGCGCCTGCTGA
>NZ_PXWG01000187.1 GCF_003011965.1 Streptosporangium nondiastaticum
CCGGCCTGTTCGCCCGGCTGCGGCTGTACGTACGGCAGGAGTAGCCCCGCCGCCGCGCGGCTGCCCGTCCCTCTTCGCTGTCGCGGGGACGGGCCGCCGCCCGGCCGCCGCTCCTCCTGCCGGCGTCCGCCCGGTCCCCTTTCAGGTGAAGGGGGAGGTCCGGCCGGTCCGGGGGCTCCCGGCAGCGGGAAGGGGAGTGGCCGTCGACGCTGACGAGGGAGAACCCATGCCTGCCGACGAAGTCGAGCGATTCCTGGGGGCGCTGAGCCCGGCCCACCGCGAGGAGGTACGGAGGCAGCCGCGCCGGCAGCAGGAGAAGCTGGCCGCCGCCTGGGAGACCGAGCTCCGGGAGGACACCGACCTCGACACGCTGAGCGAGCTGTCACCGGCCGCCGCGGAGAGCGAGGCGGCACGGCGCGTCGTCGAGGGCAAGGGCTCCTGAAGCACCTCGCGCCGGGCGTTCGGGACGCCGGTCAGGGCCGCATGGCCTCCAGCACCTTGGCGGTGTCCACGAACTGCTCGAAGCGCACGATCAGACCGCCGCGCACCGTGAAGTGGTGGGCGACGCGCACGCGCATCTCCTTGCCCGTCGCCTTGTTGACGGCGGTGTAGCGGGCGAGGACGACGACGTTCTCGCCCTCCGCGACGTACGTGTCGTCGTGGACGACCCAGTCGTCCCACTCGGCGGCGAGCCGCTCCATCACGTGGGTCGTGACGCCGGCCGGGGTGCGGTACGTGCCGGCCAGCGGGAAGCCCGCCATCTCGGTCCACTCCACGTCCGGGGCGAGCGTGGCGCGCAGCGCTTCGAGGTCGCCGGCGGCCGAGGCGAGGTACTGGCGGCGCACGACGTCCGCGGGGCTCGCCGGGTGCGTCATGTTCGTCCGGTCCGTCACGGCGGTCATCCCCACGTCATCTCGCCCTTGGCGACCTTGGCCCCGATCTGCGCGGCGATGAGCATGCCGTGGTCCGGGAAGCGGCGGGCCAGGGCGCCGGTCAGCGCGGCACCGTCGGCGGCCGCGGCCAGCTCCTCCTCGAAGGCGAGCAGGTAGGCGCGGGTGCCGGCGATGGCGCTCGCGTCGGCCGGGGCGCCCGGCAGACGGTGCCCGGCGACCACGAGCCGCGGGTCGAGCGCCGCCATCTCGTCCAGCAGCGCGATCCATGCGGCGCGCTGCTCCGGCCGCCGGGTGTCGGCGGTCCAGACGTGCTCCTGCGCGAAGAGCAGGACGCCGCCGAGGAGCGCGCGGCTGCCGGCCTGCCACAGGAAATGCCGGTCGGGCAGCTCCGCCGGGCCGCCCTTGAGCTCGAAGCGGTGGCCTTCGAGGGTGAGGTCGCCGGTGAGCGGGGCGATGTCCACCAGGCGGGTCGGCAGGTTCGCGCCGAGCCCGGCCCAGGCCTTGAGCTTGCCTTCGTAGGAGCGCCGGATGTGCTCGATGACGTGCGGGGTGGCGACGAACTCCGCCTCGGGGAAGGCGTCGGCCACGACCTCGGCGCCGAAGTAGAAGTCGGGGTCGCCGTGGCTGAGGAAGACGGTGGTCAGCCGCTTGCCGGAGTCGAGGACCTCGGCGACGAGCCGGTGTCCGTCGGCGCGGGTGAAGCCGGCGTCGACGAGCAGGGCGTCGTGCTCGCCGGTGACGAGGGTGGCGGTCTTGTTCCTGCTGCCGACGGGGAAGTCGAGGTCGAGGACCTTGAAGGCGAGGGCGCTCATGGGAGGGGCTCCTTGGTCGCGGGTGGGTGGAGCGATGCACCACCTGATCCGGCAGGTGTACCTGAGCTAACAGTCACTGACGTGTCAGGTATTTCGGTAGGGGTGTGCGACCTGTGTCACATGCGCGCGTGCGAGCCGGCGGTTAACGCTCAGCCGGGCCGCTACCGCAGCCTGGGCAGGGCGTCCCGTGCCGCGTGGCTCAGGATGCGCAGGTCCTCGGCGAAGCGCTCGCGGTGCGCGGCGGGCAGCGGGTCCACGAAGTGGCGGCGGATGTTCTCCACGTGCACGCGGGAGGCGCGGACCGTCGTCTCCTCGCCCAGGGGCGTCAGCCGGACCAGCCGTCCGCGCCGGTCCGCGGGGTCGTCCGTGCGCTCCACGAGCCCGGCCGCCTCCATGCGGTCGATCAGCCGCGTCACGCCGCCCGTGGTGAGCACCTGTTCCCGGCCGATCGCCTTCATGGACAGGCCCGGCCGCCCGGCCCGGCCCAGGATGAGGAGGACCTCGAACATCAGGTGGCTGATCCCGCACTCCTCCTCGATCGCCCGCCCGAGGATGTACTCCAGCCGGTTGGCCGCGCCCTGCAGCCGCCCGAAGGCCAGCACCAGCTCGTGGTCCGCCGCCTGCTTCGCCGTTGCGATCCGCTGCCCGTCCTCGATCCGCTGCCCGTCCTCGCCTGCGCCCACTGCCCTGCCGCCCTCTCCGCCGTGTCCTTCGCGGGGCGTCTCCGCTGCCGGCGCCCCGTACCGTCGATCATGCCTTGGTGCGGCCTGCCCTGGTGGGGCATGCCTTGGTGCGGCCGCTCACTCCTCGGCGGTGACCCTGGCGAGCGCCTCGTCGCGCACGTCCGGGTGGGCGTGGCGGCGCAGGGCCCGCAGTTGCTCGCGCCAGGGGGCGGACCAGCCGGTGCGGCGGCCTCCGACGACGGTGAGGGCGACCGCGAACAGGCCGGCCTCCGGGCCTCCGTCACCGGCCAGGGCACGGGCCGCTTCGGCGAGTGCCTCGTCGCTGCCGTGGCGGCCGCCGAAGCGCCCGTCGAGGGAGCCGGCCGTGCGGGCCGCGAGCACGGGCCTCCCCTCGTGCAGCCGGGCGAGGCGTAGGAGCTGCGCCGTCAGCTCGCCGGGCGCCGCGTCCGGGTCGAGGGTCCGCACCAGCAGGCCGGCGGCCTCGCGGGCGTGGTCACCCGAGGCGTGGAGCAGCTCGGCGACCGCGGGGGCGGCTTCCGCGACCGCGCGGGAATGCGGCGTGCTCAGCGCCGTGAGCCCGTTGACCAGGTGCCGGAGGCGCGCCCGGGCGGGCCGGTCGCGGCCGGGCTCCGCGTCGGGGGTGCCGGGCAGGGCGTCGGCAGCGGCGAGTGCGGTGACGGCCCGGACGAGCGGGGCGACGTCCGGCGACCCGGTGGGGGTCAGGGCCACGACCTGGCACAGCGCGTCGGCGGCGGGCCGCCAGCTCGCCCGGTTCGCCAGGTCGGTGACGGCCGCCACCAGGACGTCCGCGGCGCCGGGCGCCCAGGGTGACCACCGGGCGAGCGCCGCGTACGCCGGGCGGGCGACCTCGGGGTCGTCGGTGTCACAGACGGCCCGGACCAGCGCCGCGTACCGGTGCCGGTGCTGCTCGGGCAGCCGGTGGGGCAGGGTCGCGAGGACGGCCGTGCGCAGTTCGCGCCGGCCGGCCGCCGCGGACTCCAGCAGCCCCCAGGCGTCCTCGTGGGCGAGCAGGCCCTTCGCAAGCGCCACGCAGGCGGCCTGCACGTCGTGGTGTTGCCCCGGGCGCGCGGCGGCCTCGGCGAGGAGGGCCGCCGCGTCGGGCGCGGGCAGCGTGGCGGCCGCCAGCCGTGCGGCCTCCTTCCTGCTGGTCACCTTCACCCCGGAGGCCGCGGTCAGCAGCCCGCGCAGCGCCCCGGCCAGTTCGGACGGCGCGACGAAGCGGGCCGCGCGGGAGGCCGCGGCGACCGCGACCCGTGCCCGGTCGTCCCCCGCGTGCGCGAGCAGCAGCTGCACGTGCCGCCCCGGGGTGTCCGTCCACGCGAGCGAGGCGAGGGCGGCCTCGGCGAGCGGCACCTCGCCGTGCCCGGCATAGCGCAGCAGCAGCTCGGTGCCGTACTCCGGGATCCACGCGGCCAGGCGGAGCGCATCGACGCGCTGGTGCGTCGCCAGCGTGGTGTCGGCGACCGCGCGCTCCAGCAGGCGCGCGGCGGCGGCCTGCCGGCGCGGCGGCCAGTGCGCCGTCCCCCGGCCGACGGGCGGCAGCCAGTGGCTGTCCTTCGTGAGGAACCGCCCGTAGGGAGGCGTGTCGCCCAGGACGCCGTCCAGCAGGTCCGTGCGACGGTGCATCAGCATCCGCGCCACGGAGGGGAGCGCGGCCGCCGACGGGTCCCGGGCGAGGAGCTCGGTCAGCCGGGCGTCGCGCGTGCGCGGGTCGCCGAGCCGGTACGAGACGGCGGTGCGGGCGTCATCGGGGTCGCCGTGCTCGACCGCCCGCCGCAGCAGGGCCTGGAGCCCGGGCACGGCGTGGGCGCGGTCACCGAGGGCGGCCGCCAGGCCGAAGGTCCCGGCGAAGTCCGCCCTGCCGGCGGCCGCTTCGAGCGACGGGCGCAGAGCCTCGAAGAGCCGGTGCTCCTGCCCGCGCCGCAGGTTCCCGCCGGTGAGGTGGGGGGAGCCGGGCAGCCGTGCCAGGGTGCGCAGCGCCCACCCGGCCTGCTCGCTCTCGCCGGTGGTGTTCTCCCCGGCGTCGCCGTGTTCGCGCAGGAGCGCGAGGGCCAGGGAGCGCAGGGCGGACGTCTCGGACCACGAGAAGTCCCGTGCCTCGATCGCCTCCGTGGCGATGCGCTCCAGGTGGGCGGCGGCCTCGGGGGCGAACAACGAGGGGTGGACGGCGGCGAGCGCGGCCAGGGCGGCGGACCGCACCGGCTCCTGCTCGTTGCGCAGCCGGTCCAGGCCGGCGAGCAGGCCGGTGACGGCGCCGGGGTCGCGGGTGAGGGCCGCGTTGCGCACCAGCAGCCCGTACGCGTGCGCCCGGTCCCCGGCGTCGGAGCTGCGGGCCGCGGCCCGCAGCTCCTCGCGGACCTCGGCGACCGGTAGGTACGAGAGCGCCGACAGGACGGTGTGCGCGCTCGCCCCGCGCTCGCGGGCCTGCGCGGCCATGCGCCGCGCCTCGGCCTCCCGCCGCTCCCGCGGAAGCAGCTCCAGGATCCGGTCCGGCACCTCCGCGCGGCTGGTGTCCTGTCCGCGCATTGCGGCGTCGTAGCAGGCGGAGCGCTGCGACGGCGGCATCAGCCGCAGCAGGCGCACCAGCGCGGGCTCGTGGCGGGCGAGGGCCCGGGCGAGGTCGCCGAAGCCGGGCGGCCGGTGGCGTACGAGCGTCCGCAGGACGGGCTTCTGCAGGCCGAAGAGCTGGGCGTCCGTGCGCCCGGGCGCGAGGAGGAGCCGGACCGTGCCGGCGGGGTCGGCGGCCGCCAGCCGGCCGATGCGGTCGTGCACCTGCGCGGGCAGCGCCTCGTGGCACAGCCGCTGCAGCAGATCGAGCACCCGCAAGGGCTCGACGTCCACGGTGGCCGCCACGGCGGCCCCGTACAGGGACCACCACGCGCGCCGGCGGTGCTCCGGGAGCGCGCGGAGCCTGCGTTCGGCCTCGTCCAGGACGGCGGTCGCGTGGCGGCGGGCGAGCTTGCCCCAGGGGACGGTGGTGTGGAGGAGGACGGGGAGCAGCTCGGCGACGGTCGCCGGTTCACAGACGGGCAGCAGCTTCGCCGCCTCCGCGTCCCCCCAGCGCTCGCGGACCGGCCGGACGAGGGTCTCCGCGAGCGCGGTGCGCCGCCCCGCGACGACCGCCCGGACGAGCTCGCGGCGCACGGCCGTGGGGGCGTCCTCCAGCGCTGCTGCGACCACGGCGTCGGGGACGAGCCCGCGGCGGACGGCGGCGACGGCGTGGACCCGTACGGCCGGATCGGGGTCGGTCAGCCGCAGCTCCAGCCAAGAGGCGTCACGGCCGGTACCGGCGGCCATCGCCGCGACGCCCCGCCCGTACCCGCCCCGCTCCGACAGCCCGGCCAGTGCCGCCCCCAGCTCACCGCGCGCCCCCCGCTCCCGCGCCCACCGGGCGATCCGCCGCACCTGCTGCGGGAACGGCAGCGGTTCGAGGGAGGTGAGGAGCGCGTCGGCGGGGACGGGGACGGGGGCGGTGGTTTCGGTCACGGGGGGATTCTCGCGGACGGGACCGGACCGTC
This sequence comes from Streptosporangium nondiastaticum, assembly GCF_003011965.1. GTDB lineage: Bacteria > Actinomycetota > Actinomycetes > Streptomycetales > Streptomycetaceae > Streptomyces > Streptomyces nondiastaticus. The sequence continues at coordinate 5,928 of NZ_PXWG01000187.1, forward strand.
AGGCCGCGGGGCACCGCTTCCAGGCGAGGTGGAAGTCGGCACGGGCGTACCCGTCGGCCGAGTCCAGGGCCAGGAAGCTCGTGGTCGTCGACGTGTCCGAGGTTCCGGCGCTCACGCGCAGGACGATGTTGAGTTCCAGTGCCGACGGAGCGCACGGGGCGTAGACGAGGGGGTCCGGGGCGTTGGAGATGCGCCAGCTCTCGTCGGCCGGGCCGGTGAAGGCGCGCTTCGCCGGGGCGGAGTAGTCGCCCTGCACGCTGTTCTTGACGCTCACTGTGCCGGAGGCGCCCCTCTCCAGGTGGAGCATGCCCGCGTAGTCGGCCCTGTCGATCGCGTACGTGTATCCCTGCGGGGACCTGATGTTCATGCGGATCCGGCATTGCCTCAGGGCGTCGTTCGGCTTGGAGCCGACGCCCACTTGGGCGAGCATGGTGCCGAGCATCAACGTGAAGGCCGTGTTGTCCCCGGACATCGCCACGGTCATGGTTCCGGCGGGGCACCCCAGGCCGTTGACCGTGGCCACCTCAATGATCACCCTGCCCGGCGGCGGATCGTCCGCCGCTGCGGCCGTCCCGGGCGCGAACGCCGTGGTGGCGAAGGCCAGGGCCGCACCTGCGGCCGTCAGTGCTCTGAACATCACGCCCCCACTCGTCCGCGGAGTCACCGGGCGAGGGCCATGGCACCACCGGGGGCGCGGCGTGTACAGCTCAACTCAGGTCAACCCGGCACGGGCGGCCTCGTGGTGCGGCCGGATTGAGGTGGGGACAGAGCGCAGGGCGTGTTCTAGCGTGGGCCGGAGCCCGCTTCCAGCGTGCGGCCGAGCCTGCGCCCTGCTCTTCGGGGCGTTCTACGGGACGTCGGGGAGGACCGGTACATGTCCGAGCGCGCCTACGACCACGACAGGCTGCGGCAGTTCCTGGCGGGCGAAGCGGCGGGGGAGGGGCTCTCGCGCCGGAACGTGCTGCGCATGCTGAGCGTCGCGGCAGGGCTCGCCGCCGCCGGGGCCGGCGCCGCAGCGGGCATCGCGCACGCCGCGGGCAAGCCGGGGATCGTCAAGCCCCTGCCCGCCGAGCTGTTCACCGTGCGGGACACCAACGCGGAGACGAACTGGGCAGCGCTGCGGGGCACGGGCTACCACACGCCGGTCGACCGGTTCTTCGTCCGCAACCACACGTCGACCCCCGTCCTCGACCCCGCCCGGTGGCGCCTCACGGTGTGGGGCGGCGGACTGCGCGGCCGGCCGGTCGAGTTCTCATACGACGACCTGCGGTCCCTGCCCGCCGTGACGTCGAGCGCGTGCCTGGAGTGCGCGGGCAACGGCCGCAGCTACTACGGCTCCCAGCAGGGCGACCGGGTCACCGGCACCCCTTGGACGCTGGGGGCGGTCGGCGCGGCGCGCTGGCGGGGCGCGCGCCTGTCGGACGTGCTGCGGGCGGCGGGCCTGTCGCGGCGGGCGGTGGACGTGATGCCGCGCGGCCTCGACCCGGCGTACACCGCGGGCGGGACGGACTACGGGCACGTGCGACGGCCGCTCCCCGTGGCGAAGGCCCTCGACGACGTCCTGCTGGCCTACGAGATGAACGGCCGGCCGCTCCTGCCCGACCACGGCTGCCCGGCGCGCCTGGTGGTGCCGTCCTGGGTGGGCATCGCCTCCGTGAAGTGGGTCGGGGACATCGAGGTGTCGGACCGTCCGCTGTTCTCCCCGTGGAACACCGTTTTCTACCGCCTCTTCGGCTCCGCCTACCCGCCCGGCGGCAGCGCTCCGCTGACCCGCCAGCCCGTGCGCAGCGCCTTCGAGGCGGCCCCCGGGGCGGCGTTCGCCGCGGGCCGGGGGCACCGGCTGACGGGCCGGTCGTGGTCCGGTGGAGGGGGCGTCCGCCGGGTGGAGGTCAGCACGGACGACGGCGCCTCCTGGCGGGAGGCCCGCCTGCACGACGCTCCCCGGCCGGGCGGCTGGGTCCGCTGGAGCACCCACTGGCACCCGCGCGAGCCGGGGCCCGCCCGCCTCATGGCCCGGGCGACGGACACGTCCGGCGCCACCCAGCCGCTGCGCTCCGTCCCCAACGACCAGGGCTTCTTCTTCGACGCGGTGGTCCGCCACCCGGTCCGGGTGGTCTGAGCCGCCCGGTCAGCGCTGCGGGCGGTCGCGCCAGAACTCCAGGACGGCCGCGCGCAGCGTGCGCCCGGTGGTCACCGTGGAGGTGGCGTGCCAGACGGAGGAGTCGAAGGCGACGGCCGTGCCGGCCACGGGCGGCAGGGAACGCACGGGGGCGGTCGTGGGGTTGTGCGAGGCGCGGACCTCGAAGTGGCCGCCGCCGTCGGCGGGCCAGTCCCGGTTGAAGTAGAGCACCACGGTCAGGGCCTTCTCGGGCTCGTCGTGGTGCAGGGAGATGAACTCGCCCTCGGCGTGGGTGAACAGGCCGGTGTCGCGCGGCAGGCCGGCCAGGGCCAGTCCGGTGACCTCCTCCAGCCGCGCGGTGAACTCCGGCCCGTCGAGGTCGTCGAGCAGCTGCGACCAGACCGCGGGCAGGCGCTCCGCGGCCGGCAGCCGCTTCCCGTCCCGGGAGAGCCACAGGGAGCCCAGCCGGAAGCGCTTGACGGGGCTGGAGAAGACGACCTTCTCGAAACGGTCGTCACCGGGATAGGCGGCGTCCAGCTCCCGGACCGCGGATTCCGTGAGGATTCCCGTCGCCACGTGGGCGGCGATCGGTCCGCTGGTCCTGGTGAATTCGGCGGTGGTGCGCAGCATCGTGGAACAGACCTTTCCAGCCGGCGGGCGCCCGCAGGGGGTTGCGGGCGATGGCAGGCGGTGATGCTAGGCGCGCCGGCGGGAGGCGGGCTGTACGGAGACCCGTACAGGAACGACGGCCCGCCGGGAAGGGGCCGTCAGCAGGGCACGGCGGCCGGCTCCGCCCGCCCCGCGGGGAGGATCCCGTCGAGGATGATGCCGCACGCCGCGTGGAGTTCGGTGCTCAGCTCCAGGTGGGCGTCCCGCTCCTCGGCCTGGGACCAGCGGTAGAGCGTCCCGAGGTAGATGTCGCGCAGCAGGCAGCCGACGCGGTAGGCGTTGATGTCCGCGGGCAGTTCGCCGCGCTCCAGGGCGGCGTCGACGACCTCGGCGAAGATCTCGCCGGCGTACGGGGCCTCCTGCATCGGGCGGCCGGCCTTCACCCAGGCCATGAGCATGGAGCGGGTGACGTCCCGCTCCTCCTCGTTGATGGCGGCCAGGATGCGCATGCAGCGCTCCAGGGCGGCGCGCAGGCTGTCCTGCTGCTCGATCCCGGAGGCGCTCAGGCCGTCCCTGAGGCGGGCGCGCCGCTGTTCGCCCCAGGCGCTGATGAGGTCTTCCTTGCGCTGGAAGTGGTTGAAGAAGGTGCCGCGCGCGACGTCGGCGGCCTCGGCGATCTCGTCGACCGAGGTCTGTTCGTAGCCCTTCTCCGTGAAGAGCTTCAGGGCCGAGTCGTACAGGCGGCTGCGGACCTTGAGCTTGTTGCGCTCGCGGCGCCCGAGGGGGGCGGCGTAGTCGGTCGTGGCGGGCGTGTCATCCATGGCTGCTCCTGCTGGGTTCATCGCTTCTCCGGCTTGCGGCCTCGCATGCCAGCTGCCCGGGGTGGACCGGCGAATCCGCCCCGCCGCGAATGGATGATCATGCCGTCGCCTTGCCGACACGGTCGTGCGCCCTCGGCATGAAGACCCCGCCCCCGTCTGGCGATCTACTTGTACCACGATCCATGAATGGTTGGAAGTTCACGAAGTGTGGAGGAGTCGTGATGCGGATGCGGGGATACGGCATTGCGCGCCGTATCCCCGCCGTATCCCGCCCGACAAAGCCCGCCCGCCTTCCGGTTACGGGATCTCGGCTCCTTGCAGATCACGGGCCAGCCGCTCGGCGCTCTCCCCGCCCAGCAGCCGCGTAACGGACACCACCAGGCCGTGCTCGGTCAGCAGTTGCTGCCGCAGCCGGGCGGCCATGAGCGAATCCAGGCCATAATCGCGCAGCGGACGGCGGGGGTCGATGCCGTCGGGAGCCATGGCCAGCAAGCGGGCCGCGCCGTGGACGAGCGCCGCCGGCCCGGTCGGCATCCCCGCCGCGGCCCGGCCCCCGTCCGGGCCCGCTCCCTCGGGCTGCCGCGGAGCCTCTTCCGCTTCATGGCCGGATCGGGGTTCCGGATCACGGCCGGACGCGGCATTTGCCGGAAGGGGCGCGGGAATTGCGGGGGAATTCGCGAATGCGCGGACGCGGGCCGGGGTCAGGGCCCCGCGCAGCACGGAAGCCAGCGTTCTGGGAGCGTGCACGGCACCTTCCACGAGATGGGCCGCGAATTCGGGCAGGCGCAGCGCCGAACCGGTCCGCGATCCTGCTGCCGGCGACTCGGAAAGGCGTTCGAGGTGGATGCCGCGGAATTCGGCCAGCCGTCTGCCGTGTGCCCCCACGACGGTCACGTCGGCACGCGCCCGGGCGCCCGCCCGGCCGGGGGCGAAGACGGCCATCACCCATACCTGCGGGCCCAGTTCGCCGTCGAAGCGCACCTGCTCGAAGGAGACGGGGTGGTAGGCGTGGCGCGCGGACGGGCCGCCGGGCGCGGCGGCCAGCAGCGGCAGCAGGCACGCCTCCCAGGCCGCCTGCCCGAGGCCGTCGGGAGGGGCGACGAGCGCCACGGACTCCCCGTCGCGCCGCCACACGTGCTGCACGGCCGCCGCGTACGCGCCGGGGACGCCGTAGCCGCGCTGCGCCGTGCCGGACAGGAACCGCCCGGCAGGCTGGTAGTCGTGGCAGCGCGAGAGGGCCGCGGCGACGGCGTCCTGGAGGTCCGGCGCGGGGCCGTCCGCCTCGCCCGCCGCGTGCACCGTCGCGGTCAGGCACGTCAGGGGGGCCGTCGCGCCGTGCGCCGCGCCCGGCAGGG
>NZ_PXWG01000188.1 GCF_003011965.1 Streptosporangium nondiastaticum
CGTCGGACCCCTGCTGGCCGGCTTCGTCGTCCGTGCCATCAGCGTCGTCGTCCTGCGCGTCTACGGGCCCGTCGGCCGCCTCGCCGAGCGGCCCCTCGTCTGTTACGCCGACGCCTCCGTCAAGCGCTTCAGCTCCTCCTCCGTGAGCTTCAGGTCCGCCACCGCCAGCAGCGCCGGCAGCTGGTCCACCGTGCGGGCGCTGGCCAGCGGGGAAGCCACCGTCGGCTGGGCCGCCAGCCAGGCCAGGGCCACCGTGGCGAGCTCCGCGTCGTGGGCCGCGGCGATCTCGTCCAGGGCGGCCAGGACCCGGAGGCCGCGCTCCGACTCCAGGTACTTGCCGGCTGCCCCCGCGCGGGCGCTGTCCACGGTCGCCCCGGGGCGGTACTTGCCGGTGAGGAAGCCCGAGGCCAGGGCCCAGTACGGGACGGCCGCCAGGCCGTGCTGCGCCGCCACGGACGCCAGGGCGCCCTCGTAGGTGTCGCGGGAGACCAGGTTGTAGTGGGGCTGGATCGCCACGTACTTGGCCAGGCCCGAGGAGTCCGAGAACTCCAGGGCCTCCCGCAGACGCTCCGGCGTGATGTTGGAGGCCGCGATCTCGCGGACCTTGCCCTCCTTCACCAGCGCGTCGAGGGCCGTGATGAACTCCTCCACCGGCACCGACGGATCGTCGTAGTGCGTGTAGTAGAGGTCGATGTAGTCGGTGCGGAGGCGGCGCAGGGACTCCTCCACGCCCGACTTGATCACCGACGCCCGCAGGCCCCGGGGCTCGGGGACGCCCGCGCCGACCTTGGTGGCGAGGACGATGTCGGCACGATTGCCGCGCGAGGCGAACCAGTTGCCGAGGACGGTCTCCGACTCGCCGCCCCGGTTGCCCGGGACCCAGGCCGAGTAGACGTCGGCGGTGTCGATGAAGTTGCCGCCCGCCGCCGCGTACGCGTCGAGGACCGCGAAGGACTCCGCCTCGTCCGCGGTCCAGCCGAAGACGTTGCCGCCGAGGGCGAGCGGGTGGACGGAGAGGTTGCCGATCTTCTTGTGAATGTCAGCCATGCATCACCTCAACGTCCTTGCGGGAGCAGGTATTCCGTTTCCGCCCCGCTCGCCGGCGGCGTCGTCGGCTACGGCTGCAGGCCCCTGCCCCGCAGCCACCCCAGCGGGTCCGTCGGCGCGCCCCCGCCCGGCCGGACCTCCAGGTGCAGATGCGGCCCGGTGACGTTGCCCGTCGCACCGACCCGGCCTATGACCTGGCCCGCGGCGACCTTGCCCGACGTGACCACCATCGACGACAGGTGGCAGAACCACAGCTCCGTGCCGTCGTCGAGCCTCAGCACGATGCGGTAGCCGTACGCCCCCGCCCAGCCGGCCTGAGTGATCGTTCCGCCGCCCACGGCCTTCACCGGCGTGCCGGTCGGGGCGGCGAAGTCCTCGCCCGTGTGATGCGCGGACCACATGTTGCCCGCCTGCCCGAAACCGGCCGTCAGGGTGTACGAGCCGACGGGGAGGGTGAATGCTCCGGAGTGGCGGGATGGAGCGGGCGCGGAGGCCCGGCCCGGCCTCTCCCTCTTCTCCGTCCGCCTCTCCGTCTGCTTCTCCACCCGCTTCTTTTCGGGTGCCCGCTGCTTCTCGGGTGCCCGCGTCTCCGCCTTCGTCTTCTCCGGCGTCTGTGCCTGCTCCTGCGCCTGCGCCCACTGCGGAGTCCGCGCCTGCTTCTGCTCGGCCGCCGCGGCCGCCGCCGCCCGCGCCGACTCCGCCTCGGCCGCCTTGCGCTCCGCCGCCTGCTTCTGCACCGCCGCGGCCGCCCTCACCCGGGCCGCCTGCGCCTCGGCCTCGGCCACGCCCTGCTGATGATCGGCCTGCTCCATGATCCTCGCCCGGAGCGCCTCACCCGCCCGCGCCGCCTCCTGAGCCACCTCGGAAGCGGCCGTACCGGTCTCCTCGCCGACCGAGTCGGCCGTGCCCGCCGCGCTTCCCGCGAAGAACGAGCTCACCCCCGGCAGCTGCGCCAGGTCCGGCATGGATATGGAGGACGCCGGACGCTCCTGCGCACTCGCCATCCCGCCCGCGCCGACCGCCGCGATGACGCCCACGCCGAGCACGGCACCGCTACGGGCCATCGTGCCGCCCCGCTGCTTGACGACGCGGTGGCGCCCGCGGCCCGCGCCGAAGGAGAAGGCGCTGAAGGCGGAGGGCTCGTACGACCGCTCGTGCGCGGGCCGGTCCGCCTCGTACGACGGCTCCGGGTCCGGCTCGTACGGCGGTGCGTACGCCGGGACCAGCGGAGGATCGTAAGAGGCGTCCTCGTAAGAGGCGTCCTCGTAAGAGGCGTCCTGGTAGGGAGCGCGCTCATAGGACGCGTGCTCGTACGAGTCAGCGGGCTCGTACGGGGCAGCAGGCTCGTACGGGGCAGGTAGCTCGTACGGGGTGGCAGGCTCTCTGGATGCCACTAGGGCACTCCTTTCCTTCCTTCTCGCCTACCGGGTTAGCTGACGGGTTCGGAGCAGGAAGGTCTCCTACGGGCCACGTGCGGCCCGATTCACCCCAGGGTGGTGGTTCCCCGGTTCCCAGATCTTGCCGGTGTATCAGGTGGTGCTGTGCCCGCGGGATTCGGCGAAGGCGCACGGTGCACCGCCTCTTGTGGCGGTTGCGACGACCGCGCTCCGTTATCGAACGTTAATAGACATGCCGGGTGGATTCCAAGCCGAAAGCCCGAATCCACCGCACCCCCTGACAGCTCTTCACAGGACGTCCTCCCACGGAGCCTGTCGATGCTTTCCGCGACGTGCTGTTCGATGCGTTCGCCGCGCCGGATCGCCAACAGGGCCATGTCGTCGGCCGCCTGACCGCCCGAATGGCGCGTGACCTCGGCGACCAGGCTGTCCAGCAGCGCCTCCGGGCTCTTGAACTGCCGCCCCGTCAGCTCCGCCCGCGGGTCGTAGAACGTGCCCTCGGCATCCCTGGCCTCGGTCACCCCGTCCGTCATCAGCAGCAGCATCGAACCCGCGGGGAACTCCCGCTCCTCGGCCCGGTCCGCCCACACCCCCAGGTCCCCCAGCCCGAGCGGCAGGGCGGGCACGGTGGGGTCGGCCGCACCGACCCGCCCGTCCGCGTGCAGCAGGAGCGGCGGCGGGTGGCCGCGGTTCAGCAGGCGGAGTACGGGTTGCCCCGGCGGCAGCTCCGCCAGGACGGCCGTGGTGAAGCCCTCGTGCTCGTCCAGGTTCCCGCGCCGCGCGCCCTCCCGCTGCAGTGCGCGCTCCAGCCGCCCCGCGACTCCCTCCAGCGTCGGCTCCTGCTCGGCCGCCTCCCGGAACGCGCCGATCACGACGGCGACGGCCTCGACCGCGCCCAGGCCCTTGCCGCGGACGTCGCCGACGACGGCCCGTACGCCGTGGGGAGTGTCCTGGACCGCGTACAGATCCCCGCCGATCCGGGCGCCGGCATGCGCGGCCACGTAGCGCGCGGCCACCCGCAGGCCGCCGATGCGGGACGGGGGCGCGGGCAGGACGGCGCGCTGGGCGGCCTCCGCGATGCCGCGGGCGGAGGCGAGCTGCTGGTCACTGCGGCGGGCGATGCGGTTGATGCCCAGGGCGACCAGGGAGACCGTGCCGATGGTGGCGACCTCGGCCAGCGCCTCGCCGGTGTCGGACGGCCGGTGGTAGAGCACGAGGCCGATCGCGACCGCCACCGCGGCCAGGGCGGCCGCGGCGGTGGCGCGGAGGGTGTGCAGGGGCGCCGCCACGAGGGGCGCGGCGGAGAGGAAGGGGGCGCACGTGTAGTTCGCGGGCGCCCCGAGCCCGAACAGGGCTCCGCCGGTGATCAGGAGGGCCGGGAGCCTACGGGCAGCGCGGCGGACGGTGCGCCCCGCGGCGCGGCAGGCAGTTCGGCTCACCCCTCCCACCCTTCCGGGCGGGAGGTCACCGGGCGAACGGTGCTCGGCCGATCGGGGAAGGGACCGGCCGGGAAGGGACCGGCCGGCAAGGGACCAGCCGGGAGCGGTCCGGCTGGGAGCTGTCCGGCCGGGAGGAGACCAGCCGGGAAGGAACCGGCCGGGAGCAGCCCGGCCGGCCTACCGGATCGGCCGAGCTACCGGATCGGCCGGACTACCGGATCGGAAACCTCAGGAAGACTCGGAAGCCTCAGGAAGACGCCGGGCGCCGTGCGCCCCCGCCCACGCCCCCGTTGCCGCCGCGTCCACGGCCCCGCGAGCCCCGCGTCCCCCGGGACCCGCGCGACCCGGCAGCAGCCGCAGCCCCGCCGGCCGCCCCCGCACCGGAACCCGAGCCCGAACCCGTACGAGAGCGAGTGCGCGAACCGGAACCACCGCCGGAGCGGGACCCGGCACCCGAGCCCGCACCCCCGCCGCTGCGCTTGCGCGGCGCCGCCTGGGCCGGCACCGGCGCGGGAATGACGACCGGCACGCCGCTCGGCTCCTGGGCGCCCGTGATGCGCACGAGCTCCGGGTGGCCCGGGTCGACGGTGACGACGTTCGGGGAGATCTTCGCCGTGGCCATCATCCGGCTCATCTCGCGCCGCTGCTCGGGCAGCACCAGCGTGACGACCGTGCCGGACTCGCCCGCGCGCGCCGTACGGCCGCCGCGGTGCAGGTAGTCCTTGTGGTCCATGGGCGGGTCGACGTTCACGACGAGGTCGAGGCCGTCGATGTGGATGCCGCGCGCGGCGACGTTCGTGGCGATCAGCGCCGTGACCTGCTCCGTGCGGAAGAGGTCCAGCGTGCGGTTGCGCTGCGGCTGGCTCTTGCCGCCGTGCAGCGCGGCGGCGCGGACGCCCTCGGAGAGCAGCTTCTTCACCAGCCGGTCGGCGCCGCGCTTGGTGTCCACGAACATGATCACGCGGCCGTCGCGGGCGGCGATCCGGGTGACCGTGTCCTTCTTGTCGGTCTCGGCGACGTGCAGCAGGTGGTGGTCCATCGTGGCGACCGCGCCCACCGACGCGTCGACGGAGTGCGTCACCGGGTCGGACAGGAAGCGGCGGACAAGACGGTCGACGTTGCGGTCGAGGGTCGCGGAGAACAGCATCCGCTGGCCCTCCGGGTCGACCTGGTCGAGGAGCCGGGTGACCTGCGGCAGGAAGCCCATGTCGGCCATCTGGTCGGCCTCGTCCAGGACGGTGATCCGCACGTCACCGAGCTTGCAGTCGCCGCGCTGGATGAGGTCCGCGAGGCGGCCCGGCGTGGCGACGAGCACCTCGGCGCCGCGCGCGAGCGTCTGGGCCTGGCGGCCGATGGACATGCCGCCGACGACCGTGGCCAGCCGCAGGTTCACGGCGGTGGCGTACGGGGCGAGCGAGTCGGTGACCTGCTGGGCCAGCTCGCGGGTGGGGACGAGGACGAGCGCGAGCGGGCGGCCGGACTCGGCGCGGCGGCCGGCCGTACGGGCCAGCAGGGCCAGGCCGAACGCGAGGGTCTTGCCGGAGCCGGTGCGGCCGCGGCCGAGGACGTCACGGCCGGTGAGCGAGTTCGGCAGCGTCGCGGCCTGGATGGGGAACGGCTCGGTGACGCCCTCGCGGGTCAGCGTGGAGAGCAGCGCGGCCGGCATGTCCAGGTCGGCGAAGGAGGCGACCGGCGGCAGCGCCGGGGTCGTGCTCACCGGGGTCTCGAAGTCGCCCTGCGGGGCGGCGGGCCGGCGGTTCGCGGGCCGGGCGCCGCCACGGCCCTGCTGGGAGCCGCGGCCGGGCCGGTCGGAGCGGTCGGAGCGGTTCTGCTGGGGCCCGCGGGGCGAGCGGGTCGTCGGACGAGCGGAGCGAGTCATGCGGGTGGGACCTTCCCTCAAAGGGGGTGGACACGCCCGGAATGGAGACTTCGCATCGCGGGGCCGCCGCCCTGGGGAACGGGAACGGCAGAACGGCGGAAAAGCCTGGGCGCGCTGGGTGCGGGACGACGACGGCCGGTGCGCAGCGGGCGCCGGCCGGCGCGGGGGCAGCAATGGGGCCCGCACCCAGTGGTGCGGGCCCCATTGCCTGTGTGCTTCATGCAGAACCCGGGGCCGCCGTCAGGCGGACCGGGCGGGCATCATCGTCAGGCGGCGACGATGTTCTCGGCCTGCAGGCCCTTCTGGCCCTGCGTGACGTCGAAGGAAACCTTCTGGCCCTCGAACAGCTCACGGAAGCCGTTGGAGGCGATGTTCGAGTAGTGGGCGAAGACGTCGGGGCCGCCGCCGTCCTGCTCGATGAAGCCGAAGCCCTTTTCCGAGTTGAACCACTTCACGGTGCCAGTAGCCATGTCTATCTCCTTAGTGGATACACCCTCGACGGACGTCGAAAGGTGCAATGGGCCCCACACCGGAATAGACCGGCAAAAACAAAAATGCGCCGTCGGTTCACATAACCGTCAGGCGCACACGAGTTCATGGGTACCACAACTGAAACGTCAGTTCAGCGTAGCACACGCAAGCGCTGTTCCCTAGCACACGTCGGCGGCCCCCGTTCCACCGCCCGCCGACGGTGCCTGCCCGCTCCTACAGCTCCACGCCCTGCGCGCGGGCGTGCCGGTCCGCGGCGACCTCGGCCTCCGTCTCGTCCAGATAGACCTCGCAGACCAGGCGGCCGTCCCTGTTCATGTTGTGCTCCAGCTCCCAGAGGCTGAGCTCTCCCCCGCCCTCCAGCAGGAACGCGTGCTCGTAGAAGCGGCACCAGGTGGCGTCGCGCCCGGCGCCCCGGCGCCTCGGCTTGGTGATCAGCGCGATGTGGTGGCCGAGCGCCCCCTGGAGCAGCTCGCGCACCACCTCGCCGGGCCCGTCCTCGTTCTCCGCGCGCCGCAGCAGCCGCCGGGCGTGGTCGGGCGAGGCGTCGGCGACGTACTCCCGGCGGGGCTGGACCGGCCCCATGGCCAGCAGCAGCTCCTCCGCCAGCCAGGCCGGCAGCTCGTCACCCTCGCTCCCGGGCCCGATGCCGCCGCCGATCCGCTCGTGCACGCGCTGCTCGGCGCGGTCGAGGGCGCCCTCGTCGGCGTAGAGCTCGTAGACGAAGGCGTCCTCCGGGCCGGTGTCGTGCTCCAGCTCGAACAGCAGCAGGCTGCTGCCGTCGGCCAGCAGGAAGACGTGCCGGTACGAGTTGCAGCGCAGCGGGCGGTGCTCGTCGTTGCGCTGGCGGTACGAGCGGAGCTCCGCCTGGTGCATCAGCGCCGTCCGCAGCCGGGCCAGGACGGGCTCGCCGATCTCGAAGCCGTTCTGGGCCCGCTTCAGCAGTGCGGCCACGTGCTCGGTGGGCGTCGTCTCGGCCCCGGCGGCACCCGGGGCGCCCGCGGTGCCCGGGGCCTCCGCCGCCCCCGAAGCTCCCGCCCCGGCCCCCGCGGGCCCGGCCGGCACCTCGCCGCGCTCCGTGCGCCCCCTGTGCGCCCTGCACGCCGGGGACTGGTCGCCCCGCTCCCCTCGCTCGCTTCCGCTTCCGCTCCCACCGGCTCGCGAGTTCTCCATGCCTCCGACCTCCCGGCCCTCGCCGCACCCACCCCGCGCACTTACCGTAGCGGCGCGAACACAAGGCGGGTGCGGGGTTTCGGGGAACTGGGTGCACGGAGGGCCGGGCACGCGGGGGGCGTCCAAGGGTGGCTCGGAGGGTGGGGCGTGCGCGGCCCGTGCGCCCCCCGGCGGACACGGCCCCGGCGAAGGCGTCGCCGGGCAGCGGGAGCGTGCGGATTCGATCAGCCGGAGCCGGAGAAGATCCTGGTGCCGTCCGATGAGGTCTGAGGGCATCCGATGCTGCCCGATGCCGTCTGATGCCGTCTGATGCCGCGCGATGGCGTCCGATGGCGTCCGATGGCGTCCGATGAGGTCCGACGCGTCGTCCGACGAGGTTCGCCGGCGTATCCGCCACATGTCCCGCTGGTTCACGAGGAATTCGCGGACCACTCCCGGCCGGATGGGCACGCCATGCGCACGACGCGGGCCCCACAACGCCGGACGCCCCGCCCGGCAAGAACCGGACGGGGCGCTCCATCGCAGGTCAGCGGCGTAAAGCCGGACCCGCATCGCGTAGGCCGTGTGGGACTCGAACCCACAACCAATGGATTAAAAGTCCACTGCTCTGCCAATTGAGCTAACGGCCCGCACCCCGCAGCATAGCCCGGCCGACCGCGTTATCCCGAGTCGTTATGGCCGATGAGTTGGACGGACCCGTGGACGCAACGGGGCCCGTACGCCACCGAAGTGCCGTACGGGCCCCAAATCACCTGCGGTTATCAGCCGTTGCGCTTCCAGCGCGGCTTGTCGTCGCGGCGGCCGAAGGAACCGGCGCCACCACGGTGGTCGTCGCGGCGGCCGTTCGGGCGGTCGTGGCCGCCGGAGCGGTAGCCGCTCGACGGGCGGTCGTCGCGGCGGTCACGGTTGAACGGACGGTCGCTGCCGCCGGAGCGGAAACCGCCGCCGTGCGAGGGGCGGTCGTCGCGACGGAAGCCGCCGGAGGGGCGGTCGTCACGGCGGAAGCCACCGGAGCGGTTGTCGTCACGACGGAAGCCGCCGGAGGGGCGGTCGTCGCGACGGAAGCCACCGGAGCGGTTGTCGTCACGACGGTCGTCACGGCGGAAGCCGCCACGGTCACCACCGCGCTCATCGCGACGGTCGTCACGACGGAAACCCTCGCGGTCATCGCGACGGAAACCACCAGAGGGGCGGTCGTCGCGACGGAAGCCACCGGAGCGGTTGTCGTCACGACGGTCGTCACGGCGGAAGCCGCCACGGTCACCACCGCGGTCGCCACCGCGCTCATCGCGGCGGTCGCCGCCGCGGCGCTCGAAGTTGCCCCGCTCGTCGCGGCGCTCGTGGGCCGGAGCGGCCTGCGCCGGGACGGACGCGGCGGCAGCGGCCTCCTCCTCGGCCTTGGCCTCGGTGGCGGCGGCCTCGGCGGCAGCGGCGACGGCGGCCTCCGGGTCCTCGCCGCGCTCGCGGGCGGCGCGCGCCAGCAGGCGGTCGGCCTCCTCGCGGAGCTCGGTGGCGCGGCGCTGCGCGCGCTCCAGCTGGCGGGTCAGGTCGGCGAGGTCGCGCTCGGCCTGCTTGGCGGCGTTGGCCGCGGAGTCGGCCTGCACCTCGGTGAGGGAGCGAGCGCCGGTGATCTTGGCGACGTCCTCGTCGAAGGCGCCGGCGCCGCCGACGATGTGGCGCGAGGCGTCGACGCCCGCGTCCTCCATCAGGCGGAAGATCTGCTTGCGCTGGTGCGGCAGGGCCAGGGAGACGACCGTGCCGGACTGGCCGGCGCGGGCGGTGCGGCCCGAGCGGTGCAGGTAGTCCTTGTGGTCGCCGGCCGGGTCGACGTTGAGGACCAGGTCGATGCCGTCGACGTGGATGCCGCGGGCGGCGACGTCGGTGGCGACCAGGCAGTTCACGTAGCCGGCCTTGAAGTCCTCCAGGACGCGGCTGCGGGCGCCCTGGGTCATGCCGCCGTGCAGGGCGTCGGCGCGGACGCCGGCGTCCAGCAGCTGCTCGGCGACGCGGTCGGCGCCCAGCTGGGTGCGGACGAAGATGATGGTGCGGCCCTTGCGGGCGGCGATGGCGGCGGTGACCGGCGCCTTGTCCTTCGGCTTCACGACGAGGACGTGGTGGGTCATGGTGGTGACGGCACCGGCGGAGGGGTCGACCTCGTGCGTGATGGGGTCGACCAGGTAGCGCTTGACGAGGGTGTCGATCTCGTTCTCCAGCGTCGCGGAGAAGAGCAGGCGCTGGCCGCCGGACGGCACCAGGTCGAGGATCTCGGTGACCTCGGGCAGGAAGCCCATGTCGGCCATCTGGTCGGCCTCGTCGAGGACGGCGACCTGGACCTTGTCGAGCGAGGCGGCGCCGCGGTTGATGATGTCGCGCAGACGGCCCGGGGTGGCGACGAGGATGTCGACGCCGCGCTCCAGGGCGTAGATCTGGTTGCCCATGGACGTACCGCCGCAGACGACCTTCATCTTGAGGCCGAGCACGTCGCCGTACGGCTGGAGGGCGTCCGCGACCTGCATCGCGAGCTCACGGGTCGGGGTGAGGATCAGGCCGCGGGGGCGCTTCTTCTCGGTGAAGCCGCCGGCCAGGGTGGACAGCAGCGGCAGGCCGAAGGAGAGGGTCTTGCCGGAGCCGGTGCGGCCGCGGCCGAGGATGTCCTTGCCGGCCAGGGCGTCCGGGATGGTCGCGGCCTGGATCGGGAAGGGGGTGGTCACGCCGTTCTGCGCGAGCTTGCGGACGATGGCCGCGTCCAGACCGAGGTCACCGAAGGTGATCGTCGGCTCGGCGGGCTCGGCGTCAGCGGTGTCGACGTCAGCGGTGTCGGGGGAGTCGACGGCCTCGGCGGCGGTGTCGGGGTTGAGGTCCGCGGTGGTCTCCGCGGCGGCGTCCGCCTCGGCGACGATCTCGACGAGCTCGTCGTTCGCGGGCATGACGGTCTGCTCAGGGGAAATGGACATGCGAAATGCGAAACCTTCCGGAGTTTCGGCACGCGCCCAAGCTCCGTGTCGGCTTCACAAATGACCGCCTCGATGCGGTCAGCCACGGCAAGGTAAGGAACGCGCCACACGGCGCGCTTCTGCAGGCGCCGGGCAAATGGGATCAAACGATCTACCACCATACGCACTCGCACCCCCGGGACGCAACCCGCCGTCCCCGTCCGGCGGCATGGCCTGCGCCACAGGGTCCGGCATGACGTGCGCCACAGGGCCCGGCGCGGCCTACGCCACGGGGCCCGCCGCCTGCGGCCCCGGCTGCGGCGAGGGCGGCGGCGAGGACGCGGGCGGCGGGGTGGAGGACTGCGACGTGGGGGCACTCGGCTGGGGAGCCGGCTGGGTGGACGCGGGCGGGTGGGGCGCGGGGGCCGTGCC
>NZ_PXWG01000189.1 GCF_003011965.1 Streptosporangium nondiastaticum
CCGTTCCGCCGTCTCGGGGGTACGGCGGAACGGCTCAGGCCTGAGCTCGCGCCGCTGGATGCGGCGGGCGCTACCACCTGCCCGTCCATGGGCCGGCCACGCTCCGCGAGAGGTGACACGACCGGATCGCCTCATGACAACAGCAACGCGGGCCACAGGCGGCCGCCCGCCACAGCAGGTAACAGGGATACCTCTCCGTCATCAGCCACATCTGCCGAACTGCTCAACACCGGCGAGCACTCCTGCCACCGCAGGGCCTGGTGAGCTCTCCCGGCCGGAGCCCTGGTCATCATCAGGAGCCGGCTCTGGAACTCCCAGACGCACACAGCCGGAACGACAGCGACCCTCCTGGGACCGGGGCCGTAACCGCCCCGGCCTCACCACCTGGGCCCACCTCACCCCGTCGCAGCGGTCAGGCAGGGTGGTCCAGGGGTTCGGCGTTCCTTCCGGGGCCTTCTCCTGCCCGCTCGCCGACGACGCGCCACTCTGCGTGCCCCGACCTGGTACGGCCGCTGCCTCGTCCTTCAAGAGCGAAATGAGCCGGGACACTCGTGAAGATGACACTGGCCGCCGCCGGCGCGGCGGTCACCCTGTGACGGCCCGTCAGCAACGCCACCTATTCTCCCGCACCCTGACTCCTCGTGAACTTCATGACCACTCTGCCCGCTAGCCGGGTTCCAGCGGCACGCAAAGCAAGCCACAGCCGTCCCGGCAAACCCATACGCCCTACGGGCCGGGACCAGGCGCAAGAGAGCACCTGAGGCGACCAGCCGCCACCGGCACCGGCACCGTCACCGTCACCGGCGAAACAAATACCAAGATCACCAAATTACCTTCGAAACACAGACGCCGAGGCGCAGTAGCGCCTTCGAATCAGCCAGACCTGTCCCCCACCCCCGCCTCTTGGAGCCGCCCGGACCAAGCACCAGGCCAGCCGCGTGGGGTCCATCCCTGCGTAGGCGAGGAACAGCAAGGTGGACAGGTTATGGAGCAGACCGGCGCGGGCTCATCCCCGCACACAGGGAGCAGCATGACCAGCCTGTCCGGGTCTCCCGGGTCGCGTCCTGGCCACGCATCGCAGCGCTGATCCAGTGGTTGCTGACACGGCCGGTCGTGTTGGTGGTCTCTTGTTGATCAGCAGGTGGAGGTTCGCAGTGTCCGGCCACCGACTGTGACGGTGCTCCAGCCAGCCCAGCAGCAGCTTCAAGGGGAGATCGTCGATCAGGCGGTCACGTCCGGCGATGGTCAGCCGGTGGTTACCGAGGTCGACGTCGTCGAGCATGAGGGGTGATGATCTGGGCGACCCGGGCGGCGCGGGCCGCTGCGAGGGCGAGGATGGGCCGCGTCGCCGGGGTGGTGGCCGCCCCCTGACCACAGGGTCGGGGCCGCCTTCCGGGCTCAGAGGAACTCACGGGATGCCACGCGATCACATATACATTCTGCGAATTTAGATGCGAACGAATCCGGCTGGGTCAGCCAGGTACCGGTCAAGGTCCGGGTCTTCGTGGAGTGCGTTGAACTCGTCGTAAATCTGCCATGCCGGGCCGAGCTCGGCGCGAAGGCGGCCGAGCGCTTGGCGGACCTCCTCGTTGAAGTGGTGACACTCCGCTTCACGCCACGGCCCCGGGTTAGGGGGGTAATCCCAGTTCAACGACGCATCGTAGCAATCTATCAGCCTGTTCAGGCTGTCGCGGAGGTCGTGGCTGATCGGTAGTCGGTCCAGCTCGACCGGGTACCCCCACGCCTCCTTGTCCTCGCGTGTGGCCGCCCAAAGGACTCCACCTGACCCTGCGTCGAAGAAGAACCTCGCGGTGGGCATGGCATCGACCTCTCGATACATGTCAGTTCAAACAGCCACCACCGTACTTGACGAGGCCGGCGCAGCAGCCCCATAGTCCCGGATGCAGCTGACGCCTCGCCTTCATCCCGATTACAGATCGATCGGGAGAGCGTTCCACTCGGCTGCAAGGGAAGCTACCAGCGCGTTCGCGCCTGCCTGCACAAGAACGGGACCTCACCGCGACCGGTGCAGCCCGGCCGCCTTCGCCCCCGGCCGTCGCCGGATGGATCCTCCACCGCCCGGAGAACCCCGCCGAGACCGAAACCCCTCCAGCTCAAGGCCAGCCGGACTCACTACCCCGAAGTCGACGCACTCATCCGGCACGGCCGCCGGGGTCTTGCCGACGGGCGATCTCGCCGTCGTCGACCTCGAAGACTTCGCGCGGCACGAACACCGCCCGCTCGCCCGCTCGGCCGCTCGCTCGGCCGGGTTGAGCGCCTGCCGGGTCGCGATCCGCACCAGGTACGCCCGCTGGTCGCGCACCTGTCCCAGGTCGGCCTTGACCCGGCGTGGCCAGGTCTCCTGGAGGGCTTCGGCGTCGGCCGCCGAGCCGGGCGTCTCATAGGCGATGGTGAACAGCAGGTTGCGCTGGGTGACGAAGATGCCGGTCGCCGTCTGGGCAGTGGTGTGGTCGGTCATCTCTCGTTTTCTCTCCCCCGAATGCACGGTCGGGCTGCCCGTCCCGCGATGGCCGACGCCTCGTGCACAGCCTGCAGCAGTTGCCGGCGGTGGCCACCCGTGAGCCGGATGTGCGCGACGAATCGGTGTTCTCAGCCACGGACGGCTCCTCCGTTTTCCAGAGGCCGGAGCGTCTTCTCAACGGACAGGTCCCGTGAGGCAGCCAGGCGGCGCCTGCGCTTGGGCAGGCCGAAGGTCGGGTGCGAGGTGGTCCACAGCGACATCTTGAGAATGCCCGCCTTGATCCGCGCGGCTTTCCGGCCGCCCACGTACGTCGGCTTTGCCTGCGCTTCGGTGTCCACCATCTGCAAGATCCCGTCCCGCCGCCCGAGGCTGATGTGATTGCCCGGGTAGGACAACTTGGTGTTCGGGATCCTGCGGCCGGTCAGGTACCCCACGATCGCGGCCGTGGCCTGCATGCCGGTGAAGCCGGCTGAAGCGCAGGACATCGGCAGCGGTCGGCCGTTGTCACCGATGACGTAGGCGCTGTCGCCGGCGGCGTAGACGTTCGGGTGCGAGACCGACCGCATAGTGCGGTCGACGATGATCCGGCCGTTCTCGGTGGCCTCCAGCCCGCCGGCGGCGGCGATGGGGCTGACCGCGAACCCGGCCGTCCACACGGTTGCGTCGGACGCCAGGACAGTGCCGTCGGCACACAGCACCCGCGTCGCTTCGACGGCTTCCACCTCGGTGTGCTCCAGGACGGTGATGCCCAGCCGGTCGCAGGCCCGGCGCAGGTGGCTGCGAGCCCCGGCGGAGAGCGGGGCGCCCAGCTCGCCGCGAGCGACCAGCACCACGGACAATCCGGGCCGGGATTCGGCGATCTCGGTGGCGGTCTCGATGCCGGTCAACCCGTCGCCGACCACCAGCACGCTCCCGCCTTCACCCCGCCTATCCAGGCTGTCCAGGCGCTCGCGCAGGCGCAGCGCGGAGAGCCTGCCGGTGACGTCGAAGGCGTGCTCGCTCACGCCGAGGACACCGTGGTCGGCGACGTGGCTGCCGAGAGCGTAGAGAAGCGTGTCGTAGCCGAGCTCGCCGACGCCGCCGGCGCCATCGGCCACGGCGACGACCTGGCGCTCGGGGTCGACGGCGGTGACACGGGCCAGGCACAGCTCAATCCCCGTGCCCGCGAAGACGTCGGCGAGCTGCGGAGCCTCGATCTCCTGGCCGGCCGCGAGCTGGTGCAGCCGCAGCCGCTGGACGAAGTCCGGCTCGGCGTTGACCACGGTGATCTCGGTGTCCGCCGGGGACAGCCGGCGGGCCAGGGTCCCGGCCACGTAGGCGCCTGCATAGCCGGCGCCGAGGACGACGATGCGGTGCTTCATCAGTTGCTCCTGCCGACTCGGCTCCCGGTGAGTGATGAGCCGGGTGGAACGGCGCCCCGATCGCTGACCGGAACCGACACCTGCGTATCCGCTGCCGGTCACGGCCGTCTCGGCCTTGTCGGTCATGCTGTCTCCTTCTATCTCAAGGGGTTCAGCCTCAAGACGCCGCGCGACCGGCTACTGTGACGGCCTGTGAGACAGATCACACCCCGGGCCGGACGCCCCGTCGTTGGAGTGGTCGCGGACGGCGGTGGAGGAATGGGTTGCCGGGGCCATCCGTGCGTCGATGCCACAGAAGCCGGTCAGCCCCTACGGAGCGGCAAGGCGTGCCAGCCCATGCCGGAGGCACAGCCGAGCGGACCTGTCCGAACAGCTGATTGCCGTGGTGCGCGAGGCCGAGGAGGCGGGCTCGTCCCGGCGCGTGCGGGGAACAGCCCCTCTTAAGTCAGTGCCGCGGCGAGTCCTGAGGCCATCCCCGCACTATGCCGTGCAGCACCCGCCCCGGGCGCCCTTTCGGTCATCCGGCCTTTCCCTGCGCCGTACTGGCAACGTGCGGCTGTGGATGCGAAGGGGTGTGGTGATTGTGTGGGCGGCCTGCGCTGAGCAGGCCGCGTCATGACGATCCGGGCGTGGCTGTGGCTGAGTTGGAGACCGTGTTTCGATCGCTCAACGGCACTGTTCTGAAGGGCACGGTGACGCCACCAGCGGGGCCTTTCGAGAAGCTGGCGGTGCTGGGGGCACCGGTACGAGGGCGGCTTCTTCACCCGGATTGCAGCCGCACTCGCCGGAGCCGGGACGCGTTGTGTGCGGTTCGATCTGCGGGCTCACGGGGCCGACGGCGGCAGGCCGCAGGACATCACCGTCGCCGGAGTCGCCAACGACATCCGGGTGGCATACGATCACCTGCGCGCCGAGAGCGGTCTCGACCCGCTGGTATCAGTGATCGCGGCGTCCTTGTCCGGCGGCGCGGCCACGCTGCACGCCGCGCACCGGCGGGAGGGCATCGAGCGTCTGGTCCTGCTATCCCCGGCTGGACTACCGCGAGCGGTACATCACCAGCCGCCCGTACGTTGGCGCTGGCGACTACCTCTCCGTGGAGGCCGCGGCGGCGCTCACCGAGGACGGTTTCACCGAACGGAGCCCGTTCGAGCTGGGCCGGTCACTGCTCAATGAGGTGCACTTCCCGGATCCCGCAAGCGTCCTGCCCGCGGTCAGTGCTGCCACGCCCGTGGTACACGGCACGAAGGACACGTTCGTACCGGTGGAATCCTCCCGTCACTACCTCAAAGCCTTCGGCTGCCCGGCGGAGTTGATGGAGCTCGAGGGTGACGAGCACGGCTGTGCGGTCCATGAGGGCCCGCAGTACCTCCATCCGCAGACGCAGGCGTGGCAAGCCGCGTTCATTGACCGCGTCGTCAGCTTCCTGAAGGTCTAAGCGATCTCGGTGATTTGTGGTGCGGCTTGGGCAGGCCACCTCGCGAGGGGGCTGCCATGGTGATGAAGCCGCTGGGTCTGGAGCTGCCGACACAGCAAGTCGCCGAGCTGCGGCGGCGGTTGAAGTGCAGGGATCTCGTACCCAACGAACGGATGCGGCTGGACTGCGTGCGGCTCGCGGCCCAGGGCCGCAGCGCGCCCCAGATCGCGTCGATTCTCGACAAACACGTGGCCACGGTGCGCAAAGCCCTGCACCGTTTCCTCGACGGAGGGTTCGAGGCTCTGGCGGACGCCGCGCGGCCGGGGCGTCCGCCGCGCTGGGGGCGCGAGGACCTTGATGCCCTGGAGGCGATGCTGGACGAGGCCGCGGTGCGAGGCGAGATCTGGACGCTGCCGGCACTGGCCGAGTGGCTGCGCCGCGAACGCGGTGTCGTCCTCGACTCCTCGTGGCTGTCAGTGCTGCTACACCGGGACGGTTTCCGCTGGAAACGCACCCGGGACAGCGTCCGGCACCAGGCCGACCCGGCCCTCCAGGCCGCCGCATGGGCACGACTGGAGGGTCTGCGGCTGTACGGCTGAGGTCCGAAGTCGGCATCGGGGACCTGTACTACCTCGACGAGTGTGGATTCTCCCCGACCCTGCCGACCGGCTGCACCTGGGCCCGCACCGGATCGACGCGGCGGCGGTGCTCGACTTCGTCTGCAACCACATCGCCAGGCTGCCCGGCGGAGCGGATCGACTCAGTACGTCGCCGGCTGGCTTCAAGCGTTCTCGGCCCTGCACCATCGTGCTGGACAACGCCTCCATCCACCACGCCGACGCCTTCAAGGGACGTCGCGAGGAACTGGCCGCCATAGGAGTCCATCTGTTCTGCCTCCCTTCCAGATCACTGGAGTTGAACTGCATGGAACGCATCGAACGCATCTGGCGCTCGGTCAAGTACCAGGACATGCCCGTCCGTGCCTACACCACCGCCAAGGAGCTCCACACCGCCCGTCGACCGTGCCCTGAACAGGCGGGCTGCGGCGATGACGCCAGCCACAGCCCAAATACTCAAGATCGCTTAGCACGGTGGGTTCGGTGGGGGCCGTGCGGAAAAGGACCCGGCAACGGGCACCTCGCCGCGCGGCCTACCCAGTGGGCCGCCTCCCGCTGCTTCCACGCCCCCGCCGATGCGGACGCCGAGGACTGGATCGCCGTCAAGACAGCCCGCATCCTCCGCGGATACGCCCAGCAGGCCGCCGACGAGATCCGCGCCGAGGCCGACCACTGCAAGCTGACGGGTGATTAACGCACGGCCGCCGACAAAAGCCTGTCAATACCTCAACAACAACGCCGACTTCGTCCACTACGACCGGGCACTCGCCGCCGGCTGGCCGATCGCCAGCGGCGTCATCGAAGGCGCAGCCCGCCACCTCACCGGAGAAGAGTCGCACCCCAAGGGAATTGGCGGAGCGGGGTCACTGACTCAGCCGCCGTTCGTCCCGTGAAGACTCTGGCGCACCCCTGGTCAACTGCCGTGCGCCTTTGTTAGGTTGCGCCGGAACCGACCCTTGGCCACTCCCCCCTTCGGGCCGTAGCCGTAGCGGTCATCTCTCTGATCCGCTCACACCGTTTGGGAGAGTCATGCGCAAATTCAGAGTGCGGCACGCCGCGATCGCGGGCGTCGTCGCCCTCGCCGTCGCCGCCGTGCCCACTGTCGCGTCCGGCGTTCAGGAGCAGTCCTCGTCGACGACTGCCGGGAGCGACGCGTTCTACACCTACGACGGCAGCAAGCCGCTGTCCTCGTACAGGCCCGGGGACGTGCTCAAGGTCCGGACGCTGCCGTACCACGTCCTGGGTATCGCGACACCCATCCAGGCGACGCAGCTGCTCTACCGCACCACCGACGAGCAGGGCCACCCGTCCGCAGGCGTGACCTCCGTGCTGCGCAGTCCTGGCGGCGACGGCCGCAAGGTCGTGTCGTACCAGTCGTTCTACGACTCGCTCGACCCCGAAGACGGTCCGTCCCGGGCGGTCGCGGGCAACGTCAAGCTGCCCGGCGGCCTGATCGCGAACGGCGAGTCCACGCTCGTGGCGTCGCTCCTGCTGTCCGGCTACGACGTCGTCCTCCCTGACACCGAGGGGCAGGCCGCCCACCTCACGGCCTCCCGCGAGTACGGGTACAACACGCTGGACTCCCTGCGTGCCGCTTCCAGCGCGGCGTCGAGGACCGGCATCAGCCCCGACGCGCGCGTCGGCCTCATGGGCTACTCCGGCGGCGCCGTCGCGACCAACTGGGCCGCCTCCCTCGCGCCCGAATACGCCCCTGACGTCAACAAGCGCCTGGTGGGATACGCCGAGGGCGGGGTGCTCGTGAAGCCCTCACACATCCTCAGGTACATCGAAGGCAGTCAGGTGTGGTCCGGGCTCATCCCGGAGTTGCTCATCGGGCAAGCGCGTTCGTACGACTTCGACCTCAAGAAGTACCTGAACGGCTACGGCAAGCAGCTGGTCGACGAGCACCAGCACGCCTCGATCGCCGACGTGCTGGGCCACTACCCCGGTCTGACGTGGAAGAAGATGGCGAAGCCGGAGTACGCGAACCCGAACTCCGTACCCGAGCTCGTCGAGGCGGTCAACAAGACCAACCTCGGCCTGGCACCGACCCCGACCGTCCCCGGCTACATCGGCCAGGGCAACGCCGGCTCCCTCGAGGGAACCACGAGCAACATCGCGGGCATCGGCTCGGGCGACGGCATCACGGTCGCCGGGGACACACGGGCGCTGGCGCGGAAGTACTGCGCCGAGGGCGACGCCGCGGTCTGGTACAAGCAGTACGACGTCCTCAGCCACTTGACCGCACCCACGGCCACGGTGCCCACCGCGCTCGCCTGGCTGCGCGACCGGTTCGCCGGCAAGGAGGCCCCGTCCTCCTGCGGCAGCATCGCCGAGGGCAACTCACTTGCGGCTGACGAGACGGTCCCCGCCGGGTGAGGACCTGACGGGGGCCGCAGCGAACTTCGCCAAGCGCGACCACACCCTGGTCGTCTATGCCCTCGCGCAGTTGCGGATCGGCCTGCTGCAGGACTGGCCGACGCGTATCCACCGACGCGTTCAAGGCGCTGGCGAGCGCGGCGGGCGAAATCACAGTGACCGCCAGCGCCTCGCCGCCGAGCTCACGGCAAAGCCGGGGGACGCATGCCGGGGGACATGAGCAGGGCCATGATGCTCCTGACGCGTGCCCGGGCCCGGGCACGCGTCAGCGCCTCCCATGCCCCCAAGGACGCTGGAAGGGGACGACCCGTTACGCGGCCGGGGTGAGTTCGGCGCGGCCGAACAGCAACGCGTAGCCGGTAGGAAGCTGGTGCAGGATGCGGGTGATGAGGTCGGGGCCGGCGTAGGCGGCGACGGCCGCGAGGACGGATCCGGTGTCCCACCGGGTGGTGGCCAGGGAGGCGCCGCAGCGGGCGGCGAGGTCCTTGACGAAGGCCCAGCCGGTCAGGGGCTGGGTTTCGGGAATCTGCGCGGTCAGGACGCGTGCGGCCTCGAAGGGCAGCCGGGCGGCCAGGTCGACGCGTTCGTCGCCGGTCAGCTGACGTCCCAGTCCCGCCAGGACCAGGCAGACGGCTTCCTCAGCCCTCTCCCGGGTGGGGTAGGCGCCTTCGTAGCGGACCTTCTCAAGCATCTGCTCGTACGCCGTCCCGTAGGAGTGCGGCTGGAGCGGTGTGAGCCGGTCGGACATCACTGGGGTGGTTGCCTTTCTGATCTGTCGCCGGTGCGTGGGCACCGGGGTGCGGGGTGGTCAGGTGGGCTGGGGGCGGCCGAAGAGCAGGTCGTAGCCGACGGGGAGCTGGAGCAGGATCTGGCCCAGCAGGCCGTCGTCAGCGGCGTCGGCGACCGTGGACAGCACGGCACTGACATCCCAGGCTGCGGTCTGCTCGGTGGCGCCCTCGATCCAGGCCGCGGTCGCCCGCACGAACCGCTCCGGAGACAGCGGCTCGGCGCTCTGCAGCGGATTGAGCAGGATCAAGGCGAAGTCCTCCGGCAGGAGTGCCGCGAGCTGGGCGCGGACCTCGCCGACCAGGTGGGCGCCCAGCAGGGCGAGCACCACACGGGCCGCGCGCCCGGCTTCCTCCACAGTGCCGTACTCGCCGCGTTCTCTCACGTGGTCGAGGAACGCTTCGCGTCGCAGAGTCATCCGACAGCCACCCCTTTCTTCGGACCGCCCACAGGGTGCGGAGGACAAGGTGAGGGGGAGATCAGGAATCCCGTCCTCCGCACCCGTCCGGCCGGGTCAGCCGGAGATCTCCTTGTGGCCGGCTCCGACGCCGATGGAGATCTTGCGGGGCTTGGCGCGCTCGGCGATCGGGATGCGCAGGGTGAGCACGCCCGCGTCGTAATCGGCCTTGATGTGCTCGGTGTCGAGGGTGTCGGCGAGCACGATCTGGCGGGAGAAGACGCCCAGCGGCCGCTCGGACAGCTCCATCTGCACGTCGTCGGCCTTCGCCACCGGCCGGCGCTCGGCCTTGACGGTGAGCATGTTCCGCTCGACGTCGATGTCGATCGCGTCCGTGGCGACGCCGGGAAGGTCGAAGGCCACCACGTACTCGTCGCCCTCACGGTAGGCGTCCATCGGCATCGCCGACGGCTTCGACCACGTTCCCGGCCCCATCAGCTGCTGCGCCAGCCGGTCCAGCTCACGGAAGGGGTCAGTGCGCATCAACATCGTGAAAACACCTCCAGCAGGTTCAGGCAGTTGCTGCCAATGCGCCTCACTGACACCGTTGTAACATGTCATCCAATGGATGACAAGCATGATGTCGTCGATCCGACGACGGACCGAGAGAGGTGCCCGTGACCCCGGCCAGCCAGCCGTTCCCGCCCAGCGCCAACACCCACAGCCCGGCGTCGTTCCTTGCCGCCGCGGCGGCCCTTCACGCCATAGACGACGCCCTGCGCGCCGCCCAGCACAAGGCCCCGAACGCCCCCGACACCCCCGGTCCGGGTCCGGAACAGGCGCTGGCCTCCCTGATGCTGCTGCGGCAGGTGCGCGAGCAGCTCGCCGGCTGGGAGACCGGCCTGATCGAAACGGCCCGCGACGCGGGCGCCA
Source organism: Streptosporangium nondiastaticum (assembly GCF_003011965.1). Classification (GTDB taxonomy): domain Bacteria; phylum Actinomycetota; class Actinomycetes; order Streptomycetales; family Streptomycetaceae; genus Streptomyces; species Streptomyces nondiastaticus. The sequence continues at coordinate 10,370 of NZ_PXWG01000189.1, forward strand.
GCTGGGCCGACCTCGCCCACCCCCTCGGCGTGGCCAGCCGGCAGGCCGCCGAGCGCCGCTACCTGCGCGGCCGCCCCGGCCCCGCCGGAACCACCGGCGAACAGCGCGTGACGGCCACCCGACAGGCCCGCGCCGCTGAACGCACCACCGCCACCTGGGCCCGCCACAACGCAGCCGACCTACGCCGCCTCGCCGGCCAGATCACCGCACTCACCGACCTTCCCCCCGCCGCCCGCCAACCGCTCAGCCGGCTCCACGCCGCCCTCGCCCACGACGACCCCACCGCCCTCATCAACCCCCTGGCCGCCGCCCGCCCCCACCTGACCACAACCCACCCC
>NZ_PXWG01000018.1 GCF_003011965.1 Streptosporangium nondiastaticum
CCGACGCCCGGCCCCACTCGCCGCCCCTCGGCCCCGCCGGCCCCCGGCGAGGGCAGGCTCGCCGGGACGTCCGCCGGCGAGGGGCGCCTCCACCCGGGCCGCGATCCCGGCCGGACGACCCGGCCGGGCCCGCCCTCGATATCCGGTTCACTCTCCTCCGACGACCCTTCCGGACCGCCCTCCGCGGACCCCTCGGACGACACCGGTACGGAGGCGGGTGAGGACGCTGACGACACGGTCGAGGACGTACCGGGGGAGGACGCCCCCGACACCGCGCCGCCGGCCGCCGTGGACGAGGCGGGCGGTGTCCCCGAACAGCCGCAGGGGCCCGCAGGGCCGGTGACCCCCGACCCCGTGTCGACCCGCTCCTCCGCCCCCCACGCCGCCAGGACCGCCGCCTACGGTGACCGCGTGCTGCGCGTCCTGCCCCTGGGCACCGGTCTCGCCCTCACCGGCCTCGGGCTCGGGTTCTTCGCCCTGCGGCTGCGCAGGGCGAAGTGAGCAATGAAGTGAGCAATACGGCGCAGGTGGTGAAAAACGGGGCGCGCGGAGCGGGAAAGGGGCGCGCGGCAGGGCGCGTGGCACGGTGGATCAGGCGTGTACGGGGGCATCAACAGGGGGAAATCACATGTGCGAGAGAATGGCGGCATGGATATGCCGAGGAATGAACGGTCGCAGGAGGAGAGCCCCAAAGTCCTGGTCGTAGGCCCGGACGGCATGGCTCTCGGCAGCGCCAGCCCCGGCGGCGGGGAGGGCGACGACGAGTCGCGCGAGGTCCCGGTGACGGAAATGGTCGAACAGCCTGCGAAGGTCATGCGCATCGGCAGCATGATCAAGCAACTGCTGGAGGAAGTGCGGGCCGCACCTCTCGACGAGGCGAGCAGGGTCCGGCTCAAGGAGATCCACCACAGCTCCGTCAAGGAGCTGGAGGACGGCCTGGCCCCCGAGCTGGTCGAGGAGCTGGAGCGCCTGTCGCTTCCCTTCATGGACGACAGCGTGCCCAGCGAGGCGGAACTGCGCATCGCGCAGGCCCAGTTGGTCGGCTGGCTGGAGGGCCTGTTCCACGGCATCCAGACGACGCTGTTCGCCCAGCAGATGGCCGCCCGGGCCCAGCTGGAGCAGATGCGCAGGGCGCTGCCCGCCGGTGTCCTGGCGGACGACGAGGGCGACGGCCACCAGCACGGCGGCGCGCGCTCCGGCCCGTATCTCTGAGGCCTCTGAGCGAGCGTCAGCCCGCTTGTGCGTGTGCCCGGTACGTCCTGAGGGGACGTACCGGGCACACGCACAACGACAGCCTTACGAGGCCGGGCGGCCTTACGAAGCCGGGTCGCCCGTCGACACCGTCAGCACGAACTGGTCAGACGGCGACTTCGGGTCGAACGGGTCACCCGCGGCCGGCACCTGGTTGAGCACCGTGCCCTTGCCCCACGTGTTCTCCGACGACACGTCGATCCGGTACTTCCAGCCGGCCGCCTGGAGGCACGACTTCACGGAGTCGATGTACATGTAGCGGAAGTCGGGGGCCGACTTCTTCGACTTGTCGCTGTAGTACTCGTAGGCCTTGGTGCACTTCGCCGGGTCGATGGTCTTCGACTTGTCGCCCTCTTTGTGCTTGCTCTGCGTGCCGCCGGTGCTGCCGCCCGCCGTCGCACCGCCGCTCGTGGACGTGGTGCCGCCGCCGGTCGAGCCGCCGCCCGGGTTCGGGGCGACCGGCGCCTGGCTCTGGCCGCCGGTGGTGCCGCCGCTGCCGGCCTCGTCGTCCTTCTTGCCGCCGCCCAGCGTGATGGCGGCGATCACGCCGATGACCGCGAGGACCGCGACGACCGCCGAGCCGACGATGACGGCCTTGTTGCTCTTGCCGCCGCCGCCCGAGGGCGAGCCGACCGCGGTGGACGGGCCGGTCGAGTACGGCGGGGGCGTGCTGGGGCCGCCCGGGCCGGCCTGGAAGGGCTGCACCGGCGTCGGATAGCCCCCAGCGGCCTGCTGAGCGCCCGAGGAGGGTCCGTAGCCGCCGTTGTAGGGCCCGGGGGCCGCCGGGGGCTGGTAGGGCGTCTGGACGCCTCCAGGGCCCGGCGCGGGGGCCTGCTGGTCGACGGGCGGGAAGACCGCGGAGCTGACGCCCGCGCCGCTGCGCGCCGGCGGACCGCCCGCGATGATGATCGGGGAGGGCGCGGCCTGCGCCGTGCCCGCGACCCGCGCGCACTCGTCGCGCATGGCCTCGGCGCTCGGGAAGCGCTCGTTCGGGTTCTTCTTCAGGGCCCGGGCGACGAGCGCGTCGACCGCCGGCGGGATCGAGCGGTTGATCGAGGAGGGAGCGACCGGCTCCTCCTGGACGTGCGCGTAGGCGATGGCCAGCGGCGAGTCCGCGTCGAACGGCAGCCGCCCGGTCAGCAGCTCGAAGAGCATGATGCCGACCGAGTACAGGTCGGAGCGGGCGTCCACGCCCCGTCCGAGGGCCTGCTCGGGGGAGAGGTACTGCGGCGTGCCGACGACCATGCCGGTCTGCGTCATCGACGTGACGCCGGACTGCATGGCGCGGGCGATGCCGAAGTCCATCACCTTGACCACGCCGCGCTTGGTCATCATCACGTTGCCGGGCTTGATGTCACGGTGGACCAGGCCCATCTCGTGGCTGACCTCGAGCGCCGCCAGCACGTCGGCGGTGATCTTCAGCGCCTTGTCGGCCGGCATCGCGCCGAACTGCGCCACGTCCGCGTCGAGGACGGAGCGCAGCGGCCGGCCCTCGACGTACTCCATGACGATGTACGGCATGGTCGACCCGTCCAGGTCGTCCTCGCCGGTGTCGAACACCGAGACGATGTTGGTGTGTGTGAGCTTGGCGACGGCCTGGGCCTCGCGGCGGAACCGCTCGCGGAAGGACGCTTCCCGGCCGAGCTCCGTGTGAAGTGTCTTGATTGCGACCTGACGGTCCAGGACGGAGTCGTAGGCCAGGTGGACGGAGGCCATCCCGCCCTCGCCCAGCAGGTCCCGGAGCTGGTAGCGGCCGCCACCGACAGAGCGGCCCGCGTAGCGGCCCTGTGCGCCGTCCTGGCTCATCGTTCTACTTCCCCCTTGGGCGCACTGCCTGGCTACGAGGTGCCACCGCGCCGGCAGTGGCATACGTTTCGACTCTGTCGATATATCTCGGCCAAGTCTGCCCCAGGCCGCGGGCACGTCAAGCCGCGTGCCCGTTCCGTGACGGGATGCGCGACAAGACGTCACGAGATTTGCCTTGCCCAGGGCCGTGCGGGTTTGATAGCGCGTCCATCCCGGACCGGCGCGCGCCGCGGAACCTGTAGCGTGCCTTAGCGGAAGACCGTTTTCCCACCGCAGCGCCTTCCGCGCGACGCGGCCAGACACGACGGCGAGGACTGATGGCACAGACGCAGAGCGCCCAGGGTCCGTCCGACCCTGACGCCAACGAGGGCGGAATGCCCGATGTGCCGGAAATGTGGGGTAATGGCGGACTGGTGGGTGACGGCCGCTACCGGCTGACGCACAGGCTGGGCCGCGGCGGCATGGCCGAGGTCTTCGCCGCCGAGGACGTGCGCCTCGGCCGTACGGTCGCGGTGAAGCTGCTCCGTGCCGACCTCGCCGAGGACCCCGTCTCCAAGGCCCGCTTCACCCGCGAGGCACAGTCGGTCGCCGGCCTCAACCACCACGCGGTCGTCGCCGTTTACGACTCCGGCGAGGACACCGTCGGCCGCAACGTCGTTCCGTACATCGTCATGGAACTGGTTGAAGGCCGCACCATTCGCGACCTGTTGCTCAACGCCGAGGCCCCGCCGCCCGAGCAGGCGCTCATCATCGTCTCGGGCGTGCTGGAAGCGCTGGCCTACAGCCACCAGCACGGCATCGTCCACCGTGACATCAAGCCCGCCAACGTGATCATCACCAACAGCGGCGCGGTGAAGGTCATGGACTTCGGCATCGCCCGCGCCCTGCACGGCGCGGCCTCCACCATGACCCAGACCGGCATGGTCATGGGCACCCCGCAGTACCTCTCCCCGGAGCAGGCCCTCGGCAAGACCGTCGACGCCCGCTCGGACCTCTACGCCACCGGCTGTCTCCTCTACGAACTGCTCGCGCTGCGTCCGCCGTTCACCGGCGAGACCCCGCTCTCGGTCGTCTACCAGCACGTCCAGGACATGCCGGTGGCGCCGTCGCAGGTCCTCGGCAGCGTGCCGCCGGAGCTCGACGGGCTCGTCATGCGCTCCCTCGCGAAGGACCCGGACGACCGGTTCCAGAGCGCCGAGGAGATGCGCGGGCTGGTGCAGTACGCGCTGCAGATGCTGCACGACGCGGGCGCCCACACCGGCTCCTGGGACACCGGCCCCATCGACCACCTCGCCGGTGGCGCCACGCAGGTGATGGGCGCCGTCGGCGGCCAGCACACCACGGCCATGCCGCACGCGCCGCACGGCAACACCTCGCAGCAGCCGATCCTGCCGCCGCGCCACGGCGACGACGGCGGGTTCGACGGCTACGGCGGCAACGGCGGCCGCGGCCAGGGCGGCGGCAAGGGCAAGATGCTGCTCATCGCCGCCGTGGTGGCGATCGTGCTGGTGGCGGGCGCCGTCTACGCGGTGAAGGCGTTCCAGACGAGCGGCGGCCAGGGAGGGAAGCCGGCGAAGGACAAGACGTCCGTCGGCCCGTCCTCCCCCGGCCCCTCCGGCTCCGAGAGCCCCGACGCCCAGAAGTCCCCCTCCACGGGCCGCAACGGCACCACGGGCGACACGGGCCGTCAGCGCGGCTCGGACAGCGAGGACGACACCACGGACACGGGCGAGGACACCGGCCGCCGTCAGCCGTCGCACAAGCAGTCCCTGCCGCCGACCGGCGACCCGTCGACCAAGCCCGACCCGTCGACGAAGCCCGACCCGTCGACGAAGCCGTCCACCGGCGGAACCGGCGGCGACGACAAGCCCGGTACCACCGCCGGTCAGTCGGGCAGCACCGGCACCACCGCGGGCACCACGACCGGTCAGACCGGTGCTACCGGCACCACCACCGGTCAGAGCGGTCCCGGCCCGGTCACGGGCGGCTGATCCGGCTCACGGGCCGGAAGCAACCGGCAGCACGCACGTACTTGAGGGCACCCGATTCCGCATCGGGTGCCCTCAAGCCATTCGGGGAGCGTTCCGGGATCAGTCCGTGAATGCGTCCCGCACCGCCTCATAAGACCGCGTCCACCACACCGTCAGCGCGGCCGACGCCGGGAAGCCGGGGTCCGCGCGGTGGTCGCCCCGCTGGTAGCGCCAGCGCAGCATCCAGAAGTCGTTCAGCCGTTCCCACCACACGCGGTGGACGGCAGCGCCCAGTTCGGCGGGCCCGGCACCGCTCGCACGCCGGTACGCGCGCGCGTAGGGGCGTATCTTCGCGAGGTCGAGCGTGCCGTCGGGCCGGAGGAAGAAGATGACGGCGGCGCGGACGGCCTCCTCGGCGCGGGGCCGCACGCCGAGCCGGTCCCAGTCGACGATCGCGGCGGGTTCGCCGCCGCGGTAGAGCAGGTTGAGCGGGTGGAAGTCGCCGTGCACCCAGCCGGGCGCGGTGCCGTCGGCGGGCCGGCGGTGGGCGTGGCGCTCCAGCAGGGCGCGGCGTTCGATCAGCCGGTGCTCGGCGAGTTCGTCGAAGGAGTCGCGCGGGCGGCTGCCCCGGCCCCGGCGGACGAGCCCGAGGAGCTCCTCGATGAGGGCGTACGTGTCCTGCGGGTCGGCCGAGGCGTCTTCGGGCCTCCCGGGGCCTCCCGGGCCCGCAGGCGCCCGTCCAGGGCCTTCTGCGGGCGCGAGGGGCGCGAGCGGCCCGTCGGGGGTCTCCTCCCGGCAGACCTTCGCCAGGCACGTGTGGACGTGGCCGAGCAGCGCGCCGAGCTTGCGGGACTGGGCGAGGGTCAGCTCTCCGCCGTCGCGGTGGCGGCCTTCGACCCAGGGGTGCAGGGCGTAGCAGCGGCCGCCCAGGACGGTGACGGTGGTGCCGTCGGTGCGGGCCACGGGCGGGGCGACGGGCAGGCCGAGGGCGGCCAGGCGCAGGGTGACGCTGTGCTGGCGGGCGATGGCGGCCTGGTCGCCGTCGAGGTGGTGCTTGAGGAAGAAGTGGCCGCGGGTGGTGGTGAGGCGGTAGCCGCGGTTGAGCAGGCCCTGGGTCAGGGGGATGCACGAGACGGGCTCGCCCGCTCGGTCGTAGCGGCGCAGCAGCGTGTGCAGGGTGCCGGTGTCGGGGCCGATGTCGGGTCCGGTGTCGGGCGGGGCATCGGTGACAAGTGAGCGTGGCACGTCCCAAATGTTAAATCACGCTGAGTGCGCGGCCTGTCGCGCGGGGACCCCTTCGAGGTGATGCACGGTGGTGAACTGCGGTTCGATGCACAGGTATTCGGGACGGAAGGGGGTCGCGTCCGCCGTGCGGGGCGGCCGTCCGAAGCGTTCCAGGTCCTCCCCGGAGGGGAGGAAGAGGCGTGCGGTGCCGACGAATTGGACGGTCCACACGTCCTCGTCGCCCTCGCGGCGGTCGCCGAGGTTGTCCGCGCCGTACGCGACGACGTTGCCGTCGCAGGCCTGTGCGTATCCGAAGTCGCCGTGGAGGCGGAGTAGGACGCTCCCGCCGGAGACGATGTGGCGGGCGACGGTGACGAAGGGGAGCGCGCGCATGCTGACCGAGAGGCGGCCGTAAGGAGTGCGGCCGAGCAGTTCGAGGGCTCGGTGTCGGTCGGGATGCGCGGAGAGCATGGCACCACTGTGCACGCCCGCCCCGCCCGCCCATAGGGGCACCCGCCCCTATGGCGCAGGACATTGGTCCTGAATCACCGGTTTACCGTAAATCCGGCAGATTCACCGCTTCTCCGCCTGCAGCCGCGCCACGTACGCCGCCGCCTGGGAGCGCCGCTCCATGCCCAGCTTGGAGAGCAGGCTGGAGACGTAGTTCTTGATCGTCTTCTCGGCCAGGTGCAGCCGCTCGCCGATCACGCGGTTGGTCAGCCCTTCGCCGATCAGGTCCAGGATCCGGCGCTCCTGGTCGGTCAGGCTCGCCAGCCGGTCGTCGCCCTTGGGCGCCCTGCCGTCGCGCAGCCGCTCCAGCACCCGCGCCGTCGCCACGGGGTCGAGCAGGGATTTCCCGGCCGCCACGTCCCGTACGGCGGCGAGCAACTCATTGCCACGAATTGCCTTCAGTACGTAGCCGGAGGCGCCCGCCATGATCGCGTCGAAGAGCGCCTCGTCATCGGCGAAGGAGGTGAGCATCAGGCATTTGATCTGCTCGTCCTGCGAACGGATTTCCCGGCAGACTTCCACGCCGCTGCCATCCGGAAGGCGAACGTCCAGAACAGCCACGTCAGGGCGCGTGGCGGGAATGCGCACCAAGGCGTCCGCGGCCGTCCCGGCCTCCCCGACGACCTCGATGTCGGCCTCCCCGGCCAGCATCTCGTGCACCCCGCGCCGGACGACCTCGTGGTCGTCGAGCAGAAATACCGTGATTTTTCCTTGTTCGGGCACAGTGCCAGTCTCACACACCGAGTCTTCCCCTGCTCTTGTCCTCCGGGATAACGTGCCGTCGTTCCGGCAGCCCGCACGGGCTGTGCTCACAAGGTCGTGACCAGGAGCGTCGCCCCGCTTTCTCGATTTACTTGGAAATCCAAGCAAAATTGCAGGTCAGGCGGGGTTTCGCAGGAATGCGGCCTTCTGGGTAACGTGCTTATTGCAGGCCTTTCGCCGGGGCGCCTGTCACGCCCGGTTCCGGCCTCGGCACACCCACCCCGTGTGCCGTCGGGGATCGAGCGAGCATTCTCCTGCCTCACGGCGGGGGAACCCCCTCTGGCCGCCGGCGACCCCGGGGGCCGGACTGACGGAGGAGCACACGTGACTGTGGACAGCACTGCCGCGCGCAAGCCGCGCCGCGGCGGCAGCAAGCGCGCCGGCGCCAAGACCGCCAAGGCGGCGGGCGAGCCCGAGCTCGTACAGCTGCTGACGCCGGAGGGCGAGCGGGTCGAGCACCCCGACTACTCCATCGACCTGTCCGCCGAGGAACTGCGCGGCCTGTACCGGGACATGGTGCTGACCCGCCGCTTCGACGCGGAGGCCACCACCCTGCAGCGCCAGGGCGAACTCGGCCTGTGGGCCTCCCTGCTGGGCCAGGAGGCCGCCCAGATCGGCTCCGGCCGGGCCACCCGCCCGGACGACTACGTCTTCCCGACCTACCGCGAGCACGGCGTGGCCTGGTGCCGCGGGGTCGACCCCACCAACCTGCTGGGCATGTTCCGGGGTGTGAACCACGGCGGCTGGGACCCCAACGAGAACAACTTCCACCTCTACACCATCGTCATCGGCTCGCAGGCGCTGCACGCGACCGGCTACGCCATGGGGATCACCAAGGACGGCGCCGACTCCGCCGTCATCGCCTACTTCGGCGACGGCGCCTCCAGCCAGGGCGACGTGGCCGAGGCCTTCACCTTCGCGGCCGTCTACAACGCCCCGGTCGTGTTCTTCTGCCAGAACAACCAGTGGGCCATCTCCGAGCCCACCGAGAAGCAGACCCGCGTCCCGCTCTACCAGCGCGCGCAGGGCTACGGCTTCCCCGGCGTCCGCGTCGACGGCAACGACGTCCTCGCCTGCCTCGCGGTCACCAAGGCCGCCCTCGACCGGGCCCGCACCGGCGAGGGCCCGATGCTGATCGAGGCCTTCACGTACCGCATGGGCGCCCACACCACCTCCGACGACCCGACGCGCTACCGCCGCGACGAGGAGCGCGAGCTGTGGGAGGCCAAGGACCCGATCAAGCGGCTGCGCGCCCTCCTGGAGCGCGAGGGCCTCGCCGACGAGGCGTTCTTCGCGGGCTTGGAGACCGAGGCCGACGAGCTCGCCAAGCACGTGCGCGACCGCGTCCGCACCATGCCGGACCCCGAGGACATGGCGATCTTCGACAACATCTACGCCGACGGCCACGCCCTCGTCGACGAGGAGCGCGCCCAGTTCGCCGCCTACCAGGCTTCGTTCGCCGAGGAGAGCCACTGATGACCGCCCAGAAGCTCTCCATCGCCAAGGCGATCAACGCCTCGCTGCGCACCGCGCTGGAGAACGACCCCAAGGTCCTCGTCATGGGCGAGGACGTCGGCAAGCTCGGCGGCGTCTTCCGCGTCACCGACGGCCTCCAGAAGGACTTCGGCGAGGAGCGGGTCATCGACACCCCGCTCGCCGAGTCCGGCATCGTCGGCACCGCGATCGGCCTGGCCCTGCGCGGCTACCGCCCCGTCGTCGAGATCCAGTTCGACGGCTTCGTCTTCCCCGCGTACGACCAGATCGTCACCCAGCTCGCCAAGATGCACGCCCGCGCGCTCGGCAAGATCAAGCTGCCGGTCGTCATCCGCATCCCCTACGGCGGTGCCATCGGCGCCGTCGAGCACCACAGCGAGTCGCCCGAGACGCTGTTCGCGCACGTCGCGGGCCTGAAGGTGGTCTCCCCGTCGAACGCCTCGGACGCCTACTGGATGCTCCAGCAGGCGATCCAGAGCGACGACCCGGTCATCTACTTCGAGCCCAAGCGCCGCTACCACGACAAGTCCGAGCTCGACACGGAGGCCATCCCCGGCCCCCTGCACGCCGCGCGCGTCGCCCGCCCGGGCACGGACCTCACCCTCGCCGCCTACGGGCCGATGGTGAAGACCTGTCTGGAGGCCGCCGCGGCGGCCGAGGAGGAGGGCAAGTCCCTGGAGGTCCTCGACCTCCGCTCGATGTCGCCCATCGACTTCGACGGCATCCAGGCGTCCGTCGAGCGCACCCGCCGGCTGGTCGTCGTCCACGAGGCCCCGGTCTTCCTGGGCACCGGTGCGGAGATCGCCGCCCGGATCACCGAGCGCTGCTTCTACCACCTGGAGGCCCCGGTCCTGCGGGTCGGCGGATATCACGCGCCCTACCCGCCGTCCCGGCTGGAGGACGAGTACCTTCCGGGACTGGACCGGGTGCTCGACGCCGTCGACCGCGCGCTGGCGTACTGAGGGGTTTGAGGAGAGTCGTGACCATGACTGCAAGGACCGCGAACGACCAGCGCTTCCGCGAGTTCAAGATGCCCGACGTGGGCGAGGGGCTCACCGAGGCCGAGATCCTCAAGTGGTACGTGGCCGCCGGCGACACCGTCACCGACGGGCAGGTCGTGTGCGAGGTCGAGACGGCCAAGGCGGCGGTGGAGCTGCCGATCCCGTTCGACGGGGTCGTGCACGAGCTGCGGTTCCCCGAGGGGACGACGGTCGACGTCGGCCAGGTGATCATCTCGGTGGACACCCAGCCCGGTGCGGGCCCGGCCGCGCCGGAGCAGGCCGCGGCCCCGGCCGCGCCCGCCGAGGAGCCGGAGGAGCCGCAGGGGCGGCAGGCCGTGCTCGTCGGGTACGGGGCGGCGCCTTCGTCCACGAAGCGCCGCGCGCGCAAGCAGCAGCCCGTACCGGCTCAGCCGGTCGCCGCCGCCATACAGGCGGAGCTCAACGGGAGCGCGCCCGCTGCCCCGGCCGAGCAGGCCGCGCCGGCAGCGCCGGCCGCTCAGGCCCAGGCGGCCTCCGTTGGTGCTCGTCCGCTCGCCAAACCTCCCGTCCGCAAGCTCGCCAAGGACCTCGGGGTCGATCTCGCCTCCGTCGTCCCGTCCGGTGCCGACGGCATCGTGACGCGCGAGGACGTCCACGCCGCCGCCTCGGCCGCGACTGCCCCGGTCGCGGAGGAGCCGGTGGCCGTCGCGGGCGCTCCCGCGGCCGGTGCGGACCTCGCCGCGCGCGAGACCCGGATCCCGGTCAAGGGGGTCCGCAAAGCCACCGCCCAGGCGATGGTCGCGAGCGCCTTCACCGCGCCGCACGTCACGGAGTTCGTCACCGTCGACGTGACCCGCACCATGAAGCTCGTCCAGAAGCTCAAGGACGACCCCGACATGGCCGGCCTGCGCGTCAACCCGCTCCTGCTCGTCGCGAAGGCGTTCCTCGTCGCGATCAAGCGGAACCCGGACGTCAACGCGTCGTGGGACGAGGAGAACCAGGAGATCGTCCGCAAGGGCTACGTGAACCTGGGCATCGCGGCGGCCACGCCGCGCGGGCTGATCGTGCCGAACATCAAGGACGCCGGGGTCAAGACGCTTCCCGAGCTGTCCACGGCGCTGTCCGAGCTGGTGGCGACCGCCCGCGAGGGGAAGACCAGCCCGGCGGACATGTCCGGCGGCACGGTGACCATCACCAACGTGGGCGTCTTCGGCGTCGACACCGGCACGCCCATCCTCAACCCGGGCGAGTCCGCGATCCTGGCCGTGGGCGCGATCAAGCTGCAGCCGTGGGTCCACAAGGGCAAGGTCAAGCCGCGGCACGTGACGACGCTGGCGCTGTCCTTCGACCACCGCCTGGTCGACGGCGAGCTGGGTTCGAAGGTGCTCGCCGACACGGCGGCGGTGCTGGAGAATCCCCAGCGGCTGATCACCTGGGGATGATCCCGGCCCGGGGCCCCTGGATTGATTGGTTGAATTAGGTACGACATAAACGACGAAAGGCCCGGACGCTCCTCTCCTCACCCCCCTCCAGCGAGGAGAGAGCGCGGCGTCCGGGCCCCCGTCGTGATGCGGAGCGGCCTGGGGAATCCCAGCCGGGTCAGCTGCTGGAATAGCCCGTGCGGGGCAATTTACTTAGGATTGACCGACACTTGCACTGTCGGAATTGGAGGACGCGTGGACGCCGCCGACCACGTGGACGGTGAATCCATCAGCCGCCTTCTCCGCGCCTGGCGGGCCCGCGTCGACGCGCGCACCGTCCGCGAGCTGCGCGGCGTCTTCCCCCGCCCCGGGCGCCGCCTCTCCCAGGCCCACGTGGCCCGGATGACCGGGGTCAGCGAGGGCTGGTACCGCGCGCTGGAAGCCGGCCGCCGGCAGGACTTCTCCGAGCAATTCCTCCTCCGCGTCGCCCGCGCGCTGCGGCTCAGCGACGCAGAGACGCTCACGCTCTTTCTCGCGGTGAGCGGCCGCCGCCCGCCCGGTGAACTCTCCCGGGAAGCCGGTGCCGGACGGGGCGATCTCCCGCACGGCGTCAAAACCCTGCTGGAACAGCAGACGTCCTATCCCGCCTATCTCTCCGACGTGGCCTGGAATATCGTCGCGGCGAATTCCCTCATGGGCGAGTGGTTTCCCTGGGTGCGGCGGCCCGGCGCCAATCTGATGCGCTGGGCGCTGCTCGACCCCGAGGCCCGCGAGCAGATGCTCGACTGGGAGGACGCCTGCGCCCGCACGTACCTCGCCATGCTGCGCGTCGCCGCCAACAGCGACCCCGCCAACACCGAACTGCGCACGCTCGTACGCGACATCCTCGACGCGGACGCCGACTGCCGGCGCATCTGGGCCGAGGAGCACGACGTGGTCGAGCACCGCGACGGGGACGTGTTCCGGCTGCAACTGCCGTTCCACGGTGGGCGGGAGGTGCGGGTGACGAGTCATGTGCTGCTGCCCATACAGCGTCCTGACCTGCGATTCGTCTTCATCACGCCCGCGGACGGCTGGACGGCGCCCTAAGCCCTGCCGGGCGGGCGGCTGGACAGTGCCCTAGGCCCTGCCGGGCGGGCGGTTGGACAGGACCGTAAGCCGGGACGCCCCTTGTCCGGATCGCGGACCCCCTCTTTCTGCGTATATATCTTGTATCTATGCTGCGTGCATGCCAATCGCCCCGGCCGTGCCGTTCCAGCGGACCAAGCAGCCTCCCGCCGCCGAGCGCGTCTACACGCACATCAAGGAAGCCGTCCTGCAGCGCCGCTACGAAGGCGGCACGCTGCTCACCGAGGGGGATCTGGCAGAGGCCGTCGGGGTGTCCCGCACCCCCGTGCGCGAAGCCCTGCTCCGGCTGGAGGCCGAAGGGCTGATCAAGCTCTACCCGAAGAAGGGCGCCCTCGTCCTGCCCGTCTCCGCACAGGAGATCGCCGACGTCGTCGAGACCCGGCTGCTCGTCGAGAAGTACGCGGCGGCCAAGGCCGTACCCGCCTCCCCGCTGCTCATCGGCCGCCTGGAAGAGCTGCTCGACGACATGGCACGCCAGGCCGCCGCCGGTGACCTGGCCGCGGTCTCCGTCAGCGACCGCGCCTTCCACGCGGAGATCGTGCGCAGCGCCGGCAACGAGATCCTCTCCCGGCTCTACGACCAGCTGCGCGACCGCCAGCTGCGGATGGGAGTGGCCGTGATGCACGCCCACCCCGACCGCATCGCCAAGAACCACAGCGAGCACACCGAGATCCTCGAAGCGCTGCGCGCCGGCGACGCCGAGGCCGCCGTCGCCGTCATCGACCAGCACGTGAGCTGGGTGCGCAACCTCGCCCAGGGCGAGATCCGATGAACGAGCGGGGCGGGATCCGATGACCGCCCGGAGCGGGATCCGATGAACGAGCGGGATCAACGAGTGGGGGAGCACCGATGAGTCAGGGGGCCGCAGCGCTGCCCGGCGACCCACCCGGCGGACGGCGCGCGGTCGCCGTCTGGGGTCTGGGCGTCGGGGTCTACTTCGTCGCCATCATCTTCCGTACGAGCCTCGGCGTCGCGGGCATCGACGCCGCCGAGCGCTTCCACATCAACGCGTCCGCGCTGTCGACGTTCTCCATACTCCAGCTGCTCGTCTACGCGGGCATGCAGATACCCGTCGGCCTGATGGTCGACCGGCTGGGCACGAAGAAGGTGCTGGCGCTCGGCGCCGTCCTGTTCACCGCCGGGCAGCTCGCCTTCGCCCTCTCCCACGCGTACGGCACGGCCCTCGCCAGCCGCGCCCTGCTCGGCTGCGGCGACGCGATGACGTTCATCAGCGTCCTCCGGCTCGGCGCGCGCTGGTTCCCCGCCCGCCGCGGACCGATGATCGCGCAGGTGGCGGCGCTCTTCGGGATGGCGGGCAACCTCGTCTCCACCGTGGTCCTCGCCCGGCTGCTGCACGACGCCGGCTGGACCGCCACGTTCGGCGGCAGCGCGGCGGCGGGCGTCCTCGTCCTCCTCCTGACGCTGCTGTTCCTGAAGGACCACCCGGAGGGCCACGAGCCGCCGCCGGCCGCGCACGGAGACGGAGCCGGTGGCGGCAAGGGCTTCGCCGGGCGCCAGATCGTCCTGGCGTGGCGCGAACCCGGCACCCGGCTCGGCATGTGGGTGCACTTCACGACCCAGTTCCCCGCCATGGTCTTCCTGCTGCTGTGGGGCATGCCGTTCCTGGTCGAGGCGCAGGGCCTCGCGCGGGGGACCGCGGGCGTCCTGCTGACCGTCGTCGTGCTCTCCAACATGGCCGTCGGGCTCGTCTACGGGCAGATCATCGCCCGCCACCACGCGGCCCGGCTGCCCCTCGCGCTCGGCACGGTCGGCGCGACCGCGCTGCTGTGGGCCGCCGTGGCCGGCTGGCCCGGCGCCCACGCGCCCATGTGGCTGCTCGTGACCGAATGCGTCGTGCTCGGCGCGTGCGGCCCCGCGTCCATGATCGGCTTCGACTTCGCCCGCCCCGCGAACCCGCCCGGGCGCCAGGGCACCGCCTCCGGCATCGTCAACATGGGCGGCTTCGTCGCCTCCATCACCACGCTGCTGGCCGTGGGCGTCCTGCTCGACGCCACCGGGGACGACTACCGGCTCGCCTTCTGCTCCGTCTTCGTCCTGGAAGCGCTCGGCCTGTCCCAGATCCTGCGGCTGCGGACGCGCGCGCAGCGGCGGGAGCAGGAGCGGGTGGTGGCCTCGCGGGTGGAGACGGTGCACGTGCCGGCGGTTTCGCCGGGGTCCACGGCGTAGGCGCCGGCCCTGCGGGCTGCTCCGGTGGCGAACGCCGGTGCTACGGCCGGTGCTACGGCGTGATCGCGAACTCCCTCAGGATCGCCTCCGCCAGCCCCGGCTCCCCCTCCACCTTGATCCGCCCCAGCGCCGCCTCCGGCTGCACCCGCCCGCACGCCAGCCGCGCGTACGTCTCCCAGTCCATCGCGAGCGTCACCGTCGGGCCCAGCGACACGCTGCTGTCGATCGTCCCCCGCCCCTGCTGGTCGACGCGCACGGTCCGCAGGAACTCCAGCGGGCCGTGCACGTCGAAGACGACCGCCGATCCCGGCGGCGCGCCCGCGTCCCTGGCCACGACTTTCGGCAGGGCGCCCAGCAGGAAGTCCCGGCAGATGACCGCGGCGGGCGAGTCCAGGTTGCCGGGCATGCCGAGCGCGCGGCGCAGGTCCTGCTCGTGCGTCCACACGTCGAAGGCCCGTACCACCAGGGCGCGTTCGAGCGGCTGCTCGTTGCCGGAGCCGAGCGGCCAGCGGATCGGCGTCTGCGGGCCGCGCGTCTCGTTGCGGAGCTGGCGGGCGCGGCGGATGACGATGAGCTCCAGCTCCGACGTCATCTCCAGTGCGGTGTGACAGCGCCGCACGTCCACCTGCACCTCGTTGTAGCGGGAGAACTCGTCGGTGACGTGGAAGAGGTCGCGCGGCAGCGTGTGGATCGGCCGCGGCTCACCCATCATTTCGGTCTCCACGCCGATGACGTGCGAGACGACGTCGCGCACCGACCACCCGGGGCACTCGGTGGCCCGGTTCCAGTCGCTCTCGGCGAGCGGTTTCACCAAGTCGTTGATCGCTTCGATGGAGTGGGTCCAGGCGTCGATGGCCGGCTGAAGATTCGGGTGGACGGTCACGTGATCCCTCGGGCGGTGCGGCGGGTGCGTGGGCGTTCCTGACACGGGCTACGGGCTACGAGTTACGGGCTACTGGCTACGGGTGCGGCAGTGCGTCGGCGTTCCTGATGCGGGTGCGTTAGTTAAGTTACGCTGCGCGCGGGCGACCCGGCAGAGGTTTCGTGTGCTGAGAGTGGTGGGTACTGTGCGTGCTTCCCTGATTCAGATAAACGTCGATCCGGCCGAGCCGGTCGCCGAACGGCGCGACCGCGCGGCGGCGCTGGTGCGGGAACAGGCGGGCAGCGATCTCGTCGTCCTGCCCGAGCTGTGGCACGTGGGCGCCTTCTCCTTCGAGTCGTTCGCGGCCGGCGCGGAACCGCTGGACGGTCCCACGGCGCGGGCGATGTCCGCCGCCGCGCGCGACGCGGCCGTCCACCTGCACGCCGGATCGATCGTCGAGCGCGACGCCGACGGGGCCCTGTACAACACCTCCCTGGTCTTCTCCCCGGGCGGCGAACTCGTGCGCACGTACCGGAAGATCCACCGCTTCGGCTTCGACAAGGGCGAGGCCGTGACCATGGCCGCGGGCACGGAGCCGGTCACCGTTTCCCTGCCCGGCGCCGTGGCGGGCCTCGCCACCTGCTACGACCTGAGGTTCCCCGAGCTCTTCCGCGCCCTCGTCGACCGCGGCGCCCGCATGTTCGTCGTACCGGCCGGATGGCCCGAGCGGCGCCGCGCCCACTGGTCCCTGCTCGCCCGCGCGCGGGCCGTCGAGAACCAGGCGTACGTGCTGGCCTGCGGCACGGCCGGCACGCACGCGGGGGTGGAGCAGGCCGGGCACAGCGTGGTGGTCGATCCCTGGGGAGAGGTGGTCGCCGAGGCCGGGGGCGGGGAGGAGGTCCTCGCCGTCGACCTCGACCTCGCGCGCGTCGACCGGATCCGCGAGGACTTTCCCGCGCTCAAGGACCGGGTCCTCGGCGTCCGCGGAGATTAACGCCGTGTGTCGCCGTGTGTCATTCCCCGGACGGGGGAATGCCCGCTGTGGCGGATGTTGTTTGATGGCTGTATGGCCCCACGAGTACGCGTCCGCGCCCCCGAACTGATCGGCAAGGGCGGCTGGCTGAACACCGGAAATGTCGACCTTTCCCTCGCTGACCTGCGAGGACGCATCGTCATCCTCGACTTCTGGACGTTCTGCTGTGTGAACTGCCTGCACGTCCTCGACGAGCTGCGCGAGCTGGAGGAGAAGCACCGCGACACCGTGGTGATCATCGGTGTGCACTCGCCGAAGTTCGTCCACGAAGCCGAGCACCAGGCCGTCGTCGACGCCGTCGAGCGGTACGGGGTCGAGCACCCCGTCCTCGACGACCCCGAGCTCGCCACGTGGAAGCAGTACGCCGTGCGGGCCTGGCCCACGCTCGTGGTGATCGACCCCGAGGGGTACGTCGTCGCCCAGCACTCCGGCGAGGGCCACGCCCACGCCCTGGAGGCGCTCGTCGCCGAGCTGGAGGCCGAGCACGGCGCGAAGGGGACGCTGCGGCGGGGGGACGGGCCGTACGTGGCGCCCGAGCCCGTGGCCACGGACCTCCGGTTCCCGGGGAAGGCGGTCGTGCTGCCCGGTGGCGGGTTCCTCGTCTCCGACTCCACGCGGCACCAGCTGGTGGAGATGGCGGCCGACGGTGAGACGGTCGTGCGGCGGATCGGCAGCGGCGAGCGGGGCTTCGGCTCCGGGGCGTCCGACGGCGGCGCCCCGTCCGGCGGCGTCCCCTCGTTCAACGAGCCCCAGGGGCTCGCCCTGCTGCCCGGCGGCAAGGTCGTCGTCGCCGACACCGTCAACCACGCACTGCGTTCCTACGACCCGGAGACCGGTGCCGTGACCACCATCGCCGGCACCGGGCGGCAGTGGATGCAGGGGCAGCCCACGTCCGGGCCCGCCCTTGAGGTCTCACTCTCCTCCCCCTGGGACGTCGCCTGGTTCGACGGGAAGCTGTGGATCGCCATGGCCGGCGTGCACCAGCTGTGGACGTACGACCCCGGGAGCGGGACGGTCGAGGCCGCCGCCGGCACGACGAACGAGGGCATCGTCGACGGGCCGCTGCGCGAGGCCTGGTTCGCCCAGCCGTCCGGGCTCGCGGCGTCGGCCGACGGCGAGCGGCTGTGGGTCGCCGACTCCGAGGGGTCCGCCGTGCGGTGGGTCGACCGTGACGGGTTCGTGCACACCGCCGTCGGCAAAGGCCTGTTCGACTTCGGGCACCGCGACGGGGACGCGTCGCAGGCCCTGCTGCAGCACCCGCTCGGCGTCACCGCCCTCCCCGACGGGTCCGTCGCCATCGCCGACACGTACAACCACGCGCTGCGGCGCTACGACCCGGCGAGCGGCGAGGTGACCACCCTGGCCACGGACCTGCGGGAGCCGTCCGACGCGGTGCTCGCCGGGGACGACGTCGTCGTGGTCGAGTCCGCCCGGCACCGGCTCACGCGGCTGCGGCTGCCCGAGTCCGCGGTACGGGTGGAGGCCGTCGCCCATCAGACGCAGCGGGCCGCGACGGACGTGGCGCCCGGGCGGCTGCGGGTCGACGTCGTCTTCTCCGCGCCGGCGGGGCAGAAGCTCGACACGCGGTACGGGCCGTCGACGCGGCTGATCGTCAGCTCCACACCGCCGGGGCTCCTGGCGGAGGGCGCGGGGACGGGTACGGACCTCGGGCGCGATCTGGTGCTGGCGGAGGGCGTGACCGAGGGCATCCTGCACGTCTCGGCGATGGCGGCGTCGTGTGACGACGATCCGGCCAACGAGTACCCGGCCTGTCACATGCATCAGAACGACTGGGGTGTGCCGGTGCGGGTCGTCCCTGGCGGGGCCGAGCGGCTGCCGTTGGTTCTTGCGGGGCTGGACGGCTGACGGCTGCGGCTGACGCGTCGTTGCGGGGCCGGGCCGGCGGCTCCGGGGCAGGGGTCCGGGACCGTATATTTACGGGCCCGTGCCCCGCGCCGCTGCGGCGCCCTCGTCGTCGACGGGCCCGCAAATACACGTCAGCGTCCCGGACCCCTGCCCCTGCGCCCCCGGCCCTCCTGCCCTTCGGCGGCCGCGGCCCGTGAGGGCTCAGCGGATGAAGCGGTGGTCCTCCTCCACCACCGGCGCTGCCGGCGGCGGGGCCTGCACCCTGCGGCGTTTGTAGATGCTGACGTACGCGGCGGTGCCGATGAAGCCGACCGCCATCAGGATCAGTCCCACCAGCGGGACGTTCATGCCGTCGACGTGCCAGTCGACCGCGAAGGTGAGGATCGCCCCGATCCCGATCAGACCGATGCACCATCCCATGCCCATGGTGAAGCCTCCGTATCCGATTGGCTGTTCCGGTGCCGGCACGCATCGCGTACCCCGGACCGGAACGGCCAATCGGAGGGAAGGCGTCAGCCCTTGAGCGCGGCGGCCTCGTCCGGCAGCCAGTACGTGGCCTTCGCCTGGTCGTCCACGTGGAGCGTGCCGGTGGGGAGGGCCGGCGTCGACGGGTCGCCCTGCAAGGGGTCGCCGTTCGGGCTCTGGAAGGTCAGGGACAGCTTGTGCGCGTCGCGGCCCGGGCCGCCCGAACCGTCGGGCGCGGTCGGTGTGACGGCCGCATAGGCGGACTTGCCCGGCGCCACCTTGACCGGCGCCTTCGGCTTGGTCTCCTCGCCCGCGGCCGCCGTCGCCTGGTCCTGGTCGAAGCGGACGTACGGGAAGCCGTAGGCCGTGCACGGCTTCTTGCCGGTGTTCGTCGCCACGAGCAGGACCTTGCCGGACCGCGAACCGGCCTCGACCTTCATGTCCGACGGCGCGCAGGCGTCGCCCTTGTCCTGAGGCTTGTCGTCCGCCTCCTCCTCACCCGGTTCCCCCTCGTCGGCCGAGGGGGCCACGGCCGACGGCTCGTCCTTCGCGCCGGCCTTGTCGTCGTTCTTGCTTCCGCACGCGGTCAGCGTGAGGGCCGCCGTGACGGCCAGGGCCGCCGCGGCCCAGATGCGGTGCTTCACCGTGCTCAACGCGCTCAGCCTTCCAGGAACGCCGTCAGCGCCGCCGCCAGCAGGTACGGGTCGTCCGCCCCGCACAGCTCGCGCGCCGAGTGCATCGACAGGCAGGCCACGCCGATGTCCACCGTGGCGATGCCGTGCCGCGCCGCCGTGATCGGGCCGATCGTCGTGCCGCAGGGCATGGCGTTGTTGGACACGAAGTGCTGCCACGGCACGCCCGCCCGCTCGCACGCCGCGGCGAACACCGCCCGGCCGCTGCCGTCCGTGGCGTAGCGCTGGTTGACGTTGACCTTGAGGATCGGGCCGCCGTTGGGGACGGGGTGGTGGCCCGGCTCGTGGCGCTCCGTGTAGTTGGGGTGGACCGCGTGGCCCGTGTCGGAGGAGAGGCAGATCGTGCCGGCGAAGGCGCGGGCCTTGTCCTCGTACGTGCCGCCGCGGGCGAAGACGGATCGTTCCAGCACGTTGCCCAGGAGGGGGCCCTCCGCGCCCGTGTCGGACTGGCTGCCGTTCTCCTCGTGGTCGAACGCGGCCAGGACCGGGATGTACGGGAGGCCCTCGGAAGCGGTGGCGGCGATCAGCGCCGCCGTGCCGGCGTGCACGGAGAGGAGGTTGTCCATGCGCGGGCCGGCCAGAAGCTCCTGGTCGCGGCCCAGGTAGGCGGGCGCCTCCACGCTGTGGACCATCAGGTCCCAGCCGGCGATGTCGTCCGCGGCGATGCCGGTCTCTTCGGCCACGAAGCGGATCAGGTCGCCCTCGTTCGGCTTGCCCAGGCCCCAGATCGGGGTCATGTGCTTCTGCTTGTCGAGCTTGAGGCCGTCCTGGTTGACGCCTCTGTCGAGGTGGATCGCGAGCTGGGGGACGCGCAGCAGCGGGCGGTCGACGTTGACGAGGCGGTGGCTGCCGTCCCGGAGGGTGACCCGGCCGGAGAGGCCGAGGTCGCGGTCCAGCCAGGTGTTGAGGAGCGTGCCGCCGTAGAGTTCCACGGCGACCTGGCGCCAGCCCGCGGAGCCGGTGTCCGGCAGCGGCTTGACGCGCAGGTTGGGCGAGTCGGTGTGCGCACCGACGATCCGGAAGGGGCTGGCGGGCGTCGCGCCCTCCGGCACGTACCAGGCGATGATCGCGCCGCCGCGCGTCACGTACTTGCCGCCGGTCGTGGCGTCCCACGCGTCGGTCTCCGCGACCTGGCGGAATCCCGCCTTCTCCAGCCGCTCGGCGGTGTTGGCCACCGCGTGGTAGGGGGAGGGACTGGCGGCGAGGAACGTCATCAGGTCGTCGGTGTGGCCGCGGTCGAAGCGGTGCGCAGAGCTCATGGCCT
Organism: Streptosporangium nondiastaticum; assembly: GCF_003011965.1. Taxonomy (GTDB): domain Bacteria; phylum Actinomycetota; class Actinomycetes; order Streptomycetales; family Streptomycetaceae; genus Streptomyces; species Streptomyces nondiastaticus. The sequence continues at coordinate 20,916 of NZ_PXWG01000018.1, forward strand.
CAGGATAAGGATCAGGGCAAGAGCCGGGCGGGGGTTTGCGCCCGGGCTCTTGCCCCTTTGTTCACGTGGGCCTCAACAGCCCTGTTCTGTCCGGCGAACCGGTCGGAGACCGATCAGAACGCGGCCTGGTCTTTAGAACGCGGCCTCGTCCAGCTCCATGAGGGAGTTGTCGACGGCCTCGGCGAGCGCGCGCTCGACGGAGACGCGCGGCAGGATGTCGGAGGTGAAGAACTTCGCCGCCGCGATCTTGCCGGTGTAGAACGCCTTGTCCTTGGCGGAGGCGCCGTCCAGCTTCTCGGCGGCCACGGCCGCGCCCTTGAGGAGCAGGTACGAGATGACGACGTCGCCGGAGGCGAGCAGCAGGCGGGTGGTGTTCAGGCCGACCTTGTAGATGTTCTTGACGTCCTCGCCCGTCGCGGTGAGGTCGGTGATCATCTTGCCGACGATCGCCTCCAGGTCGACCGCGGCCTTGGCGAGCGCGCCGCGGGCGCCGGCCAGCTCCTCGCCGCCGGCCTCGGAGGCCAGGAACTTCTTGATCTCCTCGGAGAGGGTGTTCAGGGCCTGGCCCTGGTCACGGACGATCTTCCGGAAGAAGAAGTCCTGGCCCTGGATGGCCGTGGTGCCCTCGTAGAGCGTGTCGATCTTCGAGTCCCGGATGTACTGCTCGATCGGGTACTCCTGCAGGTAGCCGGAGCCGCCGAAGGTCTGCAGGGACTGGGCGAGCTGCTCGTAGGACTTCTCGGAGCCGTAGCCCTTGACGATCGGCAGGAGCAGGTCGTTGAGGCCGTGCAGCGCCTTGGCGTCCTCGCCCGCGGCCTCCTTGACCATGATCTCGTCCTGGACCGAGGCGGTGTAGAGGACGAGGGCGCGCATGCCCTCCGCGTACGCCTTCTGCGTCATCAGCGAGCGGCGCACGTCGGGGTGGTGGGTGATGGTGACCTTGGGCGCGGTCTTGTCCATGAAGTTGGCCAGGTCCGGGCCCTGCACGCGCTCCTTGGCGTACTCCAGCGCGTTGAGGTAGCCGGTGGAGAGGGTGGCGATGGCCTTCGTGCCGACCATCATCCGGGCGAACTCGATGATCATGAACATCTGGCGGATGCCGTCGTGCTTCTCGCCGATGAGCCAGCCCTTGGCGGGGTGCTTGTCGCCGAAGGTCATCTCGCACGTGTTGGAGGCCTTGAGGCCCATCTTGTGCTCGACGTTGGTCGCGTAGACGCCGTTGCGCTCGCCCAGCTCGCCGGTCTCGAAGTCGAACTCGTACTTCGGCACGAGGAAGAGGGAGAGGCCCTTGGTGCCGGGGCCGGCGCCCTCGGGGCGGGCGAGGACGTAGTGGAGGATGTTCTCCGCCATGTCGTGCTCACCCGAGGTGATGAAGCGCTTCACGCCCTCGATGTGCCAGGAGCCGTCCTCCTGCTGGACGGCCTTGGTGCGGCCGGCGCCCACGTCCGAGCCGGCGTCCGGCTCGGTCAGCACCATGGTGGAGCCCCACTGCTTCTCCACCGCGATCTTCGCGATGTGCTTCTGCTGCTCGGTGCCCTCCTCGAAGAGGATGCCGGCGAACGCCGGGCCCGAGGAGTACATCCAGATGGCCGGGTTGGAGCCCAGGATCGACTCGGCGTAGGCCCAGATCAGGGAGCGGGGCGCGGTGGTGCCGCCGATCTCCTCCGGGATGCCGAGGCGCCACCACTCGGCGTCCATGTAGGCCTGGTAGCTCTTCTTGAAGGTGTCCGGAACCGGGGCGGTGTTGGTGTCCGGGTCGAAGACCGGCGGGTTGCGGTCCGCGTCGGCGAAGGAGTCGGCCAGCTCGTTCTCCGAGAGGCGCGTGATCTCCGACAGGATGTCCTTGGCGGTCTCGACGTCCATCTCCGCGAACGGGCCGGTGCCGTACAGCTTGTCGCGGCCGAGGACCTCGAAGAGGTTGAACTCGATGTCGCGGAGATTCGACTTGTAGTGGCCCATGACAACGGCTCCGTAGGACTGGGAGGATGAACCCTCAAATACGTACCGGGCAGTAATCTGCATGATGCTACCCACCGGTAATAAGACGCAACCCCTGTTCGACCGACTGTGACCCTTTACGCTTTGCGGCATGTACGGCTACGACCAGAACGCGGGCACGCAGGGTTACGCGCCGCCGCCACCGCCGCCTCAGCAGCACGGCGGTCCCGGTGTCTACGGCGAACAGCCGCTCTATCCGGAGCCGTCTCCTCCGTCGCTTGCGGACGCGGTGCGGGCCTTCACCACGGGCTCGATGTCCGCGGAGGACTTCCAGACGGTCTTCTCCACGTCGAAGGTCTACTGCCCCCGCGGCGACAACCCCGGCTTCCTCGCGCTGCACAACACGCAGCAGCCGGTGATCCCCATGTTCACGTCGCTGAAGGAGCTGCGGCGGTACGCGGGCAAGGAGTCCAAGTACTTCGTCATCACGGGCGCGGAGGTGATCGACCTCCTGCCGACGGGCTACGGCTTCGTGCTCGACATCGAGGGCGACCACCGCATGGTCTTCGACGCCAAGGCCGTCGAGCAGATGGTCGACTTCACGATGCGCAGGCTCTACGGCTGACCCCGGCCGGCGCGTGCGGGCTCTCAGCCCGCCGTCGTCGCCCTCCGGTAGAGGGCTTCGACCCCGTCGCCGAAGTACGAGCTGTACGACGTCTCCTCGTCGCCGCCCTCGTCATGGCCGCCCACGACCCCGTTGACCGTGCCCAGCCCGGTCGCGGGGTCGACGTCGGTGAGGAAGGGCCCGCCGCTCGTGCCGTTGGGCAGGTCCGCGCAGTCGAACCGCAGCTGGGTGGGGCTGAAGGACTTCGTGGCGTTCTGGCAGGAGACCGGGCGCTCCTCGGTCACCGGGTAGCCCGTCACCCGCGCCTGCTGCCCGACCGGCGGCCGGAAGCGGATCCGCTCCGCGCCGGTGACCTGCTCGATCGCCCGCGTGTCCGCGCCCGGCCGGCGCACCCGCAGGAACGCCACGTCGTGGTCCGGGTCGCGGTCTGCCGCCCACTCCGGGTCGAGGTCCACGGACGCCGGCACCCACACCCCGTACGGCGCGACGCCGTCGCGGTAGCCCGGCACGAAGGCGATGTCCGTGCGGAAGCCGTCCTGGTAGACGCAGTGCGCCGCGGTGACGATCAGATCGCCCTTCGGGCTGTGCACGACGCTCGCGCTGCAGCCGTGCCCCGGTGCGCCCTGGCCCGTGTAGAACAGCGGCCCGACGGCCGGGGACGGTGCGGATTCGGTGGCGCGCAGGGGGTCCGAGGTGGGGAGCGGGTCGGTTCCGCCGCTGCTCGCGGGCTTGATGGGTGCCGTGCCGTTCTCGCTGCGGACGGCCGAGCGCATCGCCTCCGCCGTCTCGTCCCCCTGCGCCTTCGGCTGTGCGTAGTGCCCCGAGGCGTCGCCGTCGGCCACGGGGGAGTCCGTGGCCAGGCCCTGGTTCGCCACGATCAGCCCGGCGGCGGCCAGCCCCAGGACCGCCGCGACGAGGGCGGTGAGGGCGGCCGGGCGGGGCCCGCTGGCGTTCTGGCGCATTGATCCAGTGTCCATGATCCGGGGCGCGGTTCCGGTGGTGGGGAATGCGGGGTCCTTGCGGGTTGTTCATCCTTCAACTAAATTGAAACGTGAACGAACCGAGGAGGTCGTCATGCCAGCAGTGACCGTCGAGAACCCGTTGACCCTGCCGCGCGTCACCGCCGCGGCGGGCGCCCCGCAGCGGCCGGTGCTGTACGTCGGCACGGCTCCGTCGGGGTTCGAGGGCGAGGGATTCCCCGTGCGCAGGGCCTTCGCGGGGATCAATTACAAGTACCTGGACCCGTTCATCATGATGGACCAGATGGGCGAGGTGGACTACGCGGCCGGCGAGCCGAAGGGGACCCCCTGGCACCCGCACCGCGGGTTCGAGACGGTGACCTACATCATCGACGGCACGTTCGTGCACCGCGACTCGCACGGTGGCGGCGGCGTCATCACGGACGGCGACACGCAGTGGATGACGGCCGGCTCCGGCCTGCTGCACATCGAGACCCCGCCGGAGGAGCTCGTCATGAGCGGCGGCCTCTTCCACGGCCTGCAGCTATGGGTGAACCTGCCGGCCGAGGACAAGATGATCGCGCCGAAGTACCAGGACATCCGCGGCGGCAGCGTGAAGCTGCTGGCGTCGGAGGACGGCGGCGCGCTGCTGCGGCTCATCGCGGGCGACGTGGCCGGGCACACCGGGCCCGGCGCGACGCACACCCCGATCACGATGATCCACGCTTCCGTGAGCCCGGGGGCGGAGGTCACGCTGCCGTGGCGGTCCGACTTCAACGCGCTCGCGTACGGGCTCGCCGGCCACGGCGCGGCCGGTGCGGAGGGGCGTCCGTTCGGAGAGGGGCGGACCGTCGTCTTCGGCGACGGAGACTCCCTGACGATCCGGGCCGCGGAGAAGCAGGACTCGCGCAGCGAGCGGTTCGAGGTCGTGCTGCTGGGCGGGCGGCCGATCCGCGAGCCCATGCAGCACTACGGCCCGTTCGTCATGAACACCCACGCCGAACTGGCCCAGGCCTTCGACGACTACCAGGCGGGACGGCTGGGGGTCATCCCGGCGTAGCGGAGCCCCTGCGGGGGGCGGGCCGGGGTTCATGGGTGCCTGTACCCATGAACCCGCCGCGGCTGGGGGCACCTCCCAGCGGTAGCTGGGGGAGCTCAGCCCCCGCGGCGGATTGCGGCGGTGCCGTACGGCCTCAGGCCGCCTCGGCGCCGCCGGTCACGTTGCCGGTGGTTGCTCGCCGTCGCGGCGGAAGTGGGTTGCCGGGCCCCGAGTGGGCCTAGCCGACCGCAGGTCCCCCGTCCTTCTCGTAGAGCTCGAACCAGATGTTCTTGCCCTCGCCGCGCGGGTCCACCCCCCACGCCGCGGCGAGGAGCTCCATCAGGACGAGGCCCCGGCCCGAGGACGCCATCTCGCCGGGGTGCCGGCGGTGCGGCAGTTCGTCGCTGCTGTCCGAGACGTCGACGCGGACGCACCGCTCCCCCGGCTCGCCGCTGATCCGGGCGATGAGCACCGCGTCCCCGTCCGTGTGGACGAGGACGTTGGTGACCATCTCGGAGACCATCAGGACGGCGGAGTCGGTCTGGTCGGGATCGGGCCAGTCGTGCATCAGGTCGCGGATCTGCTGCCGCGCCTCGGCGATCCGTTCCGGTTCGGCCTGGGCGATGCTCAGGACCGTCCGCCGCACCGGGTGCGGCACGGCCGCCGGGCCCGCGCCCACGGCGCCGCCCTCGCGGGCGAGCAGCAGGACAGCGATGTCGTCCTCGCGCCGGTCCAGGAGCGGCCCGGTCGTGTAGTACGAGGAGGGCCCGTGGACGGCCTTGACGAGGGCGTCCGCGAGCGCCTCCAGGTCGCTGCCGTCGGGCCCGCCGCCGCCTCCGCCGAGGTCGAGCGGCTGTCCCTCGATCACTTCGCGCAGCCGGTTCCAGCCGCTGTCCAGGTCGTGCCCGCCCGTCTCGATCAGCCCGTCCGTGCAGACGAGCATCGTCTCGCCGGGTTCGAGGACGAGCCGCGTGGTGGGGTAGTCGGTGTCGGGGTCGATGCCGAGCGGCAGCCCGCCGGCCGTGTTGCGGACGAGCATGGTGCCGTCGCTCAGCCGGATCGCCGGGTTCGGGTGGCCGGCCCGGGCGATGACGAGCCGCCCGCTCTCCGGGTCGACCTCGATGTACAGGCACGTCGCGAAGCGCGGTTCGCCCTCCTCGCCCTCGGTCTCGGAGGCGTTGATGCCGGCGAGGAAGTGGGAGGCGCGGGAGAGGACGGCGTCGGGGTGGTGGCCTTCCGAGGCGTACGCGCGCAGGGCGATCCGCAGCTGGCCCATGAGCCCGGCGGCCCGCACGTCGTGGCCCTGCACGTCGCCGATGACGAGGGCGATCCGGCCGAGGGGGAGCGGGATCATGTCGTACCAGTCGCCGCCGACCTCCAGCCCGCCGCCGGTCGGCACGTACCGCGCGGCGACGGCCATGCCGGGGATGTCCTGCTGCAGCGTCGGCATCATGGAGCGCTGCAGGCCGACGGTGAGCTCCCGCTCGGACTCGTGCACGCTCGCCCGGCCCAGGGCCTGCGCCAGCATGCGGGCCACCGTCGTGAGCACGGCCCGCTCGTCGGGTGTGAAGGACACCGGCACGCTGAACCCGGCCATCCACGCCCCGATGACCTGCCCGGCGTTGATCAGCGGCAGGAACGCCCACGACTGCCGTCCGAAGCGCGCGATGTCCTTCCAGGCGGTGGGGAAGCGGCGCTGGTAGTCCTCGGGAGTCGGCAGGTAGATGCCCCGGCCGGTGCGGATGACCTCGGCCGCCGGGTAGGCGGCGTCCATGGGCAGGTCGAGGAACGTGTCCGCGCTGCCGGGGGTGTACCCGTGGTGCCCGATCACCCGCACCCGGCCGCCCTCGGAGCTGAAGACCGCGAGCCCTGACGGTTCGAAGCCGGGCATCGACAGCCCGGCCGCCACCCGCAGCACCTCGGCCGTGGAGCGGGCTTCCGCGAGCGCCCGCCCCGCATCCAGCAGAAACGCTTCTCTATTGCGCCGCCAGTCGCCCGTGACCATCGGCGTGCGGCTCGCGGACGTGCCCGGCTGCGGCTCCGGCACCTCCTGCACCGTGCCGACCATCACGAAGTCCACCCGGCCCTTGGCCGCCGCCCGCAGCTGCGGCCGCATCCGGGCCCGCACCGTCCGCAGCACCCGGCCCTTGTCGTCGACCACCCGCAGCCGCGCCTCGGTGAGCGTGCCCTCGGCCACGGCCAGGCTGATCACGCCCTGGACCTCCACCCAGTCCACGGCGTGGAAGCGCGCCCTCGTCCCGGATTCGGTCAGCTCCGTACGGGTGGCGGGGAGGCCCAGCAGCCGGGAGGCTTCGGCGTCGAAGGTGGCGATGCGCGTGGCGTTGTCCCAGTGCCACAGGCCGGTCGCGGTGGCGGCCAGTACGTCCTCGGTGCGCATTGCCCTACTTTATGCAGGTCTGCGCAAGGGAGACCACCGAAGGTACGGTGGGCGGATCTTCACAAGCGCGCAGTACGCTTGCTCCCGTGTTGTATGCACGCTAGCCCCGTGCCGCAAGCACGAGCCCCGTGCTGCAGGCACGCTAGCCCACGCCCTCGATCACGACTTGGATGAACGATGCATCGGTACCGGTCCCACACCTGCGGCGAGCTCCGTGCGGCTGACGTCGACACCGACGTGCGACTGAGCGGCTGGCTGCACAATCGGCGTGACCTGGGCGGCATCCTCTTCATCGACCTCCGCGACCACCACGGCCTGGTGCAGCTCGTGGCCCGTCCCGGCACCCCCGCCAACGAGGCCCTGAGCCACCTCACCAAGGAGACCGTCGTCCGCATCGACGGCAAGGTCGTCAGCCGCGGCGCCGACAACATCAACCCCGAGCTCCCCACCGGTGAGATCGAGGTCGAGGTCTCCGCCGTCGAGGTCCTGGGCGCCGCCGAGCCGCTGCCCTTCACCATCAACACCGAGGACGGGGTGAACGAGGAGCGCCGCCTGGAGTACCGCTTCCTCGACCTGCGCCGCGAGCGCATGCACAGCAACATCATGCTGCGCTCCGCCGTCATCGCCTCCATCCGCGAGAAGATGACCAACCTCGGCTTCAACGAGCTGGCCACCCCGATCCTGTCCGCCACCTCCCCCGAGGGCGCGCGCGACTTCCTGGTGCCGTCCCGTCTGCACGCCGGCAAGTTCTACGCCCTGCCGCAGGCCCCGCAGCAGTTCAAGCAGCTGCTGATGATCGCCGGCTTCGACCGCTACTTCCAGATTGCGCCCTGCTTCCGCGACGAGGACGCCCGCGCCGACCGCTCGCCGGGCGAGTTCTACCAGCTCGACATGGAGATGTCCTTCGTCGAGCAGGAGGACGTCTTCCAGGTCATCGAGAAGGTCATGACCGACCTCTTCGAGGAGTTCGGCAACGGCCGCCACGTCACCTCCCCCTTCCCGCGGATCCCCTTCCGCGAGGCCATGCTCAAGTACGGCTCCGACAAGCCGGACCTGCGCGCCAAGCTGGAGCTCGTCGACGTCTCCGACGTCTTCGAGGGCTCGGAGTTCAAGGCCTTCGCCGGCAAGCACGTCCGCGCGCTGGCCGTCCCGGCCACCGGTGACCAGCCCCGCAAGTTCTTCGACGGCCTCGGCGAGTACGCGGTCGAGCAGGGCGCGAAGGGCCTTGCCTGGGTCCGTGTGGGCGAAGGACTCCCCGACAAGGCTGCGCTGACCGGCCCGATCGCCAAGTTCCTCACCGAGGAGAACGTCAAGGCCCTCGCCGAGCGCCTCGGCCTGGAGCCCGGCCACGCGATCTTCTTCGGCGCGGGCGAGTTCGACGAGGTCTCCAAGATCATGGGCGCCGTGCGCGTCGAGGCCGCCAAGCGCGCCGGCCAGTTCGAGGAGAACGTCTTCCGGTTCTGCTGGATCGTCGACTTCCCGATGTTCGAGAAGAACGAGGACACCGGCCAGATCGAGTTCTCGCACAACCCGTTCTCCATGCCGCAGGGCGGCCTGGAGGCGCTGAACACGATGGACCCGCTGGACATCCTGGCCTGGCAGTACGACATCGTCTGCAACGGCACCGAGCTGTCCTCCGGCGCCATCCGCAACCACGAGCCCGAGGTCATGTACCGCGCCTTCGAGATCGCGGGCTACTCCAACGAGGACGTGGAGCGCGAGTTCGGCGGCATGCTGCGCGCCTTCAAGTTCGGCGCCCCGCCGCACGGCGGCATCGCCCCGGGCGTCGACCGCATCGTGATGCTCCTGGCCGACGAGCCGAACATCCGCGAGACCATCGCGTTCCCGCTCAACGGCAACGCGCAGGACCTGCTGATGGGCGCCCCGAGCGAGGTCGACGAGTCCCGCCTGAAGGAGCTCCACCTGTCGATCCGCAAGCCGGTCGTCAAGTAGTACGCGCCCTTACGTGCTGAGCACGTGCTGAGCCCCCGCGCCGTTCTCGGCGCGGGGGCTCTTGCGTGTACGCGTCCTGCCCGGGGGCGCACCGTCTTCAACGCGGCGTGGCCGTGCCGCCCACGTTGCTGATCATCCGCTGGAGGACGGTGAGCGCGGCCGCGTACTCCTCGTCCGTGATGCCCTCGTGGATCTCCGCGCGCAGCCGCGAGACGACGGTCTTGATCCGGGCCTTGGCGTCCCGCCCGGTGCCGGTGAGGGTCAGGCGGCCGGCGTCGCCGGCGACGAGCCAGCCGCGGCGGAGGAGGCTGTCGACGGCGTGGCCCATCGCCCCGGGCGTCACGCCGTTGAGGTAGGGCTCCAGCCGCTCACAGACCTCGGCGCGGGTGAGGCCGTTCTCCGCGCCGTCGACGTGGTTGAGCGTCCACCACTGCTGCTGGGTGACGTCCTCGTGGGCCATCGCGCCGCGGATGTGGTCGAGCAGTGCCTCGGTGGCGGCCCAGGTCCAGTAGGCGACGGGCTGGGCCGCCAGAGCGGGAACGTCGAGCGGGGCGTCGGTGGCGGTGCCGGTGCCGGTGGTGGCGGTGCCGGGGGCGGTGTCGAGGGTTTCGCGTTCCGTCGTCATGACGAAAACGCTAAGAGCTCAACCTGACTTGAGGTCAAGATCAGGTCCGGCGAAGGGCTTCAATAGCCCGTCGCGCCGTCCGTCCGCTCCCGCAGCAGGTCCGCGTGCCCGTTGTGCCGCGCGTACTCCTCGATCATGTGCAGGAAGATCCACCGCAGGGACACGTCCCGCCCCTTCACGCTCCCCACCGCGTCCAGCGACAGGGGCGCGCACGTGGCGCGGGCCCGTGCGATCTCCTCCTGCCACACGGCCACGGCCTCCGCGAGACTCGCGTCCGGCGCCACGGCCAGGCCCGCGTCGGCATCGCCCAGATCCTCCGCGGATCTCGCCTCGCCGCCCGCGCCCGGCCCGTACAGCGGCGGCGCGGTCTCGCTCCGGAGCACTCTGCGGAACCACTGCCGCTCCACCTCGCCCATGTGCTGCACGAGGCCCAGCAGGCTCAGCGTGGACGGGGGTGCCGCCGCGTCCCGCGCTTGTTCGTCGGTCAGGCCGGCGACCTTGCGCGCGAGGGTGGCGCGCTGGAAGTCCAGCCAACTCTCCAGTGTGGTGCGCTCATCGGCCGTCAGGGGTGGGATGGCACGCTCTGTCGTCACCATGCCGGAAGTGTCACACGAGCGCGGTCAGCATGGGCAGCTTTGGGCAGCATCCGGCGGCGTTGTGCACGGCGCGCGACAGCTGCCGGCGCGTGATCGCGGGGCGCCACAGCACGGACCGCACGCCGTACTCCGCCACGGCCATGAGCTCGCCGTCCCCGAGCTCGTCCGCGACCAGCACCACCGCCGTCCCGCCCTCGCGCGTCAGCCGCCGCATCGTGGCCGCCGCGGCCGGGTCGTCGGCCCCCATGAGGACGAAACCGACGTCCCCCTCTTCGTCGCGCCGGACCACCCGCACCTCAGGCAGCATCGCCCGCACCTCGCGGGCGAACCGGGCCCCTGCCAGCTCGTCGGTGGCGTGCACGCTGATGGTGATCGGCTTCTTGAACACTGCTCTTCCTCGTCTCCTGCTACCCCCGTACAAGTGCGGCCCTCAGCTTGCTCGGCCGGCCTCAACGGACGATTACCGATCCATCAACGCGTACGGGCGAGGGCCCGGAACCGTACGGTTCCGGGCCCTCGGGGCTGGTGCGCGGGGAGGCTAGGCCGCCGGCTCCTCGCCGCCGCCGAAGCGCTCGCGGTAGGCCGCCAGGTCGTCCTCGGTGATCTTCGCGAAGAGCACCGGCGGGACCTCGAACGACGTACCGGCCGGGACGAAGGACAGCGAGCGGGCCTCGTCGGCCGTGACCCACGTCTTCGTGTCGTCCGCCAGCGCGAACGCCGCGCGCATGGCCGCCGACGACGCCGGGATGAACGGCTCCGACACGACGGAGTAGAGGTGGATGAGGTTCATGGCCGTACGGAGCGTCAGCGCGGCCGCCTCCGGGTCGGTCTTGATCTCCAGCCAGGGGGCCTTGGTCTCCAGGTACGCGTTGCCCGCGCTCCACAGCGCCCGCAGGGCCTGCGCGGCCTTGCGGAACTGCATGGCCTCCATGTGCTCCTCGTACTCCTGGAGCAGCTGGGCGATCTCGCGGCCCAGGGCGGCCTCGGCCTCGCCCGCCTCGGCGCCGGCCGGGACGGTGTCGCCGAACCGCTTCTTCGAGAACGACAGCACGCGGTTCACGAAGTTGCCCAGGACGTCGGCGAGGTCCTTGTTCACGGTGGCCGAGAACAGCTCCCACGTGAACGACGTGTCGTCCGACTCGGGGGCGTTCGCCATCATGAAGTAGCGCCAGTAGTCGGCGGGCAGCAGCTCCAGGGCGTCGTGCGTGAACACGCCGCGCTTCTGCGAAGTGGAGAACTTGCCGCCGTAGTAGTTGAGCCAGTTGAAGGCCTTGACGTAGTCGACCTTCTTCCACGGCTCGCGGACGCCGAGCTGCGTGGCCGGGAACATCACCGTGTGGAACGGGACGTTGTCCTTGCCCATGAACTGGGTGTAGCGGACGTCCGTCGCCTCGTACCACCAGGACTTCCAGTCCCGGTTCTCCGGGTCCTGGGCCGCCCACTCCTTCGTCGCGCCGATGTACTCGATCGGGGCGTCGAACCAGACGTAGAAGACCTTGCCCTCCGCCGCCAGCTCCGGCCACGTGTCCGCCGGGACCGGCACGCCCCAGTCCAGGTCACGGGTGATCGCCCGGTCGTTCAGCCCCTCGGTCAGCCACTTGCGGGCGATCGAGGACGCCAGGACCGGCCAGTCCTTGCCGTGCTCGTCGATCCACGCCTCGACCTCGCCCTGCAGCTTCGACTGGAGCAGGAACAGGTGCTTGGTCTCGCGGACCTCCAGCTCGCTGCTGCCGCTGATCGCCGAGCGGGCGTCGATCAGGTCCGTCGGGTCCAGGACACGGGTGCAGTTCTCGCACTGGTCGCCGCGGGCCTTGTCGTAGCCGCAGTGCGGGCACGTGCCGACGATGTAGCGGTCGGGCAGGAAGCGGCCGTCCGCCAGGGAGTAGACCTGGCGGATCGAGCGCTCCTCGATGAACCCGTTCTTCTGGAGCTGCCGCGCGAAGTGCTGGGTGATCTCCCGGTTCTCCGGGGAAGAGCTGCGGCCGAAGTAGTCGAAGGACAGACCGAAGCCGTCGTAGATCGCCTTCTGCGCGTCGTGCTGCTTCGTGCAGAACTCGTCCACGGGCAGCCCGAGCTCCTTGGCACCCAGCTCGGCCGGGGTCCCGTGCTCGTCGGTGGCGCAGATGTAGAGCGTCTCGCGGCCGGTCTGGCGGAGGTACCTCGCGTACACGTCCGCCGGGAGCATGGACCCCACCATGTTGCCCAGGTGCTTGATCCCGTTGATATACGGAAGGGCGCTGGTGATGAGGTGTCGAGCCATTGCGGCTGCTCCCTGGTCGCGGGTGTATATGGAGACCTTTAGCGTATCCGAGCGACCAGGGATGACCGCGCGCCGTTTCTTCAGGCCGTCCGGGCCCGCTCCTCAGGCCGTCCAGGCCCGCTCCTCAGGCCGTCCAGGCCCGCTCCTCAGGCCGTCCAGGCCCGACCCTCAGGCCATCCAGGCCCGCCAGGGCCGGGTGATCACCTCCCGGTAGGTGTGGTGGGAGGGGTGCCGCCCGGCGTGCCGGAAGGTCCACGTCTGGGCGGCGGCGAGGTCCTCCTGGGGGTCGGACTTCTCCTCGCACACGGCGCACTGCATCGCGTACGTGACGGGCTCGGCGTCCGGCTCCCGGTCGGGGGCGAGGGTCCAGGTGCCGTAGCGGTAGACGGCGCGGGGCGTTCGGGGCGTCCGGGGCGGTGGCGCGGTCACAGCACCCCCCACCTGCTGAGTGCGTTGAGCCGCGCCACGCGGGCGCGGAGCGCTTCCGCTTCAGATGCGGGGCGGGTGTGTTCGGGAGGGCAGTCCCACTCCACGCCGCCTTGAGGTGGGCGCAGGTGCACGCGGCCGGCGTGGGGGTCCTGGTCCACGACCTGGCCGAGGCGGTTGGTACGGGTGTCTACTGCGTAGCTGAGAGGGATGGGCGGGGGATTTTCTCTGCTCACGCCATATTCATGCCCCGGGATGGCTAGCCTGAGCGGTCACGAGATGGATACGGCCAGTGATGTGCGGAATCTTTGGCCAGAGGGTATGCCATCGGTAACAGGGGAGGGCGTACGGGCATGGGTGAGGTCTTTCTGCCGGGCAACCATCGGTACTTCGGCAAGCAGTTCATGATGTGGAGGCAGGAAGCGGAGATGTCGAGGGAGGAGGTTGCTGAGGCGGTGGGATATTCCGCGGAAATGGTGCGGTCTGTGGAACAGGGGAGGCGGGCGTGTCCGCCGCGGATGGCGGAGATTGCGGATGAGCTTTTCGGGGCGAGGGGAAAGCTGAAAGACGGGCTTTCGTATCTCACGCGGGAAAAGTATCCGGCGAGGTCTCGGGATTTCATGCAGCGTGAGGCCGAGGCTGTCGCGCACAGCTCGTACGAGTCGACGCTCATCCCGGGGCTGCTGCAGACCGAGGCCTACGCGCGTGCCCTCCTGGGCGGGACGTGGCCCCCCGCGGACGATGAGGTAGTTGAGCGCAGGCTTGAAGTGCGGATGGCTCGCCAAGAGCGGCTGCATCGAAAGCCGATGCTGTCGTTCAACTTCATCATTTATGAGGCGGCTTTGCGTTGCCCGATGGGTGGCCCTGAAGCTCACAAGGGGCAGCTTCTGCACCTTATTGATGCCGCGAAGTTGCCGAATGTCATCTTGCAGGTGCTGCCCTTTGAGAATGCTGTTTCCAGTGCGCTTGGTGGCGCCATGGTTCTTTTGGAGATGCCGGAATACAAGCGCGTCGCCTACGTAATGGGTCAGTCCATGAGTGAGTTGGCCGACGACCCCGCAGAGGTCAATCGGCTGGAACAGAGGTTTAGGCGCCTCAGTGCCCAGGCGCTCAGTCCCAACGACACCGTGCGCTCTATCGAACGGATGGTGGAAACGCTATGACCAGCACGTTGATGTGGTCCAAGTCCAGCTACAGCGATGAAGAGGGAGACGCGTGCGTTGAGATAGCCATCGAGCATCCCGCCGTGCACATACGCGACTCCAAAAGAAGGTCCGGCTGCCACCTCGCCGTGGGCGCCCCCGCCTGGGCCGGGTTCCTTACCTACATCGCCGCGGCATAAAAGGCCCCGCTGGGCGGAGATCCGTGGTTCGGGTGCGGGTCAGAACAGGCTGGCAGCAGGGGGAGGGGTGGGGGGCGCGGCTCCGTCGGGTGTCCGTCGCTGAGTGGGCGGTTGGCCGCCGTACTCCTGCCGTCACGGATGCGGGCGCGTGAGGAGACCTCCCCATCGGCCTGGGCTGATGGGGAGCTGGCTGCTGCCGCGATGTGGTGGGGGCCGTCGTGGGCGCTTCGCTCGGCTCGCCGCCGTCGTGGCTGGGCGGGCGAGTGCGGGTGGTGGTGGGCTGGTGCCTTCTCGGCGCGGGAATCCACCGGCCGGGGCGGGGCTGGGCGGCGTAGAAGTGCGCGGAAGGTGTTGGGCGCATGCCTCGGCAGTCCCATGTGGCGGCGCCCGCCTCACGGGCCCCACCACCCGGCTGTGGACGCCGGAAGTCACCCGGCCCGGCGGCAGTGCCCGGCGGCCGAGTGCCATGGGGGAAGCGGCCCGGGAATCCACCGGCCAGACCGGACCTACGCGGCGTAGAAGTGCGCGCAAAGTGTCGGCCGCATGCCTCGACCGCCCCACGCGGCAGGCACCGCCTCACGAGCCCCAGCGTCCGGCTGCGGGGGCGGAAGTTGCCAGGCTCGGCGGTAGTGCGCGGCGGTCGAGTGCTCTGGGGGTGTCCGCGCGGGAATCCACCGGCCGGGGCGGGGCTGGGTGGCGTAGAAGTGCGCGGAAGGTGTGGGCCGTATGCCTCGGCCGTCCCATGCGGCGGCCCCCGCCTCACTGGCCCCAGCGCCTGGCTGCAGGCGCCGGAAGTCGCCCGGTCCGGCGGTCACACGGCGTACAAGTGCGCCAAGGACGCCAACCGCATGCCTCAACCGCCCCACCGGGCGGCCTCCGCCTCATGGGCCCCGCCACCCGGCTGCGGGGGCCGGAAGTCGCCCGGTCCGGCGGCCGCACGGCGTACAAGCGCGCCGAGGACGGCAGCCGTACGCCTCAACTGCCCCACCTGGTGGCCCCCATCGCAGAAACCACCCTCCACGGGGCAGTCGGCCGCCCGGCCACAACGCTAGGCGCGCCTAGCGAAGCGCCCACGACGGGAGAAACCACATCGCGGCAGCAGCCAGCTCCCCCTCAGCCACAACGCATGCGCAAGGTCTCCTCACGCGCCCGCATCCGTGACGGCAGGAGTACGGCGGCCAACCACCCACCGGGCGACGGACACCCGACGGAGCCGCGCCCCCCACCCCTCCCCCTGCTGCCAGCCTGTTCTGACCCGCACCCGAACCACGGATCCGCACCACACACCACACCCCCCGACGCTCGGGGTTCGGCACCAGAGAGGGGCAGTTCGGCGCCGCTCAACCCGCCCTACGTCCGCCGCGCCGAGCTTCGGGATCCGGGGGTCGGGATCCGAGCGATCCCTACACGGAATGGGAGGGAGGATTACTCCCCACCCTCCCACCCAAGCCTCGCGCGGACGCGCACAAGCGCGCACAAGCGCGCGCGTAAGCACACCCATATGACTTTCCGCAACCGAGTCGCCACGCCGCGCGCTCGCCGTGTAGCGTGCGCCACAACAAAGCGACCCCGGCCGGTGCTACCAACACCAAGCCGGGGTCTGACCACCAAGATCAAGGGCCTGATCTCATGGCTGTTGCCAACCTTACCCCTGCCCCCATGGCCTCTCCCGGCTTCGGCAAGCGTTCCGCTCCCGATCAAGCCCCCCGCGGCCGGGACGACTTCGCGCATCTGCCCACCCGCGAGGCGTACATCGCGGCCCACATCGACCGGCTGCCCGACGGCGCGGCCGTCGACATCAAGACCCTGGCCAAGGAGCTGCCCGCCTACGGACAGCAGGCCGTCTCATCAGCGCTCAAAGCCCTCAACGACGCCGGTCACCTGCGCCGCATCAGGCGCGTCGTCGGCGAGGGCCGTACGCAGTGGGTGTCGCGCTGGTTCTTCTCCCGGACTGCCCGCGACAACGCCTGGTGGGACGCGTTCCTGGCGCGCACCGAGGGCCCGCCCGCGGCCCCCGCCGCCTCCGCGCCCCTCACCGAGGAACCGCCCCAGCAACCACCCCGGCCCCAGCCGCAATCCACCTGCTCCCAGGCCTACATCGCCCTGGCCACCCTCGGCTGCTCCGACCCCCGCCTGACCCTGTCGGCAGCGGAGTGCGCCGCCCTCGAAGCCCTCGCCGCCGAGTGGTTCGCGCGGGGGATCACGCCCTTGGCCTTCGCGCGGATCCTCACGCACGACCTCCCGGACGTCGTCCAATGCCCGGGTGCTTTCACCCGCAAGAGGCTCATCGACAGGGTGCCTCCCCTGCTTCCGCCCGCCGCGCAGGCGGAACCCGTACCGCCGGCGCGGCCCTCCCAGCCTCGCTGGATGATGGAGTGCACCGTCTGCGGCATCCCCGGCCCGCCCGAGGCCCTGCCCGACGGCCTCTGCCGCGCCTGCCGCGGCGTCGAGCCGCCCCCGGACCGGCCCGACCCCGCCGACGTCCGCACGCGCGTCACCCGCCTCCGGGCCATCGCCCGTGGCGGCGGATCGCCCGGGACCTGAGCGGAGCGCGGACGGCGTGCGGACGGCGCGAAGTCGGCCAAAGTGCACCCGAGCCGCATTTCGCCTGGCGTCCCCGTACCGTCCTTGACACTCTGCCGCGGTGCTGCGTATTCACTTCACCGACACGGATCTCCTCAACACCCGGGTGGCGACCGCGCCCGACCCCGGGTGGGAACTCGTACTGAGCCTGCGGCACTTACGAAGACGCGTCGTGCCGCCGCGCTACGCCGACTGGCACCGCGATGTCCTTGCGCGGTTGCCGCACCCCCGGCCGGCCGAGGCCTACCGCGAGATCGCCGTCGATCCCTACTGGGAGGACATCCGGTCCAGTGTCGACGGCGACCGCGCCCTGAGGATCCGGGCGCTGCTGGACGGCGGGGTCAACGGCCTGCTCCGCAGCTACGTGCCGACGATGCGGTGGGTGCCGCCGACGCTGCACGTCCGCAGCGCCCTGGACCGGGACTACGACCTCCGCGGCAGGGGGCTGGTGCTCCAGCCGTCGTACTTCTGCCACGGCGTGGGGCATCTGCCCGAGGACCCGGACGCGCCGCCCGTCCTCGTGCACCCGGCCGCCCAGCCGCAGTCCGAGCCGCCGCCCGGCGACAAGGCGCTCGCGCGCCTCATGGGCGCCACCCGCGCCGGGATCCTCATCGCGGCCGGAACCGCCTGCACGGCCGGTGAACTGGCCCGCCGCGTGGGCGTCTCCGCGCCGACGGTGAGCCATCACCTGTCCGCCCTGCGGGACGCGGGTCTGCTCAGGACCGTCCCGCTCGGCACCACGGCGTTGCATGTGCGCACCCGGACCGGGTCCGCCCTCGTGAATTCGAGCTGCGCGTTTCGATGAGGTTCGAAGGCGCTGTCCTTCGCACCGTGCGCCCGACAGGATGGCGCCCGAAAACGGAACGCTTCCTGCACACAGCCGAAGTACAGCCGAAGCACAGCCGAACGGCTGAACAGCCGAAAACAGGAGGGCTTTCGTATGCGATTCAAGCGTCTGGCCGTGGCCGGGGCGATCGCGATAGCGACCGCGGGTTCGGGCCTTCTGGCCACCACGCCGGCTTCCGCGTCGGCGGAACAGTTCGCGGAGAGCTGCTCGACCGGCTATGCGTGCCTGTTCTACCACCCGGACTACACGGGCGCGATCTACAAGCAGTGGGACGACGACCCGAACTACGGGAACAACCACTTCGTGACGAGCAGTTCGACGCGCGGCAGCTCCGGCTCGGGCCTGGTCGTGCGGAACAACGCGGCGTCGGTCGACAACTGGGACTTCAACAACGCCATCACGATCTACTACAGCCCGAACTACCAGGGCGTGCACCAGCGCATCGCGGCCGGCGGCGCGGCGAACCTGAATTCGTCGCTGCGGAACGACAACGCGTCCGGCAAGTTCGGGTGACCGAGCCCCTCTCGCGCACCGGTGGCCCCGCCCGTCCCCCCGGGCGGGGCGCCTTCGCTGCCCTAGCCGTGGCCGTGGCGGGCGTTCTGCTGGCGGGCGCGGGCTGTTCGGGGGCGTCGTCGTCCGGTTCCCAGGCTGCCGGTGACGACCTCCCGCAGCCCTCCGCGTTTCCCGCGATGGAATCCGCCGCCTCCCGCTCCCTCCCCATCGACCCCTACCTCCTCACCAATGACCAAGCCGACCGGCTCGACGCCGCCCGGCGCACCCTCGTCGAACGCTGCATGAACCGCTTCGGCATCACCTACCGGCCGCCCGACCCCGTCACCCCCTTCCGGCCCAGGACCCGTACGCAGTACCGCTACGGCGTCACCGATCCCGCCGACGCCGCCCGCTACGGCTTCGCGCCGCCCGGCAGCCCGCGGACGCCGCCCCGCCCGCCCTCGCCGCCGGCGTCCCCCTCCGGCGAGGCGGGCGTCGTGCTGACCGGGACGGACGACCCGAAGGCCAAGCCGGGCAGCGGCGCCGCGAAGGGCGGTCAGCGTGTCAACGGGCGCACCGTCCCCGCCGGCGGCTGTCTGGGCGAGGCGCGGGCCGCGCTCCGTACGGACGGGGCCGAGGCCGGCGGCGACGCGCCGGTCGCCGACCGGATCAACGCCGAGAGCTTTGAGAAGGCGAGGCGCGATCCGCGCGTGGCCGCCGTCCTCGCCCGGTGGGCGGACTGCATGAAGCGGCGCGGCTTCCCTTCGTACGGGGATCCGCTGCAGGCCGGCGCCGACCCCGCCTGGCGCACGCCCGAGCCGTCCGCGAAGGAGCGGGAGGCGGCGGCCGCCGATGCGCGGTGCAAGAAGGAGCACAACGTGGTGGGCGTGTGGTTCACGGTCGACGCGGCCTACCAGCGGCAGGAGATCGAGCGGAACGCGAAGGAGCTCGCCGCGGTCAAGGCCGAGCTCGCCGCCCGCCAGGAGCGGGCCGGGGGCGCGCTGGGCGAGCTTCCGCCCGCGCCGTAGCCGGGTGGGAGCCGGGCCGTAGCCGGGTGGGAGCCGGTCGCGGCGGTCGTTGTGACCGGGTGGCGGGGGCTGCCCCTCCCGCCACCCGGTTCCCCCTCCCTCTCAAAGGAGCCCCGGAGGAAGCCTCGGCGGATGCTCCGGAGGAAGCCTGAACCGTCAGTGTGCACCCGTCAGCGTGCACCCGCCGGCCTCGGTGGACGTACCGGCCTCAGTGGAAGTACACGACGTCGACCTGGCCGTCCGCCCGGTAGGAGAAGCCGGCCTCGCCGCTGCCCTCGCCCGGAGGGAGGGTGACGAAGTCGACGGCGTCCTGCAGTGAGGCGAACGTGCCCGCGTGGGACGTCCGCACCTCGCCCTCCTCGCTGGGGACGGCCTCGCCGGGAACGGCCATGAGAAGGCTCCTGTGTCCGTATGCATCCGTATCCGCAGAGTGACTCTGCGATTACCAACAGTAGTTGTTCGATCGGCGGAACGTAACCGCGTGCACGGGGCGCGCGGAGGCTCCCCGGGGGCGCGGGCAGCGCGTTGGAGAGGTTTGCGAAACATGTCCTGCTGTACACCGCATTCTGGGAGGGAGAGGCACAGCAGCCGGAGGCAACGGCCTCCGGAGGAAGACAGGGGAAGCCATGCGGGTACTGGTCGCCGAGGACGAAGAGATACTGGCCGAGCTGGTGGCGACGGGCCTGCGCAGGGCCGGGTTCGCCGTGGACACCGTCTACAGCGGCGACGCGGCCATCGCCTACCTCTCCCTCCACGACTACGACGTCATCGTCCTCGACCGCGACCTGCCGCGCGTGCACGGCGACGACGTCGCCCGGCACCTGGTCGCGGGCGGCTCCCGCACCCGCATCCTGATGCTGACCGCCGCCGGGTCGATGGAGGACCGGGTGGCCGGGCTGGACCTGGGCGCCGACGACTACCTGCCGAAGCCGTTCGAGTTCCCCGAGCTGATCTCGCGGGTGCGCGCCCTGCGGCGGCGCAGCGCGCGGCCGGCCCCGCCGCTGCTGGAGAAGGCGGGCCTGCGGCTCGACACGGTGCGCCGGACCGCCGACCGGAACGGGCGGGACCTCGACCTCTCGCCCAAGGAGTTCGCCATCCTGCAGCTGCTGCTGGAGGCGGACGGGGCGGTCGTCAGCGCGGAGGAGCTCCTGGAGCGCGCCTGGGACGCGCACGCCGACCCGTTCACCGGAGCGGTGCGCGTGGCGATGAGCAAGCTGCGCGGCAAGCTCGGGGAGCCGGCGCTGATCCGTACGGTGCAGGGCGTGGGGTACGCCCTGTGAAACCCGTGAGGCGGCCGTTCCTCACGGCCCGTACCCGCATCGCCGTGGCCTTCGGCGGGATCTTCCTGGTGCTCGGCGCGGCCCTCCTGCTCACCGTGAACCTGCTCTCGCGCGCCGGCACGGAGGAGCGGGCGACGACGATCGCGCGCAACGCCGTGCCCATCGAGCTCGTCCGGCCCGGGGAGAAGGTGAGCGCGTGGACGGCGTACCGGATTTCCGGCGACGTCAGCGCCGCCGCCTCCCAGCAGCTGATCATGTGGTCGTTCGCGGCGCTGCTCGTGACGGCGCTGCTGGCGCTCGGGGTGGGCTGGTGGACCGCGGGCCGCTGCCTGCGCCCCGTGCAGGGCGCCTTCGAGAGCCAGCGCCGCTTCATCTCCAACGCCTCGCACGAGCTGCGGACGCCGCTCGCCGTGCAGCGCACGGCCATCCAGGTCGGGCTGGACGGGGACCCGAGCCCGGACGAGCTCGCGCACGTACGGACCACGCTCCTGGAAGCCAACCGCCGCTCCGAACGCCTCATCGACGGCCTCCTGCTGCTCGCCCGCAGCGACCGCGGCCTGGAGCGCCTCGACCCGATCGACCTCGCCGACGTCGTCTCCGAGGAGACCGAGGCGGTCGCGGAGCGCGCGGAGCGGGCGGGGGTGCGGCTGTCCGTGCGCAGCGAACGGGCGCCGCTGCGGGGCAACCGCGTCCTGCTCGGGCAGCTCGCCGGGAACCTGCTGCGGAACGCGGTCGAGTACAACCACCCGGGCGGCGACGTCGACGTGATCGTCGAACCGGGCCGGCTGGTGGTCCGCAACTCCGGCCCGGTGGTGGCGGCGGCCGACATCCCCGCCCTGTTCGAGCCGTTCCGGCGCGGCCGGGGCAAGGAACGCCTCAGCGGCGGCACGGGCCTGGGCCTGTCCATCGTCCAGTCGATCGCCCGGGCCCACGGCGGCCGCGCGAGCGCCGTGCCGAACCGGGGCGGGGGGCTGCGGGTGACGGTGGAGATTCCGGCGCCGGGGCGGTAGTGATGCCCGCCCCGGCACGGGCCTCCGGGGCGGGTCTCCGGGGCGGGTGCGGGCCCGCCCCGGAGGGCTTCGGGGCTCAGCCCTCGACGATGCCCGCCGCCCTGGCTTCCTTCAGCCAGTCCGGGAACTCCACCATCAGCTCGGCGTAGAGCTGGGCGTCCGTGAGGGACTTCGGGTCGCGGCCCGCGTGGAAGAAGCCCGCGTTGTCCACGACGCGCTTCTCCGGGACCGGCAGGTCGTCCAGCTTCCGGAGGAAGTCGAAGCCCTTGCCCTCCGGGTCGCCGAAGGCGACGAACTGCCAGAAGATCGGCAGGTTCGAGCTCTCGCAGAGGGCCCGTTCCGCGGCCGGCTTGCTGTACGGGCCGCCGTCCGTCTGGAAGATGACGAACGCCGGGGCGGTCGAGCCGGACTTCTTGTAGTGCTCGATCACCGCCTGCATCGCCCAGTGGTAGTTGGTGCGGCCCATGTGGCCCATGGAGGAGTGGAGCTCCTCGATGCGGCCCTCGTAGTTGCCGAGGTCGACCTCGGCCACGCCGTCGACGTCCGTGGAGAAGAAGACGACCGGAACCGTGCCGTCGTCGTCCAGGTGGGCGGACAGGCCGAGGGCCTGCTCCGCGAGGTGCTGGACCGTGCCGTTCTTGTAGAACTCGCGCATCGAGCCGGAGCGGTCGAGGACGAGGTAGACCGCCGCGCGCTGCCCGGTCAGGCCCTGCTTCTCCAGGGAGGCGCCGGCCTCCTTGTAGAGGCTGATCAGGCCGGGGGCGCGGGTCTCCATTTTCCGGAGGCTGATGGCGGGGGACTGCGACGCCTGCGTTTCGTCCTGCGGCGGCATCGCCGGGGCCGGTTCCGGTGTCGGGCCCGGCGCGGGCTCCGGCTTGCGGATCGGCTCCGGGCCGGGGGCGGGCTCGGGCACCGGCTCGGGCTCGACCGGCGGGACGGGATGCGGCTGCGGGATCGGCTTGGGCTTCGGCATGGGCGTCGGCTCGGGCTCGGGCTCCGGGCTCGGCTCCGGCGGAACGGGCCCCGGGCCGGGGCGCGGGCCGGGCGTCGGCCCCGGCTGCGGCGTCGGATCCAGCGGGCCCGGGTCGGGGACGCGGTCGTCGTCCGGATCGCCGGCAACCGGCCCGCCGGCGACCGGATCACCGGCAACAGGCCCGCCGGCCACCGGCGTCCCGGCCGACGTCTCAACCGGCGCCTCAACCGGCTCCGCCACGCGCGCGGAGCCCCCGCCCCCCTGCTGCGGCGGCACCGGGGCGCGGACGGGCTCGGCAACGGTCTCCTCCGCGGAAATGCGGGGCCGGGCCACGACCGGCTCGGCGCGCTGCTCAATGCGCTGGTCAGCGCGCGGCTCGGTACGAGGCTCAGTACGAGACTCCGTACGCGGCTCGGTACCGGATTCGCTCCGCGGTTCGGCGCCCGGGTCCGGCTCCTGGGCGGGCGCGGGCACGGACGGCGGCGCGCTCTGCACGCGCTGACTCGCTTCGTCTCGCTCGGCCGTCGCTGTCCTGGACCGGCCGAACGCGTTCCGCAGCAGACTCCGAATGCCCATGTGGAGTAGTCCTTCACGTGTCTCGGGAGCTATGAAATGTCCGTGTTGCGGGTATACATCCCCCTGGGGGACGGTGACGTAAGGCTAGCCGCCCCCCTATTCCCCGCATGCTCAGACCCTCGCGAGGCACTCCCGGCCGCCCCACGCACGAGGGACGGGCCCTACGCCCACTTGGGGCCACGGAACTTCACGCTCCGTCAGACGGAGGCGCCGGCCGGCGGTGAATTCCGGCCATCCGCCCACGGTGGCGTGGCGGGCTCAGCGCCGCAGCGGCCGGACGAACACCTCCAGGGCGTCCCCGACGTCCCCCGCTGCGGGCAGCCGCACCCGGCCGGCCGGCTGCCAGCCCCAGGACCGGCGGGCCGCCTCCGCCGCCGTGGCGTGCGCGTCCGCGGGGGAGAGGAGCAGCACCGCGAGCGCCGCGCCGCTGCCCGACAGCAGCCGGTCGTGCAGCCGCCGCCCGATGCCCCGGCGGCGCTCGCGGGGCGTGACCACCAGCTCGGCGACGGCGAAGACCCGGCCCGCCGCGGTCAGCTCCGCCAGCTGCCCGGGGACGGGCCCGGCGAAGCCGTGCCACCGGTCGCTGTCGCGCGGCAGGGGATAGCCGTACGCGCAGCCGACCGGCCGTCCGCCGGAGTCCGCGATCACCAGGTCGAAGCCCGGCCGCGCGGAGTGCTCGGCGAGTCGTTCCCGGAAACGGCTGCGGCTGTGGAAGGGCTCGACGTACGGTTCCCTGTGCCCGGGACCGTGCCCGGGGCCGTGCCCGGGGCCGTGCCCGGGGCCGGGCACGGGGGCGCCGCGGCCGTGCGGCTCCGCGGACGGCGCGCCGTCGCGCACGGGCGTGGCGTCGTGCACCGCGGCGTCGCGCACGGGAGCGGCGTCGCGCGCCGTAACGCCGTGCGCCGCGCCGTCGTACGCCGCGACGTGCAGGTCCGCGAGCTGGTCGCGGTACTGGTCGGCCTGCCAGCGGCTCAGCCGGCGAAGGAAGACGTCACCCATGCGCCCTTCTTGCCCAGCGGAACCCTCACCCACCCGCCGCGGGGACCGGTTTCCGGCGCGATAACGGCGAGGGACCGGCAGGACACGCGCAGGCCAAGAGCAGGGTAAGAAATCGGTCCAGGGCAACCCTGTCCGCCCATTCCGGCCTCTTCATCGGTGAGTATCGCTTTACCGAACATGAGTACCCACCACGGGGGCAGGGAGTTGAGGGGCGCATGGGCCTGACCAGCAGGTCGCTCTTGTACACGGTGATCTTCGTCGCCGTGGTGTGTGTCGGTCTCACCCTCTGGCTCTGGCCGCGGCTTTCCGGGCGCGGCGTGCTGCCCCTGCTCGGCCGGCTCGGCGCGATCGTCGTCACCCAGCTGACGATCATGTCCTCGGTGCTGCTCGCGGTGAATTCCGCGAACAGTTTCTACGGCTCGTGGGGCGAGCTGATCGGCAAGTACGACCGGTCGCCGGGCGAGGTCACCCAGGTCACCGAGAACGGCGGGGCGAGCACCACGCCGGTCGACGCGGGCAAGGGCGGGCTCGTACGGAACACGGGCACGGAAGGCCTCGACAAGTCCGACATCCCGCAGGGGCCGAAGGACAAGGTCGGCACTCTTGAGTCGGTGCGGCTGGTCGCCCGCCGGGCCGGGGTGATGGAGCCGGCGTTCGTCTACCTTCCGCCGCAGTACTACCAGGAGCAGTACAAGCGCCAGCGCTTCCCGGTCGTCATCGCCATCAGCGGCTACCCCGGCGGGATCACCAACCTCTCCCACTTCCTGAAGGTGCCGAAGACGGCGAGCGACCTCATCGTCGAGCGCAAGATGCAGCCGACCGTGATCGTGATGGTGCGGCCGACGATAGCCCCGCCGCGCGACACCGAGTGCGTGGACGTCCCCGGGGGGCCGCAGTCGGAGACGTACTTCACCAAGGACCTGCCCGAGGCGCTCAAGAGCGCCTACCGCGTCGGCCACGAGGCCAGCGCCTGGGGCGTCATGGGGTACTCCTCGGGCGGCACGTGCGCGCTCGAACTCGCGATGCGGCAGCCGGGCACGTTTCCCGTGGCGGGCGCCCTCTCCGCCGACTACAAGATCAAGAATGATCTGACCACGGGAAACCTCTTCGGTGACGGCGAGGAGGGCGAGAAGAACAAGCGCGAGCACGATCTGATCTGGCGGCTGCAGAATCTGCCCGCGCCGCGCGTCTCGGTCCTCGTCACCAGCAGCAAGGAAGGCGAGAAGAACTTCAAGGAGACGGAGAAATTCCTCAAGGCCGTCAAGGAGCCGATGACGGCGGCGAAGATCATTCTTCCGTCGGGGAGCCACAACTTCACGACGTGGCGGCGGGAGATCGCGCCGACGCTGGAGTGGATGGGCAAGCAGATGACATTCCCGCAGGACGTCAACAATTAGGACGGGCGGTCGCCTGCTCCATCCATTGCTGTTGGTCTCTACGGGGGTCGCTATTCGTCGGGCTGCCGGGGAGGGGCTTCGGCCGGGGCGTCGGCGCCCTCGCCTTCGCCGCGGGGAGCCTCGGCGTCCGCGGGCTGGTCGCCCGGGGACCGGCCGCCCGGCGGCGGCACGGCCGGAGGCCGGCCACCCGGGCCCGTCAGCTCCTCGCTCAGCCACGCGAACGCGGCCGGATACATCGAGATCCACGTGTGGTAGTTGTGGCCGCCCGCCGGCGCGAGCATCGTCCGCAGCCGGACGCCGCTGCCGGACGCGGCCTGCTCGAACTGTTCGATGAGGGACGGCGGGCTGGAGCGGTCCTGCCGCGACGTGGCCAGGAACAGCCCGACGCCGCCCGCCCCGTCCGCCGCCGGCTTCGCGTGGGCCACCAGCCACGTCGGGCTGTTGTGCTCCCGCAGGACCGGATCGGTGAGGGCGCCCTGCTCGCCGTTGAGCGGGTCCGGGTCGAGGGCCGCGCCCGCGCCGAACACCCGCGGGTACTGCAGGGGCAGCTTCGCCGCGCAGTAGCCGCCGGTCGAGATGCCCAGCAGCCCCCACGAGCGGGGGCCCTTCCCCGTACGGAAGTGCTGCCGGATCACCTCCGGGACGTCCGTGGAGAGCCAGGTGGCGATCTTGTGGCCGGGGATGTCGGCGCAGTCCGTGTCCAGCCCGCCGGGGTTGATCACCGGCACGGCCAGGATGAACGGGTGCGTCGTCCCCGCGCGCAGCAGCTTCGCGAAGTCCGCCGGCATGTGGCCCTGGTCCAGCCACGACTGGGGCGAACCGGGGATGCCGTGCAGCAGGATCACCACGGGGAACGGCGTGCGGCGGAAGCGCGGCTCGTCGTACTGCGGCGGCGTCCACACCATCACCTGACCGGACAGGGCCGAACGGGGGCCCCGTACGTACGTCTGCTGCATCCCCGCGTCCCCGCGCAGGAAGCGGGCGCGGTCGGGCGGCGGCCCCGGCATCGCCACCGGCCCGCTGCCGCCGGCCCGGCCCAGCAGGTCGTCCCACGAGGCGTACAGCCCGTAACTCGTGTTGATCCACGCCGCGACCACACAGATGGCGGTCACCTGGCACAGCCCGATCAGCAGCACGCGCGCGAGCCAGCGGGCGGGGGCCGGGCCCGGAACCCTCGACCAGAGGAGGAGGGTGGCCAGGACGGCGCCCGCCGTCGCCGCGGCCAGCGCGGCGAAGAACGCGGTTCCGGTGAGACTCATCGCTCCCATAGATATCCCATAGATACACGTTGGCTGGTTCGCTCTCCTCCCTTGACGCGGTTGTGCTGCATACGCTCGACGCCGCGGGCGCGCCCGGTACCGGCTGCGGCCGCTGGATGCCCAGCCCTCCACCGCGCGGAGGCGGTGAGCGGGGCCCATCGATTCGGAGGCGTGCCGTGGCCAAGCAGGACCGTGCGATCAGGACTCGACAGACCATCCTGGAGGCGGCCGCGGTGGTGTTCGACGAACGGGGCTACGACGCCGCCACGATCAACGAGATCCTCGCCCGGGCCGAGGTCACCAAGGGCGCGCTCTACTTCCACTTCCCCTCGAAAGAGGACCTCGCACTCGCCGTCATCGACGCCCAGGCCGAAGCGACGTCCGCGCTCCTGGACCTGCCCGGCGGGTGCCGGATGCAGCGGCTCGTCGACCTCGGCATGGTCTTCGCCCACCAGTTGCTCGTCGACCCCGTGCTGCGGGGAAGCGTGCGGCTGACCATGGAGCACGGCTCCGCGGCGCTCCTCCACCGGAGCGGGCCGTTCACCGGGTGGATCGAGCTCCACACGCGGCTGCTGGCGGAGGGCAAGGAGCGCGGGGAAGTCTTACCGGACGTCGTCCCCGCGGAGGTCGCCGAGCTGATCGTGGGGGCGTTCGGGGGGATCAACGCGCTGTCGCAGTCGGTCTCCGACCGCGCCGACCTCGAACGCCGCGCGATCGTCCTCTACGAGCACCTCATGCCGTCCATCGCCGTCCCCGCCGTCCTCGCCCGCCTGGACATGGCCCCGGGCCGCGGCGCGCGGGCGCTGGCGCTGGCCACGCTGGAGCCGGTGAGCGCGTAGCGCCTCCGGCGGGGGTTGGGGGTTGGGGGGCGGCGGGTGGCCCGGGCGGGCGGCCTGTGACGCCGTACGACCTGGGGCCGGTTCGGCACCGCCGGTGGTGTGGGTGGGGGTTGCTCGCCGTGGCGGCGGGGGTGTTCGGCCGGGCCGGTGGGGGATGGTGCCGTTCCGGCGGCGCCGGTCGCCGTTCCCCCGCCGCAGCGGTGATCCGCCGCGACGCCGGCATCCGGCGGTGCCGTGCGGCCCGGTGCCCGGGCGTGAAGCCATGCCCGGCAAGGGCCCGGCACCGCCGGAGTGAGTCTCAGGCGGGGTCCGGGGACATCGTCGGGGCCGGGGCGCCGGAGAGCGTGGCCAGGGCCACGTCCAGGAGGGCCGCGCGCCGCTGCTCCACCGTGCCGACCGCCGCCCCGCACGGCGCGAACGCCCCGAAGTGCACGGTGAGCACCGCGCTGGCGACCCGCATGCGACAGTCGAACTCCAGGTCACCCGCGTGCATGAGCCGCGAGATCGCGGTCACCCGGTCGCTGAGTTCCCGGCCGACGGCCAGGTCCCGCAGGGTCGCCTGGTTCTCCTGCAGGATGTGGTAGATCGGCATGGCCGAGGCGAGCGCGGCGCTGTACCGCCGCAGCAGTTCCCGCTTCGTCTCCATCGTGGGCGGTTGTTCCTCCGCCCAGGCGATGAGTTCGTCGACCGGCCTCCCCAGGTCCCTGGAGATCGCGCTGAGGATGTCCTCCTTCGTCTTGAAGTGGTAGTACAGCGCCGCCTTCGTGACGCCGAGCTCCTCGGCGATCTCCCGTAGCGACGTCTTCTCGTAACCACGTGAGACGAAGAGGTCCAGGGCCGTTTTCTGGATGCGCTCCCGCGTGTCGCTCCTGCGCGCCTGAGGGGTGCTGCCCATGGGTCTCTCCTGCCGTTGTCGTGAACCTGTTGCCCCCCGGGCAACCTGCCTGACGCCCGGTCAGCTGGCAGTCCGCCTTCCCGTCTGTCCCAACTGGCCGTGCCTGCAAGCAAGTGGACGTGCCGGGCCGCCGCCGCACATGCCAGGGAGAGTGGAGATCATGCCGCAGAAAGGGCCTCCGGCGGGCTCACAGCGGCCGACCGCGACATCACCGACACGCAATACATACATTGTCGTGGTCAGAATGGTCGCGTGGTGGCCAAGTGGCCATAGTGGCAGCCGACATGGGGCGCGGAACGGCCGTAAACCCGTCACCTCACGAGGCGTGCATCGCCACTCATTCCTTGACATACCTCCTTGACGCCCCCCAAGCCATGTCCTACCTTCCGTCCTGGCCGACCAGCCGACCGGCAAGTATGTCGGTGGCCGGCGCTACGGAGGGGGGATCCGGATGGTCAGGGCGGACATGGTGCTGGACGTCATCTGCGTCCACTCCTACATCGGGTACACCCGCCTCGTCCGCGCCGCGAACCGCCTCCGCGCCCGCGGCACCGCGGTCACGATCACCTTCCGCCCGTACGAGATCGCCCCCGCCGCCTCCGACAGCCCCCAGCTCCTGATGCCCGTCCTGGAACGGGCGCTCGGCCCGTACGCCGCGACGCAGACCGAGCTGTTCACCTGGCAGGCCGCTCGCGACGGACTCGAACTCCGCTACGACCTGGCCGTCGCCACCGGCACCTTCCGCCCCCACCTGCTCGTCGCCCTCGCCGCCGGACAGGGCCGCGCCGAGGCCGTCGTCGAGCGGCTGTTCCGGGCGCACTTCACCGAGGGCGAGCACATCGCCGCCGAGGACGTGCTGCGGGACGTGGCGGAGGAGTGCGGGGTGGACCTCACGCCGTACGGACCGGGCGTGCTGGCGCGTACATCACCCGAAGCGGAGGAGCTCCGCGGCGAGTTGCACCGGCTGCGGCACCACGGCGTCACGGGCGCCCCCGTCTTCCGGATCGCCGACGGCCCCGTCCTGCTGGGGGTGCAGGCCGAGGGCGTCCTGTACGAGGCGATGGCGCAGGCGGCCGCCCGGTCCGCCGGCGCGACGACGCCCTGATGTCTTGACGCCCTGACGCCCTGACGCCCTGACGGACGCGCCCCGCGGAAACCTCTTTAACTTCTTTAACCTCTTCCGGTCGCTGATATTCATATCGCCGCCCCTCCCCATTTATGTTTGTCGGCCTGTCCTACGTGCTGCCGCTCCACTGGCTCGAATGAGTGAAAGCCCGGAACCTCCGAATAGGGGCGGAGTTATTCAGAACGCTTTCCCAGTGGGGGCGCCACACGATCGAAAGGCTTAGGACGTGCTCAACAAGGTAATTGCCACTACCGCCCTCGCGGCGTCTGCGGTCGGCACCATGGCCGGCCCGGCGATGGCCATCGGAAACGATCAGGACGTCGCGAACGGCAACGCCGCGCACACCGGTTACGGCAACACGCACACCGGCGGCAAGGAAAGCCCGCAGATGAGCCTGATCCAGGGCACGCTGAACAAGCCGTGTCTGGGCATCGGCAAGCTCGGCCTGCAGTCCGTGCTGGCGCTCCTCATCAACATCGGCATCCAGGACGTGCCGATCCTCACGTCCCAGCAGCAGCAGCAGTGCACCGACAACTCCACGATCAGCGACGGGGACGACCCGCTGTCGCACATCCTCTCGGAGATCCCGATCATCTCGGGCAACGGGTCCGGCAACAAGACCGAGGGCGGCCACGGCCACCACGGCTTCGGCGGCCACCCGGGCTTCGGCGGGCACTGAGTCTCGCGGTAGTCGGACGGAATTCCCCCTGCGGCGGGTGTGCGGGCCCCGCGGCAGGGGGTTTTCCCATTCTTCCGGGCGTCTTCCGGCGCCTGGGCCGAATGAGTGAAGGGCCGTAGCCGGTAATAACCTCCGGCAAATTCCCGAGTTAGGCAGTGAGCTCAGAGATCCCGTAATCGTCGAGCCAGAACGAGGAACCAAGCGTGATCAAGAAAGTAGTGGCCACGACCGCACTCGTGGCTTCCGCGGCCGGCGTGTCGGCGACCCCCGCGATGGCCGTGGGGGACGGCCAGGACGTTGCGAACGCCAACGGTGCGGGCCAGATGTACGGAAACACCTGGACGGGCGGCTACATGAGCCCGCAGATGGGTCTGATCAACGGCTCGCTGAACAAGCCGTGCATCGGCATCGGAAAGCTCGGCGCCCAGTCCCTGATCAGCGCGCTCAACGTGGGCCTCCAGGACATCCCGATCCTCTCCTCGCAGCAGCAGCAGTCCTGCACGGAGAACTCCACGATCAGCGACGGCGACGACCCGCTGTCGCACATCCTGGACGAGATCCCGATCATCTCGGGCAACGGGTCCTGGAACGACCGCGACGAGCACCACGGCCACCACCATCACCACCACGGCGGCTTCGGTCACCACGACCGTGACCACGATCGTGATGACGACCACCGCGGCGGCCACGGCGACCACGACGACCACGACGACTGGCACCACGGGCACGGCCACTGACGGCGGTTCCCCGCGGATCCCACGCACGGACGCCCCCGGTTTCCCCCGGGGGCGTCCGTGCGGGTGCCGGCGGTGCCGTGCAGGTGCCGGCGGTCAGCTCGCCCCCGCGTGGAGCCACGCCACCTTGTCGTACAGCTCGTCCGCCGTCAGGGAACACAGCATCCGGTTGCGGGCCCGGGCCGCCTCCCCCACCGGGTGGTACAGCTGCCTGCCCATCTCCCGCGCCACCAGCTGCGTCCGCGCCGTGCGCTCGCCGCGCGCCGCGTTGTACTTCTCCAGCCGCCGCTCCAGGGCCGGCTCGCCCGGCTCCGCGCCCCGCAGCAGCTCGCCCAGCAGCACCGCGTCCTCCAGCGCCATGCAGGCGCCCTGCGCCGCGTACTGCAGCATCGGGTGCGCGGCGTCGCCCAGGAGCGTCACCCGGCCGTCCGTCCAGCCCGCCACCGGGTCGCGGTCGCACAGCACCCACGCCCGCCAGCCCTTGCCGAGCTCCAGCAGCCGCCGCGCGGCGTGCCCCAGCTCCGGGAACTCGGCGACGACCGCCTCGGCGGGCACCGGCAGCCCCGCCACCGCCTCGGCGGCCGCGTCGTCGCGGGTCGCCGCCAGGTTCAGGCACTTGCCGCCCGCTATGGGGTAGTGCACGAAGTGCCATTTGGGGCCCGCCCACAGCGTCACGCTGTTCCAGCGCAGCTCCTCCGGCACCTGGTCCATGGGGATCACCGAGCGGTAGATGGTGTGCCCGGACACGCGCGGGTCGCCGTCGCCGACGAGCTGGCGGCGCACGGCCGAGCGGATGCCGTCCGCGCCGACCAGGACGTCGCCGCGGAAGGCGCGGCCGGTGCACGTGACGGCGGTGACCCCGCCGGGGCCGCCGTCCGCACGCGCGGCCTGCTGCTCGTAGCGCACCACGTAGTGACCGCCGAGGAGGGTGACGGCGGGGTGGTCGCGGCAGGCGTCGAGCAGCGACTGGTAGAGGTCACCGCGGTGCACGACGGCGTACGGATTGCCGAAGCGCTCCCGGTAGGCGCCGGTCAGCGGCATGCGGGCGATCCGCTCGCCCGTCGTGCCGTCCATGAACTGCAGTTCGTCGATCAGCACGGCCCGCGCGCGGACCGCGGCACCCACGCCGAGGCTGTCGAGGGCATGGAAGGCGTTCGGACCGAGCTGGATGCCGGCCCCGACCTCGCCGAAGACGTCGCTGCGCTCCAGCACGGTCGCCCGGTGACCCTGCCGGGCGACGGACAGGGCGGCCGCGAGGCCGCCGATCCCGCCGCCGGCAATAAGGATGTTGGCCATGTCGTCTCTCGCAGTCCTCTCGGTGACGCGGGGGCTTCGTGACGCAGGGGGCTTTCGGAGGGGGGGTGGAGGGGGCCTTCGGAGGGGCTTTCGGCGGGGTCAGACCGCGGTCTTGCGGTCCAGGACAAGGTCGTGGCCGACGACGTAGGACGCCTCGTCGGAGGCCAGCCACAGCACGGTGTCGGCGATCTCCTCGACCTTCGCGCCGCGGCCCAGCGGGCACGGGCTGATGGCGTTGATGCGGATGCCCTTGCCGATGTACTCGCGCGCGGCGGTCTGGGTGAGCGTGCTCACCGCCGCCTTCGACGCGGCGTACGCACCGAGCCCCGGCAGCATGCCCTGGCTGCCGATGTTGCTGGCGGTGTTCACGATCACGCCGCCGCCATTGCGTTCCATGTGGGCGATCTCGTGCTTCATGGACAGCCAGACCCCGGTCAGGTTCGCGGCCAGGGTCTCGCCCCACACGCTTTCGCAGATCTCCGCCACGGGCTGGTTGGGGCCGAGTTCGGTGACATTGTTGAAAGCGACGTCGATGCGGCCGTGCCGCTCGACGACGGCGGCCACGATGGCCTCGGCGTCGGACGCCCCGCCGTCCTCGCCGTGCCGGGTCACGTCGGCAATTCCGCAACTGGCGTTGCCGCCCAGCGCCTTGATCTCCTCAACGGTGTCGTGCAGCATTTCCGGGTGCCGGCCGGCGACCACGACCTCGGCCCCCTCGCGTGCGAAGGCGAAGGCGGCGGCGCGGCCGATCCCTTCTCCGCCCCCGGTGACCAGGACAACCTTGCCTGCGAATCGCTTGGACATCGCGTCTCCCCTGTTTCCGTCGCGGCACCGCGGCCGAGTCAACTTCCCTCAGCATCAGGGGAATCGGGGCGGGGTGGGCGCATATGCCTTTGACTTCGTCAGGTGCCTCCATAGGCGCTGCCATCTGACGAAGTAGCGGGAAGAGCTTCGACCGGGGCGGGAAATGCGGCGAAGACTTCGACTGCAAGTGCATGTGCAAGTGCTGACCGGTTTCCGGCTCCCGGTTCCTGCCATTCCGCCGCTGCCCGCAGGAGAACGCATGATCACGCTTTCGTGGACCCGTAAGGTCGATGACGCCGCCGACGCGCCGTGCACGACGCGCGAACGGCTGTGGCGCGTCCTGCTGCACAAGGCGGAGAATCCCGTCGGATACGTGCCGGCGATCACCGAGTGCCGGATCCTGGAGCGCTACGAGGACGGGTTCCTGCGCGAGGCCCGGCGCGGTTCGCTGCTGCTCGTCCAGCGCGTCACGCCGGACGAGGCGGCCGGGCGCATCACCTTCCGGCACGCGGACTCCTCCGACATCGCCGTGATCACCAACCAGATGGGCGAGGACGAACAGGGCAACCTCACGCTCACCCTCAGCATCAGCCTCACCGAGGCGCCCTCGTCGGCCGTGCTCCGCGAGAACGCGTACCTCCACGAGCTGGACGCCGACTTCGCCGCGACCCTCGACGCCATGACGACGGTGCTGCGGCAGCACGCGCTGCAGGGGCTCGGAGATGCCGGAGATGCCGGAGATGAGTGACGGCGGGGCGCGGCGGCGGTACTCGCGGCGGCAGGTCGTCGCGGGGGCGGCGGCCGTGGGCGCGGGGACGGCGCTGGCGGGCCCGGTGGGGCGCGCGGCCGCCGACGGGGGCACGGGTACGGGTACAGGTACGGGTACTGGTGCGGGCGAGGGTGCACCGGGCGCCTTCGGGCCGCTCACCGTCCGCCCCTCCGACCGGCGCTACGCCGACCTCTCCCGGGGCGCCAACCGCCGCTGGACCGGCACGCCCGACGCCGTACGCCTGGTGGGTTCGGCCGACCAGGTCGTCGCGGCCGTCCAGGAGGCGGTCGACACCGGCCGCAAGCCGGCCGTGCGCAGCGGAGGCCACTGCTACGAGGACTTCGTGACCTCGGACGACGTACGCCTCGTCATCGACACCAGCTTCTTGGACAGGGTCGGCTACGACCCCGCCCGGCGCGCCTTCTTCATCGAGCCCGGCGCCCGGCTGGGGGACGCCTACCGCGCCCTGTACAAGGGCTGGGGCGTCACCGTGCCCGGCGGCACGTGCCCCACGGTGGGCGCAGGCGGGCACATCGTGGGCGGCGGCTACGGCGCGCTGTCACGGCTGCACGGGCTCGTCGTGGACCACCTGTACGGGGTCGAGGCCGTCGTCGTCGACGCGAACGGCACCGCGAGGAAGGTGGTCGCCACGCGGGAGGAGAACGACCCGCTGCGCGAGCTGCTGTGGGCGCACACGGGCGCGGGCGGCGGATCGCTCGGGGTCGTGACGCGGTACTGGATGCGCGCGCCGGGCGCGGGCGGGACCGATCCGGCGGGGCTGCTGCCGCAGCCGCCCTCCGAACTGCTGGTCTCCACGGTCTCGTGGCCGTGGGAGGGCATGACCGAGGCGGCGTTCTGCACGATCCTGCGGAACTACGGGCGGTGGTGCGAGCGCAACAGCGCGCCCGGATCCCCGTACGCGAGCCTGTTCAGCCAGCTGAAGCCGGCGCACCGGTCGGCCGGGTCGTTCTCCATGACGACGCAGATCGACGCGTCGGTGCCGGACGCGGCCGGGCTGATGGACGCCTTCCTGGCCGAGGTCGGCCGGGGCGCGGGGATCGCCCACCGCGTGGACGACCGGCGCACCATCCCCTGGCTGCACGCGACCACGTCCTGGCCGGGCTTCACCGCGCCCGACACCACGATGCGGTTCAAGGCCAAGTCCGCGTACATGCGGAAGGGCTTTCCGGAGGACCAGCTCAAGGCCTTCCACCGGCACCTGACCCGGGACGACTTCGCCGGGCCGATGTCGCTGGTGATGATCAGCGCGTACGGGGGGCGGATCAACGCGGTGTCCGCGGGGGACACCGCCGTGCCGCAGCGGGACTCCGTGATGAAGCTGCACTACGTGACCTTCTGGCAGGACGCGGCCGACGACGCGCGCCACCTCTCCTGGATCCGCGAGTTCTACCAGGACGTCTACGCGGCGTCCGGGGGCGTGCCGAGGCCGGGGGACGTGACGGACGGGTGCTTCGTCAACTACGCGGACGCGGACCTGAACGAGGCGCGCTGGAACGGGTCCGGGGTGCCGTGGCACGAGCTGTATTTCAAGGGGAACTACCGCAGGCTGCAGGCGGCGAAGGCGCGGTGGGACCCGAGGGACGTGTTCCGGCACGGGCAGTCGGTACGGCTTCCGGGCCGGACCTGAGGAGAGTAGGCATAGATGTCATCCGGTTTCGCACCGGCTCCGGGGGACGCGGCCGTGACCGCGGTCGCACGCACCGGACGCGGTTTCGCCCTGCTGGGCGCCGTGCAGGTCGTCCTGATCCTGGCCATCACGATGCTGTCGCCGGCGCTGCCGGCGATCCAGAGCGACCTCGGGCTGTCCGGGGCGCAGCTGACGCTGGTCAGCGCGGCGTACGGGCTGTCGTTCAGCGGCCTGCTGATGCTCGGCGGGCGGCTCGCGGACCTGCTCGGGCGGCGCCGGGCGCTGGTGGCCGGGGCCGCGGTCTTCGGCCTCGCGTCGGCCGCGGCGGGGCTCGGGCCCGGCTTCGCGTTCCTGCTCGGGGGCCGCTTCGTGCAGGGCGTCGGGGCGGCGCTCGCGGCGCCCGCGGCGATGTCCCTCGTCCGCTCCCTCTACCCCGACGACGCACGGCACGCGCGGGCGCTCGCGGTCTGGGGCGGGCTGGCCGGGTTCGGGGCGACGGCGGGGATGCTGCTCTCCGGCACGGTCTCGACGTGGGTGTCGTGGCGATGGGCGTTCGTGGTGCCGGTGGTGGTGTCGCTGGCCGCGGTGGTCGCCGCGCGGCGGCTGCTGCCGGCGGGGCCCGCACCGGTGCGGGTGAAGCTCGACGTGCCCGGCGCGGTGCTGGTCACCGCCGGGCTGACCGTCATGAGTTACGGGCTCGTGCAGGCGGGCGAGCGGCCCTGGGGCGCGGGCGTCGTGTGGGGGCCGGTCGTGGCGGGCGTGCTGCTGCTGGCCGCGTTCGCGGTGGTCGAGCTGAAGGTGGCCGACCCGCTGGTGCCGCTCGGGTTCCTGGTGCGTCGGCACCGGGCTACGGCGCTGTGGGCCGTCTTCATCGGCTCCGCCGGAATGTCCACGATCTTCTTCCTGCTGTCCCTGTACTTCCAGGAGGTGCGGGACGCGTCCCCGCTGCTCACGTCGGCGGCGTTCCTGCCGTTCAGCGCGGCCCAGGTCGTCACGGGCATGCTGGCCGGGCGGCTGATCGGGCGGTTCGGCGGGCGGGCGGTCATGGTGGGCGGGCTGGTGGTCGCGGCCGGCGGGCTCGTCCTGATCGGGCAGCTGGGTGCTGCCAGCCCGTACGCGGGAGCCATGCTCGCCGGCCTGATCGTCTTCCCCGTCGGGATCGCGTGCGTGTTCTCCGGGTCGACGGTCGTCGCCCTGGAGGACGTCGAGGACTCACGGGCCGGGCTCGCCGGTGGCGTCGTCAACACGGCGATGGAGGTCGGCCCGACGGTCGGCCTGGCCATCCTCGTCTCCCTCGCTACGGCCCATGCGAGCGGTTTGCGGGACGGCGGAGAGGGGGTCGCCTCCGCGACGTCCGGCGGCTACGCCTTCGCTCTGCTGCTCGCGGCAGCGGCCTTCGCGGCGAGCGCGGTGGGCTCGGCGGTGGCCCTGCGGGGGCGGCGGCACGGGGCGCGGACTCCCGTGCCGGGTGCCTCGGAGGCTCGTCCGCCGGTCACGGTGGCGGTGGCGAACGGGGAGCGCGCGCCCCTCTCTCCGCCGCGACGGCGATGAGCCACGGCGGTGGCGTCCGGCGGTGCCGAACGGGCTTCGGCTCGTGGGGCACCGCCGGTCTTCGCCGTAGGGGTGGCGCGCCGTTGCGGCGGACCAGGGACGAAGGGGGCACGCCCCCTTCTTTCCGCCGCGGCGGCGATCAGCCACCGCGGCGGCATTCGGCGGTGCCGAACCGGCCTGGGCGGCGTACGGCACTGCCGGTCTCCTGCGTCGTGGTGGCGCGCCGTTGCGGCGGGTGCTTGTTGCGCGGCAACGGTCCGGCGGACGAGGGCTGAAGGGGGCGTGCCCCCTTCTTTCCGCCGCGGCGGTGATCAGCCACCGCGGCGGGGTCCGGCGGTGCCGAACCGGCCTGGGCGGCGTACGGCACCGCCGGTCTTCGCCGTCGTGGTGGCGCGCCGCCGCGGCGGGGGTTTGTTGCGCGGCAACGGCAATGCCGAGCGGACGGCTCACGGGCTGACCGTTGAAGGAGGCTTGCCCCGCACCGAACCGTTGCCGCCACGGCGCAGCCGCCCGCGCGGCAACGAGCGCCGTCGCGGCAGGAACTGCCCCGCAACGGCGCTCGAAGCGCAGACGTGCTGTCAGACACCCAGCGCCGCACCCCCGTCCACCGTCAGGTCATGCATCGTGATGTGGGACGCCGCGTCCGAGAGGAGGAACACCACCGCCTGGGCGACATTCTCCGGACGGGCCAGTTTCCGTAGCGGAATGCCGACGCGGAACGAACTCGCAACCCCTTCGATCGACGCCTTCCGCGCCGCGGCCTCGTCCTTCCACATATCGCTGAGCATCGGCGTCTCCGTGGACCCCGGCGCCACCAGATTGCACCGGATCCCGTATTTGGCGACCTCCAGCCCCAGGCACTTGGTGAACATCGTGGCGGCCGCCTTCGACGCCGAATAGGCCGCCATCTCCACGCGCGCCGTGCCGGCGGCGTTGGAGGCGACCGTCACCACGGCTCCACTGCCCCGCGGCACCATGCGGTTGACGACCGCGCGGGAGACGAAGAAGACCCCGCTGGTGTTGACGGCGAAGGTGAACTTCCAGTCCTCGTCCGTCAGCCGGCGCGCTTCGGAGAGCCGTAGCACGCCGGCCGCGTTGACCAGGTAGTCCAGCGGCCCGAGCGCCCGCTCGACCGCGTCGACGAAGGACTCCACCTCCGGGCTGGAGGTGACGTCCCCGGGGAACGCCGCCACGGGCAGCCCGTCCGCGGTGAATTTCTCGACGGAGGCCCGCAGCCGGGTCTCGTCCTTGTCGACCGCTGCGACGGTGACACCCCTTTCGGCGAGCGTCCGGACGACCGATTCCCCTATTCCGCCTGCCGCCCCGGTGACGAGAGCGACTTTTCCTTCCATCTGTAAACCTCCATACGCGGGAGTTCATGGCACGTCCGTGAACAATTTTCAGCAAAACCGGATGGCAGGTGAAGCGGGGTTTTCTCAATCCGTCAGGTGAGCGAATAGGAAACGAAGAAGACCCCGTGCGCCGAACCCGGCCGGACGGCCACCGCGCA
Organism: Streptosporangium nondiastaticum; assembly: GCF_003011965.1. GTDB lineage: Bacteria > Actinomycetota > Actinomycetes > Streptomycetales > Streptomycetaceae > Streptomyces > Streptomyces nondiastaticus. The sequence continues at coordinate 59,372 of NZ_PXWG01000018.1, forward strand.
GCCCTTGAGTGGCTCACGAACGGCCCACGAACGGCCCACGTACGGCTCCCGAGTGGCCCACGAGCGGCTTCCGAGTGGCCCATGATCCCGGCCGGAAAATGGACCATGGGACCGGACACTGAACGCACTAGGTTGATCGGCATGAACAGCACGCAGCCGCCCGCCGCCCCCGCCGCGCCCCTCCTCGTCCGCTCCGCCGAGGCCACCGTCCTCAGCGACGCCCCCGGCTCCCTGATCACCCTGCTCGCGGATTCGGACGCCACCGGCGGCGCGTTCACGACCAACCGCGCCACGCTCGCCGAGGGCACGGCAGGTGCCCCGGCCCACTTCCACACCCGTGCCACGGAGTTCTTCCTGGTCCTCGACGGCGCGCTGGAGGTGCTGGTCGGGGAGGACGTCCTCACCCTGCACAAGAACGACTTCCTCGCCGTACCGCCGGGCACGCCGCACGCGTTCGCCCCCGCGGCCGGTCACTCGGCCGACGCCCTGGTCGTCTTCACGCCGGGCATGGCCCGCTTCGACTACTACCGCCTGCTGGACCGTGTGGCGCGGGGCGAGGCGAGCGTCGAGGAGATCAAGGAGTCGTCGGAGCGGTTCGACAACCACTACGTGGACAGCCCGGCCTGGCGCGCGGCCCGCGCGGCCGCCGCGTAACACCTTTGCTGCACCCGTCCCCACCCCCCGCCTCGAACGCCCGGCCTGTCGCACAGAGGTGTTACCGTCGCAGCGATCTGAAGAGATCACATCAAGCAAGGGACGGGGGTCCACGGCGTGGCAGGCGCGCGCGAAGTGGGACGCAAGCACGAGAGCGGCGGACCCAAGGGCGAGGTCGCCCTGGCCAAGGGCGCAGGCGTACTCATCGCCGTCGTCGTCAGCTGGCACCTGGCGGTGTGGGCCACGGCCGACCACATGGCCCTCGGCAACGTCCTGGCCACGGTCGGCGCCCTCGTGAAGCACAAGCCCCTCGCCGGCCTCGGCGACGGCATCGAGCCGGCGTCCGCCCCCGTCACCGTGGCCGTCTGGCTGGGCATCCTGCTCGGCCCGATCGTGCTGGTCGTGCTGGCCGTACGCGCCCGGCACCGCCGTACGCGCGGCGCGGGCGGCGAGGGCCTCGCCTCCGCGACCGAAGCCCGCGACATGCTCGGCGAGAAGCGCGCCCGCGCCGCCGCCAAGATGACGCGCGCGACGTCGTTCACCGACAAGGACGGCCACTACGACGCCAAGGCCGCCGCGCGCGCGGAGCTCCGCGAGGTCGGCTGGATGCTCGGCACACAGGTCGGCAGCGGACAGCCGCTGGTGGCCACGCCGGAGGACTCGGTCGCGGTCATCGCCCCGTCCGGCGGCGGCAAGTCCCGCAACGTCGTCATCCCCGCCTGCCTCGACGCGCCCGGGCCGCTCGTCGTCACCTCCACCCGCGCCGACGTCCTCGACGTCATCGCCGAACCGCGCTCGCGCCTCGGCCGGGTGTGGGTCTTCGACCCGCTCGACACGGTCGGCTGGCCGCACAAGATGGTGTGGGACCCGGTGGCCGGCTGCCAGGAGGGCGAGACCGCGACGTCGCGCGCCCTGTCGTTCTCCGTCGGCATGGGCGCGGACGACAGCTCCTCCAGCAACGGCAGCTTCTTCCAGCAGACGGCGTCGTCCGCACTGACCCGGCTCCTCCACGCCGCCGCGCTCGAAGGCAAGACCATCGAGCACGTCATGCGCTGGGCCACCAACCTGGAGAAGGCCAGCGAACCGCGGGCCATCCTCACCGACCACCCCAACGCCGAGCCCGGCTGGGACGTCCTGCTGCGGTCCGTGTCGACCGGCGCCGACGAGACCGTCGCCTCGACCCGGCAGACCCTCGCCGCCCAGATCGAGCCCCTCGCGCTGCGCAAGGTGCTGCGCTGCGTCACCCCGCAGGAGGGCGTGCCCACCTTCAGCCCGGACGCGTTCGTCGCCTCCCGCGACACCCTCGTCCTCATCAGTGACTCCAACGCGTCGACGAACGTCTCGCCGCTGACGACGATGCTGCTCGGCGAGGTCGTCGACGCGGCGAAGCGGCGCGCCCCGCGCCTGCCGTCCGGCCGGTTGGACCCGTTCCTGCGCCTCGTCCTCGACGAGGTCGCGAACGTCGCCCCGCTGCCGAAGCTGCCGTCGCTGGCCTCCGACGCGCGCGGCTACGGCATCCACATCGTCTACGCGCTGCAGTCCCTCGCCCAGGCCGTGCTCCGGTGGGGCCAGCACGAGGCCGACACGCTGCTCGACAACGCGGCCGCGACGCTCGTCATGGGCGGCCTGAAGGACGTCGAGGCGCTGCGCCGCTTCTCCGAACTCGTCGGCGAGGCCGAGCTCGTGGAGATCTCGACGTCCCGCGACAGCCAGCGCCTCTTCGGCTACGGCACCAACGAGGTCCAGCGCGAACGCCGCATCCTCCGCCCCGAGGAGATCCGCCAGCTGCCGCACGGCCGGGCGCTCCTGCTGTTCCGCGGCGCGCCCGGCGTCATCGCCGACCTGCTGCCGTGGGACCAGCGGCGGGACGGGGCCGCGCTGAAGGCGGCCGAGAACGCGACGCGGGCGTCGCGCATAGGCCCGCCGCCGGTGGAGATCCCGGGCGCGTAGGGGGAGGGAAAGCCGTGGAAGAACAGCTGCAGGAAGTACAGCTTCAGGAAGAACTGAAGTCTCTCCGGGAGGAACTGGAAGCCCTACGGGAGTGGCGCACCCAGTTCGAGACGGCGGTCAAGAACTTCGCGTCGGGGACGAAGGCGAACCAGGCCGAGGTCACGGAGGTCGTGGCAGAGGTCATCGACCGGCTGCACGCGGTGGAGGCGGCGACCGCGGCGCCCGCCGGCACTGGCGCGGCCGACGCCCACCAGCCGTGGTCGCTCCGCGCCACGGAGGAGGAGTGGCGCAAGCTCGCGGACTGGCTGGACTGGCTGGGCAAGCACTACGCGCCGCAGCTCCACCTGCGCATCTGGCCGTGCTGGCCCCTGCACGGCGGCGTCACCGAGGAACTGGCCGCCCTGCACGCGTCCTGGCGCGCGGCCACGGAGGCCGACGCCGACCCGTCGCGCGAGGGCAGCGACCTCGCGTACTGGCACCAGATGTGGCTGTGGCCGACGATCGAGCGCATCCGTCAGCACTACATGTTCAGCGAGTGCGAGGACGACCACTCGCCCGACCGCCCGGGCCGCCCGACGGACACGGCGGCGCTCCAGCAGCGCATGGCCGAGGCGGAGGCCGAGCGGCGCCGCCTGGAACACGCCAAGTACGACTACTTCGTGAAGACGTCCCCGGACGGCTACCCGGCGGACCGGCCGTCGAGCCTGTGGCGCTGCGCGGCCGGGCGGGACGAGGACTGGGAGTTCCTGTCGCTCCTGGACTGGCAGTGGCACCGGGCGGACGACACGGACGTCCGGACGCCGCCCCCGCGCACGGCCTTGCACGAGGTGACGGCCGACCGGGCCGAGGAACTGCAGGCGGACCGGCAGGGCTGGGTCCGCTACTGGGCCCGGTACGTGGACGAGCAGGAATGGCGCGCGGGCGAACAGCCGGTGTCGGTCGTCCGCCGGCGCCGCAGCCCCGAGCGCATCTACGACGAGGCGTTCAAGACCTGGCACGAGTGGGGCCCGACCCAGGCCGTCTACGACTTCTTCGACGCCCGCCCGTCGAACCCGCCGCACCTGGTGGAGATCGACGCGGCGGAAGCGGAACGACTGCTCGGCGAACTCCACGGCGCGAAGGGGGCGACGGAACTGTGACGGCGAAGAAGCCCGTAGCGGCCTGGAAGGACGACTCGACGGCCCCCGGCCGCCGCGCAGAACTGACCGCGGACCAGAACCAGGCGGTCACGGACCGCTGGGAGGCGGCCCGGGCGGCCCACAAGGATCTGGACGCGGCTGTGGAGGCCGTCGAGGAGGCGCTGCGCGACACCCACGGCGCGAAGCTGGAAGGCAAACAGCACCGCCTGATGGGCCTCAAGGCCTTCCGCCGCAAGGTCGCCTTGCAGGCGGAGGAGCACGTCCCGCTGGAGGCGATCCTCCGCACGGTCCGCGACCTGAACCGCTACACCCTGACCTTCGCCCCGAACACCTACACCGAAGGCGTCCGCCACACGTACGCCCTCCTCCACGAACGCGGCTACGCCATCGTCCCCGGCTCGGAACAGAACACCTGGGAGGACCCGGTGTACAAGGGCTTCCGCGCGGTGTGGCAGCACCCGGACGGCACGGCGCGATTCGAAATCGCGTTTCACACGCCCGACAGTTATCGGGTGAAGGCGGAGAATCACCTTCTCTACGATCTGTACCGCGGAAACCACCTCCTCCCGCTGGGTGCGGAGACGGATCCGATGGCCGAGAGCCACGAGGACGCCGCGAAAATCATCCAGCATCAGCGGTACGGCGAGATTCCTGCGAAGGGAAGCAATTGATGAGTGAGCAGTACGAATACTTCGTGAAGGCGGCCCCGCCCTACACGGAGGACCGTCCGTCCAGCCTCTGGCGGCGAGTGGGAGATGATTGGGAATACCTTTCGCTGTTCGACTGGACGTGGCACAGCGTCCAGGAAACAGTGAGCAAGCGTGTGCCTCAGGCTCAGGTCCTTTTCCCGGTCACGGTGGAACGTGCGGCGCAGCTTGAGTCCGACCGGCAGGTTTTGGTGCGTTACTGGGCGCTGTATGTGGATGAACAGGACTTCAGGGAGGGTGAGTCTCCCACGACGGTTGTCCGGCGTCGCCGCAGCCCGGAGCGGGGACTGGACGAGTCGTACCGGGGGTCTAAGGGCTTTTGGGGGCCCACGCAGGCGATTGAGGAATCCCGTGACCTCCGGACGTCCAACCCGCCTTATCTGGTCGAGCTGACCGCGGATGACGCAGAGGCCCTGCTGCAGGAGCTGTTCGGAGTCACGGGGGTCACGGAGCTGTGAGCGAGACCACGGGGGCGTGGGAGGGCGAGGATTACAGTCTCACCCCTGAGCAGAACCGTGTTATCACCGAGCGGTGGAAGCGTGCCGAAGCGGCGCGTGAAGGCATGGACGCCATGATGAAGGGCATCCAGCAGGAGACGGCCCAGTCGCACGGCAGCAAGCTCGAGGGTCTGGAGTACTCGCTCAAGGACGTGGACTCGTTCCGCCGGAAGGCCGCCTCAGCGGCGGAGGATAAAGGGTTTCCGGTCGAGAAGACCGCGCAGTCCATCCACGACCTGAATCGCTACACGCTGACGTTCGAGCCCGGTGCGTACACGGAAGGCGTGGATCGCACTTATGAGCGACTCCGTGAGGCGGGTTACGAGCCGATATCGGAGAAGAACACCTGGGAAGACCCGGTTTACAAGGGGGTCAATACCTCCTGGCAGCACACGCAGTCCGAGGAGAAGTTCGAGCTCCAGTTCCACACTCCGGACAGCTTCAAAGCCAAGATGGAGAACCATGAGTTGTATGAATTGTCCCGAGGTAAGGAGCTGGAGAATCTTAGTCAGGGCGACGACGACCTCAAGGAGTCCTATAGGAACGCTGCGAACCTGTTGCAGAACGAGCGGTACAAGAATGTCGAGATTCCTCCGGGTCAGGAGAGGATCGGAGAGCGCCTGATCCGGGACACCCTCGACCCCGACGTGCCCTCGGAAGACGTGGAGCTGATCCGCCGAAAGGAAGCGGAGAAGCGTGCCGAGAACCTCGCGAAGGCCCAGGCCAAGGCCGAAGCCAAGAAGCAGGCCGAGCAGGCATCCCTCGGGCTCGACGGACCCGCCCAGTCCACCTCCCAAGGCCTACGCAATCACTTGGCCGCGCCCGCCGCGCAAGCCCCCCGGATGAGGCCCGACGTGCCCAGCATCGACCCCGTTCCGCGGCAGTCCCGCAGCCGGGGTCCGTCGCTGACGTAGCGGACCTCTCCTGAAGCAAGGAAAGCAAATGATGAGTGAGCAGCAGTACGCATACTTCGCCGAGGTGCCGCAGGGCTACACGGTGGACCGGCCCGACGGTCTGTGGCGGCGTGCCGGTGACACGTGGGAGTACCTGTCCCTCCTTGACTGGCAGTGGCACGATGTCAAGGCGACGAACGTGCAGACTCCGCCCGCCCCCGAGGTGCTGCATGCCGTCTCCGAGGAGCACGCGGCCGCGCTGGCAGCCGACCGGCAGGGCTGGGTTCAGTACTGGGCCCACTATTCGAGCCGTCGTGCCTGGGACGACGGGCGTGCGCCGACCACCGTGGTCAGGCGTCGCCGCAGTCCGGAGAACATCCGTGACGAGTCGTTCAACAGCGAGTCCCAATGGGGCCCGACCATGGCCGCCTTCTACGCGTTCGACGGCCGGTCGTCCACGTCGCCGCACCTGGTCGAGCTCACGGCCGGCGAAGCCGAGCAGCTTCTGCAGGAGATCTTCGGTGTCACGGGAGCCACGGAACTGTGAGCAGTGAAGTGGGGGCCTGGCAGGGGAGCAAGGAAGCGGAGGAAGACCATCTGACGCTGACCGAGGACGAGAACCGGATCATCACGAACCGGTGGGAGCAGGCCAAGGCGGCGCGGGAGCACCTCGACGGCGTCGTGAAGGGGATCCAGCAGAAGACCGCCGAGAGCCACGGCAGTCAGGTGGTCGGGCTCGAGTACTCCCTGAAGGGGCTCGACTCCTTCCGCCGCAAGGCCGCTGTGGCACGCAAGGCCGACAACGTGAGTGCCGAGGAAACGGCTGAATACGTCGACGACCTGAATCGCTACACGCTGACCTTCGAGACGGATAAATACGCCGAAGGCGTGAAGGAGTCGTACGCCGAACTGCGCGAGCAGGGGTACGAGCCGGTCTACGAGACGAACACCTGGGACGACCCGGTCTACAAGGGGCTGAACACTTCCTGGCGGCACTCGGAGACGAAGGAACACTTCGAGCTGCAGTTTCACACTCCGGAGAGCTTTCAGGCGAAGTCGGAGAACCATGAGCTGTACGAGCTGACGCGTTCGGGGAAGTTCAAGGAGCTCGCCGGGAAGGACGAGGGCCTGGCGAAGCAGTACAAGCAGGCCGCGGATCTGCTCCAGAGCGAGCGCAACAAAATCATCCGCATCCCGCCCGGTCAGGAGCAGTTCGGCGAGCGGGTTATCCGGGCCGAGCTCAATCCGGGCGTCAGCAGGGAAGCCGTCGAGGTCGTCCAGGGGAAGGAAGCCGGGCTCAAAGCGAAGCATGCGGCTGAAGCCGCGGCGCGGGCGCAATCGCAGGCGCAAGAGGCTCGATCCGTCCTCGACATGGACGGCCCGGCACGGGACGAACCCCGGGAGCTCCGCAACAAGTTGGCTACAAAAACGGTTCTGCGGCAGGGCCGGCAGGAGCCCGCGGCGGTGCCTGCCGAGCCGCTGCAGGCGCAATCCCGCGGCCGCGGTCCGTCGCTGGCGTGAGCCAAGCCACGCGGCCGCTGAGGCGTCGCGCGGAAGCGCCCGCCTTGTCGGGAAATTAAGGACGCTACGTCGATCAAGATCGTTCATATCCGAACGGAAACTGTTCGTCCGAAGTAATTTGACGATCAGTAATGGCCGACGTACTGTCCTGCCACTCAGGCCTAGCACGGGGGAAGGGTCACCAGGGTTGAGCACGTTCAAGACGGTCATGCGGCGGATTCTGAATCTGCCGGAGCCGAAGAGCGACAAGAACGCGGCCCCGGCTCAGCAACAGCCTGCTGCACCGGCACCGGCACCCGTCCAGACACCCCCGGCGCCCGCCGGGCTCCAGCAGTGGGCGGACGCAGCGGCGCGGCTGCAGGCCCAGGACGGAGGCCCCGTGCGGGCCACCGACGCTTCCGCAGGTCAGCAGCCCTTGCCCGGATCACCGGGCAAGCCGTCGGCTGGTCAGCTTCCCTGGCAGATCGAGGATGAGAACAGCGGCACGAAGTTCGCGGTCAAGGTAGGCCGCGGTGTGTTGTGGGGTGTCGTGGCGCTCGCCGCGATCACCGGGATCCGTTCGTGGATCTGGACGCCCGAGCCGCCCAAGCCTGTCCCCACCAAGGTCGACAGCGGGCCCAACTACCCGATCCAGGAAGCGCAGGCGGTCGCCGCCCGGTTCGCCCGCGCGTACCTCACCTGGGACGATGCCGACCCGCAGGCGCGTGCCGACGCCCTGTCCCGGGACATGCCCAAGGGAACCGACACCACCACGGGCTGGAACTCCAAGGGTCGCCAGGAAGTCGTCGTTGCACAGCCCGGATCGGTCTCCGTGCTCGCCGACAAGCGCGCCCGCGTCCGGGTGGACGTCCTCGTCAAGGGCCCCGCTTCCGCGGCACAGCCGAAGCAGGACGACAAGCAGGACGACAAGAAGACCGACGACAAGAAGAAGGACGACAAGCCCAAGCCGTCCACCACCAAGTGGATGGGGCTGGAAGTCCCCGTCGTCCAAGCGTCCGGACGCATCGTCGTCACCGGTCAGCCGGGCATTGTCGGCGTTCCCGCGAGCGGGCCTTCCGTGGCGGACCCGGAGACGAAGCCCGCCGACATGGCATTCAGCCAGCGGACCCGCGACGTGATCGAGGAATTCTTTAAAAAGTACGCCACGGGCGAGCCGGACGCGGTGGCTGCCCCGGGCGCGTACATCCCTGCTCTCCCGGCCGGCATGACCCCGGGCGGCGTCAGGAACTGGTCCGTGGACGAGGGCAGCGGCACCGAGCGCGTCGGCACGGCAGTGATCAACTGGCAGTTGGGCGATGCCGAGCTGGAGCAGACCTACCGCGTCAAGGTGGCGCGGGTGACGTCGGCCCAGGGCGCCGAGCGCTGGCAGGTCTCCGAGGTCCACGGCGGACTCACTCCGTAGCGCGCGTCGGCCTGCCGGGCCGCATCATGACCCGGGTCCGGGACACCGGCCCTCTTCCCTTCCGCAGCAGCACGTATCTCACCAAGGGGTAATCCGATGCAACTCGCGCTGAGCAATGGCGCCGACCTCAAGTCCTGGGTGTTCCTGGTCGCGGGAAACATCTTCCTGATCGTTCTCGCCGTCCGCGCCATCGGGCACTACGCCAAGCGTGAATGGGGCGAACTGCTCGGCCACTTCATGGCCGGTGTGGTCGTGGCCGGCTTCGTCTTCGCGCCCGACTCCTCGAAGGGCATGCTCACCGCGATCTGGAACAAAGTGGCTGGCGCATGAGGGTAGGGCACACCTTCACCCGCCACTTCGACCTGGAGACCCGGCAGCACGAGCTGTTCGGCATGGACCTCGGCGAGGGCCCGTCCCGTCGCGTCCTGGTCACCGGCGCCGTGATGTACGCGGTCTGGGTGGGTGGGCTGCTGCTCATCTTCGGTGTCCCGTCGAAGTTCCTCTTCACCCTCTACTTCGCGCCTCCGGCACTGATCACCTTTTACGGGTCCCAGCGTTCGCGTCGTAACGAGCGGCGCTGGAACCTGACGCAGTGGGCCCTGGCGGTCCGCTATCTCACGGTCGGGCACCGCCCGGTCATCAACGGCGGCCGCCGCGCCGCGGACCGCAGCGAGTGGCTGCCGCTGCGCGCTCGGCTGGGCGATCGGACCGAAGAATTCCTGGCCATGCCCGGAATGGGTGTCTTCGAGGCCGCCCTCGGCGGCGAGCAGCCCAAGCCCACTGCCGGCCGGCCCGTGAAGCTCGATTCCCGGCCCCGTCTGTACGGGCCGGACCACGTCTACCGCGCCCGCATGCGCAGCCTGTCCGCCAAGGACCGGAAGGCCGCCGAGCAGCAGGCCGCGCAGCAGCGGGCCAACCGGCAAGCGCAGGTGGCTCAGCAGGTATGGACGGGTGGCCGTAAGGCGCCCATGCCCGCGCCGATGGCCGCCCAGCGGGCCAGGACGGCCGGCCAGGAAGGTACGTGATAAGCGATGAAGATCACCAAGGGCATCGCCCGCTTTCTCGGGGTCGACGGCGACCGTTCGGCCCCGCCACCCCGCTACGTCGGCCTGGCGGACGGTCTGGTCATCACCGAGACGCACGCCGAGGCGTGGTTCGTGCTGGGCAGCTCCAACACCGACCTGATGTCGGAGTCGGCGCGCGACGGTGAGCACGATCAGGCCAGCAGCGCGCTGGCCCGCACGCTTTCGGGCTACGACTGCCACCTGAAGGTCCTGTGGGCCCCGCTGAACGCCGAGGAGTACCGGACCGAGGCGGAGAACCTGTTCTCGGCGGGCAACTTCGCCGAGTGGGCCGACATGAGGGTCGAGCGGCTGCACCAGCTCGAGCTGCCCACGCGCATGCTGCTGCTCGGCGTACGCATAGCCGAGCGCTCCAACCAGGCCAAGGCGCGGGGCAGCAGAGGCGTACAGGACGCGCTGGGCATCGGGTCGACCTCGGTCTCGCAGAAGGAGATCGCCCGGCTGGACGCCCTCACACGGCGCCTCGGCCGGCAGCTGGAGACGACGCCGTGGAAGGCGCAGCCGGCCGCGGTCGAGATGCTCGCCTGGATGATCGCGCGCGAGCAGCGCCGTGACACGGTGCTGCCGAATCCGGATGCCGACGGGATGATCACCGGCGCCAAGCTGGCCCAGCTCACCCGTGGCCGCGTGCTGCCCTACCCCGACCACTTGCGCATTGTCGACCAGCAGGGCGAGACCAGCACCTGGGTGGCGGTGCTCACCATGGACGGCTTCCCCGAGGAGATGGAGTCGCCCGGGGCGGGTGAGTGGCTGCGAGCCGTCGCCGAGATCACGTACGTGCCCGAGTACGGGGACGACGACGATTACGAGCAGGAAATCCAGGTCAGGCCGGTCAATCCCGAGCCGTCCGTCCGCTTCAAGGTGATGCACAAGCGGGATGCCCTGAAGCAGATCGATGAGGTTCGCCGACTCGCCAAGGAGCAGCGGCAGAGCGCCGCCAAGCACTCCGCCGGCGAAACCGCGCAGGAGATCGAGGAGACCGAGGAGACGATGACGTCCCTCTCGCGCGACATGAAGCGCGAGGACGTCACGCTGATGGAGGACCACCCCCGTCTGGTCATCACCAGCGAATTCTCCCTGGAGGACCTGCGGGCCCGCTGCGATGCCGTCATCGGCTTCTACGGCGGACTCGGCATCGAGGTCAGCGTCGCCGCCGAGGAGCAGCGTGAGCTGTGGCTGGAGGCCCAGCCCGGCGACATGCTGCGGGTACCGGACCTGGTGCACACCCGTACGGTCGGCGCCTTCGCCGGATCGTGGTTCTGGGGCGGCGCGTCAGTAGGTGACGACACCGGCCCGATCATCGGTTACCTGACCGGCTCGACGCCGGGTGTCGTGCGCAACGACCTGACCGGTGGTTCCGAACGTGGCGACGCGACGACGACCGCGTTCATCGGCCGAAGCGGCCGCGGCAAGACGACCGCCATGATGCTGTCCCTGCTGGACTCCGGCTTCCGCGGCTCGTTCGTGCTGGCGCTCGACTTCAAGGGCGACATGGGCGGTCTGGTCTCGGCCGGCCAGCGGTACGGGCTCAACGCACACGTCATCGAGACGGGTGCCCAGTACGCCGGAGTGGCAGACCTGTTCACCTTGCTGTCCGGTGAAAGCGCGGAGCGCGCGCAGACCGAGGTGCCGGCCCAGCTGGGCATCGCACTGCCGCAGCACCTGCGGATGCGCGGCGCGGAGACTCCCATCCAGAGCGCGGTCAACGAGATCATCGCCGAGGGCGACCCGGCGACGTGGAAAGTCATCGAGTACCTGCGGCGCTCCGAGGACGAACTGGCCCGGGAGGCCGGCGACGCCCTGTACGAACTGTCGCTCACCGGCCTGGGCGCCCCCTTCATGGGCAAGCCTTCCGGCACCACGCTGATCACTCCGTCGCCCGGCATCTGGGTGGTCCAGGTCCCGGGCATCACCCTGCCGTCGCCCGACGACTCCCGCGACGACTGGTCCGTCCACCAGCGGCTCTCGGTGGCGCTGGTCCACTCGCTGCTCGCGTACGGCATCAGCATGGCGGGCCGGAAGGACCTCCGCGGCTTGCGCAAGGTCGTCGCGGTGCCCGAGGTGCACGTCCTCACGGCCACGCGCGAGGGCAGCTCGTTCCTCCAGTACATCGCCCGAGTGGGACGCGCCCTGCACACCGCGCTCGTCGTGGACACCCAGGACCCGGAGTCGCTGGCGAGCCTCACGGGTCTCGTGGAGCAGATGACGACGGTCTTCGGCTTCCAGCTGACCACGCCCGAGCAGCAGGACGCGATGGCGGACCTGCTGGACCTGCCCAAGGACCCGCACACGCGCCAGCTCATCCAGGCCATCGGCGTGGACGTGACGCAGGAGATCCGGCACGGCCACTGCATCATGCGTGACCGTCGCTTCAGCAGCGCGACCGTGCAGTTCGACGTGCCGTCGCTGGAGATGCTGGAGCTGCTGAGCACGACTCCGAAGACGACGGGTGCGGTGGCGGGCCCGGCCGAGGTCTCCATGAGTAAGTCCGAACCCCAGGAGGCGATTGCATGAGGCGGGTTGCGGCAATAGCGGTGGCGGCGTCGGTCCTGGCGGTCGCCGGGTGCTCGTCGTCCGGTGACGGCAAGGCCGGGAGCGGAGAGTCCAGAGGCAACCCGGGCGCCGGCAAGGAAGAGCGCCGGCGGGCGGACGCGGAGGCCCAGGCGCGGGCGAAGGACGAGGCGGCGATGAAGGATGCCGCAGGCCGGTACGGGAAGGCCGACGTCGCCCACGACGTACGAACGATGTGCAGTCTCATGACCCCGAACAAGCAGGGCGGTGACGGCGGCGTGGACGGATGCGCGGAGCGTTTCGCATATCTGGCGGACGAGAAGCCCGAGCCCGGCGTCACCGTGAGCGTCGAGGGGCTGCCGGTGGACGTAGCGCCCATCGGGAACCACCCCAAGGGGACCGGCCTGATGATCACGGAAACGACCGCTGACGGTGCGCGGACGTCCGTTCGCCGGGGTGCCCTGCGCATGGTCAAGGTCGACGGAGCCTGGCTGGTCGACCAGAAGATGAACGTGCGGGACGAGGACATGGCCGCCGGCAGCCCCGTCCGCAACGCCCTGATGAGGCCGTCGGAATGAGACTTCCCCGTATCCGGAACCTCCTCATACCCCTCCTCGGCGCGTTCACCACGCTCATGGCGACCGCGGGTGCCGCGGCGGCCGACGACAAGTTCAAGAAGTACAAGCCGGCGGGCATCGGCGATCTGCTGAAGACCCCCCGCATCGGGGAGGGCAGCGGCTCCACCCTCTATGAGCAGTACGGGTCAGGCCTCTACTACCGGCTCGACAGCGAGCTGGGGTGGAAGGACATCGGCTGGAGCATGCTCAACGGCATCGCCGATATCTTCATGGGACTGACAGTCTTCATCACTCAGTCGGCCGTGGTCGCCGTCCAGTGGACACTGAACCTCACCGACGTCAAAGAGATCCACGATGCGATCACCACGGCCATATCCAGCGCGGGCGGAACGGTCTCCGAGACCCTGCTGCCCTCGGCGCTGGCCGTGGGAGCCATGGTGGCCTGGGCCAACCACCGGAAGGCGAGCGGCAGCGGTCTGAGCCAACTCGGCTGGGTGGCGGCCTCGGGCATTCTCGCGGTGTCACTCGTGAGCACCCCCGGCGTGTGGGTCGACGGGATCGACAGCGTGCGCAAGGTCGGTTCCAGCATCGCCATGGAGGCCACCAGCGCGGGCATGAACGGCAACGCGCAGGAGCCCTTCGCGGTCAAGGGGAACCCGGACCTCGACCAGAACGATAAGAAGGACAGCGAAGAGACCAAGAAGAACAAGCTGGTCCGCAAGTCCACCGACGCGATCTGGCGGTCCTACGTCGTCACGCCATGGTGCATCGCCGAATTCGGTAACCTCGACACCTGCAAGGAGTTCGGCGAGCAAACGCTCCAGAAGACCGATAAGCCGCCGAAGGACGACGACTTCGCCGACGCACGGCGCGAGTTCCTGAGCAAGACGCTCAGTGACTCGAAGATCGGTATACCGGCCATGAAGTGGCGGCAGGGAAAGAACGCCGGCCGTGTCACGGTCACGATCGCCGCCTTTGTCTGCGCCGCGCTGTTCGCGCTCCTCGCCGTCGCTCTGGCCTTCGCCTCGCTCGCTTCGCTGATCGGCGCGTTGATGCTGCTGCTTGCCGGTGTGGTCTTCGCCTGCCTGTGGGTGATCCCTGGTAGGCCGCGTCAGTGGGGCATGCGATGGTTCGACGCCCTGCTGGGCTTCGCCCTCCAGTCGTTCGTGAGCACGATGGTGCTGGGCGTCGTCCTGGTGCTGAACACCGTCAGCATCTCGATGCTGGGCAAGTACGGCTACTTCGCCGCCATCGGCGTCAGCATCACCAGCGCGATCGTGGCATTCAAGTTCCGCGCCGTGATGGAGAGCATCGTCGGTGTCACCGGTGCGCTGTCGCCGGGCGCCTCGGCCGCCGGTATGGCACTGGGGCGCGGGGCCAGCAGGCTCGCCGGCCGGATGGTCGGTAAGCCCGCGGGCTGGGCGGGCCGTCAGGCGGCGCGGCCCGTCAAATGGGCCGGCCGGAAGACCGGTCAGGCTGCTTGGAACGGCACCAAGTGGGCCGGCCGGAAGAGCGGCCAGGCTGCTTGGAACGGCACCAAGTGGGCCGGCCGGAAGACCGGTCAGGCTGCTATGAGCGGCGGCGCCAAAGTGGCATCCGCGGGTGCCGAGCAATTGCACAAGGCCAAGGAGCGGGGCCTGCAGGCCCTGGCCACGTGGGCCGCGGACAACCCGCCGGGAACGAGTGCTCGGATGCGCTCCTCCGACGGCCAGTCGACCGGTTCCCGTCGTGCGGACGGCAGCTCGGGAGCCGGGAGGACCATCGCCACTCTGCCGGAGCGTCGCACGGCTTCCGTGGGCAGCGTCCGTCCGCGAAACACACCTCGTGCCGGACAGCCGGATCTGGGCCGCATCCAGGTCGGCGCCGCCCACACGGGGCGGGCCACCGGAGCGCAGAACCGCGCCCGTCGTCACCCGCAGCTGCAGGCCGAAAGCGGGCAGAACGGTCCCCAATTCCGGCCGGCACGTGGGCACAACCCGCCGCCACGTCAGAAAAAGATCACCCAGTCCCGGCGGGCCGCCAACTCGGCCTCGGTCTCGGGCGGCGCCGCGAGCCGTCGTAGTGGCCCGGCCAAGGTGAATCGTTCCGTCAGCGCTCCGGCGGCGCCCGCATCCGATCGGCGCCGCCGCAGGAGGAACTCGTGAGCAAGGACAACGGGCCGCAGAGCTCAGCCGAGTGGCGGGAGCTGTTGAACACCCCGTACGACTACCCGGAGGAGATCGAGGAGGCTCCCAAGCGGTCACTGCGCCGCCGCGCCCGCAAGGTCTACCGCCAGGGCCAGAAGGCGGAGCTCAAGCGACGTCTCGCGGAGGAGCGGCGCCGGGAGCCGGTCACCGCGGGCGGCGCGATCCTGGTGATCGTCGGGTTCCTCGCCCTCGGCGCGGCCGCCGCCCACTGGTGGCCGAACGACGGCGCCCCGGCGAAGGTCGTAACGGCGGGCAGCGCCCCGGAGACGCGGACCGAGTCGGCGTCGGGTGAGGCCGGCGGTGTTTCCGCCGCCCCTTCGGCTGCGGCCCCGGCCGTGCCGAAGGCCGACCTCAGCAAGCCGGAGAAGGCGGCGGAGGGATGGGCACGGGTCTACTGGGCCCGTAACCCACCGGTGGACAAGGACCACAAGGCCGTGGTGGAGCGTGCGGCACCGTGGATGACTCCCGCTCTGTCCGAGAACCTCAAGAAGTTCGACGACCCGGCGTGGAACGAGATGGTCTCCAACGGTGGCGTGTCCACCGTGGACCGGGTCACCGTCGGGCCCGCCGACGACGACCGGGTGCGCAACCAGGCCGATACGCCCATGCGCGTCTGGCGCAAGGTCACCGTGGAGACGACCGTCGCGGGGTACCGCAAGTACAACGAGACCAAGGCCCTCCTCACCGAGATCACGCGCGGCGACGACGGATGGCGCGTGGGCCGGGTCCTGGGGGTCTGAACCGGTGGACGGACGTCAGGCCCTCGCCCTGGCGGCGGGGGGAGCCCGGCGTGCCCTGGTGGTCAAGCTCGGGCTTCCCATCGCGGTCATCTTCGTGGTCATGCTCATCATCCTCGGCGCCATGTCGGGCATCGGCGGCACCAGCTCGGCCGCGGCCGCCGGCTGCGGCGACCGGGGGCAGCCGGCCGACGACGGGGAGCAGGGCAACGGGCGGCAGGGCGATGCCACCGGCGGGGCGAGCAAGGAACTGCGTGCCAGGCAGGTGACCAACGCCAAAATCATCGACGAGGTAGCGAAGGAGGGGAAGCTGCCCGGACGGGCCACGCTCATCGCGCTGATGACCGCTCTCGCCGAGTCGCAGCTGGACAACATCAACTACGGCGACCGGGACTCGCTGGGCCTGTTCCAGCAGCGGCCGTCGTCGGGCTGGGGGACCAGGGACCAGATCCTGGACCCCAAGTACGCCGCGCACATGTTCCTCTTCGGCGGCGACAGCGGCGACCCGCCGGGCCTGGAAGACATCCCCTGGGAGAACCTCTCGCTCAACGACGCCGCCCAGAAGGTGCAGCGATCGGGCTTCCCCGATGCCTACGGTCCGAAGGAAACTCAGGCCCGCAGCATTGCCAAGGAAGCCGGGATCGACCTGGAGCGATCCGGTGAGAACCATCCCAAGCAGCCGGGCAAGAACACTTCCGGAGGCAATTCGGGGGACAGCGGTAACAGCGGTAACAGCGGTAACGGCAATGGCAAGGACCCCGACGAGCCTCCGGACGACTGCAACACCTCGGGCTCCGGTCAGCCGGGCAAGCCCGGTGAGCCCTTCCACGACGGCAACGCGAACTGGCCGGCCGTGGTGAAGAACCCCCGATCGACCGCTGATGCGATCAGGTGGGCCAAGGCCGAGGCCGACAGCCACCGCGCGAACTGGTACCAGAAGTGCCTGGCCTTCACCTCGATCGCCTACGGATGGAACTTCTCCGGCACCGACTACGCCATCGACCACTATCAGATCGAGATGCCGAAGGACATGCGGCACGACGGCGATCGCAATCCGCCACCCGGTGCGCTCATGTTCTGGGACACCGGGCACCGCGCCGGTCACGTGGCCATCTACGTCGGCGACGGGAAGATCGCGTCCAATGACATCGGGCCGATCGGCGAGATATCGATCGTCCCGGCCACCGAGATCGAAACCAAGTGGAACGCCAAGTATCTGGGCTGGTCACCCCCCTACTACCCCAAGGGCGGGTGATCCGGGTCATCATTACCCGGGGGGACCGCGGCGCCTGAGCGCCGCGGCCCCTTGGCCTGCTGGCGGCGGCGGTACGTAAGGAATGACCATGCCTGTTGTGACGGACCTCGACTCGGTCCCTCTGACGCCTGTCTACACCATCGTCATCAACGCAATGGGCGGAGCGACGATCGACGGGGAGCCGGTCGAAAACCTGCCCGGTGAGGACGCGCGGACTTCGGCGCTCTCGGAGATACGCGTCCGGGCGGCTCTCCGCGGCCACCCCATACGCATCAACGCCAAGGAGCCCGACGGCTCGGTCTGGCCGCTGATCGTGGACCACGACGGGGCGGTGACGCCGCTGGCGGCGCCGCATCCGACGCCAGCTCCGACTCCGCATCCCACGCCGGCTCCGACTCCGCCGCCCGCGCCGGTGCCTGTGGTGCCTGCGCCGGCGCCTGTTGTGTCTACGCCGGTGGCTCCTGTGGCTCCTGTGGCTCCTGTGGCTCCTGTGGCTCCTGTGGCTCCTGTGGCTCCTGTGGCTCCCGTGGTGCCTGCTCCTGCTCCTGCTCCTGTGCCCGTGCCCGCGCCCGTACCGGCCCCGCCCGAGCCCGCCCCCGCCCCTGCTTCCGACTGGAGCGCCCCCCTCCCCCCGCACCACGCCGAGCGCTTCGGCCGGATCGTTGCGGCCGAGCTGCAGGGGGACCTCGTGGGGGCGGCCCTCGCCGCCCGTGAGCTGGAAGGGGCGCTCGACCGGGAGTACGGGGCGTTGCACCCGCACACCGTCGGCGTGCTCGGCACGCGGGCCTGGCTGGCGCTGCTGCTGCAGGAGGACTGGGCCGCGATCATGCGGCTGCACCTGCGGACCGCCGAGCGGCGACACAACGCGCAGGCGCCCGTCGACGAGACCCGGCGCGTGCTGCGCAACGCCCGCGCCGTGTGGTGGCGGCTCGCCGCCGTCGACCGGGCCGAAGCGGACGAGATCCAGCCGGAGCTGCAGCGCGTATCCGACCTGGTCGCGGGCGTCCTTCCGGAATAATCACGATCATGCTGCCGCCCACACCGCCGCCCGGCTCGTATGACGGAAGCCCGTACGACAACGGTCCGTACGAAGGCGGTCCGTACGAAGGCGGTCCGCGCGGACTGCACCGGCGTCTGCTCCCGGACGTGATGGCGGCGGGTGCGGAGTGTCCGCTCGTCCTCAGCGGTGCGTACGCCCTTGAGGCGCACGGCCTCCTCGCGCCCGGCGCCGCCCGCCGGGACACGGGCCTGGAGGTGATCACCGAGGCCCCGGATCCCCTGGCCGGCCTCGTCGCCACCCTCTGCGGCGGCCTGCGGGAGCGCGGCTGGCAGGTGGAGCCGTCCGAGGCCCGGCTCGTCGTCACCGACGCCGCGACCGGCGAGCACTGCGCCGTCGGCATCCGCAAGGAGACCCTGCGGCGGCCGCCGGAGCTCGGTCCGTACGGGCCCGTGCCCGCGGTCGAGGACACGGTCGGCATGGCCGTGCGCGACCTCGCGGACCTCGGGCTCGCACGGGACCTCGTCGACGTGCGGGCCGCGTCCGGCAGCTGGTCGCACATCGAGCTGGAGGAGCTCGGGCGGCGGCACGCCGGTGACACCGGCTTCGACCTCACCGACCTCCAGGCCCGGCTCGCCGGTGCCGAGTGGATCGCCGACTCCGAGTTCGCCGCCTACGGGCTCGACGAGACCGACCGAGCCGAGCTCCTGCGCTGGGCCGAGGCCTGGGTCGACGACATCGCCGAGCGGCTGATGGAAGAGGCCCCTTATGAAGATGAAGACGAAGGAGAAGAGGAGGAGGAAGACGAAGGCGAAGAGGGTTGATCGTTCGTCGGCTTGACCTCAAGTTTGCTTGAGGTTCCATCCTTGAGTCCTCGCCTCAGCAGGGCCTCGGACAGGGATGGATGGAACGACGATGACGGACACGACCGCCCCGACCACGCCGGTGATCGACCGGCGCCGCATGAGACTCGTCATGGCCGGGCTGATGCTCGGCCTGTTCATGTCGGCGCTCGACCAGACCATCATCTCCGCGGCGCTCCGCACCATCTCCGACGACCTCAACGGCCTCTCGCAGCAAGCCTGGGCCAACACCTCGTACATGATCACCTCGGTGGTCACCACGGCCCTCTACGGCAAGCTCTCCGACATCTACGGACGCCGGCCGCTCTACGTCACGGCCGTGGCCTTCTTCGTCGCCGGTTCGGTGCTGTGCGGGCTCGCCACGTCCATGGTGACGCTGTCGGTCTTCCGGGGCGTCCAGGGGCTCGGCGCGGGCGGTCTGATGAGCCTCGCGTTCGCCATCCTGGCCGATCTGCTGCCGCCCGCCGAACGCGGCCGCTACCAGGCCTGGTTCGGTGCCGTCTTCGGGGTCGCGGCGGTGGTCGGCCCGGTCGTCGGCGGGTTCTTCGCCGGGCTGGACAGCTTCGCCGGGGCGGCCGGCTGGCGCTGGGCCTTCTTCATCAACGTGCCGGTCGGCCTCGCCGCCGTCCTGATCATCCTCAGCCAGGTCCACGTCCAGAGCGGCCGCTCCTCCGACAAGCCCGACATCGCCGGCGTCATCACGCTCGTCCTCTTCCTCGTGCCCCTCCTCTTCGCCGTCGAGGAAGGGTCGAAGTGGGGCTGGGGCTCGGCCGGCACGCTGGGGCTGTTCGCCGTGGGGGCCGTGGGACTCCTGCTCTTCCTGCTGGCGCAGCGGCGGGCCGGCGGCGCCGCCCTGCTCCCCACCCCGATGTTCCGCAACCCCGTCTTCACGCTCTACAACGGCGTCAACACGATCGTCGGCGCCGCCGTCTTCGGCTCGCTCGCCGTGCTCCCGCTCTACCTCCAGATCGTCAAGGGCCTCTCGCCGACCGAGGCGGGCCTGATGCTGCTGCCGCAGACGCTCGGCATCATCGGCGGCGGCCGCCTGTGCAGCGCCTACGTGACGCGAACCGGCAACTTCAAGGGCTTCATGCTCCTCGGCATCGTGCTGATGATGGCCGGCACGTTCTGGTTCGCGACGTTCGGCGCCGACACGGCCCTGTGGCAGGCCGGGGCGGCCGCGGCCGCCATGGGCATCGGCATCGGGATGTGCTGGCAGGTCATGCTGGTCGCCATCCAGCGCGGCCTGGAGCCGCAGTACATGGGCGCCGGCATCGGCTCCTTCGCCTTCTTCCGCTCCATCGGCGGCACCGTCGGAATCAGCGCCTTCTTCTCGCTCTTCTTCGGCACGGTCGGCGGCCGCATCGCCGACGCCTACGCCGACGCCGCGACCGACCCGGGCTTCAAGGCCGCCCTCGCCGACCCGGCGGTCACCTCCCAGCCGGCCAACCAGACGCTCCTCGCCGGCCGGAACGGCGCCGTCTCCCTGGACGACAGCTCCTTCCTGACCCACGCCGACGCCCGCCTCGCCCACCCCTTCCTGGAAGGCATGGCCCACGCCATGCAGACGGTCTTCCTGACGAGCGGCGCCCTGCTGGCCCTGGGCCTCGTCCTGGCCCTCATTCCGCGGGACCGCCGCCCGGAACCCGGGACGGGGACGACCGCCCCGGCCACGGCACCGTCGCCGGAGAAGGCCGCGGCGGCCCGC
>NZ_PXWG01000190.1 GCF_003011965.1 Streptosporangium nondiastaticum
AGGCGGGCGCGCAGGGTCGGCCCGCCGGCGGCGGTGACGGCGGCGGCACCGGCGGTCAGGCGCGCGTCCTTGACGACGAAGGCCGCGCCGGCTTCCCGGCCCTCGTGGGCCGTTGCCGCGGCGGCCTCGTGCAGGGCGCGCAGGTGGACGACCGGGGGAACGGGCACCAGGCCGCGCAGGGAGACGGCGGGTGCGCCGGGGTCCTGGGGGAACTCGGCGGTGACGCCCCCGGCCGCCGGGGGAGCGGGGTCCGGGGTGTCCGGGCGGCGCAGGTGCTGCTCGTCCCAGGGGTAGGCGGGGAGCGGCACGTGCCGGGCCGGGCCGCCGAACCAGCGCTCCCAGTCGACGCGCCCGCCCGCGGCGAAGAGCCGGCCGAGCGCCGCGGCCAGTTCCGCGTTCTCGTCCCGGCCGCGGTGGCCGGAGGCGACGACGGCGCCGGGGGCGCCGGTCTCGGCGAGGGTCTCCTCCATCGCGGCCTGGAGGACGGGGTGCGGGCTGACCTCGACGAAGACGGAGTCGTCCGCCTTGGCCAGGGTCTGGACGGCGTCGTGGAACCGTACGGGCTCGCGCAGGTTGGCCGCCCAGTAGGCGCCGTCCAGCTCGTGGCCGCCGACGGGGGCGCTGCGGACGGTGGAGTGCAGGGGGATGCCGGCGGCCGACGGGGCCAGGTCCGCGAGCTGCTCGCGGAGCGGGCCGGTGAGCCGGTCCATCAGGGGGGAGTGGGAGGCGACGTCGGCCTTGACGAAGCGGCTGAAGACGCCGGCGGCGTCCAGGCGGCACTTGACGCGGTGGAGGGCGGCCAGGTCGCCGGCGAGGACCGTCGTGGTGGGGGCGTTCTCCGCCGCCACGCACACGCCCGGCCCCTCCAGCAGTGCGGTCTCCTGCGCCTGGGCCCCCGCCAGTTCGGCCGCGAGCAGGCCGCCCTGCCCGGCCACGGTGCGCATGAGGCGGCTGCGGCGGCAGATGACGGCGGCCCCCTGCGCCGTGGTGAGGGCGCCGGAGACGACGGCCGCGGCGACCTCGCCCATGCTGTGGCCCGTGCAGGCGTCGGCGGTCACGCCCATGTCCTGCCAGTGCGCGGCGAGCGCCACCTCGACGGCCCACAGGAGGGGCTGGACCTTGTCCACCTCGGTGGGGAAGTCCTCCTCCGGGGCGTCGAGGAGCTCGGCGAGCGACCACCCGGCCTCGTGCCGCACGGCCTCGTCGCAGGCGTGCAGCGCGCGGGCGAAGGCGGGGGAGGACGCCCGCAGGGACCGCCCCATGCCCGCCCACTGCGAGCCCTGCCCGGGGAAGACGAGCACGGTGCGGCGCGGGGGCCCGAAGACGCCCGGGCCCAGGGCGCCGTGCGGCGTGCCGGTGCCGGCGGCCAGGTCCTGCAGGACGCGGGCCAGCCCGTCGTGGTCGGCGCCGGTGGCCCACAGCCGGTAGGGGTGGGCGTCGCGGCGCAGGGCCGCGGTGGCGCAGACGTCGCGCAGCGGCAGGTCGCGGCCCGCGCCGCCGGGACCGAGGTGCTCGGCGTAGGCGGCGGCCAGCCGGAGGAGGGAGGAGCGGGAGCGGGCGCTGAGGACGAGCAGGTGGACCGGCCGCACGGCGGGCGGCTCGGTGCGCCGGGCCGCCGCCGGGGCCGTGGTGTGCGGCGGGAACACCGCGGCGGGTGCCCCGGACACGGCCTCGGGGACGTCGTACCGGGCCACGACGACATGGGCGTTGGTGCCGGACAGCCCGAAGGAGCTCACGCCCAGCAGGGTGCGCCCGCCCGGCGCTCCGGCGCCGTCCTCCGCCCGCCGCAAAGGCTCGTTGCGGGTGACGACCTCGACGGGGAAGCCCGGGCGGGTGAGCAGGGGGTGGGGCGTGTGCTGGTGCAGCGACGCGGGCACGACGCCGTGCCGGGCGACGAGGATCGTCTTGATCAGCCCGGCGATGCCGGCGGCGGCCTCCGTGTGCCCGATGTTGCTCTTGACCGAGCCCGTGCGCATGCGCCGGCCGGCGGGCAGGTCCTCCAGGGCCCGGGCCAGGGCGCGCAGTTCGACGGTGTCGCCGACCGGCGTGCCGGTGCCGTGGGCCTCGACGTAGGCGAGGTCGGCGGGGCGGACCCCGGCGCTCGCGCACGCGGCGGTGAGCATGTCGACCTGGCCGGAGACGGCGGGCTTGAGGAGCAGCCCGCTGCCGCGCCCGTCGTTGGTCACGGCGCTGCCGGCCAGCAGGGCGAGCACGGGGTCGCCGTCGCGCAGCGCGTCCGCGAGGAGCTTGAGGACGACGACGCCGGCCCCTTCGCTGCGGACGAACCCGTCGGCGCCGGCGTCGCCGAACCTGCAGCGGCCGCCGGGGGAGAGCATCGCGGCCTGCGAGTAGGCGATGGCGTCCTGCGGGGAGAGGATGACGTTGACTCCGCCGGCGATCGCCAGCCGGGTCTCGCCGCTGAGCAGGCTCTGGCGCGCGGAGTGCACGGCGACCAGGGACGAGGAACAGGCGGTGTCCAGGGTCATGCTGGGGCCGCGCAGGTCGAGGGCGTACGAGATGCGGCCGGCCGCCATGGCGCGCAGGTGGCTTCCGGTGACGTCGCCGAGGGTGTGCCGGCCCCCGTCGGCGTAGTCGGCGGTGGCCTGCCCGATGAAGACGCCGCTCCGGCTGCCGGCCAGGGAGGAGGGGGCGATGCCGGCGTCCTCCAGGGCCTCCCAGACCACGGGCAGCAGCAGCCGGTGCTGGGGGTCGAGGCCGGCGGCTTCGGCGGGGGAGATGCCGAAGAAGGCGGCGTCGAAGGAGAACGGGTCGTCCAGGAAGCCGCCGTGGCGGGAGACGGTCTTGCCCGGGGTGCCGGGCGTGTCGGTGTGGTAGGGGGCGATGTCGAATCGCTCGCGGGGGACGGCCGTGACGCAGTCCCGCCCGGCGAGGAGGTTGTGCCAGAACTCGCCGGTCCCGGTGGCCTGCGGGAAGCGGCATCCCATCCCCACTACGGCGACGGTGCGTGCGGGAGCCAAGACGTCCATGTGAAACCCCACTTCGTCACGTGCTGAAGGTCATTGCCGAACGTGTGCGGAGCGGCGGGGCGGCGAGAGAGGAAGCGACGGCCCCACTGGCGTGGGCGATTGTGGTCCAAAGATGCACTGGAGATCAATGTTGGCCTGGAGGTCTCTCCTTGGACTGGCTGAATCCGCGTCATCCGCCGTCCGTTACATCCCGGTTGATCGGTTTCTGTGACGCCTGCTCGGCGCCGGGCGGGGGTGCAGTCCTTCCGAAAAGTTGGGCTTGAGTTCAAGATTGCATGCCAATATAAATTTATTCGCCAGTTCATGGCGGACAGGCTTCACGACGGACGACAGGCGGGGGCAGTGACGGTGAGGTACGTGGTCGACAGGGAGTTCCGGGACGACGACCGCCTGCGGCGGACGCTTCCGGCGCACAGCACCTACTGGCGCAGGATGTCCCGCCTGGGCGTGCTGCTGCACGGCGGCTCCTGGCGGGAGGGCTGCGGCGAGACCCTCGTCGTCAAGGCCGCCACCCGCGGAGAGCTCCAGCAGGTGCTCGGCGAGGACCCGTACGTACAGGAACACCTCGTGCTGGAGACGCGCATCAGGGCCCTGGAGGCCCTCGTCGAGGCCGCCGAGCAGCCGCCGGCCGCCGCGCCCGCACGCCCCGGGCCCGCCGGGGAGAGCGGACCGGCGGCGGAGGCCGGGTCGCGCACGGACGCGCAGCTCAGCGCGCACGAGTGGCGCGTCGCCCGCATGATGCTCGCCGGCCTGACGAACCGGCAGATCGCCGAGCGCTTCGCCGTCTCGCCCCGTGCCGTGGAGCAGCACATCACCCGGATCTACCGGAAGCTGTCCATCAGCCGCCGCGCGCAGCTCGCCGTCGCCATCCAGGGCGGCCTGCCCAGGTCCGGCGAGCTCGCGGCCGCCGGCTGAGCCGCTTCCGGCGGCGCGAAGAGCGACGGGCGCCGTGCGGGCCGGAACTCCGGCCCGCACGGCGCCCGTCACTTCCCGGATCCTGCGAGCGCTACGCGATGGCGTGCTCCGCGGCCGCCGCGTCCGCCAACGGGCGCAGCCGGTCCAGCAGTTCCGCCTCGCCCAGGGCGCGGGCGACCTGGAAGAGGTCGGGGCTGCGGTCCGTGCCCGTCACGCACACGCGCAGCACGTTGACCACCTCGCGCACCGAACCGTGGTACGCCTGCGGATCCGCCCGGTACGTCCGCACGTCCGGCGCGAAACCGTGCCGCCGCGCCAGCTCGCGCCACTGCGCGTACCAGTCCTCGGCGGGGCCGGTGTGCCGGTAGCTGCCGGCGAGGTCGGTGACGAGCTCGGCGACCTGCCGGGCGGGCAGCCCCAGCCGGACGTCGTCCAGCGCGCCCACCGGGGTGTGGAGTTCGGGGAAGAAGAACCCGTACGCGCTGCGGAACTCGCTCCAGCAGGCCAGGTCCTTGCGCGGCGTGCCCGTACCGCTCCGGCCGATCTCCAGGGCCTGCACGGCCAAGTGCCGGTGGGTCCGCAGCACGCGCGCGAGCCCGGGGTCGTGCTCCTCGGCCCAGGCCGACAGCGCCCGCAGGGCCTCGTCCGGGGACAGCGAGGCGATGTAGTCGCGGCTGACCGAGCGCAGCTTGCCCAGGTCCACCATGGGGCCGGCCGTTCCCGCCTCCTCCAGACGCACGGGCTCGGCCAGTGCGCGGCCCGCCGGCAGGTCGGCCAGCCGGCTGTTGGCCAGGCCGCGCAGGTAGTGCCGCACGGCCTGCGCCGGGTAGCCCGCGGTCAGGTAGAACGCGGCGGCGGACTCCGGGTCCTTGCGCTTGCTGAGCTTGCGCCTGCTGGAGCCCTCGACCTTCATCAGCGGGGCGATGTGGGCGTACTGGGGAGGCGTGAAGCCCAGGGCGCGGTGCAGCTGGTGGTGCACGGGCAGCGAGGAGATCCACTCCTCGCCGCGGATCACCAGCGTCACCCGCATCAGGTGGTCGTCGACGACGTGCGCGAAGTGGTACGTGGGCAGCCGCCGGCCCTGCTCCGCCGACTTCAGGATCACCACGTCGTTGCCGTTGTCGAGCATCGTCAGGGCGCCGCGGACCCGGTCGCGGAAGCGCACCCGGCCCGGCAGCCCCACCGGGCAGCGGAAGCGGACGGTGAACGCCTCGCCCGCGGCGACGCGTTCCTGCGCCTGCTCCACGCTCAGCCCCCGGCACCGCGCCCACTTGCCGTAGTAGCCGAGCGGCGACCGGGCGCGCTGCTGCTCCTCCGCGTTCCGCCCGAGCACCTCCGGCGAGCAGAAGCACGGGTAGGCCTGCCCCGTGCGCACCAGCTCGCGCACGTAGCTGAGGTAGATGGCCTCCCGGTCCGACTGCAGGTACGGGCCCCAGGCACCCGGCCGGCCGGCGCCCTCGTCGGGTTCGAGGCCGAAGTAGCCGAAGACCCGCGCGAACTCCTCCGCGGCGCCCGCGACCTCCCGGCGCTTGTCGGTGTCCTCGATGCGCACGACGTACGTGCCGCCGCTGCGCCGGGCCGCCTCCTGGGCGAGCAGCGCGACGTACAGCCCGCCCAGGTGCACGGAGCCCGTCGGGCTGGGGGCGAAGCGCGTCACGTGCGCGCCCGGGGCGAGACTGCGCGGGGCGAAGCGCTCCTCCCAGACCTCGCAGGAGCGCAGGTCGGCGGGGAACCACGAATCGATGACGTCACGGTCCTGCATGGCACGTCCTTCCGTCGGGCAACAGCGGCAGCGGTGATGGAGCAGCGGTGATGGTGCGGCAGCGGTGAACGCGTCGGCGGATCGACCGGCCGACGCTCAACTGCGGTGAACAGAACGGGTGTCCGGGTGCCGACACTAGGCCGCCCCGGCGCCCGCGCCCCGTGCCCGCCCCGACGGTGATGTGGGAACCCGAACCCTCCGCGCCGCGCACCGGCCCGCCACGCCGGGGGGTGGGCCACGCTGTTTCCCGGCCGCCCCGCAAGGGGGCCGGTCCCGACGGAGAGGAGGGATGCCGACGTGCTGCGCGTGATCCTGCCGGCGCTGGGCGCCCTGGCGGTGGGCACCGACGCCTACATGACGGCCGGACTGCTGCCGCAGATCTCCGGCGAGCTCCGCGGCTCGACCGCGGCGGCCGGTCAGCTCGTGACCGTCTTCACGGTCTCCTACGCGCTCCTCGCCCCGCTCGCGCAGACCGCGCTGGGCCGCCTGGGCGTGCGCCGGGTCCTGCTCGTCTCCCTGGCCGCGTTCACCCTCGCCAACGCCGCGGGCGCCCTCGCCCCGGACGCGGTGAGCCTGGCGGCCACGCGCGTCGTGGCGGGCGCGGCGGCCGGCGTCTTCATGCCCACCGCCGCCGCGGCCGCGTCCCTCCTCGCGGGGCCCGAACGCCGGGGCCGCGCCCTGGCCGTGGTCCTGGGCGGGCTCAGCTGCGGCACCGTCCTCGGCGTCCCCGTGGGCCTGCTGCTCGCCGGCCACACCGGGTGGCGGTCCGCGCTGTGGCTGGTGACCGGCATCGGCGCCGCCGCCCACCTCGGCGCGGCCCTCCTGCTGCCGTCCATGGAGAGCGCGCCCCTGCCCTCGCTCGCCGAGCGCGCCGCGCAGCTGAAGGACCCCCGGACCGGCGCCGCCGTCCTGACCACCTTCTGCCAGACCGTCGCCAGCCTGGGCCTCTACACGTACCTCCTGCCCGTGCTGGACGCGGCGGACGGAGGACCCGGCGGCGCGGGGCTGTGGGTGTGGGGACTGGGCGGCGTGCTGGGGAGCTTCGCCGTCGGCCCCCTGCTCGACCGCGTTCCCCGTCCCGGGCTGCTGACCGGGCTGCTGCTGTCGGCCCTCGCCCTCGCCCTGGCGGCGATCGCGTTCGCCCGCGGACCGTGGTGGCTGTGGCCGCTGCTGGCCGTGTGGGGCGCGGCCGGCTGGGCCTTCGTCGTCCCCCAGCAGCACCGCTTGCTGGCGGCCGGGCCCGCGCGGGGGGCCGCGGCCCTCGCCCTCAACAGCTCGGCCACCTACCTCGGCGGATCGGCCGGCGCCGCGCTCGGCGGCGCGGCCCTCGCGGCGGGCCTTCCGACCCGCTTCCTGCCGCTGGCCGCGGCGGGCTGCGCGGCGCTCGGCCTGGCCGTGCACCTGACCGGCGCCCGTGCCCGCTTCGCACCCCGGGCACCGGCCCGTACCCCGTAGTCCCCCCAGCCCCTTTCCCCCGGCCGCACCACCCGGCCGCCAACCACCGGAGGACCCCGTGAAGTTCGGCGTCAACGTTCCCAACTACGGCCCCGGCGCGACCCCCGAGACCCTGGGGGAGTGGGCCGGGCGGCTCGAAGAGCTCGGCTACCACCACCTGCTGGTGTCCGACCACGTCGCCCCCACCCCCGAGGTGCAGCGCCTGTTCGCCGCCCCCTTCTACGACCCCTTCACCGTGCTGTCCTACCTGGCCGGCGTCACCCGCACGATCGGGCTCGGCACCACCGTCACGATCCTGCCGTACCGCCACCCCGTCCTCACCGCCCGCATGGCCGCCGCCATCGACCGGCTCAGCGGCGGCCGCTTCGTCCTCGGTGCGGCCGCGGGCTGGGCCCCGGGCGAGTTCGCCGCGCTCGGCGTCCCCTACGCCCGCCGCGGCGCCCGGAGCGACGAGTACCTCGCCGTCATCAAGGCCTGCTGGGCGAACGACGTGGTCAGCCACCACGGCGAGTTCGTGTCCTTCGACCACCTGCACACCGGCCCGGCACCCCTGCAGCGCCCCGGCCCGCCCGTGTGGGTCGGCGGGCACAGCCCCGGCGCCCTGCGCCGCGCCGTCCGCTTCGGCGACGCCTGGCACCCCACCTCCGTCACCGCCCAGTGGCTGACCGGCTACGGCCTGCCCGCCCTGGAGCGGACGGCGAAGGAGCTCGGCCTGCCCGTGCCCGCGCTCGTGCCCCGCATCAAACTCCGCGTCACCGCCCGCCCGCTGGGCAACGGCCGGCTCATGGGCGAGGGCAGCCTGGACGAGATCCACCAGGACCTGGCCCTCCTGGACGCCCTGGGCGCACCCGCCGTCGTCCTCGACCCGACGTTCCCCGGCGAGCCCCGCACGCCCGAGCGCAACGCCCGCGACCTCGACACCCTGGAAATCCTCGCCCGTACCGTCATCGACCCGGAACAGCAGCGCCTGCGCTGATGTTGCCCGCAGCATGACCACACCCAGCCCCGGCGCGGCCCCGGTGCCGCGCCACCCCGACGTGGACCTGCGCCGCCTGAGAATCCTGGCGGAGCTCGACCGCCGCAAGACGGTCAGCGCCGCCGCGGCCGCCCTGCACCTGACGCCCTCCGCCGTCTCCCAGCAACTCGCCGCCCTCTCCAAGGAGCTGGGCGTGCGCCTGACCGAACCGGCCGGCCGCCGGCTGCGCCTGACCGGCGCCGCCCGCATCGTGCTGCGCCACGCCGAGGAGATCTTCACCTGGACCGACCGGCTCCACGAGGCGGTGGCCGCCTGGCGCGAGGGGGAGACCGGCGAGGTGTCGGTGGCCGGCTTCGCCACCACCCTCACCCCGCTGATCCTGCCCGCCGCCGCCATCCTCAAGGAGAGCCGGCCCCAGCTGCGCACGACCCTCGCCGAGGTCGACCCGCCGGTCAGCTTCGAGATGCTCGCCGACGGGCGCACCGACGTCGTCATCGCCGTGGAGTCCCCGAACGCGCCCGTCGGCGACCCGCGGTTCGAGAAGTTCCCCCTCATGCAGGAGATCTTCGACGTCGCCCTGCCCCTGGGCCACCGGCTGGAGGAGGCGGCGTCGCTGACGCTCGCCGACCTCGCCGACGAGGCGTGGATCTTCGCCACCGCCGGCATGTGCCAGGAGATCCCCCTGGCCGCCTGCGCCGCCGCCGGGTTCACGCCGCGCGCCACGCACGCCATCGGCGACTGGGAGGCCACGTTCGCGGCCGTCCGGCACGGCATGGGCATCAGCCTCGTCCCGCGCCTGGCCCGCTCGGCGGCCCGTTCGGGCGTGGTCGTGAAGACCTTCGACGACGCGCCCTGCCGGCAGGTCTTCGCCGCCGTGCGCGCGGGCGACGGGAGCCTGCCGCAGGTCGCGGCCGTCGTCGACGCCCTGGCGCAGGCGGCCGCTTCGGCCCGCTCGGAGGACGGCGGAGAACCGTAAGGGCGAACCGTTAGCCCGTCTTCACGGTCATCGGAAGAATCCCTCGATGGACGCCGCGGGGGCGGCGGTGTGAGGCTCTATCCCAGAGCCCGGCCGCCGCACCACCCCCGGGACTCTGCCCGGCTCGGCCCGTACCGGCGCCGCAACACCCTTTGTCTCTCCCCCTGTTGCGCCCGGCACGGCCCTGCCCTCAACGAGACCGAAATACCCCGAATGCCCCGTCCGTGGACGTGACCGCCCGGACCCCCGGGGCACCGCGACGCCGAGGAGAATCATGTCGAAGGGTGCCGTCCTGCGGCTTTCCGCCCTGAGCCTGCTGTGGGGCTCCGTCTTCCTGTGGATCAAAATCTCCGGATACGCCTTCTCCCCCGTGGAGATGGTGTTCGTCCGCCTCGTCCTGGGCGCCGCCGTCCTGCTGACCATCGGCGTGGCCAAGGGCCAGAAGCTCCCCCGCGACAAGAAGGTCCTCGGCCACATGGCCGTGGCGGCCTTCCTCGGCAACGCCGTCCCCTGGCTGCTGTTCGCCGAAGGCGAGCGCACCGGCTCCAGCAACATCGCCGGCATCGTCAGCGGCACCGGCCCCGTGTGGACCCTCGGCGCCGCCGTCCTCCTCGGCTCCGAGAAGCGCCTCGGCGCGGCCCGCGTCTGGGGCATGGTGATCGGCCTGCTCGGCGTCGTCCTCGTCGCCGCGCCCTGGAGCGACGGCACGCACGCCTCGACCGGCAGCATCGTCTGCTTCGTGCTCGGCGCCGTCAGCTTCGGCAGCAGCTTCGCCTACGTCGGGCGCTTCCTGGCCGGCCGCGGCATCCCCGTCTTCATGCTGGCCGGCGGCCAGCTCGCCATCGCCGCCGTCATGACGCTGATCGCCGTGCCCTTCATCGGCCTCGAAGCGGTCAAGTGGCGTACGGAC
Source organism: Streptosporangium nondiastaticum (assembly GCF_003011965.1). Classification (GTDB taxonomy): domain Bacteria; phylum Actinomycetota; class Actinomycetes; order Streptomycetales; family Streptomycetaceae; genus Streptomyces; species Streptomyces nondiastaticus. The sequence continues at coordinate 9,982 of NZ_PXWG01000190.1, forward strand.
TCCGTCGTCGCCCTGATCATCCTGGGCATCGTCTGCACGGGTTTCGCCGTCCTGCTCAACACCATCATCATCACCAAGGACGGCGCCGCAGCGGCGGCCACCGTCATCTACCTCATGACCGTCGTCTCCGTCGTCCTGGGCGCCGTCTTCCTCGACGAGCCCCTCGGCTGGACCGTCCTCCTGGGCACCGCGGCCGTCCTCGCCGCCACCGCCCTGCTGCGCCGCAAGCCCGCCCCCGCACCCGCCCCGGCCGCGGACGCCGGACCGGCGGCCCGCGTGGGCACGGCCCCCGT
>NZ_PXWG01000191.1 GCF_003011965.1 Streptosporangium nondiastaticum
TGGGTGGTGAGTTGAGGGGAGGCACGGGTCCCCGGTGCCGACGGGGGTGCGGCACCGGGGACCCGGCGCAGGGCCCGGCCGGGGGGAGGCCGGCCGGACCGGTCGGGGGAGGTCAGCCGAATCGGCCGGAGTGGGTGAGCCGGATCGGCCGGGGCGGATCCGGGTGGATCCGGGTGGATCCGGGGTGGATCAGCCGGTCCGGCCGGGCCGGCTCGATCCCTGGGCCACCGCGGCGAGTTCGTCGAGGTCGTACGTGGCGCGCCGGGCGGTCCCGTAGCGGGTGATGCGCCCGCGGTGGGCCCACTGGCGGATCGTGCCCTCGGTGACGCCGAGGGCGAGGGCGGCGACGTTGGTGGGGACGCGGCGGGCGCGCTGGGCGGGGGTCATACCGCCGCCACCTCCTTCTTGAACCGCGGGTCCGCGAGGCGGAGCCACATGCTGGGGGGAAGCGAGTGGCCCGCGTCGCAGACCAGTCCGCGCAGCGCCGAGGCGCTGCCGATGGAGGAGATGGAGACCGTGCCGTGGCAGCCCGGCTCGGGGCAGTCGCCGACGGGGGTGGGCTCCACGGGGTCGGGGTCGATCACGCGGCGCAGGCTGCCGGCGAGCTGCATGATCTCGTCGGCGGCCGCGCCGGCGGCCGGGTGACCGGCCAGCCAGCCGAGGTGCGCGCCGAGGAAGGCGGCGAGCGCCGGCACGGTGCGCGGGGGGAGTGCGGTCAGCCGCCGCTCGTCGGCGACGAGGCCCGCCCACTCCGCGAGCGTGCCCAGGGCCTGCTCGCGGACGTCGGCGGTGCGGGGGTCGATCGGCAGGCGGCGCTTGCGGCTTCCGGAGACGCGCGGTGACATCCAGGCCCTGCCCTCGCCGGCCAGTTCGTGCTCGCTCTCGGCGAAGAGGCCGGGGAGCTCGGCGAGCTGGCCGGCCAGCCGCTCCGTACAGGGGCGGCAGAGCCCGGCGCCCGTTCCGGCGCCCGTTCCGGCGCCCGTCCCGGCGGGCCGGGAGTGCGGGTGGGAGCCGCGGCGGGCGTGGTCCGCCTCGTCGCGGCGGCACCGGGGCGAGGCGCAGCGGGGGTCGGCCTGTATCGGGGTGGTCACCAGTCCCATCTCCTGTTCATCCACTGTTAAATACCCTCCCGAAGGAATGTTTTTTGCTGGTGGAGATCCCATAGGGAGGGTTGAGGGAAGTGAGCGATGGACGCAATCGGCGTCGGGGTCCAGAAGACACAGTGGCTCGCGAAGAAGCGTGACACAGGTGTCGCGGCGAGCGCAAGCCCTGATTTTCCGAGCTCGTCGAAAGCGTCGTTGACGAGGCGTCATGCCTGGTCAGCGGCCGTCCGGCCGTACGGGCAGGGCGGGTTGGGGGTGCGGACTGAGCAGGTCGAGGAGCATCGCCCAGTCCTCCTCCAGGGCCGTCAGGCGGTCGTCGAGGGGTGCCGCGCCGGGTGCGTAGGGCGCCCCCCAGGCGACCGCGAGCAGCAGTCGGACGATGCGGTCGGGGGTGTACGAGGGCAGGAGCGTGCCCTCCTCCTGGCCGCGGTGCGCGAGGGCGGCCAGGCAGTCCCGTATCTCCGTCAGGGCCCTCGCCCCCCGGTCCGTGGTCAGGCCGGCGTCGGCGAACAGCCGCAGCGCCGCCCGCATGCGCACGTCCGACTCCAGCCGGCGGGCCAGCCCCAGGGCTGCGGCGAGCAGGCCGGCGGGCGCCGGATCCCCCATGTCGCCCCAGGTTGCGCGCAGTTCGTCCCAGACGTCGGCGAAGTGCTGGAGCAGCGCGTTCGCCAGGTGTTCCTTGGACGGGAAGTGTGCGTAGAGGGCGCCCTTCGTCATTCCGATGCGGGTCGCCACGGTCTGCAGGGCGGTGTTGGCGTACCCGCGCAGGGTGAACTCCTCGGCGGCGGCATTGAGCACGTGCTCCCTGGTGCGTCGGGCGCGTTCCTGGATCACCGGTTCCTCCGTAGTGTTGGTGTGCGGTCCCCCGGCGGTTGGAAGAACATACCCCCTGGAAGGAATGTTTCCCCCTGCTCCGGCGCCGGAGCCGAGCCCCGGCCGCGGCATCGGAGGGAGCCCGGCCGATGCCGGAGGGGGTGCGGCCGACACCGGAGGGGAGCCCACCGGAACGGTCGACTCCCCTCGGTTGCGGCGCGGTTGTGCCGCGCCGGTCGCGCGGTCACGCCCGCAGGGAGTAGAACAGGAGCTTCCGGGTCTCTTCCCAGCGCTCCGCGATGTCCTTGCGGTGCGAGAGCACGTCGGAGATGTGCTGCACGCCGAAGAACGACGACACCAGCGTCCGCGCCGCCGCCTCCGGGTCGACGCCCTCCCGCAGCTCCCCGCTGTACTTCGCCGTCACCAGGAGCGACTGCAGCAGCTGCGTCCAGTCCACGTACGGGGTCGGCAACTCGGCGTCGATGTGCGGGCGTTCGAGCTGGAGCCGGGCGCCCGCCTGCATCACGGGGTCGTCGCGGAACGCCACCGCGGCGCGGTTGAGGATCTCCTCGGCGGACTCCATGGGGCTCAGCCCTTCCGCCTGCACCTCCTTCACCACCTTGGGCCAGCGCCCGTAGTGCTCCTCGACGATGGCGACGGCGAGGGTCTCCTTCGTGGGGAAGTGGAAGTAGACCGCGCCCTTGGTCATGCCCAGCCGGTCGGCGATGTGCTGCATGGACGTGGCGCGGAAGCCCTGCTGGGCGAAGAGCTGGGCCGCCACGTGCAGGGTCTGGGCCCGCGTGCGGACGGCCCGGTCCTGCTTGAGCTCGGCCGTGGCGCGGACGGAGGCCTTGCGCTGCTTGGTCGTCACACTTCTTCTCCTTCGGTGAGGCTGCGGAGCGGGAGGGTCCGGGGAAAAGCGTCAAGCCCCGAGCCTCTTCCTTGCAATATACCTTCCCGCAGGTATATTTTCCGTTCATCAAGCACTGATCGAGCACTGAGCGTCTGTACTTCTGTATGCCTGGAATGCCGTCGGCCGCGTCACCCGCGCCGGGCGCTCCGTTCAAGGGGGAGTTCAATCGTGCACGTCAACGCCGTTCCCGTATTCGTTCCCGCACCTGTTCCCACTGCCGCGCCGCGTCCGGTGGGCGCCGCCGCTGCCGGCGCAACCGCCCCCGGGGCGACCGCTGCTGGTGCGGCCGCCACCGTGACCGCCGGCATCGTCGAGTTCGCCCTCGGCGCCACCCGCCGCCTGAGCTTCGCGCCCGCCGTCGCCCGCCGTCTGGTGCACAAGGCCGCCGACAGCCAGGTCCTGCTCACCGACGCGCACCGGGTGGGCCGCGACCGCTTCCTCGTGGCGGCGTCCTGGGCCCCCGACCACCTGCTGTACTACCCGGGCCCGTCCGGGGCGGGCGACCCCACGCTGCTGGTCGAGTCGATGCGCCAGGCGGCGATCTACCTCTCGCACCGGTTCTACCGGGTGCCCACGGAAGACGTGCACTTCGTGCTGAGCCGGCTGAGCGCCGATTTCGCGCCCGGCGGCCTGCCGTACGACCCGGGCACCGAGCTGCCCGTGGTCATGGACATCAGCTGCGCGCGGACCACCGCCAAGCCGGGGCGCTTCGCGATGCAGCTGTCGGTCTCCCTTTACCTACACGGCCGTTGGTACGGGCGCGCCGACTTCCGCTGGGCGGTCCTCCCGCAGGCGAAGTACGACGTGCTGCGGCGGCGCAACAGCCCGGAGGCGGACGGGACGGCGGGTCCGCCGGCCGAGCGGGCGGGCCACGCGATGGGGGACGTGACGGGGGACGTGATGGGCGACTCGTTCGTCCTCCGGCCGGCCGCCGTGGGCCGCCGCCACCAGCGGGACGTCCTCCTGGCCGCCGACCCGAGGCTCCCCGCGGACACCTGGCGGCTGCGCCTGGACCGCAGCCACCCCGTTCACTTCGACCACGACTGCGACCACGTGCCGGGCATGGTGCTGCTGGAGGCCATGCAGCAGGCCGCACACGCCGCGTACGTAAGGGAGTTCGGCCCGCTGGCCCGGCTGGCGCCGCGCGTGCTGTCCTCGCTCGACACCGAGTTCCGCTGCTTCGGCGAGCTCGACCGCCCCGTCGACATCGTGGTCGGCGAGATGCGGGACGCGGGCCGGGCCCGCGCCGGCTTCGAGGTCTCCGCCGTGCAGGGCGGCCGCTCGCTGGCCGGCGCCCGCTTCATCAGCGCCGCGCCGTCCTGGTCGCTCCTCTCGGACCTGGAGGCCGTCTCGTGCTGAGCCCCGCGGCGCCGACTCCAGCGGCTCCGTCCCCCGCGGCCGTGTCCTCTGCGGCCGTGTCCTCTGCGGATGTGTCTCCTGCGGCTCCGGCCCCCTCGGCCTCGCTCGTCCCCGACGTCGTCCTGACGGCCGCCGACCTGGGTGCCCAACTCTCCGAAGAACACTGCCGCTTGCCCGGCGAGACGGCAGACGCCCTGCGGGACGCGGGCTTCGCCCGGCACTTCGTCCCGCGGTGCTACGGCGGCAGCGAGGGCACGTTCGCCGAGTTCCTCTCGGCGACCGCAACGGTCGCCGCTGTCTGCGCCTCCACCGCGTGGTGCGCGGCGCTGTTCGCGGCCCACGGGCGGCTCGCCTCGTACCTCCCCGAGCGGGCCCGGCAGGAGCTGTGGGGCGAGGGTCCCGACGTACGGATCGCCGCGTCCGTCATCCCGCCGCAGGGCCGGGCCACCGCCGGCGAGGGCGGCTGGCGCCTGGACGGCAGCTGGTCGTACGCCAGCGGGATCGACCACGCCGAGTGGGTGCTGCTCGCGGGCTTCACCGAGGGCGCCGCCGGCAAGGAGCACCGGATCTTCGCGGTGCCGCGGGCCGAGGTGACGGTGCTCGACACGTGGCGGCCGCTCGGGCTGCGCGGTACGGGCAGCAACTCGGTCCGCGCGGACGGGGTGTTCGTGCCGGAGTACCGGACCTTCACCCTGGACCGGCTGCTGCGCCCGCTGCCGGGCGGCGGGCGCTGTCACGGCGTGCCGTTCCCGATGGTGGCGGCGCTGCAGTTCGCCGCGCCGCTGCTCGGTGCGGCGGAGGCCGCGCAGTCCCTGTGGACCGCGGCCACGGCAGGGCGCCGGCGGGTCGACGGCCGGGCCGCGGCCCTGACGCCCGCCGCCCGGCACCTGGCGGCGGAGTCCTCGGCGAAGATCAAGGCGGCGCGGCTGCTGCTGGCCGAGGTGGCGCACCGGGCGGACACGGCCGAGGCCACGCCCGCGGTGGTCGCGGAGTGCCGGCGGGACGCCGCCATGGCCGCCGCGCTGTGCGCGGAGGCGGTGGACCGGCTGTTCCACGCGGCGGGCGCGGGTGCCCTTGCCGAGGGCAACCCCCTGCAGCAGAAGTGGCGCGACGTCACGGCCGCCGCCGCCCACGCGACGCTCTCGTTCGACACGGCCGCCGCGGCCTACGCCGACGCGGTCTTTCCCGATCCCGAGGGGCCCGATCCCGAGGGGCCCGATCCCGAGGGGCCCGATTCCGATGAGCCAGAAAAGGGGGCCGACGGTTCATGACCACGAGGCCGGTGGCGTTCTTCGACGTCGACGAGACGCTGATCAGCGGCAAGAGCATGCTGCTCTTCCGTGACTGGTGGGACGCCCTCCACCCGCGGGGCGACCGGCCCTGCGCCCTGGAGGGCAAGGACCGGAGCGAGCTGAACCGGGCCTACTACCGGCGCTTCGCGGGCGTTCCCGTGGCGGAGCTCCAGAGCGCGGGCCGCGAGTGGTACGGCGCGTACCGCTCGGACCCGCGGGCCTTCGTCCTCCCCGCCGTCACGGCGCTGCGCCGCCACCGGGCCCTGGGCCACCTGACCGTCCTGGTCTCCGGCTCCCTCTGGGCGGTCCTCGCCCCGCTCGCCGCCGACCTCGGCGCGGACCGGATCCTCTGCGCGTCCCAGCGCGTCGACGACGACGGCCGCCTCACGGGCGAGATCGTCCGCCCCGTGATCGGCCCGGTGAAGGCGGAGGCCGCGGCGGTCCTCATGGCGTCGGCCGGCGCGGCCCCGGAGGACTGCTTCGCCTACGGCGACCACGAGAGCGACCTGCCGCTGCTGCGGTCGGTCGGCACGCCGGTGGTCGTCGGCGACGACCCGGTGCTGACGCAACACGCGGTACGGGACGGCTGGTTGCGGCTTCCGGCGGAGACGGGGGCGCTGCCGCTGGCGGCGGTGGGGTAGAGGTATGCGGCGCCCGAGGCCCGCCGGGACGCCCGCCCCGCCCTCACTCGCTCACTCGTCCACCACCAGCCGGTACCCCCGCTTCGGCACCGTCCGGATCAGCCCCGCGTACGCCCCGAGCGCGCCGCGCAGCCGCCCCACCGCCGCCTCCACGGCGTGTTCGTCCGCCCTGGCGCCCGCCCACACCCGCTGGAGCAGGTCGTTCCGGCTGAGGACCCGGCCCGGGCGGACGGCCAGGGCGCGCAGGACCGCGGCCGGGACCGGGGGCAGCCAGATGGCCTCCTCGCCTGCGAGGAGGGCGTTTCCCTGGAGGGCGAGGGGGCGGGGGCCGGCGCACAGGATCCGGCGGTCGCGGTCCGGGAGGGTGTCCGTGAGGGTGCGGACGAGGGCGCCGAGCCGGCCGCGTTCCGGCCAGGTCGTCGTGACGCCGACGTCCTCCAGGGGGCGGGCGCACAGCGGGCCGACGCAGAACGGCAGGACGTCTCCCCGCAGCGCGGCCAGGACCTCCTCGTACAGGCCGGCCGCCTGCGCGGACTCCAGGAAGAAGACGATGGCCGGGGCGCTGGTGAAGGTGAGGGCGTGGACCTCGCGCCGTACGGTCTGCTCGACGAGGCGCCGCACGGCGTCGGTGTCCTCCGGCGGCGTCCACCGGTAGACCGGCACGTCGATGACCTCCGCGCCGCGCTCGCGCAGCGCGTCGGAGAAGCCGTCGAGGGGCACGCCGTGCTCCTGGACGGCGATGCGGCGGCCGGTGAGGTCGCGGGCGAGGAGCCAGGTCAGGAGTTCGCCGGTGGCTTCGGAGCCGGGCGAGTACGCCTCCTCCAGGCCGCTGGCCCGCACCGCGCCCGTCGCCTTGGGCCCGCGGCTGAGGACTTCGGCGCCCCGGCAGGCGGCGGCGAGCCCCGCCCCGTGTCCCCAGCCCTCCGCGGCGCTCATCCAGCCCCGCCAGCCGACGCCCGTCGTGGCGACGACGTAGTCGAGCGGGGCGGTGAGGCAGCGTTCGGTGGCGCGGCGCAGCGCCACGTCGTCGTCGAGCGGAAGGATGCGCATGGTGGGCGCCTCGATCACCCGGGCGCCCCTGCGCCGGAGCAGCGCCGTGAGCTCGTCGCGCCGCCGGTCCGCGGTCACTCCGACGACGAAGCCGGTGAGCGGTCCGGTGTCAGCGCTGGTCGTTCCCATGCGCGCATGGTCCGGCGGCGGGGTTTCGGCGCCGTTGCGCCCCCGTCACACAAGCGTTAGGGAAAGCTTCTGGCGCGTTACGGCAGATGTCGTCGTGCCTGCACCGCCCGCCCGGCCGTGTGAACGGCTTGTATCGGGCAGGCAACACCGGCGACCTCGGCACGTAACGCCATCGGGCGAACCTCGGTGGCATGACGACCTCCGGCTCCGGCTCCGGCACTGCCACCGGCACCGCCACGGACACCCACTGCCCGTACTGCGCCCTGCAGTGCGGCATGCGGCTGCGGCCGGGCGCCGGGGCCGAGCCCGCGGAGGTCCTGGAGCGACCCGACTTCCCCGTCAACCGGGGCGCCCTGTGCGGCAAGGGGCGCACCGCCGCCGCGGTGCTGCGTCCCGGCGTGCGGCTCACCGAGCCCCTCGTCCGCGAGGACCGCGGCGACCGGGATTCGCCCCTGCGCCCGGCCTCCTGGGACGAGGCCCTCGACCGCGTGGCGGCCGGCCTCACGCGGGCGCGGCGCCGCCACGGCGACGACGCGGTCGGCGTCTTCGGCGGCGGCGGACTGACGAACGAGAAGGCGTACCTGCTGGGCAAGTTCGCGCGCGTCGCGCTCCGCACGCCGCACATCGACTACAACGGCCGCTTCTGCATGTCGTCCGCGGCGGCCGCGCACCGCCGCGCGTTCGGCATCGACCGCGGCCTGCCGTTCCCGCTCGCGGACATCGCCGGTACGGACTGCGTGATCCTCGTCGGCGCGAACCCGGCCGAGACGATGCCCCCGGCGCTGCGCTACTTCCGCGAACTGCGCGAGAACGGCGGCCGGCTGATCGTCGTCGACCCGCGCCGCACGCGCACCGCCGAGCAGGCCGACCTGCACCTGCAGCCCCTCCCCGGCAGCGACCTCGCCCTCGCGCTCGGGCTGCTGCACCTGCTGATCGCCGACGGCCGGGCCGACAAGGACTTCATCGCCCGCCGCACGACGGGCTTCGCACAGGCGCGGGCGGCGGCGATGGCGCACTGGCCGCAGCGCGTGGAGCGGCTGACGGGTGTGCCGATGCCCCAACTGGCGGCGGCGGCCGCGATGTTCGGGGAGGCGCCGCGCGGCATGGTGCTGACCGCGCGCGGGCCCGAGCAGCAGAGCAAGGGCACGGACACCGTGAGCGCGTGGATCAACCTGTGCCTGGCGGCCGGCAAGGCGGGCCGCCCCGGCTCCGGGTACGGCTGCCTGACCGGCCAGGGCAACGGCCAGGGAGGCCGCGAGCACGGCCAGAAGGCCGACCAGCTCCCCGGTTACCGCTCGATCACCGACCCCGCGGCCCGCCGCCACGTCGCCTCCGTCTGGGGCGTCGACCCCGGCGCCCTGCCCGGGCCGGGCCGCAGCGCCTACGAACTGCTCGACTCGCTCGGCACCGACGGCGGCGTCCGCGCGCTCCTCCTCATGGGCTCCAACCCGGCCGTCTCCGCCCCCCGCGCCGCCCACGTCAGCGAGCGGCTCCGCGCGCTCGACCTCCTCGCCGTCGGCGACGTCGTCCTCTCCGAGACGGCACGGCTCGCCGACGTGGTCCTGCCGGTCACCCAGTGGGCGGAGGAGACCGGCACGACCACGAACCTCGAAGGCCGCGTCATCCTGCGCCGCAAGGCCGTCGACGCCCCGCCGGGCGTGCGCAGCGACCTCGCCGTCCTGCACGGGCTCGCCGCCCGGCTGGGCGTGCCCGAAGGCTTCCCCGAGGACCCCGAAGAGGTCTTCGAGGAGCTGCGGCGCGCCTCGGCGGGCGGCCAGGCGGACTACGCGGGCATCAGCTACGGCCGCATCCGCGCCGAGGACGGCGTCTTCTGGCCCTGCCCGGCCCCGGACCACCCCGGCACGCCCCGCCTCTTCCTGGACCGCTTCGCCACGCCCGACGGCCGGGCGCGGTTCGCTGCCGTGACGCACCGGCCCGCCGCGGAGGAGCCCGACGGCCCCGACGGCGCGTACCCGCTGTACCTGACGACGGGCCGCGTCGTCGGCCAGTACCAGAGCGGCGCCCAGACGCGGCGCGTCGACGAGCTCAACCGCTCCGCGCCCGGCCCGTTCGTGGAGGTCCACCCGGTCCTCGCCCGCCGCCTCGGCGTCGCGGACGGCGAGCCGCTGGCGGTCACCAGCAGGCGCGGCCGGGCGGTCGCCCCGGCCCGCGTCACGGACACCATCCGGCCGGACACCGTCTTCATGCCCTTCCACTGGGGCGGGGACGGCCGCGCCAACTCCCTCACGAACCCGGCCCTCGACCCGGTCTCCCGGATGCCCGAGTTCAAGGTGTGCGCGGTACGGGTGGAGCCTGCGGCCGGCGAGCGGGGGAAGGGGGGTGGTGGCAGGGAAGCCGCGGAGCGCACGGGGCTCACGGAGCCCACGCAGCCCGTGCAGCGCACGGAATCCGCGGCCCGATCCGCCTCCGAGGAGCGCACCGGGCGCCGGACTGCCGCCGCCGGACGCACAGCGTCCGGACCTGCCGCCGTGCCGGGGCGGGCGTCATGACCCGGCGCATCGCCGTCGTCGGCGCGGGCATGGCCGCGGCCCGCTTCGCCGAGCGCTTCCAGGCCTTCGGCGGCGACGCGGAGGTCACGCTGTACGGCGCCGAGCCGCGCGCCCCGTACAACCGGGTGCTGCTGGCCGACGTCCTCACCGGCCGGTACGCCGCGGACGACCTCACGCTGCCGTCCGGCGACGCCCGGCTGCGGACGGGCTGCGAGGTGAGCGCGCTCGACACCGTCGCGCACACGCTGCGGCTGGTGGACGGCGAGGACGTCCCGTACGACGAACTGGTCCTGGCCACGGGCGCGGAGCCGGTGCTGCCGGAGGGCGCGGGCGTCGCGCACACCCTGCGGCCGGCCGACGGCGGGCACGTCCCGTACGACGAGCCGGCCCCGGCGGCCGGCGTCGGGCCCGTCGCCGCCCGC
>NZ_PXWG01000192.1 GCF_003011965.1 Streptosporangium nondiastaticum
CCGCCGGGCTGCCCGCCCCCGGCGGCCCGGCCGTCCCGGGCGAACCCGCGCCCGGCCCCGGCCGGCTGACAGTCAGCGCCCAGCCCAGCGGCACCGCCACGATCGTCACGCTCACGGCGAGCGGCGGCCGGGCGGTGGTGTGGTCCATGACGGCCGACGCGCCCTGGCTGCGGCTGAGCAAGCCGGGCGGGGTGCTGCAGCCCGGGCAGACCACGACGGTCGTCGTCGAGGTCGACGCGGAACGCGAGCCGGCGGGGCCGTGGCGGGCCCGGGTGACCATCGCCCCGGGCGGTACGACGGTGACGATCGAGGGCCGCGGCCGCCCGGTCGTCTCCACCCCGGCCGCCACCCAGTCCCCGACGGCTCCACCGTCGCCTACGACGCCTTCGCCTTCGGCGGCGGGCTGAGCCGGTGGTACCTGCCCGCTACGGCGCCTTCGCCTTCAGGGGGCTGAATCCGGCGGCGCCGGTCCGTTTCCGGCCGGGCCAACCCTCCCGCCGCGACGGCGCGCAACCACGGTGGCGCGGCCCGGCGGCGCCCGGCCGGCCTGAGGTGCGTACGGCACCGCCGGTCACCGCCGTTGTGGCCGGTCGCCGCGGCGGCGGGTTCGAGGGTGCGGGGGCGCCCGCTCCTACGAGCGCGCCCCGGGCGCAGGATCCGCCGGGTGCGGAGCCATCGGCAGCAGCGCGGCCAGCCGCTCCTCGCAGAGCTCGGCCAGCCGCTCGTAGCCCTCCTTGCCCATCATCTCCGTGAGCTCGGGCCGGTAAGTGACGTAGACCGGCTCGCCGGCCCCGTGCGCGGACGTGGCCGACGTGCACCACCAGTGCAGGTCATGGCCGCCCGGGCCCCAGCCCCGGCGGTCGTACTCGCCGATGGAGATCTGCAGCACGCGCGAGTCGTCCGGCCGGTCGATCCAGTCGTACGTGCGCCGCACCGGCAGCTGCCAGCAGACGTCCGGCTTGGTCTCCAGCGGCTCGCGGCCCTCCTTGAGGGCCAGGATGTGCAGGGAGCAGCCCGCGCCGCCCGCGAAGCCGGGCCGGTTCTGGAAGATGCAGGAGCCCTTCCAGCGGCGCGTCTGCCGGTCGCCGTCCTCGTCGAGCTGCGTCCAGCCGGAGTCCGTGCCCACGTCGTGGAACTGCCAGATCTCGGGCGTGAGCCGCGCCACGTGCCCGGCGACGCGCTTCTCGTCGTCCTCGTCGGAGAAGTGCGCGCCCAGGGTGCAGCAGCCGTCGTCGGCGCGCCCGGCCTGGATGCCCTGGCAGCCGCTGCCGAAGATGCACGTCCACCGGGAGGTCAGCCAGGTCAGGTCGCAGCGGAAGACCTGTTCGTCGTCCGCCGGGTCGGGGAACTCGACCCAGGCGCGCGCGAAGTCGAGCCCCACCTCGTCGGAGTCGGAGGGGGAAACGGGCGCGATCTGCTGATCGCGCTTTTTGCCCGGCTTGCCTTGTGCGCCCTGCTTGCCCTGCTTGGCCTTCTTCGTCTTTGCCACCCCTCCAGCCTATGCGCCCCGGACAGCCGCAGTAGCGTTCAGGCCATGAGACTCGGTGTCCTCGATGTGGGTTCGAATACGGTCCATCTGCTCGTGGTGGACGCACACCCGGGCGCGCGCCCCCTGCCCGCCCACTCCCACAAGGCCGAGCTGCGCCTCGCCCAGCTCCTCGACGAGGACGGTGCGATCAGCGACGCGGGGATAGACCGCCTGGTCGCCGTCCTCCAGGACGCCCTGCAGGCGGCCGAGGACAAGGGCTGCGAGGACGTCCTGCCGTTCGCGACGTCCGCCGTCCGCGAGGCCGCCAACGCGGACACCGTCCTGGCCCGGGTCCAGAAGGAGACGGGCCTCACGCTGCCCGTCCTGACCGGCGAGGAGGAGGCCCGCCTGACCTTCCTCGCCGCCCGCCGCTGGTTCGGCTGGTCGGCCGGAAAGCTGCTGGTGCTCGACATCGGCGGCGGCTCCCTGGAGATCGCCTTCGGCATGGACGAGGACCCGGACGCCGCCGCTTCCCTCCCGCTCGGCGCCGGCCGCCTCACCTCCGCATGGCTGCCCGGCGACCCGCCCGACCCCACGGACGTCCGCGCCCTGCGCCGCCACGTCCGCGCCCAGATCGCCCGCATCGTCGGCGACTTCGCGCGCCACGGTGGACCGGACCACGTCGTCGCCACCTCCAAGACCTTCAAGCAGCTCGCCCGCATCGCGGGCGCCGCCCGCTCCACCGAGGGCCTGTACGTGCAGCGGGCGCTGACCCGCCGCGCCCTGGAGGACTGGGTGCCGCGGCTCGCCACGATGACCTCCGACCGGCGCGCCCAGCTGCCCGGCGTGTCGGAGGGCCGGGCGCACCAGCTGCTCGCCGGCGCCCTGGTGGCCGAGGGCGCGATGGACCTGTTCGGCGTGGACGAGCTGGAGATCTGCCCGTGGGCGCTGCGCGAGGGCGTCATCCTGCGCAGGCTGGACCACCTGCCGGTGGCGCCGCGGAGCTGAAGCGGGCCGGAAGCGCGGCCGAACCAGGGGCGCCGGAAGCGCGGCCGGGCGCGGACCCGCCACATCGGAGGTACCCGCCCGCCGTACGAGAGGCGGTCGTACGCTGTCCCTCGTGACAGAGCCAGTGGTGCGCATCCCGGATGCGAAGGTCGCGCTGTCCACGGCCTCGGTCTACCCCGAGTCGACGGCGACGGCCTTCGAGATCGCCGCCCGCCTGGGCTACGACGGCGTCGAGGTCATGGTGTGGACCGACCCGGTCAGCCAGGACATCGAGGCCCTCCGCCGCCTGTCCGACTACCACCAGGTGCCCGTCCTCGCCGTGCACGCCCCCTGCCTGCTGATCACTCAGCGCGTCTGGTCCACCGACCCCTGGGTCAAGCTCCAGCGCGCCCGGGCCGCCGCCGAGAAGCTCGGCGCGAGCACGGTCGTCGTCCACCCGCCGTTCCGCTGGCAGCGCGGCTACGCCCGCGACTTCGTCCGCGGCATCTGGCGGATGGCCGAGGAGACCGACGTCCGCTTTGCGGTCGAGAACATGTACCCGTGGCGCTACCGCGACCGCGAGATGCTCGCCTACGCGCCCGACTGGGACGTCACCAAGGACGACTACCGCCACTTCACGGTCGACCTCTCGCACACCTCCACCGCCCGCACCGACGCCCTCGCGATGATCGACCGGATGGGCGACCGGCTCGCCCACATCCACCTCGCCGACGGCAACGGCTCCGCCAAGGACGAGCACCTCGTGCCCGGCCGCGGCAAGCAGCCCTGCGCCGAGGTGCTGGAGCGCCTCGCGACCCGCGGCTTCGACGGGCACGTGGTGATCGAGGTCAACACCCGCCGCGCCATGTCCACGGCCGAGCGCGAGGCCGACCTCGCCGAGGCGCTCGCCTTCACCCGGCTCCACCTGGCCTCGCCCACCGGCGTGCCCCGGCCGTGACCGCCGCAGCCCCCGGCGGCGCCGGAACCCCCCGCAGACGCGGCCGCCCCGCCCGTACGGACGCGGACAGCGGCCCCGGCGCCCGCGAGCGCATCCTCACCGCCGCCCGCGCAGAGTTCGCCGCCCGCGGCTACGACCGCGCGTCCATCCGCGCCATCGCCAAGGGCGCGGGCGTCGACCCGGCGCTCGTCCACCACTACTACGGCCCCAAGGAGCAGATCTTCGCGGCCGCGATCGAGACGGACTTCGCACCCGCACGCGAAGCGCCGGAGATCATCCAGGCCGGCGGACCGGACACCCTGGGGGAGCGGCTCACCCGCTTCATCCTCGGCGTCTGGGAGAACCCGGCCACCCGCGAACAGCTCCTCGCGATCGTCCGCTCGGCCGTCGCCAACGAGACCGCCGCCGCGGTCTTCCGCGACCTCGTCACCAGCCGGCTCATGACCCGCGTCGCGGGCGAGCTCGACGTCCCCGACGCCGAGCTGCGCTCGGAGCTGGCGGCCGCCCACCTCGTCGGCGTCGCCATGCTGCGCTACGTGATCAAGGTCGAGCCGCTGGCGTCGGCGGACGTGGAGCAGGTGGTGGCCATGGTGGCGCCGGCGGTGCAGCGGCACCTGGCGGGGGACGCGTACGCGTGAGAGGCGCGGCCCGCCGCGGACGCTCGTAGGAACCCTCGGACCTGTGTAAGGCCCCCGGACCCGCGTTAAGACCCCCTGGACCCGCGTAAGGCCCTCGGACCCGCGTCTCACATGGCGGAGAAGCCGTCCGCCCCCTGGAGCACGGGCGTAGGCTCGAAAGACACCGCTACGGCGGAGGAGAGGCGCCGGCACGACACGGCGGCGCCCACGCACTGCGAGGAGTGGAGCAGCAATGCCCGAGCTGAGGTCCCGCACCGTCACCCACGGCCGCAACATGGCGGGCGCCCGTGCCCTCATGCGGGCCTCGGGCGTAGCGAGCGAGGACATCGGCAAGCCGATCATCGCGGTGGCCAACTCCTTCACCGAGTTCGTCCCGGGCCACACCCACCTCGCCCCGGTCGGCCGGATCGTCTCCGAGGCGATCAAGGCGGCGGGCGCCGTGCCCCGCGAGTTCAACACCATCGCCGTCGACGACGGCATCGCCATGGGCCACGCCGGCATGCTCTACTCGCTGCCCTCCCGCGACCTGATCGCCGACTCCGTCGAGTACATGGTCGAGGCCCACTGCGCCGACGCCCTGATCTGCATCTCCAACTGCGACAAGATCACCCCGGGCATGCTGATGGCCGCCATGCGCCTCAACATCCCCGTCGTCTTCGTCTCCGGCGGCCCCATGGAGGCCGGCCAGGCCACCCTCGTCGACGGCACGGTCCGCAAGCTCGACCTCATCAACGCCATCGTCGACGCCGTCAACGAGAACGTCTCCGACGAGGACGTGCTGCGCATCGAGGAGAACGCCTGCCCGACCTGCGGCTCCTGCTCCGGCATGTTCACCGCCAACTCGATGAACTGCCTCACCGAGGCCATCGGCCTCTCCCTGCCGGGCAACGGCTCCGTCCTCGCCACGCACACCGCGCGCAAGGACCTCTACGAGAACGCCGCCCGCACGGTCGTCGAGATCACCAAGCGCTACTACGAGGACGGCGACGAGTCCGTCCTGCCGCGCAACATCGCCACCCGCGCCGCCTTCGACAACGCCATGGCCCTCGACATCGCCATGGGCGGCTCGACCAACACGATCCTCCACCTCCTCGCCGCCGCGCAGGAGGCCGGGCTCGACTACGACCTGAGCGACATCGACGCCGTCTCGCGCCGCGTCCCCTGCCTGGCCAAGGTCGCCCCCAACGTCGCCCCCGGCGGCACCTACTACATGGAGGACGTCCACCGCGCGGGCGGCATCCCCGCCATCCTCGGCGAGCTCTACCGCGCGGGCCTCCTCAACGAGGACGTGCACACCGTCCACTCGCCCGGCATCAAGGAGTGGCTGGAGGCCTGGGACGTCCGCGGCGGCTCGCCGACCCCCGAGGCCGTCGAGCTCTGGCACGCCGCCCCCGGCTGCGTCCGCTCCGCCACCGCCTTCTCCCAGTCCGAGCGCTGGGAGTCCCTGGACACCGACGCGGCCGGCGGCTGCATCCGGGACGCCGCCCACGCCTACTCCAAGGACGGCGGCCTCGCCGTCCTCAAGGGCAACCTCGCCGTCGACGGCTGCGTCGTGAAGACCGCCGGCGTCGACGAGTCGATCTGGACGTTCGAGGGCCCGGCCGTCGTCTGCGAGTCGCAGGAGGAGGCCGTCGACAAGATCCTCTCCAAGAGCATCAAGGAGGGCGACGTCGTCGTCATCCGCTACGAGGGCCCGCGCGGCGGCCCCGGCATGCAGGAGATGCTCTACCCGACGTCCTTCCTCAAGGGCCGCGGCCTCGGCAAGGCCTGCGCCCTGGTGACGGACGGCCGCTTCTCCGGCGGCACGTCGGGCCTGTCGATCGGCCACGCCTCGCCGGAGGCCGCCTCCGGCGGCACGATCGCGCTGGTGCGGGACGGCGACCGCATCCGCATCGACATCCCGAACCGCTCCATCGAACTCCTCGTCGAGGAGAGCGAGCTCGACGCGCGGCGCGCGGCCCTGGGCGGCACGTACGCCCCGAAGAACCGCGAGCGCAAGGTGTCGGCGGCGCTGCGCGCGTACGCGGCCATGGCCACGAGCGCGGACCGGGGCGCGGTGCGGGACGTCAGCCGCCTGGGCGCCTGACGGCGGGTCGGCAGGTCGGCGGGTCGGCAGGTCGGCGGGCCTACGGAGCCGAGGTCCGGCCCGGCATCGCCGGAGACGTTGCCGGTGGTTGCTCGCCGTTGCGGCGGATGAGAAGGCGCGGGCCCCGTACACGGCCGGTTGCTCGCCGGAGCGGCTGCAAGGTGCGCCGTGGCCACCTTGCATCCGCGCAACGGCGCTCAGCCGAAACGGGAGGGGACCGGCGGTGCCGAGCGATGTCCTGCCGGCGTCAGGTGAGCGCCGGTCGCGTCAACGCCAGCGCCCCGGATCGTCGGCGCCGACCGCGAAGACCGTCCCGTCCGGCGCCGTGCCGAAGACCTTCCCGTCCGCCGCGACGGGCGCGGGCGGCAGGTCGACGTAGCCGCGCCCGGCGCGGGCCGGCCGCGGCGCCGTCTGGCCGAGGAGTGCCCCCTTCGCGGTGTCGACGGCCAGGAGCCGCCCGTCCGCCGCCGAGAAGTACACGCGGTCGCCGTCGGCGGCGACCAGCGCGGAGGCGTTCGCCACGGACGTGTCCAGCCGCCACAACTGACGCTTCTCACCCACGGCGGTGAGCCCGCCGTCCGTCGACAGCAGGTACACCGCATCGCCCCGCGCCACCGAACTCGCCACGTTGAGCGGCGCACCGAGCGGAACGCGCGTCTCCCGCCGCGCCCCCGGGTCGTAGCGGACGACGGCCGACACCCGGTTGTCCCGGTCGGGAGCCGTCAGGAACAGCGCACCGCCCGTCCCCGTGCCCACGGCCGTCAGATCGCCGTCGGCCGTCCACTCCCACAGCGTCGTCCCGCGCTCCGGGTCCAGCGCGAGGATCCGCGTCCGGTGCTGCCCCTGACCGGCCGGGGCCACGGCGTACACCGGCTGCCCCGGCCCGCCGGCCCCCGCGCCGTAGGAGCCGAAGGAGGAGAACACCGGCTTGGCGTGCCCCGGCAGCCCGAGCCCGTGCTGCCAGCGCTGCTTGTTCGTACCGCCGTCGACCGCCGTCACCGTCCCGTCCCCGGCGACCAGCAGCACGGTGTCCCCCGCGTGGTAGACCCGCCCCGGGTACGCGGAGACGTCCCGCGTCCAGCGCGGCTCGCCCGTCGACGGCTCCAGCGCCGACAGCGTCCGGCCGTCCGGCGACAGGACGTGGACGAGGCCGCCGGAGACGACGGGAGCGGGCACGGGACCGGTCTCACCGCCGCCGGCGGCGGGTGAGGCAGCTGCGGACGCCGAGGCCGCCGCCTTCCGCCAGACGATGCTTCCGCCGGAGGTTTGAATCCGTGCCGCCTGCAGACCGCGCGCGGAACAGTAGAGCGACTCCCCTCCGTACGCACACGCCCCTGTCGCACCCTCGGGCACCGGCACCTCCCACGGCCGCCAGCCCGCGGAAGCGCCCGTCGGCCGCGTCTGCAGAGGCTGCTCCGCGTCACCGCCGCGACTCAGCGCCCACGTCCCGCCCGCCACCAGGACGGCCGTCGCCACACCGGCGGAAACGAGCCACGGCGTGCGCCGCCGTCGACGCTGCCGCCGATGCGGGCTGGAGGCGGGTGCGGGTGCGGATGCGGGATGCGGGGCTGAGGCTGGGCCGGGGGCTTCCCCGGCGTCCTCGCGCGGCGGAGGGACCCGCACATGCGTAGGAACGGAATCGTCCGGGACGGTGACCTCGACCCGGCGCGCCCCGCCCTGCCACAGCTCGCGCGGCAGCCGGGCCATGATCGCGTCCGGCGTCGGCCGCTGCTCCGGGTCCTTCGCCAGGCAGTCCTGGATCAGCGGTACGAGATCGGCCGGCACCCCCGTGAGATCGGGATCGGTGTGCACGACCTGGTACGCCACGATGTACGGGCTCTCGGACTCGAACGGTCCCCGCCCGGTCGCCGCGTGCACGAGCAGCGACGCCAGCGCGAACACGTCTGCCGCGGGCCCCACCTCCCGCGGCCGCTGGAACTGCTCGGGCGCCATGAACGGCGGCGTCCCGATCAGCTTCCCGGTCTCGGTCCGCAGCTCGCTGTCGTAGGGGCGAGAGATGCCGAAGTCGATGACCTTCGGGCCGTCCTCGGCCAGCAGCACGTTGCTCGGCTTGAGGTCCCGGTGCACGACCCCGGCCCGGTGGATGTCCCGCAGCGCCTCCGCCAGCCCGGCCGCCAGGCGCCGCACTTCCTCCGGCGCGAGAGGACCGTTCCGTTTCACCCGCTCGGAAAGCGTGGGGCCGGGAATGTAGAGGGTCGCCATCCACGGGCGCTCGCCATCGGGATCCGCGTCCACGACCGGCGCGGTGAATGCGCCGCTCACTCGCCGGGCGGCCGCCACCTCCTGCCGGAAACGCGCCCTGAACTCGGGATCCACCGCATATTCGGCGTGCACCACCTTGACCGCGAGCCGCAGCCCCGAAGCGGAACGCGCCAGATGCACCACGCCCATGCCACCGGAGCCGAGGCGCCCCTCCAGCCGGTACTCACCGGCATAACCCGGATCCTCCGCTTCCGGCCCCGTTCCGGCACTGCGCAGCGGCGGCATTCCCCCACCCCCGTTGTCTGTCGGCCGCCAAAAGCGCGGCGTCCGGAGCCTAATCGATGGCATCCGGCAATCCCGGGAGGCGTGCCGCGCCTTGCTAGCCTGCACATGACATTGCATGTCATTGATCTACACAGCATCGATCAACGCATCATTGATCGATGGTGAACGCGCAAACGGGGGAGGGCCGCATGGCCACCAGTGAGATCAACGAGAACACGAACGAGAACGAGAACGAGAACGAGAACGAGAACGGGTCCTCGTCGGGCGAGCCCTCGAACCTTTCGGTCCGCGCGGCCGCCGCCACCGTCTACTACCCGGTGGCCCCCGGCCAGCAGGTCAACGTGCGCCGCGGCCCGAACACCGGCAGCCAGATCGTCCGGGTCCTCCCCGAGGACTCCCGCGTCGCCATCCGCTGCCAGACCCGCGGCGAAACGATCACGGGCCCCTACGGCACCACCGACATCTGGGACAGCATCGCCCCCGGCCAGTACGTGTCGGACGCCTATGTGAAGACCGGCAGCGACGGCTTCGTGACGATCCGCTGCTCCTGACCGCGCCCCGGTCGCCGGCACTGCTCGGTGGACATAATCGAGACATGAGCGACGAGTCGGGACCCCAGCCGGAGCCCATCAGGTTCTACGGCACCACGTGGCTGAATCACGACGGTGGATACGGCCTGCGGCGAGCCGGCACCTGCATCGGTGCGCTGGCCGCGGCAGCAGCGGGCGCCCTGGTCCTGCGCTTCGGCTACGAGGGACTGGCCATCGCCAAGGTCGGCGGCCTGGTCAACGCGATGGTGGTCGTCGCCTTCGCGGTGTGCAGCGCCCTGGCCTTCCGCCGCACCTGGGAGCGCTTCGGCCGCCGCCCCGATCCCGCGGCCGACCCGCACGCCGAGCGGTCGATGCAGAGCCTGATGATGATCGGCTTCATCGGCGCCCTCCTCGCCTACGCCCTCCGCACGCTCAAGGAAGCACCGGGCGAGGAGCTCCACCGCCGGGAGTACAAGGAGGCCGTCGCGCGGTACGAGCGGCGGACCGAGCGGAAGGGCAAGGGCAGGCGCAAGCGGTAGGCGCCGGCACCCGCCCCGGGGCGGCCGAGGGGGTGGCAACGAGGCCCCGAAACCTCGTGTAGTGTTCTCCGAGTTGCCACGGGGTCCGCAAGGACAACGAGGCGGCGATCGAGCCGCACCGGCGGCACTCACCACTGCACGGCCCCTGAACGGGATGAATTTCGGCATGCCGGAATTCGGATCGGGAAGGCCCCAGGCTCCGATTAGGAGTCACCGGGGAAATCCGCTAAAGTAGTGATCACGCCGGAAGGTGCGAAACAAACCCCGCTCCAACAGGGGGCCGGAAACGGAATTCGGACCGGAAACGGACCGGAAAACGGATCTGGTAAGGTTGGAAACACCGAAGGGAAGCGCCCGGAGGAAAGCCCGAGAGGGTGAGTACGAAGGAAGCGTCCGTTCCTTGAGAACTCAACAGCGTGCCAAAAGTCAACGCCAGACTATAAAATACCCCGTCTCCGGTC
>NZ_PXWG01000193.1 GCF_003011965.1 Streptosporangium nondiastaticum
CGCCCCCACCGGCATCACCGCCCCGCCCCCCGACTCCGGCCTCCTCGGCCCGGACGTCCCCGCCGACGGGGGACTCGCCGTCACCGTCTCCGCCGGCGCCTCGCTCTTCGACGGCCGCTACGGACTCGCCGGCCGCGCCCCCCGCCTCCTGCGCACCATGCCCGTCTTCCCCGACGACGACCCCGACCCGGCCTGGTGCCACGGCGACCTCGCCGTCCAGCTGTGCGCCGACAGCCCCGACACCGTGCTGCACGCCCTGCGCGACCTCACCCGCCACACCCGCGGCGCCCTGCAGATCCGCTGGCGGATCAACGGCCACAACCCACCGCCCCGCCCCTCCGGCGCCCCCCGCAACCTCTTCGGCTTCAAGGACGGCACCTCCGGCCCCGACCCCCGCGACGCCCGCCTCATGGACCGCCTCGTGTGGACCGGCCCGGACGCCGGCGAGCCGCCGTGGACCGCCGGCGGCAGCTACCAGGTCGTGCGGCTCATCCGCATGCTGACCGAGTTCTGGGACCGCATCCCGCTCTCCGAGCAGGAGCGCGTCATCGGCCGCAGTCGCGACACGGGCGCGCCCCTCGACGGCGCCCGCGAGACCGACGCGCCCCGCTACGCCCACGACCCCACGGGCGAGGTGACCCCCCTCGACAGCCACATCCGCCTGGCCCACCCCCGCACCCCCGGCAGCGAGGCGCACCGGCTGCTGCGCCGCTCGTACAGCTACGACCGCGGCACCGACAGCAACGGCACCCTCGACCAGGGCCTGCTCTTCTGCTGCTACCAGCGCGACCCGGTGCGCCAGTTCACCGCCGTGCAGAAACGACTCGCCGGGGAGCCGCTGACCGACTACGTCACGCCGTTCGGCGGCGGGTACTTCTTCGCCCTGCCCGGCGTGCGGGACCGCGCCGACTGGTACGGCCGCGCCCTGCTGGCCTGAACCGAAGGAACGAGACCACATGACCCGTACCCGTACTCACACCCGTACGAGACGGAGCGCCGCCCTCGTCGCCGCCTTCGCCACCACCGCCGTCCTCGCCGCGTCCCCCGCCACCGCCACGTCCCCGCCGCCCGGCGACTGGGCCCCGACCGAGTCCCCGGTCGAGCACCTCGTCGTCATCTTCGACGAGAACGTCTCCTTCGACCACTACTTCGCCACCTACCCGCACGCCGCCAACACCGACGGCACCCGCTTCACCCCCGCCCGCGGCACCCCCGCCAAGGTCGACAACCTGCGCACGGCCGGCCTCCTGCGCCACAACCCCAACCAGTACCCGCCGCGCCGGCTGTCCGCCCGCCAGGCCCTCACCTGCGACCAGAACCATTCCTACGGACCGGAGCAGTACGCCGCCAACGGCGGGAAGGCCGACAGGTACGTGCAGAACACCGACTCCGGGAAGTGCTCCGGCCGGCTGTTCGGCGAGCCCGGCCTCGTCATGGACTACTACGACGGCAACACCGTCACCGCCCTCTGGAACTACGCCCAGCACTACGCCCTGAACGACCGCTCCTTCAGCACCACGTACGGGCCGTCCACGCCCGGAGCGCTCAACCTCGTCTCCGGGCAGACCCACGGCGTCGTCTCGACCGACCCCGCCTCCGGCACGGAGCGGCCCGAGCGGACCCCCGAGCCCGACCGCCGCGTCGTGACCGCGCCGGACGCCGACGGCGTCGGCACCGTCGTCACCGACCCCGAGCCCGCCTACGACGACTGCTCCAACAAGGACCGCACCGGGCACAGCCCCCTCGCCGAGATGACCGGCCGCACCATCGGGGACGTGCTCACCGACGAGGACATCTCCTGGGGCTGGTTCCAGGGAGGCTTCCGCCCGAGCACCCCCTGGGACGGCAGGCCCGGCCATCACGCGCGCTGCTCCGGCCGCACGCACACCAACACCGGCGGCGCGCGCGTCGTCGACTACCTCCCGCACCACGAGCCGTTCCAGTACTACCGGTCGACGGCCAACCCGCACCACCTCCCGCCGCGCTCCGTCGCCGAGATCGGCCACGCCGGGCGGGCGAACCACCAGTACGACCTGACCGACTTCGACGCCGCCCTGCGCGCGGGCCGGCTGCCCGCCGTCAGCTTCCTCAAAGCCCCCGCCGCGCAGGACGGGCACGCGGGCTACTCCGGGCCACTCGACGAGCAGCGGTTCCTCGTCGAGTGGATCAACAAGATCCAGAGCGCGCCGCAGTGGAAGGACACCGCGGTCGTCGTCGCCTACGACGACTCCGACGGCTGGTACGACCACGCCTACGCGGCGCCGCGCAACGGCTCCCGGCTCGCCGGCAAGGGCCCGCACGGCAAGCCCCTCGACGGGCCCGCCTGCCGGGCCGCGCCCGCGGCCGCCGGCGGGCACGAGGGCCGGTGCGGGCCGGGGCCGCGGCAGCCGCTGCTCGTGATCTCCCCTTACAGCAAGGTCAACGCGGTCGACCACACGCCGACCGAGCAGACGTCCGTCCTCGGGTTCATCGAGTGGAACTGGGACACCGAGCCGGTCGGCGGCTCGTCCTTCGACACCCGCGCGGGCTCGCTGCTGGGCATGTTCGACTTCGCGCACCCGAACGGGAAGCGGGTGCTGCTGAACGCGGACGGCTCCGTGCGGTCGGTCGGGAACATCCGCACGGTCGACCCGGTCGTGACGGAGATCGTCGACGGCGACGCGCCCGCCGAGGAACCGGCCGAGCCGGAACCGGTCGCCTTGGCGGCGGGCGGGGCGGCGACGTGCGGGGCGGCGGCGCTCCTGCTGCGCCGCCGGGCCCGACGCACGGGGCGGTAGCGCCGCTACCTCTGGGCCGGGATGCCCGCCAGGCCGTCCGACAGGAGCGCGCGGAGGAGGGCGGCGTCCGCCGGCGGGAGCTCCGCCGCGAAGCGGGACAGGACGACCTCCCGGTCCGGGACGCCGTCGAGGATGCGGCACATGCGCCGCGCGGCCAGGCCCGCCTCGTCCGTGACCGGGGCGTACGCGTACGCGCGCCCGCGCGGGGTCCGGGTGAGGACCTCCTTGCTGAGGAGCCGGGAGAGGATCGTCACCACCGTGCTGTACGTGAGCTCGCCGGACAGCTGCGCCTGCACCTCGCGCGGGGTCAGCGGCCCCTCGGCCCGCTGCAGGGCGGCGAGGACCTCGCCCTCCAGGGCCCCGTTGGCGCGGCGTCGGGGGAGGCGCACGACGACGGGCGGTGTGGCTGTTTCCATGGCGTTCCGGCGGTCCTTCGCTTGTTTCGCGGGGTATGACCCAAGATTTAATGCTTTTACAAGGAAGTAAGACATTACGCTATGGGTGCGCACCCCATAGGGTCGAGCGGTGTTCGAACGACGAAAAGGGCGACGAAGAGGGGCGCGTGCCACGCATGCCCGGAAACCATCCGCTCCGGCCGGCCGCCGGTCCTCCGGCCCTGCCCGCCGTAGACGCGCCGCCCCCCGCAAGCGCGGCCTCGCGGGCCTGAGCGCGCTGCGCTGGCCGCGCCGGCTCCGCCCCGTCTACCCGCGCCCGGGCCGGCAGGGCTGGCGGCGCTGGATACCGTCGTGGCGCCAGGTGGCCGGGCTCTGCTCCTCCGTCGTGGGCGCCGTCGCCGTCCTCGTTGCGATCATGTACGCGCGCACGGACATACCCGCCGACCTCAACGCCTTCGCGACCCAGCAGGACAACGTCTACTACTGGGCCGACGGCACGGAGATGGCCCGCACCGGAGAGGTCAACCGGCAGGACACCGACCTGGACAAGGTCCCCGAGAAGGTGCGCTGGGCCGCGCTCGCCGCCGAGAACGAGACCTTCTACTCCGACAGCGGCGTCTCGCCGAGCGGCATGGTCCACGCCGTCTCCAAGATGGTCACCGGCGGCAGCACCCAGGGCGGCTCCACGATCACCCAGCAGTACGTGAAGAACGCCTACCTCAACCAGGAGCAGACCTTCACGCGCAAGCTCACCGAGATGTTCATCGCGATCAAGCTGGACAACCGGATGAGCAAGGACGACATCCTGGAGGGCTACCTCAACACCAGCTGGTTCGGCCGCGGCACGTACGGCATCCAGCGCGCCTCCCACGCCTACTACGGCAAGGACGTCTCGCAGCTCAACGCGAGCGAGGGCGCCTTCCTGGCCTCGCTGCTCAAGGGCGCGGGCCTCTACGACCCGTCGCTGGGCCCGAAGAACCACGAGCGGGCGGTGGAGCGCTGGAACTGGATCCTCGACCGGATGGTCGCCATCGGCAAGCTGCCGAAGGAGGAGCGGGCCCGCTACACCACCTTCCCGGAGCCGAAGGCGCCGCCCAAGCCGGCCGGCCTGACCGGGCAGACGGGCTACCTGGTGGAGACGGCGCGGCAGTACGTGAGCGCGCACACGCCCGTCACCGAGAAGGACTTCGACCTGGGCGGCTACCAGATCCGCACGACCTTCGAGAAGCCGTCCATGGCGGCCCTGACGAAGGCCGCCGAGGAAGTGAAGGGCCGGCTCGACCCCGGGAAGCGCGACGCCGACAAGGACGTGCGCATCGGCGCGGCCTCGGTCACCACCGACGGCCGCATCGTCGCCCTCTACGGCGGCCCCGGCTACCTCCAGCAGGGGTTCAACGACGCGAACTCGTCCGTCGTCCCGGCGGGCACCGCCTTCACGCCGTTCGTCTACGCGGCCGCCCTGCGCGACGGCGTGCAGCTGGAGCGCGGCAAGCCCCGTACGCCCGTCTCCCCGGCCACCGTCTACAACGGCGACAACAAGGTGAGCCTGCGCACGCCGGAGGGCCCGTACTGGGACCGCTCCGGGAAGATCGTCAAGGCGGTGAACGACGGCGGCAAGTCCTGGGGGAAGGTGACCCTCAAGGAGGCCGTCGCACAGTCCGTGAACACCCCGATGATGCAGCTCGGCATGGACGTGGGCCTGGACCGGGCGGGCAGGGCCGCCGTCGACGCGGGCCTGCTGGAGAGCAGCCTCGGCACGAAGCTGCCCGCCTTCTCCCTGGGCACCGCGACCCCCAGCGCCATCCGCATGGCCGGCGCCTACGGCACCTTCGCCGCCCGGGGCCTGCACAGCGAGCCGTACTCCGTCGACCGGCTCAGCCGCAACGGCAACGAGGTGCCCGTCGAGAAGCCCAAGGCCGAGCGGACCCTCCCGCAGACCGTCGCGACCGCCGTGGACGACGCCCTGCGGGAGGCGGTCCGGCGCGGCACGGCGACCACCGCGAAGGCGGCCGGTGACGTGGCCGGCAAGACCGGCACGGGACAGGGCAACAAGTCCGCGTGGTTCGCCGGCTACCGCGGCAAGGTCTCGACCGCGGTCTCGCTCTCCCGCATCGACCCCAAGACGCAGGAGCTGCTCCCGCTGGACGGCCTGGGCGGCGCCCCGAAGGACGCGGCCGGCAGCACGTACCCGATCGACATCTGGACGAAGTACATGACGGCCGTCAAGCAGAAGTGACGGAGGGGGCCGGGGGTGCGCCCCCGGCCTACTTGACGAGCGTGGCCCAGTCCGGCGACTGCGCCGGGTCCAGGCCGCGGAACTTCGCCAGGACCTTCGGGTCCTGGACGTCCAGCCAGTCGGCGAGCTGCTTGAAGGACACGCAGCGCACCCCGTCGCGCTTGCAGACCGCCTTCACGACGTCCTCGACGGCCTTCATGTAGATGCCGCCGTTCCAGTCCTCGAAGTGGTTGCCGACGAACATCGGCGCCCGGCTGCCGTTGTAGACGCGCTCGAAGCCGTTGAGGTAGCCGTCCCGGGTCAGCTTGCGCCACTCCGCGTACTTGGCGGGGTCGCCCTTGGTGTTGTCACCGGACTGGTTGTAGAGGAAGTTGAAGTCCATCGACAGGACCTGCTTCTCGCTCTTGGGGTACGGCAGCAGCTGCAGCGGGAAGTTCCAGATGTTGTTGATCTTCGACGGCCAGATCTGGAAGTCACCGGGCGAGCTCGCGTCGTAGCGCCAGTTGAACTGCTGCGCCGCAGCCAGCATGTTCTTCTGCCCCTCCAGGCAGGGGGCGCGGCCGCCCACCAGCTCCTTCTTGAAGTCGAAGGGCAGCGGCGGCAGGCTCGTCAGGCCCGTGTTCGTCTTCCAGTTCTCGACGAAGGAGTACGACTGCTCGATCTCGCTCTTCCACTCGGCGACGCTCCATTCGCCGCCGCCCTTGCCCCCGCAGAAGTGGCCGTTGAAGTGCGTGCCGATCTCGTTGCCGTCCAGCCAGGCGCCGCGCAGCTGGACCAGGGTGTCCTTGATGTGCGGGTCGGTCGCGAAGGATATCGCCGCGTCGCCCGGCTTGTGCTGCGGCGGCTTGTACAGCGACGCCTTCGACTTCGGCAGCAGGTACATGCTGGTGAGGAAGAACGTCATCTTCGCGTTGTTCTCTTTTGCCACTTCGCGGAAGTGCGAGAACTGGTGGTCGTCGCCCTCCAGCGCGCCGTCCCAGGAGAACACGACGAACTGCGGCGGCTTCTCGCCCGGCTTCAGCTTCTCCGGCTTGGGCTGGTTCGGCTGCGGGCCCGTGTAGGACGTCGAACCGTCCCCGAGCACCCTGACCTTGCCGTCCCACTTCTCCTCGGGCTTCTTGCCGTCCTCCGCGCCGGCCTCGCCGCCGGCCGGGCTCTGCGCGGAGCCCGGGGAGCCCGGGGCGGCCGACGCGGAGCTCTTGCCGCCGTCCTTCTTCTCGTCGGCATCGCAGGCGGTCAGGCCCATCGCGAGCGCGGCGACGGCACCCGCGGTGACGAGAGCCGTCGTGCCGCGCACGGTCCTTTTCGACAACTTCTTACCCCCTGGCGCCAAAACAGATGTTCTCCGCCAGTATCACAGGTCTCCCTGTGAGTCCCATCAGCCCCTCTGAACGCTTCCGTAACGGAGTGCGGGATGGTCCGCGACCACCGTGCACGAGCCCGGCGCGATCTCCGTGAAGCCCGCGTCCCGCACCACCGGCAGGCCGCTCGCCGACAGTTCCGGCCAGTGCGCCGGGTCCGCCGTCCGCACCGCCAGCGCGAAACCGGCCGCGCGCCAGGCCGCCCGGGCCGCGTCGTCCAGCCCCCACCACGCCAGCTGGGCGCCGTGCCCGGCCTGCGCCATGGCCTTGCCCGCCGACATCTCCAGCTCCGGGCTCATCCACAGCACCGGCAGCGCGGGGTCCGGCTCCGCCGGGGGTTCCGGATCGTCCAGGTCCGTCCCCGACACCTGCAGCTTCACGAGCTCCTTGGGCCAGCCGTCCAGGGGCACCGGCGGGAAGACCCGCACCTCCGCCCGCTCCCCGGTCACCGTGATGCCCGGCAGCGCCGACGCCTTGCGCCACTCCGCGCCGCGCGCCCTGCGCACCACCTTGCGGATCCGCGAGTCCTGCCAGTCCCGCACGGCCTGAGCCCACTCGCCGTCCTCCCCGCCGGGCCCCGTCCCGGCGGCCGCCCGCTCGTCCGACAGCAGCGTCAGCACGGCGCGCGCCGCGGTCTCCAGGGCATCGGTCCGGGCGGGCGGGGCGTCCTTCTCGATCCGGACGACGAGGGGCAGGACGAACTGGGGTGCGTCAGGGCTGGTCACGGCCCCCAGTCTGCCAGCCGCCCGGCGGCGCCCTTAAGCTGCCCGGATGAGACTCACGGGGGTGGGCCGCCGCTACGGGCCCGGCGGGCCGTGGATACTCCGCGACCTCGACCTCGACATCCCCGGAGGCACCCTGCTGCGGGTCGAGGGCGCCAACGGCAGCGGCAAGTCCACGCTGCTGCGGCTGCTCGCCGGCATCGACGCCCCGAGCGCCGGCCGGATCACCGGCCGGCCCCGCACCGCCTACGTCCCCGAACGCTTCCCCGCCGCGCTGCCGATGACAGCGGGCGCCTACCTCACCCACCTCGGCCGCGTCCACGGCCTCGGCCGCGCCGCCGCGTCCCGCGGGGCGCGGGAGTGGCTGGAGCGGTTCGGCGCCGGTGCGTACGCCGGCACGCCGCTGTCCGAACTGTCCAAGGGCACCAGCCAGAAGGTCGCCGTCGCGCAGGGGCTGATGGGCACGCCCGGGCTGCTCGTCCTGGACGAGGCCTGGACGGGCCTGGACCGCGCGTCGCGGGGCGTCCTCGACGCGGCGGTACGGGAGCGGGTGGCGGGCGGGGCGCGGGTGGTCTTCGTGGACCACGATCCGGGGAGACTGGCGGGGGAGCCGTGCGCGGTGCTGCGGCTCGGCAACCACTCAGCCCGTCCGGCGTTTGAGGACGCCGCGCGTTCAGCGCGGCAGCCCACGATGCACATCGTCGTCGAACCACCGCCCGGAGCCGTGCTCCCCGCCGGCCTCCCCGGCGTGCCGGAGCCGTTGAGCGACGGCGCCATCAGACTGACCGTGGCCCGGCCGCGAACAGATGACACGCTCCGCATCCTCCTCGCCGCCCAGCCCCCGTGGCACATCCGCTCCGTAACGGAGGCCCCGCACCCGTGACCGCCCTGCTCCGCTACCAGGCCGCCCTCCTCCTGCGCTCGCACCGCTGGCTGCCGCCGCTGCTGCTCTACGGCGGCTCCATGGCCGTCGGCGTGCAGAGCGGCCAGCCGGTGCTGGACTGCGCCGGGTGGGCGGCGGCCACGCTGCTGCCCGTCACCGCGTGGCTGGTCCGGGTCTGCGTGACCAACGAGCCGTCCGCCGCGCGGGACTGCACCGCCGCCGCTGCCGGCCCGTGGCGCGTGCACCTGGCCGCGGTCGCCGTCGCCCTGGGCGCGGCGCTGCTGCTGGCCGCGGCCGGGACGGGGATCGTCGCGGCGGTCGGCGACCCGCACACCGCCGACCGGCGGACGGTGGTGCCCATGGGGTCCGCCACCGCCGCGGGGCTGGTGTGTGCGGCGGCCTGCGCGCTGCTCGGCACGGCGGTCGGGGCGCTGTGCAACCGGCCGCTGCTGCGCAGCACCGCGTGGGCCGTGCCCGCGACGCTGCTCGCCACGGTCGCCGTGCTGTTCGCCGGGGCGTCGCCCGCGAACGCGGCCGTGACCGGCCTGGTCACGGGGTCCCGTACGGGCGTCGTGCACGTACCGCTGCTGCCGCTCGCCGCCGCGGCGGCCCTGGCGGCCGGAGCCGTCGCGGTGGCCTGCGCGCTCGCCGCCCGGCGGACGTAGGCGAGGATGGAGACATGAGCGACCGCAACGACGAGGCGTTCGCGGACTGCGTGCAGTGCGCGAAGCCCACCGAGTACCCCGCCGACCGGCCCGGCATCACGCTGTGCCCCGTGTGCGAATGGCAGGAGGCGCAGCGCACGGCCTGCTCCGGCTGACCCGCCGGGCACGGGCGCGTCCGTCAGCGGGCGGCGATCAGGTCCGAGACCCGGACCAATTCGTAGCCGCGGGCCCGCAGTTCCGGCACGATGCGCCGGACCGCCTCCTCCGTGGCCGGCGCGGCGCTGTGCGTGCAGTGCATGACCACGACCGAGCCGGGCTTGACCTGTGCCAGGACCTGGTCGGCGACGGGGCCGGACTTCTTCGCGAACGCGTCACCGCTGATCACGTCCCACTGCACGGCCGTGACCTTCGTGGGGGCTATCTCGCGCAGGACCGCGTCGTCGTGACACCCGCCGGGGAAGCGGAAGTACGGCACGGTGTGCTCCACGCCCGCCTTCCGGAACGCGGCGGAGGCCCGCTCCACGTCCTGCCGCGCGGAGCCGGGCGCCACGGCCGGGAGGCCGTAGCAGGGCGTGGAGAACGCGTGGTGGCTGTACGAGTGGTTGGCGACCTCGAAGAGCGGGTCGGCGCCGATGGACTTCGCCTGGTCCGGGTACTGCTCGGCCCACTTGCCCGTCATGAAGACCGTGGCGGGCACCTTCAGCCTCCGCAGCGTCGCGACGAGCTCCGGGTTGTCGAACCGCTCCCCGCGCGCGGCCCGTCTGTCCTGATCCGCCGTCATGTCGGCGTCGAAGGTGAGCGCGACGCGCTTGGCGCCGTCGCGCCGGCCGTGCGAGAAGACCGGGGTGGTCCCGCCGGGGCCCGGGGGCAGGGTGGGCGCGGCCAGGGGCC
>NZ_PXWG01000194.1 GCF_003011965.1 Streptosporangium nondiastaticum
TCTCGCCCAGCGGGCAGGCGTCCGCGGGCAGCGCCAGCACGGCACCCACCCCGAGGGTCCCGCCGCAGTCCGCGAGGCCCCCGTGCGAGACCCGGGCCCGGGCCGCCGTCGCCGCGTCCAGCCACGCGCCGTGGCAGCCGCCCGTCAGCACCCCCTGCGGGGCGGGGGCGGCGCCGCACACCTTCAGCACGTACGCGAGCGGCACCCCGCCCGGCACCTCCACGACCTGCGGCTCGGGCACGGCGCCCGAGACGGTCAGCAGCAGGGTGCCCGGCTCGCCGGGGGCGCCCGTGGCCGCGTAGCCCTCGGCGCCCAGCCGGGCTGCGAGGGCGAGTTGGGCGAACGTCTCCGCGTTGGACAGCAGCGTCGGCGCCCCGTCCAGGCCCTCGCGCGAGGCCCGGTCGTGCCGCCCGGGCGGCAGCGGCAGCCCGCCGCCGGCGGCCCGCAGCAGCGCCGAGGACTCGCCCGACACCAGCCGCTCGGGCAGGCGTACCACCCGGGCCCGCACGGACCGGGCCCGCCGGTCGGCGAGCCCCCGCTCGGCCAGCGCCTCCCGCACCGAGGCCTCGGCCGCCGCCCGGGTCACCCCGACCACCACCGAGCCCGCGCCGAGGGCCGCCGCGGTCAGCAGGGCCCCGTCCAGCACCAGGTGCGGGGCCCGCGCCAGCAGCACGGCGTCCTTGCGGCTGGTCGGGTCGCCCTCGCAGCCGTTGACCACCACGGCGGGGCGCGCGCCGCGCCGCCGCGCCGCCTGTCCCACCGCCCGCAGCTTGCGCGCGAAGGGGAAGCCCGCGCCGCCCCGGCCGCGCAGCGCGACCGCCTCCGCCAGGGCCGTCAGCTGTGTCTCGGTGTGCTGGGGCAGTGAGCCGTGCGCGGACAGGTGGGCGCTGCGGTCGAGCCGGGCCGCCCGGTCCAGGCCGGCCAGCAGGCGCGGGCGGCCGAGGGCGAGGACCGCCGGCTGTTCGGGGAGCGCCGGGCTCACCGGGCCCGGCCCGGGGCGACGGCGTCACCGGTGCGGCCGGGGCGGCTGTCGGGGAGTGCGAGCGGGTGGACGTGCAGGTGGACATGCAGGTGGAAGGGGTCCATGGCTCGGCACCGTAGGGAGCCCACCGGCGGCGTGCGGTCCGCTTCGCACAACCCCGGTGCGAGGGGCCTCACCACTGCTAACGTCGGATCTTTTGCGCGTGCCGGTCCTTCCGGCGCCTCCTTGATCTCTTCTTGACGAACTCATGCCCCACGGTTGAGGAGTTCGCCGAAAGAGTGACGCACTGTGGGCGTGCTCATGCCAGCACGCCCGCTGTTTTGCGACCACTCGTTTCGCAGGGGGTTCCATGAGATCAAGCCGCTCCCGCGTGCGCGCCGGACTGGCCCTGGCGGCAGCGCTGCCGCTGGCCGCCGGGGCGCTCGCGCTCGGCACGCCCACCGCCCTGGCGGCCCAGGCGGGGCCCGGGCCGCACGACCGGCAGGCGCTGGCGGGCACCAAGCCGCTCTGGGCGACGCCCTCGGCCGACCGCGGCACCGCCGACGCGTCGGAGAAGGTCACCGCCCGCGTCTACCTCGCCGGCCGCGACGCCAGGGGACTCGCCGACTACGCGCGGGCCGTCTCCGACCCGTCGTCCGCCTCGTACGGCAAGTACTTGACGGCACGCCAGGCGAAGGAACGTTTCGGGGCGACGAAGGCGCAGATAGCCGGGGTCACCGGCTGGCTGACCTCCTCCGGCCTGAAGGTGACCGGCACCAACGACCACTACGTCACCGTCACCGGCGACGCCGCCGCGGCCAGGAAGGCCTTCGGCACCGAGCTGCACCGCTACGTCAAGGACGGCCGCACCTACCACGCACCGTCCACCACGGCCTCCGTCCCCGCCTCGCTCGACGGCGCCGTCCTGACCGTCGTGGGCCTGAACGACGCCCCGCGCCTGGCCAAGCACCGCGAGACCCTCCCCGGCCCGTCGGCCGCCTTCCGCAACGCCGGCCCGTTCTCCACGTACTACGGCTCGAACGTGAACAAGAGCCTGCCGTCCGCCTACGGCTCCCACGCGCCGTACGCGATCAAGGGCTACACGGGCAAGCAGCTGCGCGCCGCGTACGGGGCGAAGAACTTCACCGGCAAGGGCGTCACGATCGCCATCACCGACGCCTACGCCTCCCCGACCATCGCCCAGGACGTCCAGCAGTACGCCAAGCGCAACGGCGACAAGAGCTGGAGCAAGGGCCAGTACTCCCAGGTGCTGCCCGCCGACTGGACGCACACCGGCGAGAAGGAGTGCGACGCCGCCGGCTGGTACGGCGAGGAGACCCTCGACATCGAGGCCGCCCACGCCGTCGCCCCGGACGCCGGCATCGTCTACGTCGCCGGCAAGTCCTGCCAGGACGACGACCTGATCGACGCCCTCCACAAGATCGTCGACGGGCGGCTCGCGGACATCGTCTCCAACTCCTGGGGCGACGTCGAGAGCAACGAGACCCCGGACGTGGCCGCCGCCTACGACCAGGTCTTCCAGACCGGCGCCGTCGAGGGCATCGGCTTCTACTTCTCCTCCGGCGACGACGGCGACAACGTCGCCAAGCACGGCACCAAGCAGGCCGACACGCCCGCCAACTCCCCGTGGGTCACCTCGGTCGGCGGCACCTCCCTCGCCGTCGGCAAGGGCGACAAGTACTTGTGGGAGACCGGCTGGGGCACCCACAAGGCGGAGCTCTCCAAGGACGGCCTGAGCTGGGAGGGCTCCGTCTTCACGGGCGGCGCCGGCGGCGGCACCAGCAAGATCCACCAGCAGCCGTTCTACCAGCGCGGCGTCGTCCCCGACGCCCTGGCCAAGGCCAACGGCAGCACCCCCATGCGCGTCGGGCCCGACATCGCGGCCGTCGCCGACTCCAGCACCGGCTTCCTCGTCGGCCAGACCCAGACCTTCCCCGACGGCTCGGTGAAGTACGACGAGTACCGCATCGGCGGCACCTCGCTCGCCGCCCCCGTGATCGCCGGCGTCCAGGCGCTCGCCCAGCAGGCCCGCCACGGCGTGCCGATCGGCTTCGCCAACCCGGCCATCTACGACCGGTACGGCACCGCCGCCTACCACGACGTCACCGACCACCCGCTCGGCAAGGGCCAGGGCATCGGCGTCGTCCGCGTCGACTACAAGAACAGCGTCGACGCCAAGGACGGCCTGGTCACCACGCTGCGCAGCCTCGGCGGGGACAGCTCCCTCTCGGCCGTCCCGGGCTACGACGACGTCACCGGCGTGGGCACGCCGGGTGACTCGTACGTGACGTCGTACGTGCCGGGTCACCGGCGCTGACCTGGGTTCCCCGCGTCCGTAAGGGGCGCGGGGCGGTTTCATATGCGGCTCCGCCGCGTGGGCGCGAGCAGCCACGCAGGGCCCGCACCGTCGGTGCGGGCCCTTGCGGCGCTACGGTAACCTGACCCCATGCGTGCCGTACGCCTTCTGCTTAGCGGGCCGCGCTGATCAGTACCGACCGGTGACCACGGTCGGCATCGGCGCGGCGTCCCCTCCTGTGCGAGGGGATTTTTCATTTCCGCAGGTGCCGCAGGTAGAGACGACGATCGATGGAGCTTTGAGGACGATGAGCGAGACCAACAACGCCGCCGAGGTGGCTGCCCCGCACCGCTACACGGCCGCGCTGGCCGCCGACATCGAGGCACGCTGGCAGGACGCCTGGGACGCCGAGGGCACGTACGAGGCGCCCAATCCCAGCGGTGACCTGGCGGGCGACCCGGCGGTCGTGGCACGCCCCAAGAAGTTCATCATGGACATGTTCCCGTACCCCTCGGGTGCGGGCCTGCACGTCGGCCACCCGCTCGGCTACATCGCCACCGACGTCTACGCGCGCTACCACCGCATGACCGGGCACAACGTCCTGCACACCCTGGGCTTCGACGCCTTCGGCCTGCCCGCCGAGCAGTACGCCGTGCAGACCGGCACCCACCCGCGGGTCTCCACCGAAGCCAACATCGTCAACATGAAGGCGCAGCTGCGCCGCCTGGGCCTGGGCCACGACAAGCGCCGCTCGTTCGAGACGATCGACCCGGCGTACTACAAGTGGACCCAGTGGATCTTCCTGCAGATCTTCAACTCCTGGTACGACGAGGAGGCGAAGAAGGCCCGCCCGATCGCCGAGCTGGTCGGGCAGTTCGAGGCCGGCCGCCGCGAGGTGCCGGGCGGGCGCGCGTGGAGCGAGCTGACCGCGGCCGAGCGCTCCGACGTCCTGGGCGAGTACCGCCTGGCCTACGCCTCCGACGCGCCCGTCAACTGGTGCCCGGGCCTGGGCACCGTGCTGGCGAACGAGGAGGTCACGGCGGACGGCCGCTCCGAGCGCGGCAACTTCCCCGTCTTCAAGTCCAAGCTGCGCCAGTGGAACATGCGGATCACCGCGTACGCGGACCGCCTGCTGGAGGACCTGGACGCCCTGGACTGGCCCGAGGCCATCAAGCTCCAGCAGCGCAACTGGATCGGCCGCAGCGTCGGCGCTCGCGTCGACTTCGCCGTCGAGGGCCACGCGGACGCGAAGGTCACCGTCTTCACCACCCGCCAGGACACCCTCTTCGGCGCCACCTACCTGGTCGTCGCGCCCGAGCACCCGCTGGTGACCGAGAACGGGACCCACCACTCGGTCATCCCGGCCGCCTGGCCCGAGGGCACCCACGAGGACTGGACCGGCGGGCACGCCACCCCGGCCGAGGCCGTCGCCGCCTACCGCAAGGAGGCCGCCGCCAAGTCCGACGTCGAGCGCCAGGCCGACGCCAAGGAGAAGACCGGCGTCTTCACCGGCGTCTACGCGATCAACCCGGTCAGCGGCGACAAGCTGCCCGTCTTCACCGCCGACTACGTCCTGATGGGCTACGGCACCGGCGCGATCATGGCCGTCCCCGCGCATGACAGCCGCGACTTCGCCTTCGCGCGCGCCTTCGACCTGCCGATGCGCTGCGTCGTGCAGCCGGCCGACGACCGCGGCACCGACCCCGCCGCCTGGGCCGAGTCCTTCGACTCGTACGACGCCGAGATCATCAACTCGGCCGGGGAGGGCATCTCCCTGGACGGCCTGGTCGTCAGCGAGGCGAAGACCCGCATGGCCGAGTGGCTGACCGCGCAGGGCATCGGCGAGGCCACCGTCAACTACCGCCTGCGCGACTGGCTCTTCAGCCGCCAGCGCTACTGGGGCGAGCCCTTCCCGATCGTCTACGACGAGCAGGGCGTCGCCCACCCGCTGCCCGAGTCGATGCTGCCGCTGGAGCTGCCCGAGGTCGAGGACTACTCGCCGCGCACCTTCGAGCCCGACGACGCCGACACCGAGCCCGAGACCCCGCTCTCCCGCAACGAGGAGTGGGTCAACGTCACGCTGGACCTCGGCGACGGCCCCAAGCGCTACCGCCGCGAGACCAACACCATGCCCAACTGGGCCGGCTCCTGCTGGTACGAGCTGCGCTACCTCGACCCGCGCAACGACGAGCAGCTGGTCTCCGCCGAGGCCGAGCAGTACTGGATGGGCCCGCGCGAGGGTCAGCCGCACGGCGGCGTCGACCTGTACGTCGGCGGCGCCGAGCACGCCGTGCTGCACCTGCTGTACGCCCGCTTCTGGTCGAAGATCCTCTTCGACCTGGGCCACATCTCGTCGGCCGAGCCGTTCCACAAGCTCTACAACCAGGGCATGATCCAGGCCTACGTCTACCGCGACGGCCGCGGCATGCCCGTTCCGGCCGCCGAGGTGGAGGAGCGCGAAGGCGCGTACTACTACCAGGGCGAGAAGGTCAGCCGGCTGCTCGGCAAGATGGGCAAGTCCCTGAAGAACGCCGTCACGCCGGACGAGATCTGCACCGAGTACGGCGCCGACACCCTGCGCCTCTACGAGATGGCGATGGGCCCGCTGGACGTCTCCCGACCCTGGGACACCCGCGCCGTCATCGGCCAGTACCGGCTGCTGCAGCGCCTGTGGCGCAACGTCGTCGACGAGGCCACCGGCGAGGTCACCGTGGTGGACTCCGAGGCCGACGAGGCGACGCTGCGCGCCCTGCACAAGGCGATCGACGGCGTCGGCCAGGACCTGGCGAACCTGCGCTTCAACACCGCCATCGCCAAGATCACCGAGCTCAACAACCACGTGACCAAGCTGAGCGAGGTCCCGCGGTCCGTCGCCGAGGCCATGGTGCTGCTGATCGCGCCGCTGGCCCCGCACATCGCCGAGGAGCTGTGGCGCAAGCTCGGCCGCTCCGGCTCCGTGGTGCACGCGGACTTCCCCGCCGCCGACCCCGCCTACCTGGTCGACGAGGCCGTGACCTGCGTCGTCCAGATCAAGGGCAAGGTCAAGGCGCGGCTGGAGGTCCCGCCGGCCATCTCCGACGAGGAGCTGGAGAAGGTCGCCCTGGCCGACCCGGCGGTCGTCGCGGCGCTGGGCGGCGCGGGCATCCGCAAGGTCATCGTGCGGGCGCCGAAGCTGGTGAACATCGTTCCGGCGTAGTCCGGTCCGGCCTGCTTCGGCCGGCTGAGGGTTCTTCCCTACGGGCAGGTTGGGGGTTCGTTCGGAACCCGCGGCCTGCCCGTGCCGTTTACGGTGGAGGGGAGACGGCGGCCGCCGTCCCCGCACCGTCCCGAGGAGCGTCATGGAAGCCGTGGCCGTGATCGTCGCACTGATCTTCGCGGTCCTCGTCGCGCTGGCAGTGATCGCCACGGTCAGGACGGTCCGGGCGGTCAAGCGCGGCGTGGACCGCACGGTCCACCAGGCGCGGCGCACCGTCGAGGACACCCGCCTCAAGGCCCGGCAGTTCGCCCAGCCGGGCCCGGCCGGTGAGGTCGCGCAGCTGCGCCTCTCGCTGCGCACGTCGATGCGCGCCACGCAGGACGCCCTGCACGCCGCCGCCCCCGAGGACCCCTCGCTCTCCGAGGCGCTCGCCCTCTTCCAGCGCCTCAGCGCCCACGGCCACGAGCTGGACGACGAGCTGAGGCGGCTGGAGACCGAGCCGGACAAGGCCCGGATCGCGGCCCGCCTGCCCGAGCTGCGCGAGCGCACGGCCCGCGTCAAGGACTCGGCGGACTCGCTGCGCTTCGCCGCCCAGGACCGGGCCCGGCGCTTCGCCGAGGACGACCTGGAGACGCTGAGCGGCCAGATCCGCATGGAGGCGGGCGCGCTGCGGCACTGGAGCGACGAGGGGCTTGACGAGGCTGCAGGGGCGGGCACGGCTTCGGGGGCGGGTGCTGGCGGTGCCAGTGGTGCATCAGGTGCATCGGGCGCTGCCGGGGCATCGGGGGCCGGGGCACCGGCCGGGGAGCGGCCGGAGCCGCGGGCGATCACCGGGCGGGACCGCGACCGGGACGCGTGGCGTTCGCCGGGCTATTCGTGGCAGAAGACGAGCCGGCCGGAGAGCGCCGGCTGACCGGCGCGCCCAGGGGATGCGCCCAGGGGATCCCATGGAATGCGCCCATGAGGTCTAGCTCATCGGGGCGCCCGCTGTCCGGCCGTCCCGCAGGATGATCACCTGTACGGGGCCCGTACTGCCGTCGGAGCGCCCCGGCGGGTAACCTCCGGAACATGTCCCGCCATGTCGCTGTCATTACTGATTCAACGGCCTATCTGCCGCAGCGGGCGATGGAGCGGCACAGCATCACCGCCGTACCGCTCACCGTCGTGCTGGGGGGCGAGGCGCTCGAAGAGGGCACCGAGGTCTCGGCCCGCTGCGTGGCCGAGGCGCTGCAGAAGCGCAGGCCGGTGACCACCTCGCGGCCCGGCCCCGAGGTCTTCGCGGCGGCCTACCGCGCGGCCGCCGAGGCGGGGGCGGAGGGAATCGTCTCGCTGCACCTGTCGTCGGAGTTCTCCGGCACGTACGACGCGGCGCTCCTCGCGGCGCGCGACGCGGAGGTGCCGGTGCGGGTCGTGGACACCGGCATGGTCGCCATGGCCCTCGGCTTCTGCGCGCTGACCGCCGCCGAGACGGCGGACGCCGGCGGCACCCTCGACGAGGCGGTCGCCGCGGCGCAGAAGCGCGCGCAGGGCACGGCCGCCTTCTTCTACGTCGACACGCTGGACTACCTCCGCCGGGGCGGCCGGATCGGCGCGGCCCAGGCCCTGCTGGGCTCGGCGCTCGCCGTCAAGCCGCTGCTGCAGCTGGAGGACGGCCGGATCGAGCTGCGCGAGAAGGTGCGCACGGCGTCCAAGGCGATCGCGCGGCTGGAGGAGATCGCGGTGGAGCGCGCGGGCGGGTCGCCCGTCGACATCGCCGTCCACCACCTGGCGGCGCCGGACCGCGCGACCGAACTGGCCGACCGTCTGCGGGAACGGCTCCCGGCGCTGGAAGAGCTGCACGTCAGCGAGGTGGGAGCGGTCATCGGCGCCCACACGGGCCCGGGACTGCTGGGCGTGGTGGTGGCGCCGAAGTAGGGCCCCGGGCTTCCGGCCGGGGCTCGGGCCCGCCCAGGGCGCCCGGCGCCCGGACGCTTACGGGATCGCCCGGCCGTGATGCGGCCCGGCGTCAATTCCCCCTCCCGGGCGGCGTAGTTATCCACAACTGCCGGGTTATCCACGGAAATCAGGCCGTCTCAGCGGGATCAGGGCAATCGCCCTACCGTCTTGCGCATGACCGATCGCACGAACGGGCACCTTTCGCTACCCGGGCGCAACGGCCCGCCGCAGGGCGGGCGTTGGCGGCTCGCGGTGCGGGAGCGCCTGCCGCTGTGGCTGCAACTGCGCTGCGGCATGGAGCCGAAGACGCTCGCCGCACTGGCGATCGTGCTGGCGGCGGCGTGCGCTTTCGCCGCGTACCACTTCCTGGCCGGGCGCCCGCGGACCGTCCGGGTGCCCGCGCGGGAGACGCCCGCCGTCGTGGTCCCGACGCCTCCGCCGGCCGTGGCCTCGCCGTCCCGTACGGGCGGGGTGGTGGTCGTGGACGTGGCGGGCAAGGTCCGCAGGCCGGGCGTGCTGCGCCTGCCGCCGGGTTCGAGGGTGGCCGACGCATTGGCCGCGGCCGGGGGAGCCCGTCCGGGCGCGGACACGACGGGCCTCAACCGGGCGCGTGTGCTCGTGGACGGGGAGCAGCTCGTGGTGGGCGCCCCGGCGGGCGGTCAGGGCAGTCAGGGCGGACAGGCGGGCCGGAGCGGTCCGGCCGGTCCGGGCGGTGCGCCGGCGCCCGGACTGGCCGCCGCCGGGGGAGGGCCCGCGCCGGGCGGCCCGGTGAGCCTGAATTCCGCGACGGTCGAGCAACTGGACGCGCTGCCGGGCGTCGGCCCCGTCCTGGCCCGGCACATCCTCGACTACCGCACGCAGCACGGCGGCTTCCGCTCGGTCGAGGAGCTTCGCAAGGTCAACGGGATCGGCAGTCGCCGCTTCACCGACCTCCGCCCCTTGGTGCAGCCATGACGGCCGCCGTCAGCACAGTCGGGACAGCCGCCACAGGCGGGGCGCTCCGCGGGGCCGTCCGCGGGGCCGCCGGGGAGGCGGGCCCGCCGGATCTGCGGCTGGTCGCGCCCGCCGTCGCGGCGTGGGTGGCGTCGTGCGCGGTCATGGCG
>NZ_PXWG01000195.1 GCF_003011965.1 Streptosporangium nondiastaticum
CGCCGGGGGCTGCTTGTCCGCTACGGCGCCGGCGGCGGAAACCGGCCCGCCCGGCGTGGCGGGAGGCCCGGCCGGCGACAGGGGAGCGGCCAGCGGCACCGGCGCGCCCAGCGACGCGTCCGAGGACGCGGCGGAGCGCGCGGACGTGCCCGAAGCGCCGTCAGCGGACGCGTCGGCGGACGCACTCATGTGCGCCCCCATGTGCGCACCCGAAGCACCGCCCGCAGACGCTCCGTCAGGCGCACTCGTAAGCGCGCCCGAAGCGCCACCGGCGGACCCGCCGGATCCGGCCGCGGGCGCACCAGCACCAGCACCAGCACCAGCAAGCGAACCCGCACCCGTCCCCGCACCCGCGCCGGAAGACGACCCCGTACCGGAAGACGCCCCCGCACCGGCCGGCGACCCGCCGCCCGACGTCGAGCCGTCGCTCCTCCGGTCCGGAATGCCCATCGCGTCCGCCGCGTCCTGCAGCCACTGCGGCGGGCTCAGCAGGAACGACGTCGCGTTCAGGTCCAGCCGTTTGGGCGGGGCGTCCGACGGTTCCGGTTCCTCCACGGCCACGGCTCCGTACTCCTCCTCGTAGCGCCGGATGACCTCGCCCACCGGCAGCGCCGGCCACAGCGTCGTCTCCCCGCTGTCCCGGGCGATCACCAGCCTGGCGTGCCCGCCGTCGGACGTCGGACCGTCCTCGCGGTCCTCGGCCCACACCACGAACCCCAGGTCGAACTCGCGGACCCGCACCTCCCGGTGCTGGTACGCCGGCACGTCACCGTTGGCCCAGCGCTCACCGCGCTCCTGCGCCTGCGCGAACGTCACCACCGCGCGCTCACCCCTCCACCGGGACGGCGTAGGCGAAGCCGCCGTCCACCATCAGGCCGGCCACCGTCTCCAGCTCCGGCGGACCGCCCGCCAGCCGCGACAAAAACACGTCGAAGTCCTCACCACAGGGCAGCAGCAGCCGCTCCACCCGCTCCTGCACCGTCCAGCCGTCCCGGTCGCGCGCGTCGTCGTACGGGCAGAACCAGACCGAGCCGGTCGCCTCGCCCTTCACCTTCACCGCGAGTACGCCCCCCTGGACGAATCCCACGCCCAGATAGTCCTTGGTGAAGTGGTCGCGCAGACACTTGTTGACGTAGACGAGGTCGTTCACGGCGGCCTCGTCGCGCACGGTGAAGAACGGCTGGTCGATGAGCAGGCCCAGCTCGGCGTCCAGCGCGGCGCCGACCGGGGCGCAGCCGCCCGCGGCCTTCAGGAACGCCCGGTACGCGCCCGGCAGGCGGTAGCCGAGGTCCTCCTCGACGCCCTGGACCTGTTCCTCCGTCACCGCGAGGTCCCGCTGCGGCAGCACGAAGTGCACCGGCCGGGTCTCCTGCAGCGGGCGCGTGCCGCGCTTCTCCTGGTCCACGGCGGCCGTCGCCAGCCCGCCGTGGTGCCGCAGCAGCGCCTTGACGTCGGCGGGCACCAGCTCCAGCCGGCGCGTGCCCGCCACGTGGTGCCACGTCCAGCCGTGCGGCGTCGCGACCGACGGCAGGCTGGCCCACAGCTCGTGGCCGGCAGCGTGCAGGGCGGCGTTCGCGGACACGTAGTCCGTCAGCCGCAGTTCGTCCACGCCGAAGCCCTCCGGCGGCTCCGCGATCTCCGCGGCCGCCCGCGCGTACGGCGAGAAGTCCGGGTGTCCCGAGTCGTCCATCCGCACCCCCTTGGGATAGCGGCTGGCGCGGACCGGGTCCGGGAAGTGCACGACCTGCCCGGCGTAGGCCGCGTTCGGTGGCGCGGCCTGCTGCCCGAGCCGACCTGTCGTCATGGCGGAAGCCCCCTGCTGACTGTGGATCCGAAAGGCCCCGTCGATCCGAAAGGCCCCGACGAACGCCGCGGTCGCCGCGCGTCACCGGTCCCCCGCCCGGGCCACGGGGCGGCCCGGCCGGCCGGTGTCCCCATGGCCGAGAACACCCCGTGGCGCACAGCCTATGCGGTACCGCAAGACGGGGGCCGCGCCCAGGTCCGCCCCCGCCGCTCCCGGCCCGGCCGGCGGACGTCCGTCACGCCCCGTGAGCACCGTCCCGGCCACGCCGCCGCGCCCCCACCGGTCCGACCATCCGACACCTGAACACCACGCGACACCCCGCCAACCCCGACCTGACTTCCACACCTGCCGTCCCGTTTGGCAGGCTGATCCCCGCAACAGGGGGATTGCAGGGAGGGAAGAACCACCATGCACACGACTCAGGACCGGCCGCCGGCCGACGACCACGGCACGACGGCCTCCGGCGACCCCCGGCTCACCTGGAGCACCGAGGACGCCGACCGGCCCCCCGCCCTGCTCCACCGCCGGGACGGCATCCTGCCCGCCGTGGCCGCCGCCCTGTCGGTCCGCGGCGAGACGCTGACCTGCACCGGCGGCAAGGCCGACGTGCCGCCCGCCCTGCACCCCCTCGTCCAGGACTTCCTCGACACCCTCACCAGCGACCGGCGCGAGCGCTTCACCGGCCGCTGCTCCGAGGCGCTGCTGCTGACCCGCTTCCTCACCGCCCACGAGAACAGCCGCAGCAAACGTGCCGCCCGCAAACCCCTCACCCACGGCGAGGCCCGGCGCGCCCTCAAGCACGCCAAGCTCACCGCCCGGCACATCCGCGAGGAGGGCGACCCCCGGCACGGCGCGTACGCCCCGCCGTGCCGCTCCTGCACGGCGCTGCTGAACCACTTCGGTGTACGCAGCGTCGACCCCGCCGCACCCGCCAAGGCCGCCGTGCTCAAGAGCGCCGCCGCACTCAAGAACAAGGGCTGACCACATGCGCGCCTTCGACCGCACCGCGGCCACCCGGTTCCCCGCCGCCGTGGACGCCGCCCTGCGCGAAGCCGGGTGGCAGCCCGGACGCTGGGACATCAAGGCCGCCGAGAACTGGGCCGACGCCCTGCGCGCCCACTCCTCCCCGGCCGGCCACCGGCACACCGTCTTCCCCGCCGCCGTCGAGGCCTGGGCGGAGTTCGGGGGCCTGCACATCACCGGGACGGGGACGGGCCGGCACATCGCCCCGACGCCGTTCCACATCGACCCGCTGCACGGCCTCCACCTCGCACGCACCGTCGCCGACCTGGGGCGCGCACTGGGGGCCGAAGTGTGCCCGCTCGGGCAGGAGGCGGACGGGCAGGCGCTCCTCGCCATCGACGCCCACGGCCGCGTCTACAGCCTCGACCACACCGGCGACTGGTACCTCGGCTCGGACATCGACCACGCCATCGGCACGCTCGTCAGCGGAACCCGGCCGTCACGGCTGTCGGCGGGCACGGGACGCCGCTGATCCGTTTCCCGTACGGGATCCACGGGCCCGTACGGAATCCGCGGGCCCCTACGCGTTCCGCGGGCCCGTACGGAATCCGCAGGAGGCGCCGGCACCGGTCCGTGCCACCGCTGACCGGAGCAACGCGAACCGGCCAAAAACCAGGCGAAAACCGGCCGAAACCCGGCCGGGCGCCGAACAGCCGCAGAACGGCACACACCGCGCCGAACTAGAAAGGCCGAGCGCCCGCACCGGGCCACGCGCCCCCGCTCCGCCCTACGCCCCCGCGGCCACGCTGTCCGCCGACCCCGCCGGGATGACCGCCGACACCCGGAAGCCGCCCGCGTCCGTCGCGCCCGACACGAACACGCCGCCCAGCGCCGAGACCCGCTCCTTCATCCCCACCAGGCCGTTCCCGCCGCTCGGCAGGCCGGGAGCGGCCGCGCCGCCGTCCGACGGCCCGTTCTCCACCTGCAGCGCCACCTCGGCCCCGCGGTGCGCGACCCGCACGACGGCCTTCGCGCCCGGGGCGTGCTTGTGGACGTTGGTCAGCGCTTCCTGCACCACGCGGTACGCCGTGCTCTCCACCCGTGCGCCGTACGCGCGCTCCTCGCCCTCCACCGACAGCTCCACGGCCATCCCGGCCGCGCGCGACTGCCCGACGAGATCCTCCAGGCCGTCCAGGCACGGACCGTCACCGGACGCGGACCCGCCGTCCAGCGGACCGGCATCCGCGCGGCCCCCGGCGCCCACACCCGC
Organism: Streptosporangium nondiastaticum; assembly: GCF_003011965.1. Lineage (GTDB taxonomy): Bacteria > Actinomycetota > Actinomycetes > Streptomycetales > Streptomycetaceae > Streptomyces > Streptomyces nondiastaticus. Next base: position 4,038 of record NZ_PXWG01000195.1, read on the forward strand.
GGACACCCGCGCCGACGCCGCCGCGGCGACCTCCGCCAGGCGCCGCGAGTCCAGCGCCGAGGCCGCCTCGGGCACGGACTCCTCCGACGACGTCCGCAGCACGCCGAGCATCTCCCGCAGCTCGGTCAGCGCCTGCCGGCCCATGTCCCCCACCAGGCCCGCGTTCCGCGAGGCCTTCTCGGGGTCCTTCAGGGCCACGGCCTGCAGCGCCGCCGCATGCACCACCATCAGCGAGACCCGGTGCGCCACCACGTCGTGCATCTCGCGCGCGATGCGCGTCCGCTCCTCGTTGCGCGCCCACACCGCGCGCTCCTCGGCCCGCTCGGCCAGCAGCGACAGCTCCCGCTCCAGGCCGTCCGCCCGCTCCCGCAGGCTCTCGACCAGCCGGCGCCGCGCGCCCACGTACAGCCCCGTCAGCACCGGGGGCGCCGTGAGCCCCAGCGCGACCAGGGTCGAGAAGAACAGCGTCGCCCACATGTCCGGGGGGCCGCCTTCGTCGCCCACGTTCTGGTGGAACTTCGCGAAGGTGACCGCGAACGTCCCCGCCACGGACACCGCGGCCAGGATCACCGTGAGCCGGCGCGGCACGTCCGACGCGGCCAGCGTGTAGAGGCCGACGATGCCGAGCAGGAACCCCAGCTCGGCCGGGGTGATCGCGATTCCCAGCAGCACCACGGCCACCGGCCACCGGCGCCGGAAGATCAGCGTGGCACCGACGAGCAGCCCCACCAGGGTCGGGAGCGCCCTCGGTATCCCGTGATCACCGGCGAACGCCGCGCCCTCCGCCGCGCACTCCAGTGCGGACACCAGCGCCAGCGCGACGTCGAGCACCATGCTCCGCCGCCGCGCCCACCACCAAGGCCCGTCCGGCGCGCCGCGCGCGCCCGCCTCCGCGATTGCCCCCGTTGTGGTCATACCACCCAGACTACGGAAGGCCGCCACACCTTTTCCTGTCCATGACGAGCCGCCCCGGGTCCGCGACTCCGCCCCGTTACCCGCCGTACCGTCGCACTGACGGGCACCCGTACGGCATAGTGTTGGCTGCGACCGCGTCCGATCAAGCGAATCGGGCGCAACGGACGAACCATCCCGGGTCGTCTAATGGCAGGACAAATGATTTTGGTTCATTGAATGAGGGTTCGATTCCTTCCCCGGGAGCCCCGAGCAGGGTCCTGACCGCCCAGGTCAGGACCCGCGCGCGTTTCAGCAGTAAAACGCACCGGTATCCTTCGGATGTCCACCACCCGAAGCCGAAGGGCACACCCGTGAGCGCCAACCGCCCGGCAGCCGTCGTCGTTCTCGCAGCGGGTGAGGGCACCCGCATGAAGTCGGCGACCCCCAAGGTCCTGCACGCCATCTGCGGACGTTCCCTCGTCGGCCACGTCGTCGCCGCCTCGCGCGAGCTGGACCCCGAGCACCTCGTCGTGATCGTCGGGCACGCCCGCGAGCAGGTCTCCGCGCACCTCGCGCAGATCGACCCCGAGGCCCGCACCGCCGTCCAGCACGAGCAGAACGGCACCGGCCACGCCGTGCGCATGGGCCTGGAAGAGCTGTCGAACAGCGGGATCGCCCTCGACGGCACGGTGGTCGTCGTCTGCGGCGACACCCCGCTGCTGACCGGCGCCACGCTGAAGACCCTCAGCGACACCCACGCCGCCGACGGCAACGCCGTCACCGTGCTGACCGCCGAAGTCCCCGACTCCACCGGCTACGGGCGCATCGTGCGCGACGACAGCGGCGCCGTCACGGCGATCGTCGAGCACAAGGACGCCACGGACGCCCAGCGCGCGATCAGCGAGATCAACTCCGGGGTCTTCGCGTTCGACGCGCAGCTGCTGACGGACGCCCTCGGCAAGGTCCGCACGGACAACAGCCAGGGCGAGGAGTACCTGACGGACGTCCTGGGCATCCTGCGCGAGGCCGGGCACCGGGTGGGCGCGGCCGTCGCGGACGACCACCGCGAGATCCTCGGCATCAACAACCGCGTCCAGCTCGCCGAGGCCCGCAAGCTGCTCAACGAGCGGCTGCTGCACGCGGCGATGATGAGCGGCGTCACGGTCGTGGACCCGGCGTCGACCTGGGTCGACGTCACCGTCACGTTCGAGCCCGACGCGATCGTCCACCCCGGCACCCAGCTGATCGGCGCCACGAGCCTGGCCGCCGGCAGCGAGGTCGGCCCGAACACGCGCCTGACGGACACCACGGTCGGCGCCGGCGCGCGCGTGGACAACACCGTCGCGGACAGTGCCCTGATCGGCGCGGGCGCCCTCGTCGGCCCCTTCGCCTACCTGCGCCCGGGGACGAAGCTCGGCCCGAAGTCAAAGGCCGGCGCGTACGTCGAGATGAAGAACGCCGAGATCGGTGAGGGCACCAAGGTGCCGCACCTGTCCTACGTCGGCGACGCGACGATCGGCGAGTACACCAACATCGGCGCGGCGAGCGTCTTCGTGAACTACGACGGTGTGAGCAAGCACCACACCACGATCGGCTCGCACTGCCGCACCGGATCGGACAACATGTTTGTGGCTCCGGTCACGATCGGGGACGGCGCGTACACCGCCGCCGGCTCGGTCATCACCAAGGATGTGCCCCCGGGTTCGCTGGCCGTCGCACGTGGACAGCAGCGGAATATCGAGGGCTGGGTGGCACGTAAGCGCCCGGGAAGCGCAGCCGCACAGGCCGCTTCCACCGCTCACCGGGAGACCGACGGCGAGCAGTGACCGTGACACGGGTACGCCGTGCGGGGCGTACCGTGATAAGCGCACACAAAGCGACATCCAAGGAGACTGTGCTGTGACCGGGATCAAGACGACCGGCGAGAAGAAGCTGATGCTCTTCTCCGGCCGCGCCCACCCCGAGCTTGCCGAGGAGGTCGCGCACCAGCTGGGCGTCGGCCTGGTCCCGACCAAGGCATTCGACTTCGCCAACGGCGAGATCTACGTCCGCTTCCAGGAGTCGGCGCGTGGCGCGGACTGCTTCCTGATGCAGAGCCACACGGCTCCCATCAACAAGTGGGTCATGGAGCAGCTGATCATGATCGACGCGCTGAAGCGCGCGTCGGCCCGCTCCATCACGGTGGTCGTGCCGTTCTACGGCTACGCCCGTCAGGACAAGAAGCACCGCGGCCGTGAGCCGATCTCGGCCCGTCTGATCGCCGATCTGTTCAAGACGGCGGGCGCGGACCGGATCCTCACGGTCGACCTGCACACGGACCAGATCCAGGGCTTCTTCGACGGCCCGGTGGACCACCTGTTCGCGCTGCCGATCCTGGCGGACTACGTGGGCGCCAAGGTCGACCGCGAGAAGCTGACGGTCGTCTCCCCGGACGCCGGCCGCGTGCGCGTCGCCGACCGCTGGTGCGACCGTCTGGGCGCGCCGCTGGCGATCGTCCACAAGCGCCGTGACAAGGATGTCGCCAACCAGGTGACGGTGCACGAGGTCGTCGGTGACGTGAAGGGCCGCGTCTGCGTCCTGGTCGACGACATGATCGACACCGGTGGCACGATCTGCGCCGCCGCGGACGCCCTGTTCGCCAACGGTGCCGAGGACGTCATCGTGACGGCCACGCACGGTGTGCTGTCCGGTCCCGCCGCGGACCGCCTGAAGAACTCCAAGGTGAGCGAGTTCGTGTTCACCAACACCCTGCCGACGCCGGGCGAGCTGGAGCTCGACAAGATCACGGTGCTGTCGATCGCCCCGACGATCGCGCGCGCCGTGCGCGAGGTCTTCGAGGACGGCTCGGTGACGAGCCTCTTCGAGGAGCAGTGAGCCTCCGGCAGCACTGGTCTGCCGGCTGCAAAAACGATCGTCCTGGGACCGGCCGGTCCTGATCGATTTCTGAGCGGCCTCCCCCGCCGGGTACACTCCTTGAGTTGCTCGGCGAGGGAGGCCGCACTCATGTGCGGCGGTCCGTTATCGACGCGCTCTTCGTAGCAGGTCCGTATGCGGCCGGGTAACGGCCCATCGATCAGCTACTCAGAGGAGTGCACCATGGCTGAGATCAAGATCCCCGCCCAGGTCCGTGCCGAGTTCGGCAAGGGCGCTGCCCGCCGCATCCGCCGCGCCAACCAGGTTCCCGGCGTCGTGTACGGCCACGGTTCCGAGCCGGTCCACGTCACCCTGCCGGGTCACGACCTGATGATGGCCCTCAAGACCCCGAACGTCCTGCTCTCCCTGGACATCGAGGGCCGCGACGAGCTCGTCATCCCCAAGGCCGTCCAGCGTGACGCCCTCAAGGGCTTCCTCGAGCACGTCGACCTGCTGGTCGTCAAGCGCGGCGAGACGGTCACCGTCGAGGTCCCGGTCCACACCGAGGGCGAGATCGCCCCGGGCGGCAACCTCATCGAGCACACCCTGACCGCCCTGCCGGTCGAGGCCGAGGCCACCCACATCCCCGAGGCCGTCACCGTCTCCGTCGCGGGCCTCGAGGCCGGTGCCTCCGTCCTGGCCAAGGACGTCGTCCTGCCGGCCGGTGTCGCCCTCGCCGTCGACGCCGACGCCGTGGTCCTGCACGTCGTCGCCGGCCAGGCCGCCCCGGCCGAGGCCGCTGAGGGCGCCGAGGCCTGATCCTCGCCGCACCCGGCTTTTCTTCCCGACCGCCGTCCCGCTCCCGATGAGGAAGCGGGACGGCGGTTGGCGTATGAAGGAGACATGCAGATGACGGACGACTCCAGCCCCTGGCTGATCGTGGGCCTGGGCAATCCCGGGCCGGAGTACGCGGGCAACCGCCACAACGTGGGCTTCATGGTCGCGGACCTGCTCGCGGAGCGGATGGGCGCCAAGTTCAAGGCGCACAAGGCCTCGCGGGCCCAGGTCGTCGAGGGCCGCCTCGGCGCGCCCGGCCCCTCCAGCCGCCGGGTGGTGGTCGCCAAGCCGATGTCGTTCATGAACCTGTCGGGCGGGCCGACGACGGCGCTGCGGGACTTCTACAAGGTGCCCGTCGAGCGGGTGATCGCCGTCCACGACGAGCTGGACATCGACTACGGCCAGCTGCGGCTGAAGCTCGGCGGCGGCGACAACGGCCACAACGGCCTGAAGTCGATCACGAAGTCCCTGGGCCCGGACTACCTGCGGGTGCGGTTCGGGATCGGGCGGCCGCCCGGTCGCATGCAGGTGGCGGACTTCGTGCTCAAGGACTTCTCGTCCACGGAGCGGAAGGACCTCGGCTACGAGGTGGACCGGGCCGCGGACGCGGTGGAGTCCTTGATCGTGGACGGCCTGGAGCGCGCGCAGAGCACGTACAACTCGTAGGCCTCCCTTACCGCGAAGGGCGGGCGGACCGGCTTAGCCGGT